>CALMZP010000044.1 GCA_937870635.1 uncultured Acidobacteriota bacterium | reverse complement strand
AGGAACGAGGCGAGGCTGGTGAACGTATCTTCGAGGGACATTGCTGTAGCGCTGGCTTCTCAGTGCACAGGGTTTGCCAAGGGCACTTTATCCTGAGCGAAGCGAAGGATCTCCGGTGCACGGAGTGGGGTCATGGCCCGGGCGGCGCAGGTGCACCGGAGATCCTTCGCTACGCTCAGGATAGACTTCAAACCTCAGATCCTCATCACGTCAAACTGTTCGTGGTGCAGGCTTTCGTCCGGCTTGAACACCAGGTGGATGCCCAGTGTGCGCTCGACCTCTTCAAAAATCGGGTCGCCGGCGGAGAGAGCGCCGTAGACGAGCGGGTTGACCCTCACGATGACATCCTGTCCCTCGTGGAAGTCGCGGGCCTTCATCAGCTCGCGCCAGATCTCCAGCGCCACGGTCGTGTTCGACTTGATGCGCCCGCTCCCCGAGCAGTAGGGGCACGCCTGGGTCAGCGACCGCTCGAGGCTCTGGCGCACACGTTTGCGCGTCATCTCGATGAGACCGAACTCGGAGATCTGCAGGATCTTCGTTTTCGAACGATCCTTCCGGATCTCCTCTTCGAGAGTCGCGAACAGTTTGTCGCGATTCGACGCCTCTTCCATGTCGATGAAGTCGAGCACGATGATGCCGCCGAGGTCGCGCAGCCGGATCTGGCGGACGATCTCCTTCGCCGCTTCGAGGTTCGTCCGGAAGACCGTCTCTTCCAGGTTCTTCTTGCCGACGTACTTGCCCGTATTCACGTCGATGGCCACCAGCGCCTCGGTCTGATTGATGACGATGTAGCCGCCCGACTTGAGCCACACCTTCGACTTGAGCGCTTTCGCGATCTCCGGCTCGATTCCGAACTCGTCGAAGATCGGCTCGTCGCGCCGGTAGAGACGAACGCGCGGCACGAGCTGCGGCTGGATCTGATCGAGGAACTCGACGATGCGCTGATACTCGTCGACCGAATCGACCCAGACGCTCTTGAACTCCGACGACAGCACGTCGCGGATCGTGCGGAGAATGAGGTCGAGGTCGTGGTGAACGGCGGTCGGCGCGGACGCCTTCTCAGCGCGTCGCTTGATCTGGGACCACAGCTCGGTCAGATAGCGAAGGTCTGAGCGGAACTCTTCTTCCTCGCGCCCCTCGCCGGCTGTGCGGACGATGAATCCGCCCTGACCCTGCGGCCGGATGCGCTCGAGGATGTCCTTGAGACGATTGCGCTCACCCTCGTCCTCGATACGCCGGGATACGCCGATGTGATTGACGGTCGGCATGTAGACGAGAAAACGGCCCGGGAGTGTGACGTGCGACGTGATGCGCGCACCCTTCCCGGCGATCGTGTCCTTCGACACCTGGACGACGATTTCCTGTCCTTCGCGCAGAAGATCCGAGATCGACGTCTCGGCCCGGTGAGGAACATCATCGAGCTGGAGCTCGTCGGGCGTCTCGCTCTCGATCTCCTCGAGCTCCTCGAGGACGTCGGCGACGTACAGAAACGCGTCTCGTTCCAGGCCGAGGTCGACGAAGGCCGACTGCATGCCGGGGAGGACCTTGGTGACGCGCCCTTTGTAGATGTTTCCTACGATCGTCCGGTGGCGGGTCCGCTCGACCCACAGCTCGGCGACCTGCCCTTCGTCGACGACGGCGATCCTCGATTCGTGCTTCGTGGTGTTGATGACGATCTCTCGCGACATCGGGGGCCGGATTGTAGACTGCCGCCCGTGCCGCGAACCATCTACTTCTCGGGATCGATCAGCGGGGGGCGCGAAGACGTCGCCATGTACCGCAGGATCGTCGAGGCTCTGCAAGGGGAGGGACACCGCGTTCTGGCCGGGATGGTGACCAGCACGGCCGTCGGCGATGGAGGCGAGGCGCTGTCGTCGCCGGAGATCTTCCGCCGGGACATGGGGTGGCTCGAAGAGGTCGCCGCCGCAGGGGGCACGCTCGTAGCCGAGGTCTCGCGGCCCTCACACGGGGTCGGGTACGAGATCGCGGCGGCCCGGTACCGCTTCCGGATGCCGGTGATCTGTCTCTGGCGGCCCGCCTTTACACGCCGCTGCAGCGGGATGATCGCCGGCGACGAGGGGATCGAGCTCATCGAATACAGCGACGGGACCGTGACGGAGATGCTCGCCCGTCTTTCTGCGGCGCTCCGTGAATAAACCCGGGAGAGCCGGGGTTAAGAGCCGGTGCCTGCCTTGACGGCGCCTGGGGGCGATGCTATTTTCCGGCGCCTTTCTGGCCGAAATACTCCGGCATAGCTCAGTTGGTAGAGCAGCGGACTGTTAATCCGTTGGTCGTAGGTTCGAGTCCTACTGCCGGAGCCACTTCAGACACCCACAGTACCGCCGCGAGGCGGTCCTTTCATTCATGGCGTGCCACAGGTCTCTACTCACTTCCAGCGCGCGATGAAGAGATCCAGCCCACGTCCCTTCGAGTCGGCGCGGCTCGACGACCACACCACGAACTCGCCGTCGGGACTGAACACCGGGAAACCGTCGAAGCCCGGCGCCGTGGAGATGCGCTCGAGATTCTGGCCGTTCTTGCCGATCATCCACAGATCGAACTCGAAGCCGGTCTGGTTCACGTTCGACGCGAAGATGATCTTCTTTCCGTCGCGCGTGAAGTACGGGCAGAAGTTCGCGGCGCCGTTCTTCGTGATTTGCCGCTGATCGGTGCCGTCGGCGTTCATCACGAACAGCTCCATCTGCGTTGGCCGCACCAGCCCCTTCGCGAGGAGGCCACGATAGTTCTCGAGCGCAGGACCCGTCGGATAGTTCGCGCGCCAGACGATCTCCTTGCAATCGGGGCTGTAGAACGCGCCGCCGTCGTATCCCGGCTTGTCGGTGAGCCGGCGGACATTTCCTGCCTCGTCCATCTCGTAGAGATCGAGATCGCCGTCGCGCATGGACGTGAACACCTTCTTTCCGCCGCGATGACACCACGTCATCTCCGCGTCATATCCGGGCGCCGGTGAGAGAACTTTCGGATTCGAGCCGTCGACATTCGCCTCATACAGTTCGAATGATTCGTATACCGGCCAGACGTAGCCCTGTGATCGGTCCGGCTTCGGCGGACATGCCGCGCCACCCGATTCCGTCGAGGCGTAAATGATGCGATCGCCCCTCGGCCAGCGGTAGTAGCCGCACGTCGTGCGTCCGTTCCCCGTCGAGACGAGCTTCGTCTCTCCCGTCGCGAGATCGACCGAGTACTGCTGATCGCATCCGGCGCCCGGCACGGTGGCCTGATAGATCAGCTTCTTCCCGTCCGGGCTGAAGTACGCCTCCGCATTGTCTCCGCCGAAAGTCAGACGGCGGACGTCCGCGAAGTGTCCTTCGCCTTCGAACGTCCGCGTGAAGGGCTTGCCGGCGTTGATGACGAAGTCCTTTCCGGGACGGTTGTCGTAGAAGTCGGCAGCTGGCGCTGGTCCGGCCGCGGGCGGATGCGCAGGAGGGGCGGGGGCTGCGGGCGGAGCGGCCGGCGCTGCGGCGGGTGCTACCGCCGGTGTGCCCCCGCGCGACCCGAGCGTTGCCTTCAGGGTTTTGCGCTCACCGCCGCGAACCACGACCACGTCGATCGTGTCACCCGGTTTGTGATCCTGCAGCGCATACGTCATGTCATAGAGATTCTCGATGCGCGTCTCGGCCATCTCGACGATGCGGTCGCCGCCCTTGATTCCCGCCAGCTCGGCCGGCCCGCCAGGACGCACGTCGCCGAGAAGTACGCCGCCCGACGTGGCATCCATCGCGCTGTAATCGGGAACGGTGCCGAGGTAGGCGCCGTAGCCCCGGCTGTCGCCCTGCATGGCGGGAGCCGTTGCGATGCGCGCGTATTGCGGAGTGACTTCGCCGCGCGCCACGGCCGCGACGAGGTTCGTCGTCAGCTCGACGATCTTCGCGCCGCCGGCATGGTTGAGCGTCTCCACGCGGTCTTCCGGCGTGTGATAGCGCTCGTGTGCGCCGGTGAAAAAGTGAATGACCGGAATGCGCGCCGCGTAGAAGCTCGTCTGGTCGGAGGGCCCATAGCCGTCTCCGCTGGCAGTGACAGTCAGCTTCAGGTCCTTGCCGAGGCGCTCGACGAGACTGCGCCACTCCGGTGCGGACTCCGAGCCGAAGGCCATCAGCTTGTCGTCGCGCAACATCCCAACCATGTCGAGATTCACCATGGCCACGACGCGATCCATCGGCACCGGCGGGTTCGCTACCAGAAATCCCGATCCGGCGAGCCCCAGCTCTTCGGCCGAGAAGAGCGCGATCAGAACGGTGCGGTGATTCGGAACGTCGCGAAGCTGATCGCGCAGACGCTCGGCGGCAAGCAGCACGG
The DNA here is from genome assembly GCA_937870635.1 of uncultured Acidobacteriota bacterium. Lineage (GTDB taxonomy): Bacteria > Acidobacteriota > Thermoanaerobaculia > Gp7-AA8 > Gp7-AA8 > DATLEX01. The sequence continues at coordinate 109,099 of CALMZP010000044.1, read as the reverse complement.
CCGCGGTGCCCGACGCATTGTCATCAGCCCCGAGATGCGCGGCCTGCGCGTTCGGTTTCATCGAACGCTCGCCGCCCATTCCGAGGTGATCGTAGTGCGCGCCGAGAACGACGATTTCGTTTGCGAGCGCGCCGCGTCCGGGAAGAATGCCGGCAACGTTCACCGCCTCGGCGAATGTGTTGCGAACGGCGACGCTGCCGGTGATTCGCACCGGCAGCTCGCGCGACCGCGGACGAAGATCGCGATCGACGTCTTTCTGAAACTGCAGCAGATCGATGCCGCCGGCCTTCAGCCACTGCTGTGCAAGTGAGTTCTTCACCTGAAGCACCGGAAGGCCGGCTGCGCTCTCCGGTCCGTCGTTCTTGAGAGCGGGGACCCTGTCCTTACCCTCGTCCTGCAGTGGACCCGTGACGAAAATGACTGCCGCCGCGCCGCGCTCGCGCGCCTGCAGGACCTTGTACCGCGTCGCCGACCAGCGGCTGGGCTTGCGCCCGTCGAACGGCGACCCTTCGTCTTTTTCCTGCGGCTCGTAGCGAAGCATGAGCGCGACTTTGCCTTTGAGATCGACTCCCTCGAGCTCGCGATAGCCGAGGGGTGGAGCCTCGATGCCGTAGCCGACGAAAACGATGGGCGCGTCGAATCTGCCGGAGCTGGAAAATCCGAGAGGGATCCAGTCCGTCGCGGCCACGCTCTTCTTCGATTTCGACTTCAAGTTCGTGATCGAGATCTGGTTGCCGTCAGCCAGCGCGACGCCGGTCTTCACGTCGAACTTCTGCCGATACGATCCATCGAAGGCGGGTCGAAGGTCGAGCTGGCGCAGGCGGGCCTCGATCCAGGCGGCTGCTTTTTCGATTCCTTTGGTGCCGAGTCCGCGTCCTTCCATTTCTTCGGAGGCCAGCACCCGAACATCCGATTCAAAACGGCGAGCAAGGTCCTCGGCCATGACGGACGAAGTCGCGAGCGTGAGGAGGAGGAGCCGGAAGACCTTCATGACCGCGTAGTGTAGCGATCCGGCCCTGGAAACAGGCGAAGGCGCTAGCATTGTCAACCTCGGCTCACACGGAGGTCATCTTGAAATCTCGTCCTGACGGCGTCCTCGGCGGCATCGGAAACACTCCTCTGATCGAGCTTCGGCGCGTTGTCCCGCAAGGTGCTGCGCGAGTCGTTGCGAAGCTGGAATGGGCGAACCCCACCGGAAGCATGAAGGACCGCATGGCGAAGGCGGCCATCGACGCGGCGGAAGCGGATGGCCGTCTCGTGAAGGGCGGGACGGTGGTCGAATACACGGCCGGAACGACCGGAATCTCTCTGGCCCTCGTTTGCGCGGCGAGAGGGTACGGGCTCGAGATCGTGTTCTCCGATGCGTTCAGCGAGGAGAAGGGCCGAACGATGCGCGCGTTCGGCGCCAATGTGACGGTCGTGAAGAGCGACAGCGGACGAATCAACGAGGCGTTGATCAAAGAGATGATTCGTGTGGCCGATGGGTTGAGCGAGCGTCCGGGCCACTGGTACTGCAACCAGCTTCGCAATCATGACGCGATCGCCGGCTATCTTCCTCTTGGCGAAGAAATCTGGACGCAGACCGAAGGCAAGGTCGACGCGTTCGTGCACACGGTGAGCACCGCGCACTCGATTCACGGTGTTACGAAAGCGCTGTGGGCTCACAACGATCGCATTCGAATCGTGGCCGTGGAACCGGCCGAATCAGCCGTGCTCTCGGGGAAACCGAGCGGGTCGCACAAGATTGAAGGAATCGGAATCGGATTCATCCCGCCGCTGTGGCAGCCGGAAATGGTGAACGAGATTCAGACCGTGTCCACCGAGGAAGCGAAAGCGATGGCGCGCAGGCTGGCGCGGGAGGAAGGGATTTTTGCCGGGACGTCGACCGGCGCAAACGTCGTGGCCGCGATAAGGATGGCCCAGCAACTCGGAGCCGGCGCAACGGTGGCGACGATCATCATCGACTCGGGACTCCGATATCTGAGCGGGGATGTCTTTCGATGAGAGTGGAGCCGCGGGCGATCGCGCCCGCGGGCTCCCTCATATTCCGTGACCCGCGGGCGGGATCGCCCGCGGCTCCACCAGCAGTCCTACCTGTTCTTCGCCTCGATCTCGGCGCGCAGCCGCTCTTCCTGCGCTCGCAGCTCGGGCGTGAACTCGGCGCCAAAATCCTCAGCCTCGAAGATTGGTCGCACTTCCACCTCGGTATCCTGGAAAGGGCTGCGCTTGAGCCACTCGATCGCTTCCTCCAGCGATTTGACCTGCCAGATCCAGAACCCGGCAACGAGCTCCTTGGTCTCGGCGAAGGGCCCGTCGATGACCGTCGCCTTTTTTCCGGTGAATCTCACGCGCGCCGCCTTCGACGTCGGATGAAGACCCTCGCCGGCCAGCATCACTCCTGCTTTCACGAGCTCTTCGTTGAACTTGCCCATCTCGGCCAGTTCCCGCTCGGTCGGCATCACGCCCGCTTCGCTGTCCTTGTTGGCTTTGACCAGTACCATCACTCGCATTTTTCATATCCTCCTGCAGACACGTCGAACGAGGCAATGCCGGATCGACAAGATCTCAAACTTTTTTCGAGGCGAGTTTATCGAGAGCTTTGGCAGCGCGGGTGACGAGCTCGGGCGCACCGATCTTTTCGGCAAAAGCCGGAAAGCGGGGAGTCGGACCCTGCCACCGCAGGGCGTCGACGGAGGAGAAGAGAGGAGCGTCGGTCCGCAGCGTCGCCAGGGTTCGGAAGAGAAGGGCCAGCTCCCGCTTCTCGCCGAGGACCCCGGCGAGGCGTCCTGCGCCGGGGACCGTCCGGTCCCACTCGGTCGCGAACGCGGGGATCGCTTCGATGTGCCCGAATCGCCGAAGAACGGCCGCGGCTGACTTGGCCCCGAACCCTGCCAGACCGGGGTAGCCATCGGCCGCGTCGCCAACGAGAGCGAGATAGTCGGGGATTGACCGCGGAGGAACCCCGAACTTCTTTTCGACTCCGGCGGCGTCGCGGATCTCGCCCTTCCTGCGATCGACCTGAACGACCCTGGCGTCGACGACGCATTGGGCGAGGTCCTTGTCAGGCGTCCAGACGCAGACTTTCTCGACACGGTCATCACGCGCGGCAATCGCCGCGGCCGATGCGAGAGCGTCGTCGGCCTCGAGCTCGACCATCGGCCAGACGACGACGCCCATCGCCGCGAGACCATCCTCGAGCGGGTGAAACTGATTCCACAGCACAGGATCGATGCCCGCGCCGGTCTTGTATCCGGGCCACAGGTCGTTGCGGAACGACTCGATGATGTGATCGGTGGCGACGCCGAGGTGAGTGGCGCCGGTCTCGAACATTTCCAGGACGGTGTGCAGTACGCCGCGCACGCCTCCATATCGCGAGTCCTCACCCTTGCGTGCGCGCCGGGCGCCGTAGAAATGGCGGAAGAGCTCGTACGTTCCGTCGATGAGATGGACGATCACTACGCGCGCTTCTCCACGTACACGGTCTTCACGTTCACGAACTCGCGGATTCCGTGTTCGCCGAGCTCGCGTCCGAAGCCGGAGCGTTTGACGCCGCCGAACGGCAGCCGCGGATCGGAAGCGACCATCGCGTTGACGAAAACCTGTCCGGCTTCGATCTCCGCCGCGAACCGGCGGATCTCGCTGCTGTCGCGCGTCCAGACGCTGCTGCCCAGGCCGAACGTCGTCTCATTGGCAACCGCGATCGCTTCGTCGATGTCCTTCACGCGATAGAGAGCCGCCACGGGACCGAACGTCTCTTCGAGGCGCACAGGTGCGCCCGCCGGGATGTCGGCGAGGACCGTCGGCTCGTAGAAATTGCCTTTCGTTCCGGCAACGCGATGTCCGCCGGTGAGCAGGCGCGCTCCCGCGTCGATGCTGGCGTGGACCTGCTTCTCCAGGTCATCGACGATCTGCGGTGTCGCCAGCGGTCCGATCTCCGTCTGCTCGTCGAGGGGATCCCCGATCCGCAATGCGCGCATGGCTTCGACGAAGCGCTTTTCGAATTGCGGGGCGATGCTCTCGTGAACGATAAAGCGCTTCGCAGCGATGCACGACTGGCCGTTGTTGATGACGCGAGCCTTCACCGCGACGGCCACTGCCTCCGAAAGGTCGGCGCTCGGCATGACGATGAACGGATCGCTGCCGCCTAGCTCGAGGACGGTCTTCTTGATGTTCCTGCCGGCTGAGCTGGCGACGCTGGCTCCGGCCCCTTCACCGCCGGTGAGTGTCGCCGCCTTGATGCGGTCGTCGTCGAGAAGCGCTGCGACCTGATCGGAGGAGATGAGCAGCGTCTGGAATTCATCGTGATCGAAGCCGGCGTCGCGCAGGACCTGCTCGATCGCCATGGCGCTCTGCGGAACATTCGACGAATGTTTGAGCAGGCCGACGTTGCCGGCCATGAGAGCTGGTGCCGCGAAACGGAACACCTGCCAGAAGGGGAAGTTCCACGGCATGACCGCAAGAACGGGTCCGAGCGGTTCGTAACGCACGTAGCTCTCTTGGGCATTGGTCGTGATGTGCTCATCGGCGAGAAATCGCCCCGCATTCTCAGCGTAATAGCGGCATACCAGCGCGCACTTCTTCACCTCGGCCACCGAAGCGCCGACGGGCTTGCCCATCTCCAGCGTGATCATCCGCCCGTAGTCGGCAGCGCGCTCCTCGAGAATCGCCGCGGCTCGTAGCATGCGCGCGGCGCGGTCATCGAGACTCCGGCCGCGGTTGAGGGCAAACGCCGTGACGGCGCCCCGCAGCTTCGCCTCGATCTCCTGCCCTGTGAGTGATTTAAACGTAGCGAGGGTTTCGCCGGTCGCCGGGTTGACGGTTGCGATGGCCATGGCCGGCGATTGTCCTGGTGACAGGTCTGGAAAAGCAACATTTCTTCCCTTTTCAAACGGTTGACGGAACCACGCATCGGGATCTATTGTTAACCGAATGGTTAAATCGAGCGGTCAAAACCGGGACAAGGCTACCGAGCAGCGCATCCTCGATGCTGCGCACACGGTCTTCATCCGTTCCGGCACATCCGGCGCGCGCACGCAACAGATCGCGGAGGAGGCGGGAGTGAACAAGGCCCTCCTTCACTACTACTTCCGTTCGAAGGACCAGCTCGCGCGCGCGGTCTTTCGCCGCGCCGCCGCCGAGCTTTTCCCGGCGGTGATGCAAGTGCTCGCGTCCGATGCACAGCTCGAAGAAAAGGTCCGGCGCGTCGTCGACATCGAGCTCTCGCAGCTGCTCAAACATCCGTATCTTCCCGGCTACATTCTCAGCGAGATCAATCACGATCCCGAACGCGTGCTGCAGTTCTTCGAGGCTGCCGCTGGTCTCCGTCCGGAGAAGATCGGCGCTCGGCTCCTCGCGACCATCCGTAGCCAGATCAAGGCGGAGGTGGAAGCAGGAAAGATGCTTCCGATTGCAGCCGAGGACTTCATCGTCAATCTTCTGTCACTGTGCATATTTCCGTTCGCCGCGAGGACGATGTTCTCGGCCCTCCTCGGCCAGGATGAAAAACAATTCCGCCGATTCATCGAACACCGGCGTAACGATCTGCCTGACTTTTTCATGCGGGGTATCCGTCCATGAGGCGACTTCTCTTCATTCTCACGGCCGCCCTCATGCCTTTTGCTGCCGGCGGGCAACCGATCAGCCTCGGGACCCTCCAGGACGCGGCGAGATCCACCGATCCGCGGCTGCGACAGATGCAGCTCGAAGCCGAGCAGGTGGACCTTCGACTCGCGAACATCGTGGCGGAGCGGCGTCCTGCTCTCGCAGTCGAAGGACAGGCGCAATACCAGTCCGACGTGATTCAGATCCCGCTCCGATCCCCCAACGGGTCGCCGCTCCCATCCCCTCCGAAGGACACGTGGGATGCGTCGATACGTCTCGAGCAGACGATTCTCGATCCGTCGATTCGCGCCCGTCTCGCCGCGGAACGCGCCCGTCTCGCGGAGGCTAACGCACGAATCGAAACCGCGCTGTACGCGATCCGGCAGGAAGTGAATGATGCGTTCTTCGCGGCAGCCTCGCTTCAGGAGCGCGAGGCACAGATCGAGACCGCGATCACCGACCTCGAGGCCCGCCTCAAGGACACGAAGATTCGTGTCGCCGAAGGTGCCGCGCTTCCGGGGGACGCGGCGACGATCGAGGCCGCGCTGCTGGCCCGTCGTCAGGACAAGCTTCAACTGCGGGCGCAGCGCGAAGGAGCGCTGGGACGCCTCGCTGAGCTGACCGGACAGACGATCACCCTCTCGAGCGAGCTCACCCTTCCAGATCATTCCGCAGCCCTGGGCCGCGCGATGGCTGGCGAAGCCGAGCTCCGGGTACGGCCAGAGTACGAGCAGTTCGCCCGCACGAGGGACCGCCTCGCCGCGCAGATGGCCGTCGTCGGCACGCGCGCCGACCCACGGATCTCCGCGTATGGGCGCGCGGGATACGGGAAACCCGGACTCAACCCTCTCAGCACCGGCTTCGACACGTACCTGCTCGCCGGAGTGCGGTTGCAGTGGAAGCCGTGGGACTGGGGAGTCGCCGAGCGCGAGAGAAAGCAGCTCGAGCTTCAACAGCAGACGGTGGTGTCTGAGGAAGAGACGTTTGCCCGCAATCTTCGCAAATCGATTCAGAACGACATCGCCGCGATCTCGCAATTGAACGAGGTGCTTGCGCTGGATGCGCGGATCGTCGAGCTGCGCGAGTTCATCGAGCGCGAAACGCGAACGCGCTATCAGGAACGCGCCGTGACCGCCGCGGAAATGGTGGACAAGACAACGGATGTGCTCGAGGCGCGGCTGCTTCGCGCCGTTCATCAGGTGGAGCTCGCGCACGCGCGTGCGCGCATGTTGACCGTTCTCGGTCTGGAGGCACGTTGATGCGGAAAATTCTGATCGCTCTGATCTGCGCCGTGGCGGTGGCCGGGTGCCGAAAAGCCGACACGCCCGACGCCTACGGCAACGTCGAGACGACGGAGGTCGTCGTGAGTGCCGAGGCGGCGGGGCGCATCGTCGCGTTCACGCCGAAGGAAGGGGATCGTCTCGCGCCGGCGACCCTCGTCGGAACCATTGAAACGACCGGCGTCGCCCTCGAACAGCAGCAGCTTACGGCCCAGCGCAGCGCGGCCTCGGCACGTCTCGATGAAGTCGCCCAGCAGATCGACGCTCTCCAGGTGCAGCGTGAGATCGCGCGTCGCACCTACGAGCGGACTCTCAGGCTCGTGGAACAGCGGGCAGCAACGGCACAGCAACTCGACGTCGCGGAAGGCGAGTACCGTGTGCTGAACGAGAAGATTCAGGGCGCTCAGGCTCAGGCAAATACGATCCGGCGCGAGGTCGAAGCGGCGGAGGCCCGCGTGGCGCAGGCGGGCGATCGGCTGTCGAAAAATCAGATCGTGAACCCCGTCGCAGGAACGGTGCTCGTCGTCTATGCGCGCGCCGGCGAGATGACTCATCCGGGCGCGCCGCTCTATCGGATCGCAAACCTCGAATCGATGGAGGTGCGCGCGTACATCACCGAAACGCAGCTGACTGCGGTGAAGGTGGGACAGCAGGCCACCGTTTCCTTTGACGCAGGCGAGCAGCGGCAGTCGGTCAATGGCATCGTCAGGTGGGTCTCGCCGGATGCGGAGTTCACCCCCACACCGATCCAGACGCGTGAAGAGCGCGCCGATCTCGTCTACGCGATCAAGATCCGCGTCCCGAATCCGAACGGGGTGCTGAAGATCGGCATGCCCGCAGAAGTGGACTTCACGGCGCGGACATGAGCGCGGCCATTGTCGTCAACGGGGTCACGAAACGATTCGGCGCGACGACCGCGCTCGATGACGTATCCGTTTCGATCGAGCCCGGCGAGCTCTTCGGATTCATCGGTCCCGACGGCGGCGGCAAGACGACACTCTTCCGAATCATCGCCACTCTCCTCGTTCCCGATGAGGGATCAGTGAACGTCCTCGGGGACGACGTGGTCTCGGGGCTGTGGAAGATTCGCCCGCGACTCGGCTACATGCCCGGCAGATTCTCGCTCTATCCCGATCTGAGCGTCGAGGAGAATCTGCGGTTCTACGCATCGGTCTTCGGCACGTCGATCGAGCGGGAGTACGAGAGGATCGCGCCGATCTACCGGCAGATCGAGCCGTTCCGGGAGCGACGCGCCGGCGCGCTCTCCGGCGGAATGAAGCAGAAGCTCGCGCTCTCCTGTGCGCTCGTCCATCGCCCCCAGATCCTGCTGCTCGATGAGCCGACCACTGGCGTCGACGCCGTCTCGCGGCGCGAATTCTGGGACCTGCTCGCGGAGCTCAAAGCGAGCGGGCTCACGATCGTCGTCTCCACTCCCTACATGGACGAGGCCAATCGGTGCGACCGTGTCGCGCTCATGCAGCGGGGACGACTGCTGTCCATCGATGTTCCCGAGGCGATCCGCGGCGCGTTCGGCAGGCCGCTTCTCGGAATTCGATCGCACAAGAGGTACGCCGCGCTCCTGGCGATCCGATCGTTCCCACACACGCGGACGATCTTTCCCTTCGGAGACGAGCTTCATTACACCGACGCCCGCGACCTGCCCGCCGGCGAGATCGCATCGGACATCCGGAACTTCATGACCGCGCGCGGTCATGACGACGTCGAGGTCCGGCCGCTGGCACCGACGATCGAGGACAGTTTCATGGACCTGATGACGGGGACGTCGCCATGAGCGTGGCCATTCAGGCCCGCGACCTGACGAGAAGGTTCGGCCAGTTCACCGCGGTCGATCGGATCACCTTCGACGTCGCCGCCGGTGAAGTCTTCGGCTTCCTCGGTGCGAACGGTGCGGGAAAGACGACTGCCATCCGCATGCTCATCGGACTGCTGTCGCCAACCAGCGGTGAAGCGAAAGTCGCTGGATACGACGTCGCTACGCAGGCGGAGTCTGTGAAGAAGTCGATCGGCTACATGAGCCAGCGCTTCTCGCTTTACGAGGATCTGACGCTGCGGGAGAACGGACACCTCTACGGCGGCATCTACGGTGTTTCGAAGCGGCAGGTGAACGAGCGCCTCGACCAGATGCTGTCCCGCCTCGACCTTCAGGCCGCCTCGGAGATGCGCGTGAAGGCGCTTCCTCTCGGCTGGAGGCAGAAGCTCGCCTTCTCGGTCGCTCTGCTTCATCGCCCCGGAATCGTCTTTCTCGACGAACCGACAGGCGGCGTCGATCCCATCACCCGCCGTCAGTTCTGGGAGCTGATCTACGAGGCCGCTGCGGAAGGCACCACGGTCCTGGTCACCACACACTACATGGACGAAGCGGAATACTGTGATCGCATCTCCATCATGGTGGCGGGGCGGATCGCGGCGATGGGGAGCCCCGCGGAGCTGAAAAAGGAGTTTGCCGTCGATTCGATCGACGATCTCTTCGTGAGTCTCGCCCGGCCCGCGGAGGCATCGCGATGAAAGCGCTCGCAGGCCTGCTTCGCAAGGAGGCGTACCACATCCTGCGGGACCGGCGCACGCTCGCGGTGATCCTGCTGCTTCCGGTCATCCAGGTCGTCCTCTTCGGCTACGCGGTACGGACCGACGTGCAGGACGTGCGCATTGCCATCGTCGACTCGAGGCCAGACGCGGTCACGACGATGCTTCGAAGCCGCCTGGCCGGCGGCGGCGTGTTCAAGGTCGTGGCGACGCTTCCGAACACGGAACCTCTCGAAGGGCTCTTCCGAAGTGGAGAAGCGCAGGCCGCGGTCGTACTCGAGCCGGGTTTCGCGCAGGCACTCGGCCGCGGCGAACGAGCGCAGGTCCTGCTCATTTCGGATGCCACCGAGCCCAACACGGGCGCAACGATTCAGGGGTACCTCGTGAGCGCGATGCAGACCCTTCTCCCGCCCGAGCAGCAGAGGGGAGTCGTGATCGTTCCGCGGCCGCGGCTTCGATTCAACCCGACCGCGGAGAGCAAGAACCTTTTCGTACCGGGGCTCATGGCGTTCGTCCTCACGATCATCTCTTCGCTCATGACGGCGATCACGCTGACGCGGGAAAAGGAAACGGGAACGATGGAAGCGCTGCTGGTGTCTCCGCTCCGGCCGTGGCAAATCATCGTCGGAAAGGTGACTCCGTATCTTGCGATCGGCTTCATCAGTGTGGTCGGCGTCGTTCTCGAGGCGCGCATCGTCTTCCGGGTTCCTTTCCGTGGGAGCGGACCGCTTCTGATGGCCGAGTCGATGCTGTTCATTCTGGTTTCGCTGGCACTGGGCGTCCTCATCTCGGCGCGCTCGGCCAATCAGCGGGTGGCGATGACCATGGCATTGCTGGGAACGATGCTGCCAACGCTGATTCTGTCGGGCTTTCTCTTTCCGCTGGAGAGCATGCCCACGCCGCTGCAGTGGCTGGGCAACATCGTTCCGGCGAAGTGGTTTGTCGTGATCGTGCGGGGAATCATGCTGAAGGGAATCGGAATCGAGCATCTCTGGCGAGAGACGCTCGTACTTGCCGGCATGGCGGCCGTGCTGCTCACGCTGAGCGTCCGCTCGTTCCACGCCCGGCTGGAGTAAACGATGAGGCGAATCCTGGTTCTGGCTCGAGCCGAGGTGCTGCACATTCTGCGCGACCGGACCACGATGGCGCAGGTGCTCATCATTCCGATTCTGCAACTGCTCGTTCTCACCAACGCTGCGACATTCGTCATTCGCGATTCGCCGGTGTACGTGGTCGATCAGGACCGGACGCCGGCCTCGCGTGGCCTCATCAGCAGATTCGCCGCATCGGGACACTTCGACATCGTCGGGTCATCAGCCTCGATCGACCGGGCGAACGAAGAGTTGCTGCAGGGCTCGGTGACTCTCGTGATCACCATTCCGAGAAACTTCGAGTCGGATCTCATGACGATTCGACGCGCTCCCGTGCAACTGCTCCTCAATGGCGAGAAAGGGTCCGCGGCCGGCATCGTCCAGTCCTATGCCGCGCGGATCCTGAGCGAATACTCCCGGGAGCTGGGCGGCGGGGGGATCGTCGACGTCCGCACGCGCGCCTGGTACAACCCGGCGCAGAACTACAAGCACTACATGGTGCCGGGCATCCTCGTCGCCCTCGTCACACTGATCGGCACGCTGCTGGCCTCGCAGAACATCGCGCGCGAGAAGGAGCTGGGAACGCTCGAACAGCTCAACGTGACGCCGATCAGCCGTCTCGAGTTCATCATCGCCAAGCTCCTTCCCTTCTGGGTCCTCGGGTTCATCGTGCTGACGATCGGACTCGTCGTCGGCCGGCTGGTCTTCGGAGTGCCGATGCGCGGGAGCGTCGTGCTGCTCTTCGCATCTGCGGCGATTTACCTCGTCGGCGCGCTCGCCATCGGCCTTCTGATCTCCACGGTCGTGGAAACCCAGCAGCAGGCCATGTTCGTGACGTTCTTCATCGTGAACATCTATCTTCTGCTCAGCGGCCTGTTCACGCCGATCGACAGCATGGCGCCCTGGGTGCAGGTCGCCTCACAGATCAACCCCGTGCGCCATTTCGTGACCATCGCGCGAGGGATTCTGATCAAAGGTGCGGGGCTTTCCGAGATCCTGCAGCCGCTGGCCATTCTGGTGGTCTTCGCCATCGTGATGATCTCGCTGGCCGTGGCGTTGTACAGGAAACGGACAGCGTAGACCGGCGACGGCACGCACGATTTTCGCGCCCCCTTCAACACCCAGGTCCCTCGCTGCGCTCGGGATGACAGTGGAGCGCGGGCGATCTCGCCCGCGTGGTCCCAATCAGAGGAGCGGGGCCTTGCCATCATGCTTTGGAGTGCGGCAGCTTGCTGCCGCTCCGGCTGGGCGCAGCTTGCTGCGCCCTGATGTTCGTCGCAGAACGCGGCAGTAAGCTGCCGCACTCCCCCCTACAACACGTACCTTGACAGATCCTCGTTCCGCACCACATCCGCCAGCACGCGCTGCACATACGCCGCATCGATCCGGACCTCCACGCCGCGCATTTCGCTCGCCTCGAAGGAAAGCTCGTCGAGCAGGCGCTCGAGGATCGTGTGCAGCCGGCGGGCGCCGATGTTCTCCGTCTTCTCGTTGACCAGCGCCGCGTAACGCGCGATCTCTTCCGTGGCGTCGTCGCCGAAGACCAGGTTGACGCCTTCCGTGGCGAGCAGCGCCGTGTACTGCATCGTCAGGGCGTTCTTCGGCTCGCGAAGGATCCGCACGAAATCGTTCTCGGTGAGGGACTCGAGCTCCACGCGGATCGGGAACCGCCCCTGGAGCTCGGGAATGAGGTCGCTCGGCTTCGACACATGAAACGCTCCGGCGGCGATGAAGAGGATGTGATCCGTCTTCACCATCCCGTATTTCGTGTTGACCGTCGTGCCCTCGACGATGGGGAGCAGATCGCGCTGGACGCCCTCGCGCGAGACGTCCGGTCCGCTCGATGACTGCTGCCGTCCGGCGATCTTGTCGAGCTCGTCGAGAAAGACGATGCCGCTCTGTTCGACGCGATCGATCGCCTCCTTCGCGACATTCTGCTGGTCGACGAGCTTCTCCGCTTCCTCGGCGATGAGAACCTCGCGGGCCTCACCGAGGCGCATCTTCTTCCGCTTGGAACGGCCGCCGAAGAGGCCGGGGAGCATGTCCTTGACGTTGACGCCCATCTCCTCGACGCCCTGCGGAGTGAAAATCTCGAAGGACGGGAAAGACTGCTCCTTCACGTCCACCTCGACCTCGCGCTCCTCCAGCCGACCCTCGTCGAGCCACTTGCCGAGCTTCTCGCGGGTTTCGCCGCTCGAGTCTTCGACCGGTGTGGCCGCCACGAAGGCCGGCCGTGCCGGCGCATGCCGGGAGTCGGGAAGCAGGATGTCGAGGATCCGCTCGCGCGCGTTCCGCTCCGCCATGGCCCGAACCAGGCGGTTCTTCTCCTCGCGTACGAGCTTGACTCCGAGCTCGGTGAGGTCGCGAACGATCGACTCCACATCCCGCCCGACGTACCCGACCTCGGTGAACTTCGAGGCCTCGATCTTGAGGAACGGCGACCGGGTCAGGCGCGCGAGACGCCGCGCGATCTCGGTCTTCCCCACACCGGTCGGCCCGATCATGATGATGTTCTTCGGCGCGATCTCGTCGCGCAGCTCCACCGGCAGCTGCTGGCGGCGCCAACGGTTGCGCAGCGCGATGGCCACGGCGCGTTTCGCGGCGCGCTGGCCGACGATGTACTTGTCGAGCTCGCGGACGATCTCCCGCGGCGTGAGGCGATCGCCGGAGAGCTCTTCATTCTGCGCGGGAAGCTGGATGACCATCAGAGGCTTTCGACGGTGATGTTGTCGTTCGTATAGATGCAGATCGTTGATGCGATGCGCAACGACTCGGCTGCGATCTGGGGCGCGGTCATGGGCGTGTGCTGGATCAGAGCGCGGGCCGCAGCGAGGGCAAATGAGCCGCCCGAGCCGATGGCGAGGATTCCGTCGTCGGGCTGGATGAGGTCACCCGTGCCGGAGATGAGAAATGCCTTTTCGTTGTTGGCGACGATGAGAAACGCCTGGAGCTGACGGAGGTATTTGTCCATGCGCCAGTCCTTGGCGAGCTCGACGACGGACCGCTCGAGGTTGCCGCGATACTCCTCGAGCTTCGCCTCGAAGCGTGAAAAGAGCGCGAATGCGTCGGCAGCCGACCCTGCGAAGCCTGCCAGGATCTTGTCGTGATACATGCGGCGTACCTTCGCCGCGCCGTGCTTCATCACGGTGTTGCCGATGGTGACCTGACCGTCGCCGGCCATGGCCACCTGGCCATCGCGGCGAACGCAGATCACCGTGGTTGCGTGAATGACGGCGTCATTCATAGGGCGCGAATCGTATCAGACGAAATCGGCCGGGACCGGTGATTCGATCGTGCCGATCTCATCATGCTGAAGACGGAAGGCGTGAAGCATCAGGCGAGGTGCATTCATGGTCGATCCGTACCGTCGATCGCCGGCAACCGGATGGCCGGTCGAAGAGAGATGGATGCGGATCTGGTGCGTCCGGCCGGTCCTGATGTCGACCTCCACCAGCGTGCCGAGCATCGCCTTCCGGAGAGGCCTGACGATCGTCAGCGCTGGTTTACCGTCGATCCCGCTGTCGATGGTCATCTCGCGATCGATCTCACCTTCGGCTACGGCAATGTAGGTCTTCGCGACGTCGCCCGCAGCGAAAAGCGCGGAGAGCCGGGCCGCCGATTCTTTTGTCCGGGCGAAGATCACCACGCCGCTCGTCGGCGTATCGAGTCGATGGACGAGATAGATCGATCCGTACTGACCGCGGGCGATGTCCTCGAGCGAGATGTGCGACCGCTCGCGCATCGGTTGTGTGGGAAGCCCGGCCGGTTTGTCGAAGGCGATCCACTGCGGCGTGGAGGCGAGGACCGTCGCGCGCGGCGCATCCTCGCTGATCAGGGAGAGCTCGTCTTCAGGCGCGACCTCGCGCGAGGCTACGGCGACACGCCGCCTGTTGACCAGAACACGCCCGGCGGCGAGGTGCTCCCGCGCTTTCCGCCGGGAAATGTTGAACCGCGCCGCAACCGCCTGGTCGAGTCGCACGGGACAACTCTACTCAATGCGCAGGCAGATCGAACAGGGAGGGTGGAAGCTCTTCGATCGTGATGTCTTTGGTTTATCGTCCACACTCGAGTTGACATCGGAGTGAAGGTTGCGTGGAGTTGGGCAGCCGCTACCACGACGAGGGCTTTGCAGCGAGGTGCCGTCGGAAAGGATTAACGGGTCGGCGAACTGAAACCGTGCGTATGCGTCTTTCGTGATACAGGTTGAACCCGTCGATGATGAATACGGTTCTGTTCGCCACAAAAAAAACCTCCGGGTCGCAACCGGAGGTGGCCAGCGACCCTCCCGAGGGAAGACCGGCTGGGGATGATGCGGTGATTATCTACGCGCCCGCATCGATGTCAACGTGTTCTACGACACGTATCTTCCGTCAGCCCTCTACACGATTGAGCTAATGGCGCAGAGCTCGAGCCTCTGGGCTACGCCCGCGCGGTGCACGATCCAGGTGCAGTTTGAGCGCGGTGAAACCAAACTCTTGCTCGGCGTAGTGGGGTGCTACGGGCGAACGCATCTTCTAAAGATCGTCTGAGCAGCGTGCAACGCCGCAATCAGCGTCCGGCTCTTAATGGACCTAACCAGCCTAACATTGTCAAACATGCACCGCGGCGGATGGTCAATGGATTAGGCTGCGTCGGAAGCCGGCCGGTATCTTACTGAAGAGTCCTCGTTTGCCGCCATCGTGGGTTGCCCCTCCCGGTGAGTTGAGCCGCGGTCGATGTGTCGTTCAATCAGGCGATTCCGAGCGGACATGGCAGGCGGCTCGTTCGCAGTCTCCAGACCCTGTTCTTTTCCGATCTTCTGGCCACGGCCATCGCCGCGCGCGTGCGATTCACCTGGACGAAACGTGCCGAAGGCTCCTTCTCCGCAACGGCCGGCGGGGGAGAAGGAGAAAGCTCTTCAGAACGCGTTCGTGTCGCCTCTGCTGGCAAACGTGCCGGACGGATTCGAGTACGTCTTCACCGCGCCTGTGACGGTGTCGATGACGTGGATCGTGTACTCGACGTTCGAGAGCGCGCCGTAGAAGATCCACCACTTGCCGTTGACCGTTCGTCCGTCGAGGGCCTTGATCATCAGCTCCAGGTTCTCGGCGTTGAAGAACCAGAACGATCCCGTATCGGGCGTGAGCTGGATGGCCTTGCCGGTGCCGGTGTTGCCGCTGAAATCCTTCCACGTCGTCGTGATCAGGAAGCGGTTGTTCAGACAGAGGCGCTCCGCGTTCGTGCTGCACGCAGGCGCGGCAGCGCACGCCAGGGCGAGCGAGTATGCGCCGGTCGTCGGCGCCGACTCGAAGCTGGTGGCCAGGATGACGTACGTTCCGGTAACCGGCAGTTCCGCCACGATCTGGGAGTCGGTTCCCGAGGGGCCGTCGTCGTTGACATCAAGGATCTCTTCCGAAGGATCGAAGAGCGCTAGAAGCGTGTCGAAGCCCGCGGCCTTGAGATCGATCGTCACGACCTGACCGACGGTTCCCTGGAACGAGTAACTCTCGTAATAGCTGCCGTCCGGGAACGTGCAGTCGTCGGTGCCGAGGGCGGCCTGGGTGATCGTGTTGCAGGTGAGAGGGACCGCGGGTTTCGTGCACGGCGGGATGATCGTGCAGCCCGAGACCGCGAGCGTGTAGGACCCGGTTCCCGGCGCGAGCGAGTTCACGATGATCGTCCATGTGCCGGCACCGCTGAGTGTGTAGGTGATCCTCGAGTCGGTGCCGCCGCCGCCATCGTCATCCTCGTCCGCCACGCCGCCGGAAGGATCGAGGAGCACGAGATACATGTCGAGAGCAGCCGACTTGGCCTCGATGATCAGCTGCAGCCCCTCCTGCCCCTGAATGGAGTACTGATCGTAGAACGTGCCGTCGGAGGAGAGCACGCAGTCTCCGGTCTGGAGCGAGCCCGTTTCAGTGGCGCCGCACGCAATCGGAGAGGTGTGGTCGCAGCTGTGCGCATCGGGAGACGGGCGGACCTTCGCTTTCGCTTTCGACTCGGCGCGCATCTTCTCCCTGTGCGCGCGGAGGACCTGGATGGAGTGGGGTGCGGCCGCGAAAGACGACGTGGCGGCGAAGAGACATACGAACAACAGGCACAGCGACGACCTGCGTACCGGCATGTGATTCCCCTAATTGAACTGAGTGATCACATCGTACAAAAAAGTTCACCCCGGAAGCGCGGAGATGTCTGGCGCACTTCCGGGGTGAGAGGTTGAGTCACTTTGCCGCGCGTTCTTTTTTCTGCGGCTGCATCTGCCCCTCGCCGCCTTCGATGACGGTGAGCTCGGGGCTGCCGGAGATCCCGAGCGCGCGGCGCACCTTGGTCTCGATCTCCTGCATGAGGTCGGGATTGTCGGCGATGAACTGCTTGGAGTTCTCGCGACCCTGGCCGAGGCGCATGTCGCCGTAGGAGAACCATGATCCCGATTTCTCGATGATCTTGTTCTCGAGGCCGATGTCGAGCAGCTCGCCCGTCTTGGAGATGCCCTGGCCGTAGCCGACATCGAACTCCGCCTGACGGAACGGTGCGGCGACCTTGTTTTTCACGACCTTCACCTTCACGCGGGAGCCGACGACTTCCTCGCCTTCCTTGATCTGGTTGGTGCGGCGGATGTCGAGGCGCACCGAGGAGTAGAACTTGAGCGCGCGGCCGCCGGTGGTCGTTTCCGGGTTGCCGAACATGACACCAATTTTTTCACGAATTTGATTGATGAAAATCAGGCACGTTTTTGATTTCGAAACGATGCCTGTTAATTTGCGCAGCGCCTGAGACATGAGGCGGGCCTGCAGCCCGACGTGGCTGTCGCCCATCTCTCCCTCGAGCTCAGCCCGAGGCACGAGGGCGGCGACCGAGTCGATGACGATCACGTCGATCGCGCCCGACCGGACGAGGACTTCCGCGATCTCCAGCGCCTGCTCGCCGCTGTCAGGCTGCGACACCAGGAGGTTGTCGATGTCGACGCCGAGCTTCTTCGCGTATTCGGCATCGAGCGCATGCTCGGCGTCGATGAACGCCGCCAGCCCGCCGACGCGCTGCGCTTCGGCGATCACATGCAGCGAGAGCGTGGTCTTGCCCGATGATTCAGGGCCGAAGATCTCGATGATCCGGCCGCGCGGCACTCCGCCGACTCCGAGCGCTGCGTCCACCCCGATCGAGCCTGAGGAGATCGAGCTGATCGCCGCGAACTCCTTCGCGCCGAGCCGCATGATCGAGCCCTTGCCGAACTGGCGCTCGATCTGAGTCAGCGCCGACTCCGCCGCTTTCAATTTGTCCGTGGGAACCGTGGTCATGAGCCTGCTCCTTCTTCACTGAGTACAAGAAACTTTCCGATCGTCGTCTTCCACTGGAGAGGCGAAGGATGGATTGAGAGGACCGGCATGCGTGTGGTGGATTGAGTGTAGCGCCGTTTTTCGGGTCGTCAAGAAATCGCCGGCCGTGTGAGTGGAACGTCATCAGGGCGACCAAAAATCTCTACAGTTTGTAGTGCGCTGATATCCTGAGCCCGCGTGGTTCACACCCGCCAGCCGTGGTCCGCAGGCCTCCTTCTCTTCGCCTCCGGACTTTCTGCGCTCGTCTATCAGACGACGTGGTTCCGCGAATTTCGCCTGATCTTCGGAACCTCCACTTACGCCACCGCGGCCGTCCTCGCCATCTTCATGGCCGGCCTCGGAATCGGCAGCGCCGTCCTGGGACGGGTGGCCGACCGTAAGACGTCACCGCTCGCCTGGTACGGACAACTCGAGCTCGGCATCGCTGCTTCCGCGGCACTCTCTCTCGTTCTGATCTTTCTCGCGAGGCAGGCCTACGTCGCCCTCGGTGGCGTCGTCTCGCTTGGCCTGCCGCTGGCGACCGTCGTGCGGATCCTTCTCTCGACTCTCGTGCTGGGAGTTCCCACATTCCTGATGGGGGGCACGCTGCCGGCGGTGGCACGCGCCGTCGAGACCGAGGCGGACAGCGGACGGCGCCGCCTGGCACTGCTCTACGGGATGAACACCCTCGGCGCCGTCGCGGGCGCACTGCTCTCCACCTTCGTATTTCTCGAGCAGCTCGGCAATCGAAAGACGCTCCTGCTGGCGGCCATCCTCAATCTGGCCGTGGCGGTGATTGCCATGGCCATCTCTCGCGAAACCGCGAACGCGGCAGAGCGGCCGCCCGACACGGAGCGCAACTCCGTTCGCGCAAGACCGAGAACCATACCGGTTCTCATTGCGGCTGCAACCGTTGGCTTTGTCTTCTTTCTTCTGGAGCTCGTCTGGTACCGCATGCTCACCCCGCTCCTGGGCGGCACGACCTTCACATTCGGGCTGATCCTCGCCATCGCCCTGCTCGGGATCGGCCTCGGAGGAGCGGCGTATGCGTTCTGGACCGGACCGCGGGCGGCGACGCCCGCTTCCTTCGCGATCATCTGCTGTGTCGAAGCGATCGCCGTGATCGTTCCCTTCGCCCTCGGCGACCGGCTGGCGATCTTTGCGAATCTCCTTCGACCGCTGGAGACCGTGGGCTTCGCAGGTGATGTTCTGGCGTGGTCGATCGTCACGGCGGCCGTCGTCCTTCCGGCGGCCTTCGTATCGGGAATCCAGTTTCCGATTCTCGTTGCGCTGCTGGGACGAGGACGCGCGGATGTCGGACGCGACGTCGGTGCCGCGTACGCGTGGAACACCGGAGGCGCCATCGCCGGCTCGCTGGCCGGCGGGTTCGGACTGCTGCCGCTTCTCTCCGCGCCGGGCGCATGGAGACTTTCGGCGATTCTCCTCGCCACACTCGGGGGCATCGCAGCGTTGACTGCGTTGAGAGAGCGCCGGTATGCCGGCGGAATTGCAGCGATTGCGCTCGGCGCTACGGCACTGGCGCTCGTGGCATCTCCGGGGCCGAGCGCGGTCTGGCGACACACGGGCATCGGCGCAGGGCGCGCCGAGATACCCGACACCGCGGCGGAGCTGCGGGACTGGATGAATACCGCGCGCCGCACGATCCGCTGGGAAGCCGACGGCCGTGAGAGCAGCATCGCCGTTGCCGACTGGGATGACCGGAACTTCACCGTCAACGGCAAGGTCGACGGAAGCGCGCGCGGTGACGACAGCACACAGGTGATGAGCGGCCTGCTTGGCGCGATGCTCCACCCCGATCCGCGGCGTTCACTCGTCATCGGTCTCGGCACAGGCAGTACCGCCGGATGGCTCGGCCGGGTGCCTTCGATGGAACGCGTCGATGTGGTCGAGCTGGAACCGGCGGTCCGCCGGGTCGCGCGGGACTTCGCGGCGGTCAATGCCGGCTGCATGTCGAATCCGAAGGTGCGTATTCACCTCAATGACGCGCGCGAAGTGCTGCTGACGACCCCGGAGCGGTACGACGTGATCTTTTCGGAGCCGTCCAACCCCTATCGGGCGGGCATTGCGAGTCTTTACACGACGGAGTTCTACCGGGCGGCGGCGGGCCGCCTGCGAGCGGATGGGCTCTTCATCCAATGGGTGCAGGCGTACGAGATCGACGCGGAGACGATCCGTACGATCTATTCGACGATCACCTCCGTGTTCAATCAGGTCGATACGTGGCGCACGACGCCCTCGGACTTGATTCTCATCGCCTCGCGCGATCGCCGGCCGGTCAATGTCGATCGCATCCGGCAACGCCTGACCACGCCGCCATACGAGGAGGCCGCGCACAACACGTGGCGCGTGGAATCGGCTGAGGGCGTCCTGTCACACTTCATCGGCAACGACGTGCTCGCGCGGACGATCGGCGACGGCAAGGTTCTGAACACGGACGATCGCACCGTCATCGAGTTTGGTTTTGCGCGCACGCTTGGCGGCGAGGAAGGGTTCGACGTGAACGAGCTCATTCACGCCGCGAGGGCGCTCGCCGCGGACCGGCCTGCCGTCGTGACCGGAAGCGCGGACTGGAATCTCGTCGAGCTGAACAAATGGATGTACGACGACCTCGAGATTCCGCCCGGGGTCACCAACGAGCTCGTACGCGCGCGGCACGACTTCGCGAAGCGCTACAGCGATGAACATCTCAGCAGCGCGCTCGACAAATGGCGTGAAGCGAGATGGGGACCGGTGAACAGCCTGGAAGTGTCCCGCCTCGCCGAAGTTCTTGCGGAGGACGGAAGCGATGAAGCGGATGTGTTTCTGACGCTGCTTCGCGAAATGCAGCCGGTCGAAGCGATCGCGATCGAAGCGCGGCTCCGGTTGACGCAGGGAAACCAGGAAGAGGCGGCCCGCCTCGTCGAGCTGGCGCTGCGGCGATTCCGCGACGATCCCTGGCCGCTCCCGGCCGTGATGGGACGGGCTTTGACGCTCGCCGCAGCGCTCGCAGGCTCCGACCGCGATTTCGCGGCGCGCATGCTCGACGCGACGAGCCGTCCGTTTGCCGCGGGACAGCTCGAGGAACAGCGGCTCCGTCAGCGAGTGAACATCGCCTGGGGAACGGAGCTCGGCTGCGGCGAGAACACGATCGCCGCATTGCGCGCTCTCGAGCCCCATGTGCCGTGGACCGAAGCGCATCTGCGCATGCGCCGTCAGTGTTACGCCAAAGCAGACCTTCGCGACCTCTATCGAAGGGCGGATGCAGATTGGGACGAATTCCAGCGCACGCGGCGCAAACCGCTCGTCGAGCGATGAGTGTCAGCGGATCGCCGCGCGGCTCCCATTTGAAGTGCTTGACCACGTTCGTCACATAGACCTTCGAGCGGTCGATGCCCGCTTCGGCAAGAGCCTTGTCGAGCAGCGTTCCGGCCGGGCCGACGAACGGGCGGCCTTCGATGTCTTCCGAGTTGCCGGGCTGCTCGCCGATGAACATCACCGTCGAGCTCTGTTTCCCTTCGCCGAAGACGGTCTGCGTTCCGGTCTTCCAGAGATGACAGGCCCGGCAGCCGGCCGCGGCTTCCTGAAGTTTCTTCACGGAGGGACGCGACGGGATGAGCGGCGCCGCGGTCTCGATCTCCTTCGGCATCACCGTTGGAAGGCAAGCACTCCGTGTACCACCGCCGCCCGGGGGACGACCTTCACCGCAGAGACGCAGAGAACGCAGAGGGACGCAGAGGTTTTCCGCCCTCTCTGCGTTCCTCTGCGTTCTCTGCGCCTCTGCGGTGAACGTGGGGGGCGGGTGTTCAGGAGGTCGGCGACAGGCCGATCGACGACCCGACCCACGTGAAGTTCTTGTTGAAATCGACACCGAGCATCCTGCCGCGCGAGAGGCGGACGAGATTCTGCGCGAGGATCGGCTTCGGCCCGTCGTCCGGCCGCAGGAACATCATCCGGATCTCGACCTTCACGCCGCTTCCGTCAGCAGCGGGGAGTGCTGGGTCGTATTCGATCTTTTCCTGGAGACACCATCCCGATCGTTCGGCGTAAGGGACGGCGTTGATGTCTTCGGGCGTCGGATCGACGTTCACGCCGCCGCCGGCAAATGAGAAAAGCGGCTTGAGAACGTAATTCGACAGATTCTCGGGAACGCGATTGAGCTCGGACAGAAACGTCGCGCGCGGCACCGCCGGATGATCGAGAAACGGCAGCGAGAATTTCGACCAGACCCAGTACCAGTTCGGATGCGGCGCCCATTCGACATTGAGGTCCTTCCGGTAATCGAAAGGAAGGCGGATGTTCTTGCGAATGAGCTCGTCGAAGACAACTCGGTTGTAGATGCGGCGCACCGACGTCCCGTTGCTTCGAAAGAGATCTTTGCCGCGGAGGACGAGGGATGTCGGGTCCACGGCGTCGACGTCGAAGAGGATCTTCGTCGCCGTGAAGTCGGTCGACGTCTTCTGATGCGGCGGGTCGATGTCCATCAGCACGACTTCAGCGGGATCGTGGTTACCGACGATGGTCCGCCGCGCGAGATCGAGGAACCGGTCGCGGTCGAGTCCCGAAAACCAGCATGACCACCACCGGTCGAGGCCTTCCATCGACTGCAGCACGTCGTACCACGCATCGCGCTGGATCACCTGCAGTGCAGTGAGCGATGGGAAGCCCTGCAGCTCGATGAGCTTTGGAGCGAGCGTGCCATCCGCGTCGCGTGTCACCGCGAAGTCGACCTGCGCGAAATTCGGCAGCCCGTCCATTCCCGGCGTGTTCCAGCGATCGGGGATCGCGCGCCGCATTTGTTCGAGCCGGGCCGGTTCGCTCAGCTGCTCGATGATCTCTGTCGCCGCCGTGACCGCGCGGGCCTTGAAGTCGTCGGGAAGGAACGCCGGTGACTCGGCCAGGCGGAAATCGAACTGCTGGTTGAGACGGCCGGAGAGATCGCGCTGATAGCGGTTGTAGATCGCCTCGCTGAACTGCCGGTTGAACAGCGCGCGAAACCGGGGATCCACTTATTTCTTCTTCAGCTCGTTGAGGACAAGCTTGGCGACCGCCTTGAGCGTGTCGAACACGCCGGTGCCGTTCATCGCGATCGCTTCGAAGGTTGGTTCGCCCTTCACGTTCAGCTGGCGGTACATTTCTTCGGCGGGGAGTGCCGTCGGCAGATCGCGCTTGTTGAACTGCAGCGCATAGGGAACGTTCTTGAGATCGTAGCCCTGTTCCTTCAGGTTCTTCTCGAGGTTGGCCAGCGACTCGACGTTCGCTTCCATGCGCGCTTCCTGTGAATCGGCGACGAAGATCACCCCGTCGACACCTTTGAGGATCAGTTTGCGCGATGCGTCATAGAAGACCTGGCCGGGCACGGTGTAGAGGTGAAAGCGTGTCTTGAACCCGCGGACCGTGCCGAGGTCGAGGGGGAGAAAGTCGAAGAAGAGGGTTCGGTCGGTCTCCGTCGCCAGGGAGATCAGCTTGCCCTTGGCCTGGGGGTTGGTCTTGTCGTAGATCCACTGCAGATTCGTCGTCTTCCCGCAGAGGCCGGGCCCGTAATAGACGATCTTGCAGTTGATCTCGCGCGCAGCGTAGTTGATGAACGTCATCGGCTATTCGCTGAACAGGCTGTCGATGTCCTCGTCGGTGATCTCCGCGAACGGAGAATCGAACCGGTTGGCCATGTTGCCGCGGTCGGCTTCGGCTTTCTTGAGGAGCTGTTCGAAGGTCCGCTCCAGCTCCTGCGAGGCTTTCTTCACGCGGAGCCGGACGAGTCCGAGGGATGATTTTTCGTCGAAGATGACCACGAGGATGACGCGTTGCGCCACGAGTGAGATGTGGATGTTGTCCTTCTCACCTTCGTGGAAGAGGATCGAGAACTCTTTCTCGCCGATGAGCTTCGCCAGGCCGTCTGTGGCAGCGACGTTTCCGGCGGTCAGCGAGGCAAGGGACGTCGCATCCACGCCCTTCATGTCGCCATGAGTAGCGATCTGCTGGCCGTTCTTGTCGACCAGGAAAACGATCTTTGCGTTGGAGTCGACCTGCAGACGCTGGAGCGTGTCCTTGATCTGCTGGTACTCCTCCTCGTACATCACGAGATCAGGAGTCGCCATCTTTATGCACCATCGGGCCCGATTTCGGGGACGGGTATGTATAACATGAAAAGCCGCTTACGCCGCCGGCCGGGAAGGCGGCCGGCGCCTAAATCTCGCGCCTTCCTTCGAGCGCTTTCGACATCGTGACGTGGTCGGCGTACTCCAGATCGCCCCCGACGGGGAGGCCGAAGGCGAGTCGTGTCGTCCGGACATTGGTCGACCGAAGCTGCTGCGCGATATACGACGCGGTCGCTTCTCCTTCGACATTTGGATTCGTGGCCACGATCACTTCCCTGACGCCCCCGGACTGCACCCGCTTGAGGAGGCCGGCCACGTCGATGTCCTGAGGACCGATGCCCTTCAATGGAGAGAGGGCGCCGAGCAGGACGTGGTAGACGCCCTTGAAATCGCGGGTCTGCTCGATGGTGGGGATGTTGAACGCCTCCTCGACCACGCAGAGCAGTGAAGGGTCGCGGCGCGGATCCGAGCAGATCGCGCAGGGATCGACGTCCGTCATGTTGTTGCACGCCGAGCAGCGGATGATCTTCGACTTCACATCGAGGATGGCCTGAGCGAGCGTCTCCGCTTCCGCGGCGGGGCGTTTCAGGAGGTAGTAGGCGAGACGGGATGCGCTCTTGCCGCCGATCCCCGGCAGCTTCGACAGCTCGTTGATCAGGTTGGCGAGCGGCGGCGCGGTCATCAGAATCCGGGCATCTTCATGCCCGGCGGCATCATCGATCCGAGCTGGTTCTGCATCGCGTCGTCGACCTTGCGCGCAGCCTCGTTGACAGCCGCCTTCACGAGGTCCTGCAGCATGTCCACGTCGTTGGGGTCGACGGCTTCCTTGTCGATCACGATCGAGAGCAGCTCCTTGCTGCCGGACATGGTCGCCTTGACCATTCCCCCGCCGGAGGTTCCCTCGACTTCGATGGATGCCATCTGGCGCTGCATCTGCTCCTGCATCTGCTGCGCCTGTTTCATGAGCTGTTTGATGTTCATCGTTTCTCCTTCACGATCTCGCCGCCGAGGTGTTTCGCGAACGCCTTGACCACCGGATCATCCCGCATCGGTGACCCCGGCGCGCTGTCCTCGGCCCGCCGTCCGCCGCCCTGCGATGGGGTCGACGTCTCGATCAGGATCCCCATCGGCGTTCCGAACACTTCCGCCGCGACCTGTTCCAGCGACGCTTTTGCGTCGGTCAGCGGCTCGGCCAGGTGTGGATCGTCAAAAATGAAGACGAGGCGTTTCTCTTCCTTGCGCAGGCTCTTCGCGCCGGCGAGGTAACCGGCGAGGAGCGGCCGTGCCTTCTTGAGCTGGTCGACGAAATCCTGGATGTCGGCGCCTGGAGCGCGGGCGACCTCGCCCGCGTCCGCCTCGCGCGCAGCCTTTGGAGCGCGGGCGACCTCGCCCGCGTCGCGGCCTTGGGACGACTGTGGCGAACGCGACGTCTTTGGAGCGCGGGCGACCTCGCCCGCGACCCCCGATCCAACCGCCTCTTCCACAGCCCGCAGGCGTGGGAACGTGGCGGCCTTGAGCAGCGCGATCTCGACGGCCAACCGCTGATGCTCGGTGTCGTTGACGATCTCGTCGTCGCGCAGCAGGAGATTGGCGATCCGCAGAAGTTCGGTGTAGGAGAACTGCCCGGCGGTGGTGCGGATCGTGACGAGATCTTCCGGCGACGCTGCGAGCACCGCTTCGTTCGCGCCGCCTGCGATGAGAAGCAGGTTGCGGACGAAGTTGAGGAGATCGCGATAGAGCATCTTGAAATCGCGTCCGGTCGATGCGGCTTCCTCGACGGCCTCGAGGATGCCGGAGTGATCGCCTTCGCCGATCAGCTTGACGATGCGCGCGAAAAACGCCGTCTCGGAGAGTCCGAGGACGGTAGCAACTTCGGTGGCGGTGATGTTCCGGCCGCCGAAGGCGATGACCTGGTCGAGCAGCGAGATCGAATCGCGGACGCTGCCTTCGCCGCGGCGGGCGATGATCTCCAGCGCTTCGCGGTCGGCCTCGATGCCTTCCTGCTTCGCGATCGTACCGATCTGCGCGATCAGCTCGTCGAGCGTGATCTTGCGCAGCAGGAACTTCTGGACGCGGGAGATGATCGTCTGCGGGACCTTGTGGATCTCGGTCGTGGCGAACATGAAGACCACGTGCGGCGGCGGCTCCTCCAGAATCTTGAGGAGCGCGTTCCACGACTGGACGGAAAGCATGTGCGCTTCGTCGATGATGAAGATGCGGTAGCGGTCGCGGGCCGGCTGGAACTGCGTGACTTCGCGGAGCTCGCGGATGTTGTCGACGCCGGTGTACGTCGCCGCGTCGATCTCCCGCACATCCATGTCGATGCCCTCGGTGATCTCGCGGCACATCGTGCATTCGTTGCACGGCTCGAGGGTGGGGCCTTTGATGCAGTTGAGGGCTTTGGCCAGGATGCGGGCCGAGGTGGTCTTTCCGACGCCGCGTACGCCGGAGAAGAGGTAGGCGTGGTGGATGCGCTGCTGCTCGATCGCGTTCTGCAGCGTGCGGACGAGAGTCTGCTGCCCGATGATGTCGGCGAACGTCTGGGGCCGGTACTTACGCGCGAGAGCCTGGTATGCCATGAGAATGAGTGACGAGTGACGAGTGACGGGTCACGAGTTACGACGCGGCACGCGTAACCCGTCACTCTCAAAAGAGCCCGCTCGGAAGAGCCCAGGTTTACTGCGGCACACAGGTTGAGCACCTTAACGCTGCTTCCTTCCGGACCTGACGTGGTTCAGTGCGCCTGCTGCACAGGACCCGAGCTCCTCCCAGCGGGCTCGAACGAATCATCGTGGAGCGCGGGCGACCTCGCCCGCGGATGACATGGCGGAGAGAGTGGGATTCGAACCCACGGTACGTTTTACCGTACACACGCTTTCCAAGCGTGCGCCTTAAGCCACTCGGCCATCTCTCCAATATTGTCAAAGAAAAGCGAAATGTTTAATGTTGAATGTTCAATGTTGAATGTTAAAAAGAAGCGTTTTAAACATTTAACATTCAACATTTAACATTCAACATTTCGGTGTTCATTGTGCCGAAATGGCGGAGAGGGAGGGATTCGAACCCTCGATGCCCGTTAAGGCATAACGGTTTTCGAGACCGCCGCATTCAACCGCTCTGCCACCTCTCCGTTCGTTCGCGCGTACGCAATTGCCGGAAGAACCGCTGCAGAAGTTCCCGGGACCGCGCCTCCTCGACTCCGCTCACCACCTCCAGGCGGTGATTCAGCCTGGGATCCTGAACGAGGTTGCCGAGCGAGCCGCAGAAACCGGCTTTCGGGTCGAGGGCGCCGAACACCAGGCGCTCCACCCGGGCGTTGACCAGGGCGCCGGCGCACATCGCGCACGGTTCCAGGGTCACCACCATCGTCGTCCCTTCGAGCCGCCAGTCGCCCATCGCCTGGGCGGCTTCGCGGATCGCCAGGAGCTCGGCGTGGCCGAGTGGGTCGCCGGCTTCCCGACGGTTGCGACCGCGGCCGATGACGTTGCCGTTGCGATCGACGATGACCGCGCCGACCGGAGTCTCACCGTCCGCTGCCGCTTCTTCTGCAAGCGCAAGAGCTTCTTCCATCCATTGCGCCTGACTCATCTGTCAAAGATTACAACGGCGGGCACGTATGGCCCGCCGTCGGTTAGGGATTGGGGTTGGTGCACCCACCAAGACTCGAACTTGGAACCTTCTGATCCGTAGTCAGATGCTCTATCCAATTAAGCTATGGGTGCGAGCACAGCGCGTTAACCGCCTGACGCTACCGTGAATTCCGTCGGATCGGCGGCGTCGAGCGCGCGATTCTACGCGCCGGTTCGGGAGTGCGCAAGGGGTCTTCGGGAGCTGTCCGGACGGCACGGACATCGCACCACCCGGAGATGGTAGTGAACCACCAGTTGCGGTAGACTTGTTGTTCCGAGGCTTCAGAGACTACAGCTTCACGGCGCACACGGTTGGCTACTGCCTGCCCACCCTTCCCCAGCCAACCGTGGCGCCGTGATTTTTTCATCTGCCCCGATGAATCTCGACGATAAGAAAGCTCGGTTCTTCGCCCGTACGATGCACACGCCGGACGATGAAGCCCACGCCTCAGCCCGGTCCGCACTCCGTCAGGTCTCGAAGGCCCTTCTCCCGCTCCACCGCGCCCTCATCGAGGCGGCCCGCTCCGACTACTCCTTTGCTTACGAGCCGGTGGAACAGCCCACCGCTCTGCTGCGCCTGCTGGGCGAGCACCCCTTCTTCGCCTGGCTCAAGCCGATCACCTCGCTCATCGTGGACATCGACGAGCTGGCGCGGCGCGACTTCGAGCTGGAGGAGGCCCGGGCCATCGGCGACCGCGTGGAGAAACTGTTTGGCCCCTCCGCCGACGGCGAGTTCGCCACCCGCTACATCCCCATTCTGCAGCGCGACGTCGACGTGGCCATCGGCCACGCGGAAGTGCGGAAAGCGCTGTCCTCGCTGCGACCGAAAGAGTGAGGCGGCGGCCGCGATTTTAGATTTTGGATTTTGGATTTTGGATTGTTCCACTCTCCCGCGAGTCTGAATCGAAAATCCAAAATCCAAAATCTGAACGTCTAAACGCACGCTCCATCCCATCCGTACTTCGGTCATGCCCCGGTTTCTGGTCGCCCTTCTTCTCCTCTCCCTCCCCGCTGCAGCGCAATCACCGATTCCGATGGTGCTGCTTCCCGAGCAACCGGTGGCGGAGCCGGCGACGCGGCCGATTGACGGCGGCGTTCCGAGCGCGATCGCAACCGACGGGACAAACTTCCTGATCGTGTCCACGGGCGTCATCAGGAGTCACCCGCTCGGTCAATTCGCGATGCTCGTCGATCCGCACGGCCAGCCGCTCCTGAAAACGAGCATTCGCGTCGGTGACAGGTTCGCCGCAGACGTGGCATGGAGCGGTCACCACTACCTCGTTGTGGCGGCCGGGTATTCGGGCGAGATGACCGGGACGATCATCGACGCGTCCGGAAAGGTTCTCAACCCGGCGCCGATCCAGATTCGTCTCCCCGTCATGTGGGGCAGCGCCGCCACGGCCGTTCAGTGGGACGGTGGCCAGTTCGTCATTCTCTCCTTGAGTCAGTCGGGATGGTTTGCGACGCGCATCAGCGAAGCTGGCGAGGTTCTCCAGAGCGACATCGACCTTGGCCTCTCCCTGCTCGCGTCGCCGCACCTTGCTGCGCACGACGGTATCTCGCTGGTCATGTGGACGGACGCTGCCGGAACGCACTTGAAAGCGATGAATGCCGCAGGAGTGGTCGGCGAGACGATCGAGCTGCCTGGCATTCGAGGCGTTTCGCTGCTGGCGGCCGACGATGGTTTCGTCATGCTGATCTCGTCGCCGGAGGGACTCGAGCTGCAACACCTCAGCGCAGCGGGACGGCCGGATCGTCCGCGCGTCAAGCGTCCCATGAGTGCGCAGGGCGGCCTCCGTTTCGTCGAGCGCGGCCCGGACTATCTTCTGCTTTTCCGTTCCGCTCCGGGCATTCCGTATCAGGCCGTGCACATCAACGCCAGCGGCGATCTACTCGACGCACCGCGCGAAGTTCCGGCCCCGGAGGCAGAGGTTGGACTCGTCGCCTCGACGCCCACCGCGGCACTTTCTGCGTTCGCGACGACTTCAGGGTGGCCGGGCTATCAGGTATCCACCACCTGGGCCCGACCGCTCCTTGAAGCCGGGCCGGCGTTTCAGGTTCATCGCGGTTACGTCGGTCAGCAATTTCCACGTCTCACATGGCAGGATGATCACGCGATGGTGAGCTGGACGGAACTCCGTCCACGGGTTCACGTGGTCGGCGCTTCGGATGGAAGAGATCTCGCAGGTGACGGCTCGACGGCGGCCGCGATCGCAAGCGGTCCAGTGTCGACGCTGCATGTGTTTGGGGGCGGGCGGTCGCCGAGCAGGGATTTCACGCACGAGACGTTGTACGCGGTCGTCGTGGGCGAACCCGTGCTGCTCGATGACGAGACGATCGATACCCGTTTCGTCCGCGCCGTCTGGACGGGCAGCGACTTCCTCGTGGTGTGGACGCGCGGCGTGACGTGGAACGACAGTGAAGTGATCGACATTGTCGGAGCACGGGTCTCCGCCTCCGGTGCACTGATCGACGGACCTCACGTCATTGCAAACACCACGGCTCTGCGCGACATCGCCCTCGGCGCATCGGCCACACAGGCGCTCATGGTGTACCAGTCGGGCGGCTCCGCTCGCGGTGTGCGCCTCGACGCTTTCGGCGCCTGGCCCACCGACGACATCACCACGTTCGCGGATCAGCATCACCGTGCCGATTCTTTATCGGTCGCTTCCGACGGCCGGAACTTTTTCGTTTCATGGATCAACCACGCTTATGCCGGGATCGACGACTGGATTGCTGGACGCCTGATCGATGCCGAAGGGCGGGCCATCACGCCGCTGTCCGGCTATTCGACGGGGCGTGATCACAAGCAGTCCATGGCTGCGTTCTGGACGGGCCAGAACTACGTGCTGATCTGGACTGGTGGAGTGGAGCGCCGCGACTTGTGGGCCGCCCGCGTCGCAGCGGATGGGAAGCTTCTTGACTACCCGCCGGTGCAGGTCGGTCCGATCGACGGATTCGTCACATCCATTGCGCGCGGGCCTCGAGGGCAGGTCGCCGTCGCCTACGTTCGCGATTCGAGGGTGTACACGCGCTTGATCGCTTTCGGACGCCGACGCGGAGCAGGTCATTAGGAGCGGGCCAGCCCGGATTTCGCCGGAAGTGGCAATCCAAAATCCAAAATCGAAAGGTGGCTGGCGTCCCCGGCAGGGCTCGAACCTGCGACCCACAGCTTAGAAGGCTGTTGCTCTGTCCAGCTGAGCTACGGGGACCTTTGGGGATTTTGGATTTTCGATTGATCTGCATTCTGGCGCGGATTGGCTGGCAATCCAAAATCCAAAATCGCAAATCCAAAATTGAAAGGTGGTCGGGGCGAGAGGATTCGAACCTCCGACCCCCTGCTCCCAAAGCAGGTGCGCTACCAGACTGCGCTACACCCCGACACGGAAGGAACGCCGCGTCCAACAGGACGCCCCCTCCCTACCATTCCGCGGGTGTGAGTCTAACCGACGCGCGCGGTCCGGCCGCCGCCGGCCTGACGGGGAGGAAGTGCCTGCTGCCATCGCGTGGCGTCCGCAGCCGAGACGATGAACTCGAACGGCGTGCCGTGCGCCCGCATCCGGATGACGCGGCTCCCCTGTTCGATGTTCTTCCCAGTGGTCAGCTCGTCGTCGTACTCGATCTCTTCGATGCGATCGATGTCGAGACTCGCCTCCAGGTCGGGGTTCTCGTAGTACACGGTCTTGTCGTCGAGAGCCAGCGCGACCGGCATCCGCTCGATGCCGTTGGCGTACTCAGCCTTGGAGACGACCTTCGATTGCGCGCGCCTCTTCTCCAGCAGAGCACTGATCTGATCCTGGCGGCGTGTGCGGATGAAAAACACGATCAGGGCTGCAAGAACGACCACGAGAATGACGGTGATGGTACCGAGCATTGCCGAACCTCCTCCGTATCGTGCGCGACATCATGAATGTACGCCCTTTGTTTACAAAAAGCACGGCTTCCGGTTGCCGTTAGAATGCGTGCCGATGCCGGCGG
This sequence comes from uncultured Acidobacteriota bacterium, assembly GCA_937870635.1. GTDB lineage: Bacteria > Acidobacteriota > Thermoanaerobaculia > Gp7-AA8 > Gp7-AA8 > DATLEX01. The sequence goes on along the minus strand of CALMZP010000044.1, from coordinate 77,589 downwards.
GGAAGCGGAAGACGCGCAACGAGCATTCAGCGGGAGGCGCGGTCATCTCCCTGCGCGACGGGGTGCCGCACGTGGCCCTGATCGCAACGCGCGGTCGCACCCGCTGGGGCCTGCCGAAGGGAGCCGTCTCCGAAGGCGAAACGTCGGAACAGGCCGCCCTGCGGGAAGTGCTCGAGGAAACCGGCATCACCGCGGAGATCATCCGGACGCTCGACACCATCGAGTACTTCTTTCGCGCCGGCGACACCCTGATCCGCAAGCGCGTCGACTTCTACCTGATGCGCTTCATCGAGGGGGATCTCAAACCACAGCTCAGCGAGGTCGACGACGTGGAGTGGGTCGAGCTGAAGTCCGCGCTCCAGCGCGCGAGCTTCGACTCGGAGCGGGAGCTGCTCGAGGTCGCGCTGGCCGACCCTTCGCTGGCCGCTTCGCTGGCGCCGAAGTCTTTTTAGCATTCGCGGGCGAGGTCGCCCGCGCTCCACGCTTCGCGGGCGAGGTCCTCCGCGCTCCACGATCTTCTTTCGCCAGTCTCGCCGCCAGCGTCGGCACCCGTCCCGAGGACTTCCGATTGCTCTGCCACACGCGGCCCCTGTCCACCTCTTCCACTGTGCGGTTCGACACGACCGACCGCGGCGCGACCGCCGTGACATCGACCTTTTCGTTCGCGAATTCGTCCCGGTGCTTGAGAAGGAGCCACTCGTTACCTTTCGGCGAGCGTCCCTTGATCCGAACGAGAGCCCACTCGCCGAACATCTTCTTCCCGTACATGCGGAAGGTCAGCTTTCCCTGCTTGAGCGCCTTCACCGGATCGTCACCCGGCTCGATGAACTCCCACGTTCCGTTGTCCCAGATGATGACGTTTCCCGCCCCGTAGTTGCCCTCCGGGATCACCCCCTCGAACGACCCGTACTCATACGGATGATCCTCGGTCATCATCGCCAGGCGCTTGACCGTCGGATCGTAGGAAGGTCCTTTCGGAACCGCCCACGATTTGAGGACGCCTTCCATCTCCAGCCGAAAGTCGTAGTGAAGATGGGAGGCCTGATGTTTCTGGATGACGAACGTCGGCTGTTTCCCGCGCCGCCGTTTCTCCCTGCCGGATGGCTCCGGCGTATCGGAGAAGTCACGCATCGACTGGTATTTCTTCACGGACGAAGAACGACCATGTTCGCCAGCCCCAATTGAGATGGTTGCGCTGCGAAGCGGCCTGAGAGCCATAGAAGTCTCCGGGCTGGACCGTTGCATGCGGCATTCCAGCGGCAGCTCAACGGAAGGTGTTGAAAGAACAGGACTTCCGGGTGTGAAGGCCTCATTCTTGCATCGGCCGGGCACGGCCGAGGTATGTCCGTTTCAATCAGAAGAATGTTGTGGGGGGCGTTCGCCGCGCTCGCTCTCTTTGTTGCCGCGGGGGTCGGGCTGACGATGGGTATCCTCCAGCTCGAAAAGCGGCAGGAGTACCGCCTTCTCGAGGAGAGCCGTCCGCTGCTCGACGCCGTGCGGCAGATGGACCGCGACCTCATCTCCATGATCTCGGCCGCCCGCGGCTATGTCCTCACCGGGGAGACGCAGTTCTCCGAGGCCCACGATCAGGCCGCGCGCAGTTTCGAAAAGTCCAATGCGCTGGCGATCGATCTCGTCACCGACCCGCGTGACACTTCGATCATCGCCGACATGCGGCGCCACTACGCCGAGATCGGGAGACTCACTGCGAGCCAGCTGACCATGGCCCGGGAGGGCCGGACCGACAACGCGCGGGAGTTCATGCTCGAGACGGCGCGGCTCCGCAGCGCGGCGCCGGACTATGCCGGGCTGATCGTCGACCACCATCGGAATGAAGGCACCGCTTACCGGAAGGGAATGGACAACTTCCGGCAGTGGGTCATGATCGCCACTGTTCTCGCCGCGATTGCCATCATCGCCGGGGCCGCGGTGGCGGTGTGGAGAATCGAGCAGTCGCTTACGAGATCGATCAGCCGGCAGACGCGCAGAACGCAGGCGATGATCGGTGGAATGGCCGATGGCGTCATGCTCGTCGAGCGCGACGGTCGGACCGAATACATCAATCCCGCCGGCAAACAACTCCTTGGCCGCGGCGACCTCGGAGTCCCCATCGTCAAACACGCAGAGGTCTATGGATTGCGCGACGAGAACGGGAGAACGCTGGAGGCGAACGAACTGCCCGCCGCCCAGGCGCTCGCCACCGGACGCCCGGTCCATGACAAGACGATGCTCATCTCCCACGGCCGCCAGCAGGTCGCTGTGTCGATGTCCGCGACGCCGGTGCACGAGGAGGGGCGGATCAGCGCCGTCATCGTCACGTTTCGCGACATCACGGAGCGCCGCCGGCTGCAGGAAGAGACCCAGCGGCAGGCGGAACGGGCGCAGATCCTCGCCGACGCCGGAGCGTTCTTCGCCAGCAACATCGATCCGGTCTGGGTCACGCAGGCCATCGCGGAACGCACCGCCGAGGTCCTCGGCGACTGGGCGGCGGTGATCCTGGCTACCGAGACCAAGGAGCTGAAGGTCGCTTCGATCTACCACCGGGACATGGCCTCGCTCGGCCTGGCGTGGTCGTACATCTATCGGCAGCCGCTGACGGTGGGCGACGGCATCATCGGGCAGGTCGTGCAGACCGGTTATCCATCGCTCACGACGAACATCGGGGATGTCTCGAGCGTCCAGCAGGACACCACTTCGTATCACGCGCCTTCGATGCGCCTTGCATCGCTGCTGATCCTCCCGCTCCGCACGCGCCGCGAGACGCTCGGCGCGCTGGTGATCGCTGCGAACAGCCGCGACCGGGCCATGACGGACGACAAGCTACCGCTGGCCGAAGTTCTAGCCGAGCGCGCAGCGCTCGCCGTCGAGAACGCGAAGCTGTACACCGAGCAGGTGGAGGCGCGGCGCAAGGTCGAAGATCTCTCCCGGCTCAAGGACGAATTTCTATCGATCGCTTCGCACGAATTGCGTACGCCGGTCACGTCGATCAAGGGCTACACGCAGCTCGCGAAGACTCTGATCCGCGAGAACGATCTTTCGACGTCCGAGGAGTATCTCGACATCGCGCTCGATCAGATCGATCGGATGTCCCGACTGATCCTCGAGCTTCTCGACGTCTCACGCATCGAGACGGGACGCCTCGAGATCCGCCGCGAACCGATCCGCTGGTCCACGTTCGTGCGCGACGTGGTCCATCGCCATCACACGGCCGTGAGTGACAGGCGCTTTCACCTCGATGTGCCGGAGGATTCGAAAGTCGTCGAGGGTGATCGCGACCGCCTCGAACAGGTTCTCGGAAATCTCCTCGAGAACGCCGTGAAGTACTCACCCGATGGAAGTGAGATCTTCGTCAATGTGGAGGATCGGGGCGACGCGGTCCTGACATCTGTGTGCGACCGCGGGATCGGGATTCCGGCCGACGAGCTGACACAGGTGTTCGAACGCTTTCATCGCGGGCGCCAGGTTTCCTCAACGAACTACGGCGGTCTCGGTCTCGGCCTCTACATCACCAAACAGATCGTGGAGCGCCACGGCGGCCAGATCTGGGTCGAGAGCGCGGAGGGTGTGGGGACGACCTTTCACTTCTCTCTTCCCGTGGCAAATGTCGATAGCCCGGCACCGACGGCCGAAGTCGCGCGCACGTAAACTCTCCCCGGATGCTTCTCTCCCTCCTGATCGCAGCAGTCATCCTGTCGCCAGAGCTGCGTCTCGAAGTGGTGCGCGAATCACTGACGGGTACCCATTACCGTTATCGGCAATACATCGACGGCAATCCGGTCGTCGGCGGTGAACTGAATGTGACCGTCCGGCCTGACGGAAGCCGCGAGGAGGTGCGCGCGGTCGCAGCCGTTCCCCTTCGTTCGGCATCGGCTCGCGCTGACGCGTGGGTCAATGTCGGTGGCGTTGCACGGCCGGCGCGGCGCGAAGTCGTCAGTGACGGCCGCCTTCAAACCCTTCGATACGTCGATCCCGATTCAGGGGAGCCGATTCGCGAAGAGAGCCTCTATTACAACGCGAAGCCGGCGCGGGTGTTCGAGGCGAACCCGGTCGTCAAGCTGAATGATCCGAGCCTGCGCGACATGGAGGATTCGGCCGCTGCAGTCCCTGAGGCGGCGTACAGCACCGTCGAGCTGCACCGCGTCAACGAACCGGGTCCCCTCGGCGGGCCCGCCGTGCAGATCTCCGATTTCCAGGCGCCGGACATACCACCCGTGGATGGCGCCGCGCCGCTCCTCTTCAACCGCGAAGAGAGCGGCTTCGAGGACGTGAACGCGTACTTCCACATCGACAGGTCGCAGCAGCACCTGCAGGCTCTCGGCTACACCGGCGCGCGGCAGCTGGTCCCTTACGCGGTCGAGACAGACACCCATGCCGTGGGAGGGACCGACAACTCCTTCTTCGTCATCCTGCTCGGCGCGGCGGGGCAGGGGCGGCTGCACTTCGGTGAAGGCGGGACCGACGACGCAGAGGATTCCGATCTGGTCGTGCACGAGTACGCGCACGCCATTCATGAATGGATTTCCCCCGGCACGTTTCTCGGCTCCCCCGGCAGCGAGACGCGCGCGATCAGCGAGGGTTTCGGTGACTACTGGGCATTCTCTGCGAAGTACCCGGTGGCGCTGGCCAGCGGCCGCGACCCGTTCTGCTTCGCGGACTGGGACGTCCGATGCTGGATGAATCCGCCGGGCGATCGCTGCTCGTATCGGCCCGGAACGGAGTGTCTGCGCCGTCTGGACAGCGCGAAGACGATGGCGGACTTCGAGTTCAGCGACAGCGGGGGCACGCAGCATCGGAACGGCGAGATCTGGTCATCGGCTCTGCGCGAGATTTTTCTCGCTCTGACGCAGCGCCACGGATTCGAGGAAGGACGCCGCGTCTCTGACACTCTGGTGATTGAAGCGTTCTTCGGCATACCGCCCACGCCTACGTTTGCGTCGATGGCCCGCCGGATGATCGCGGCCGATCGATATGTCTCCGGCGGCCGGAACGAAGATCTCGTCTGCGCCGCAATGAAGAGGCGCGGAATTCTCGGAGACTGCGCGGCCATGCCGCGCGGCGAGCTCACGTACTTTCCCGGCAGCGGCAGCGGCGTCGTTCCACCCGACAACGACCCTGACGGTGTCGAGCTGTCGGCGTTCGTCTCCGATTCACGCACGATCGAAAAGGTGATGGTCTCCGTGGACATCAGGCATCGCGGAAGGGGAGAGCTTCGTGTCACGCTCGTCGCACCTGACGGCACGACAGTGCGTCTTTATGAACCGGACGCGGAACGGCCCCCTGATCTCGTCACGACCTTCGGCCGCGATTCGATTCCGGTCGATTCGCTCGATGTGTTCCGCGGAAGATCTGCCGCCGGCGAATGGCGGCTGCGCGTGGCGGACGTGGCGTTTGCCGATCTGGCGACGATTCGATCGTGGAATCTGATTATCCAGTTCGCGGGAGACGGGCCCTCGGTCCAGCGGCCCGCCGACACACGGCGTCAGGTGATTCCTGTCGTGGGGAGCACGCCGGGTGCGAACGGAACTTTCTTCCGGAGCGATCTGCAGCTGCTCAATCGCGCGGCGCGCGAGGTCGAAATCATGCTGACGTTCACGCCGTCGACATCGGACGGGCGGCTCACGTTCGGCGCCGTCAGGGTGATCGTACCCGCCGGGCGTGCGATCGCTTTCCGTGATGTGGTGCAGGCGCTGTTCGCAACCCGCGGCACCGGGCAGCTCGAGATCGCAGGAGAGGTTCTCGCATCGGCCCGGACGTACACGACATCGGAGGAAGGGACTTTCGGTCTCTTCTCGCCGGCGATCGACGTCGGCGATGCGAAGTCGCCTTCATTCATCGTTCACCTGCGCAACGACGACTCGTTCCGCTCGAACATCGGTTTCGCGGAAGTGACCGGCAGTGCCGCGCGAGTGGTCGTCGAGCTGCGATCGGCGTTGGGAGAAGAACGCGTTCTCAGCCACGAGGTTCTTCCTTTCAGCCACCTCCAGGTGCCTGTCGACATGCGCGGCGAGCAGGTACACGCGCGAGTGACCGTCGAAGGAAACGGCCGCGTTCTGACGTACGGGGCCATGGTCGACAACCGTTCGGGCGACCCGATCTTCATCCCCGCGGTCGCCGGCCCATCGTCCACACACGGAGTGATACCGGCGATCAGCTCTGCGGGCGTCGCAGGCACGTACTGGCGAACGGAGTATGTCGTCACACCTCTTGCCGGACAGTCGCTCCAGTCGCAGACCTTCATCACCCCGGACGGAGCGCCGATCGAGCGCGGCGTCGATGGTGCGAAGAGGTTCGATGATGTGCTGGAGGAGTTGTTCGGCGTTTCGAACACCCGCGGCACGATCACCGCGGCACCGATGCTGACTCCTGCAATCGTTTCCGCACGAATCTGGACCCAGGGACCGAACGGTTCGTACGGGCAGTTCGTCCCATTCGGCGAGCCGGGCGTCGCCATGATCCAGCACATTCTTCACGTGGAAAGCTCGGAGGAGTACCGAACCAACATCGGGCTGATCGCGTTCGCGGACGTGTCCGTTCGCGTCACGATCCACGACGCCTCCGGCGACGCCGTCGCGACGAGCGTGCATCACCTCCGGCCGTACGAGCTGGAACAGTTTCAGGTTCCGGTGCCGGTGACGAATGGATACGCCGTGATCGAGGGCGCGGCCGGCTACGCGTACGGGTCGATGGTGGATAACCGTACCGGGGACCCCATATTCGTGCCGGCCCGCTGATTATTTGCCCTTCCCTCGCGAAAGCCGTATTCTTCGCCGCCATGCCCGAGGTCACACTGCCGGAGCCGCAGTCTCTGTCGCAGCTCCCCGTCAAACAGCTGGAGGAAGTGATCCGCCAGCTGCGCAGCACACGCAACGACATCATCCGTTTCGGCGTGTGGAATGCCCGCAATCTCACGGACGACGACTTCAACAAAACCGACGACCGCAAGCTCCTCGGCTACTTCCGGCAGGACCTGCTCGAGACGCGCTTTCTCTCCAAAGGACGGCGCATCGATCTCATACAGCTCTGGAACTGGTTTGACGATCAGATGAGCGGCGTCGAGCCGATGCTCATCGACGGACAGGAAGTCTTCCTCAATATCCAAGACAAGGACCTGGAGAAGGTGCGGAAGCGCATCGCCGAGATCGAGTCGTTCTTTCCCACGTTGCGCGGCGATGACCTCGATGCCTTCCGCCGCGTGAAGTACAAGCTCCGCCGTACGGTGATGCGCCTTACGTACGACCTGCATCACCTGTTCAAGCGCCTCGAGAAGTACCGCAAGAACATGTTCGGCGGTCCAGGCGCTCCGGTGCGTGCCGAGCGCGTGCCGCTGGAAGCGGTGGTGGACATCCCCGAGCCGCCACCGGTCGACGATCACGAGCACGAGGAAGAAGCGCACTCGTAGGTGCCTCGGACACGATGACAGTGGTGGACATCCCCGAGCCGCCACCGGTCGACGATCACGAGCACGAGGAAGAAGCGCACTCCTGTCTAAATCTCCACCACGCTGCGCTGCCCTTCCTGCACTACGACGGTCTCGCTGCCCAGCACCTCGTTCGAGGGGCCGAGGATCTGCAGCGTGTAGGAGCCGGGAGCGACATTGTCGAGCTGCGTGACTCCGGGGCTCGGGTCGATGGTGAAGATCGGATTGAAGAAGCCGCGCGAGTACTCGCGTCCGTCGGCGCCCATGAGGCGGGCGCGGCGCAGTTCGCTGCCCCTGGAACGGACGAGGATCGAGCCGCCGGGCGTCAGACCGATGCTGTGCGAGCCGGGCGATGTGATGGTTACGCTGCGCGAGGCGTAGTTCGCGGCCGCCACGATGGCGCGGTAGGACCCCGGCTCGAGGCCGATCTTCAACTCTTCACCGCCGCCGAACCCTCCGAAGCGCATCGGCGACTCGTACACGATGCGATTCTGCGAATCGAGCACGCGGAGAAAAGCGTTCAACAACCGGCCGTCACGCGCGTCGACGACCCGGACGGCGACACCGGCATTCGGCGAGAGCTTGATCTCGACATCGGCGGGCGATTCCGTCACATTTACCTCGACGACCTTCGTCCCGTATCCCTCCTTCTCGGCGCTGACGTTCCACGCCCCCACCGGAACACTGTCCATGGTGAATGCGCCGGCAGAGTCCGTCTGTGTCATGCGCGTGCCGAACCGGGGCATGTTGGGGTCGCGCTCGCGAAGTTCGACGTTTGCTTCGCCGATTCCCTGGCCGCTGCTCGCGTCGACCACGCGTCCGCGCACAGTGGTCGCGCGGATGTCGATATCGAAGTTTCCCGAGCCTTTGACGTCGTAAGTCGTGTTGTAGGAGTACCTGCGCTGGATGTCGACGACGCCGACGGTGTAGGTGGCATCATCGAGACCGGTCACTTCGTAGAAGCCGGAGTTGTCCGATTGCGTGCGCGCGTTGGTTTGTGCCTGTCCGCCCCGCGGAAAGAACGAGACCATGGCGTTGGAAACCGGTTGCCCGGCCCGCGTCACGCGCCCGCGAATGACCGTATCGGTCTTGAACTCGATGTCCTGCTGCACGGTCTCTCCCGCCGCGACCTGAACGGACTTCGCGGGCGAGGTCCTGCTTCCGGTGGAGAATCCCTGTCCGGTGCGAGCGGTCAGGCGCACGGTCCCCGTCGGCGCGCCCTCGATCCGGAAGTTGCCGGCGGCGTCGACCGGCGAGGAAGCGTTGCCGTTGGGATTCGAAGCCATCACCACCGCGGTCGGCATCTCTTGCGCGGACAGACCGATGACCCGGCCGTAGATCGTGCCGCCCGCCTTCAGCACGAGCCGGACCGGTGCGCCGGTGGCGATGTCGAAGTCATTGAGGTCGGTCCGCGGATATCCCTGTTTCTGCGCGCTGAACGTGTAGCGGCCGGGAGCCATCGCTTCCATCTGGAACGCGCCGTTCTGATCGGTGCGCGTCGACGAGTAGGACGTCGTTCCCGCGGACGACCGCGCGCTGACCATGGCGTCGGCGGCTGGCGCTCCGCTGTCGGTCACGACTGTGCCGGAGACGCGAACCCCGGTTCCGAGCTGGGCGTCGACACGCGCTTCCTTTGGTTTGAGGTCGGCAGTCTTCTCGGTGGTGACGTAGCCCGATCGCATGAATGCGAACGTGGTCGATCCTGGTTCGACGGCTTCGATCGTGTATTCGCCGGTCGCGTCCGTGAGGGCCGCGCTTCCAGGGTTTAGGGGCATCGGCATCCGCCGGTTGCCGGCGCGCGATGGGCGCACGGCGACCCCGCTGAGCGCTCCACCATCCGGACCGGTCACTCGGCCCGTCACTCGCACGCCGCGATCCATCAACACTTCGAGATCGGACGTGCTCTTGCCTTCCTCCACGGTGATCGACGGCAGCCGGTTCGGCGTGTATCCGGCAGCGGTGACGACGAGATTCACCGGTCCGGCCGGCACGTTCTCGAGCACGAACGTCCCATCGTCGCTCGTGAACGGGCGCATCTGGTTCGGCCCCATCATCACCATCCCGCCCGCACTCCGCGCCCCGGAGATACCCGCCTCGAACGTCGTGACCGGTGCGTGCGTTTCCTTGTCGAGAACACGCCCGGCCACGCGGCCGCCTCCCGGAATTTCGATCTCGAGGTCCAGCGCCGGCGCGGTGACCGGACGGCTGTACGCTACGAATTCGTCGGGCTTGCTGACGTTGAACATCATCGATCCGGGAGTGAGGTTGCTGAGCCGGAACGATCCGTCCGCGGCCGTCTCCGTCGATTCGGCCACGCCCTCACCGAAGACGCTCACGCCGGCGCCGGCGATTCCGGCGCCGCTGCGCGTCACCCGGCCGGCGATGTCGACTCCCGGCTCCAAAGTGACGGCAATCGGCTTCGAGCCGGCGGACGCCGATACCTCGTGTGAATGAACGATCTTTGTCGCCAGACCCTCGCGGCGAAACACGAAGTCGTAAGTACCCTCCTTCACCTGCAGGCCGAACGTTCCGTCCGAGGCGGTCTGCACCAGATCATCCTCGCGCTCGCGACGCCCTCCGAAGATCATCGCCCGACCGAAGCCGCTGGTGCCCCGCGCATCCGATGTCGCGACGGATACGCCGGACAGCGGCTTCCCGTCTCGATCGGTGACGCGCCCCGTCACGCGAATGCCCGCCGGCAGCGTGATGACGACGCCGCGTTTGCGCTCACCGCTCGCGAGTCGAAGCGTCGCCGTGCGCGCCGAAGGAAGCGCCTTCTTCTGCGCTTCCAGCTGCTGATCCGCCTCGGGTTCGACCCAGACGGTGAAGCTCCCGTCGGGAGCCGATGTCGAAAAGCTTCGATTCATGAAAAACCGCGGCATGCCTGTGCTTCCAACGCGTTGCGGGGTGATTCGCGCGCCCGCGATGGGCCGCTTGTCTTCGTCGAGCACCATGCCGCTGACGCGCGCGAGTTTCTGCCCGAGAACCGTGCGCAATGCTTTCGAGTCGGCAGCGACGGTGCCGTCGATCGGCTCGAAGGCATATCCGGGACGCGTCGCAAAGAAGGTGTAGGCGCCCGGCGTGACATCAGTCAGCGTGAAATTGCCTTTGGGGTCGCTGATCGCCGTGTCGGGCACGCCCGCAAAATCGAACCTCCCCGCACGATTGAGCGCAACCTCGGCGCCGGCAACCGGAAGGTTGCTTTTCGAATCGCGCACGACTCCGGAGACCGAGGTCGTGGGCTGCAGACGAATCGTCAGATCTCCGCCACGCGCGCGGCGGCCACTCAGCGCATTCGACTTGGCGCTGATCCACTGCCATTTTTCGGGTGCATGGGGAACGGTGAACTCCCCGTTCTCGCCGGACGTCGCGATCGGCCAGCTGTCGATCATCACGCGTGCACCGGCCACCCCAGTCGTTCCGTCGCGGCCCACGACGCGACCGGTCAGGGTCACGCCGCGCTGCAGGGTTCGTTCGAGCGAGACGTTGCCCGACATACTGCGCCGCGTGGGCTCGTCGAAGATCGCAAAGTCGGGATGAATCACGACGATGCGGCTCGCCCAGGCTGCAGGATCGGAAACCGTGTAGCGGCCGTCAGCATCGGTGGTCGACAGAATCTCCGACTGATCGGCGAGGATGACGCGTGCACCAGTCACCGGCTTTCCGGCAGCGGTGATCTTCCCTGTCTTCGGCGCGGCGAGCGTGAGCGAAAGAGCGCCGGCTTCATCATCACGTTCGACGCGGATCGAGTGCGGCGCGTATCCCGGCGCCTCGATCTGCATCATCGCGACGGCGTGCTCTTTCGGCCAGTCGAGCGAGAAGCGGCCCGTGTCGGAGGTCTGCGCTGTCGAGAGTGGAATGCGCTCCGGCTTGTCCGATAGAAGGCGGACGCGCCGGACTTCAGCGGATTCGAGGGCGAATGCCGAAATGCGGGCCTCCGCCACCGGCTTTCCGTCCGCATTCATGACCGTTCCGGTCAATGCGGCGAACGCAGGTGAAGCGACCGCCAGGAACGAGGCGAAAGCGAGCAGACGTCCGAACATCAGGGCCTCCTAGGTTTACTCGTTGAGACGGCTCGGAATGCCGCGGGTTCGGCGGTACTTTACTCCCTCACGATGGCACGAACGCGCCCCCTGCGGCAGCAACTCCTCCGGGAGAGGCTCGACCACCTCGTGGCGACGTTCGACGTCTCGACGATTTCTCCCGATCCGCTCGAGCTCGTGCTGCGGTACTCCGACCCGCGCGATCAGGAGGTCGCCGGGCTCCTCGCTGCCGCCTTCGCCTACGGGCGGGCGGACATCGTGGTGGCCAACGCCGGCGGACTTCTGGACAGGATGTCGCCCTCGCCGTTCGCGTATCTGTCGAACTTCGAGCGGGCAGAGGGGGGGGAGCGGTTCGCCGGCTTCACGCATCGCTTCCAGAAGACGCCCGAGCTGCTCGATCTGTTGGCGTGCATGGCGGCCGCCGTGCGAAGTCATGGATCGCTGGGGGCACTCTTCGAAACGTGTTACGACGCCCGCGACGCCGACATCGGTCCTTCTCTCACGCGTTTCGTGGAGGCGCTCGCGCCGTCGGGGGTTCACTATCTATTGACGTCGCCTGCCGACGGCAGTGCCTGCAAGCGGATGAACCTCTTTCTTCGATGGATGGTTCGCCGGACCTCGCCGGATCTCGGGATCTGGAGCTTTGTCGATCCGGCGAAGCTCGTCGTTCCCCTCGACACCCACGTCCATCGCATCGCGACGTTCCTGGGGCTGAGCGGAAGGCGCACCCCCGACTGGAAAGCGGCGCGCGAGGTGACGGACGGCCTCGCCTTGTTCGACCCCTCCGATCCGGTCCGCTACGATTTCGCGATTTGCCGCCTCGGCATCCTCGACCTGTGCAGCCGGAAACGGCGCAGGGAAAATTGCGAGGTCTGTCTGCTTCGGGACGTCTGTCGTTTTCCGGTTGTCTGACCCGTAGTGCTTAGTGCGTAGTGCTTAGTGCTTAGTGCTGTGTGCGATGGAGAAGATGTCCGTGACCACGTCATCCTGGCGCGGAGACGCCGAAGGACCTCACGATGCCAAACTTTCGTATGTTGAGGTCCTTCGCCGCGCTTCGCCGACTCAGGATGACGTGATCGCGGGGGCACAAAGATCGATCATCTTGCCGCCCGCACCCCGGGTCCCTCGCTCACGCTCGGGATGACATGAGCACCCCGCACCGAGCACTCAGCACCCAGCACTTCAAGGATATGGCGGAAGAATTCAATCGTTTGTAACAGGAGTGAGAGCTGCGTCACGTGGCGGCGAACCCTGAGTGTTTCGACTCAATGAGTTAGGCCGGTTTTTGCCGCGGCACCTGCGTTGAATAACCCCTGCCGGTCCCGATGAGCCGCTCTCTCCTCACGAAGGTCCTGATCAGCCTCGTCACGGTGGTGGTGGTCATCGGTGCGTTCACCTCGTTCCAGAGAAAGCGGTCGTCGTTCGAGCGGCTCGACTTCAAGTCGACGCGGTCGAACGGCATCATCGTGGTGCAGAGCGTCGACCCTGGCAGTGAAGCGGAGAAGGCCGGTCTCCGCGCCGCCGACCGCATCTGGGTGATCGGGGATACGCCGAGTACGGAAGTACGAGGTCTGCGCGAAACGCTCCGCCGGTCGGGCACCGTTCCGATGGTGATCGCGCGCGGCAGCGAGACGCGGACGATTCAATACCGCGCGCCTGCGGAGAAGGTCGATTACCCCTACCTGATTCTCAGCTTCATCGGTTTTCTCTATCTCGCCATCGGCCTCTTCACGTTGTTCCGTGGGGACACGAGGGAGAGCACGCTGTTCTATTTCGTGACGCTGCTCTCCTTCGTCGTCTACGTGTACACGCCGGCGGGAGACATCGACTGGAGTTACAAGGTCCTGCAGATGACGGAGGAGTTCGCGCGGATTTTCCTTCCGCCGCTCGCTCTGCACTTCTTCCTGCTCTTCCCGCGGCCGATCCTGAAGAACCGGCTGGCGATCGCGGCGATGTACCTGCCGCCGGCGTTTCTGGCGTTGTGGAATCTCGATCTACTGGTGTTCAACAACGCCATCGCGGTGGCAACTCCGCAGCGGTCGTTCGAGATCATTCAGAAGTGGGAGATCTTCGATTTCGGTCTCTATTTCACGCTGGCGATGGTGGCGCTGGCCTTCACGTATCGCACCGCGGCACCGGTCGGCAAGAAACAGATCAAGTGGATCTACCTAGGCACGGCGCTCGGCTTCCTGCCATTCCTGGCGATCTACATCATCCCGTACCTGATCAAGGGCTACGTCGGGCCCGTGTACTCGACGATCTCGATCCTGCCGCTGGCGCTGATTCCTCTCGCTTTCGCGGTATCGATCCTGCGCTACAAGCTGTGGGACGTCGAGGTGGTGATCAAGGAGACGCTCGCGTACTCGGTCACGTTCGTCTTCGGCATGATCGCGTTCTCGACGGTGAACCTGATCCTCTCGCGCGTCATCGAAGAGCGATCGGCGATGGAGCGGAACTTCCTCGCGTTCGCATCGGGCCTGCTGATCGCCGGCGTCCTCATTCCGGTCAAGGGGCGCATCGAGTCAGTGATCGAGATGTTCCTCTATCGGGAGAGCTATCGCCACCGCCGGACGATGGCGGACTTCGCGCAGGAGCTGGCCAGCTTCCACGACGTCCATGAGCTGATCTCGATGATGCGCGAGCGCCTGCGCGCGACGCTGCACGTCGAGAAGATGAATCTCTTCACGCGCGACGGCACGTCACTGCTCATCTATCAGCCGGAGCAGGGAGTACCGCGCCGCGTCGCGCCGGCAGATTTCGGTGCGATGCCGCGCGAAGGTCCGCTCGTGCTGACCGATCCGCGCCTCCCCGATGCGACGGAGCTGCCGTGGCAGCTCCTGAAGGCCGGGTATCGATATGTCTTTGCCCTTCGCAACCGCGGCGAGCTGCAGGGTCTCCTCATTCTCGGCACCAAGCGCGGTGAAGAGCCGCTGTCGCGCGACGACCTCTCGCTGCTCGGTTCCCTGACGGCACCGGTCGCGCTGGCGATCGAAAACTCCCGCCTGTACAGCCGTCTGCGCCGGCAGCTCGACGAGATCCGCGCCCTGAAGGAGTACAACGAGAACATCATCGAGTCCTCGTCGTCGGCGATCGCAGTCGTGGCCAGCGACGGCACCGTGCTCACCGCGAACCGGGCGTTCTGGGAGCTCGTCGACGCCGAGCACGAAGACGAACCGATCGCCAGCCTCTTCCCGCCATTCGACGAGCTTCGCCGCTCCGATGGCCGCTCGCTCACGACCAGTTTCGTCACGCGCAAGGGTGTCGAAAAAGAGGTCACCGTCACGATCAGCCCTCTGGCCGCGGGCGATGTTGCCGACGGGGCCCGGGTGCTGGTCATCGGCGACATCTCCGAGCGTGTCCGTCTCGAGCGCGAGCTGCAGGACAAAGAGCGGCTGGCCTCTCTCGGGCTTCTGGCCGCGGGCGTGGCCCACGAGGTCAACACGCCCCTCACGGGCATCTCGTCCTACGCGCAGCTCCTTCTTTCGGACACCTCTCCCGAGGATCCTAAATACAAGCTGCTCAAGAAGATGGAGCAGCAATCCTTCCGTGCCTCCCATCTTGTGAACAGCCTCCTGGACCTGATCGCGAACCGGCCGTCCTCCCGCGAGCTGGTGAGCGTCCCTGAGCTGGTCACGACCACGATCGCCCTTCATGAGGACCTGCTTACCGCCAAGAAGATCAGCGTCCACGCCGCGCCGATGCCGGCGCTTTTCGTCCGCGGGAACTTTCACGATCTGCAGCAGGTTCTGACCAACATCCTGCTCAACGCACGCGATGCCGTTGCCGAACGTGGCAACATCTGGATCGACGTCGAAGAGGAGGGGGAGCGCGCCGTGATCAAAGTTCGGGATGACGGCGGCGGGATCAAGGCCGAGCTCCTCGACCGCATCTTTGAACCGCTGGTGACGACGAAGCGTGGACAGGGTGGAACGGGACTGGGACTCGCGATCAGCCGGCGCATCATCCACGCGTCGGACGGCGAGATCACGGTCCGGAACGTTCCGGGCAGCGGCGCCGAGTTTTCGGTTTCTTTGCCCCGGCTGCAGGTAGGTCGTGATGTCATGCCGAGCGGCAGCGACGTATCGTCGCTGGGGTCGGGATGACATCCAGATGAGAATTCTGATCGTCGATGATGAGGAAGTCCTCCGGGACGTCCTCGACGTCGTCCTCCGCAGGGAGGGCTTCGACGTCGTTTCCGCCTCGAGCGGCGAGGAGGCCCTGAACCTTCTCGACAGCGAGGAGGTCGACCTCATGATCCTCGACATCATGCTGCCGGGGATCAGCGGCATCGACACGCTGCGCTCGGTCCGGATCTCGAACCCCGACCTGCCGGTCATCATCATCACCGCCTTCTCGTCCATCGACGGCGCGATCGAGGCGATGAAGCACGGCGCCTTCCACTACATCCCCAAGCCGTTCAAGAACGAAGAAGTCATCCTCACCGTGAACAAGGCGCTCGAGCAGCGCAGGCTCACCACCGAGAACGAGCGTCTCAAGGCGGAGCTCTCCGAGAAGTTCTCGTTCTCGAACATCATCGGCAAGAGCGAAGTGATGCGGAAGGTGTTCGACCTCGTTCGCCTCGCCGCGCCGTCGCGCTCGAACATCCTCATTCAGGGCGAGTCGGGAACCGGCAAAGAGCTCGTCGCCAAAGCGATTCACCACGCCAGTCCGCGCGCCCGCAACGCATTCGTCACCGTCAACTCCGGTTCGCTTCCGCCCGAGCTTCTCGAGTCGAGCCTCTTCGGGCACATGAAGGGCGCTTTCACCGGCGCGATCGCCACGAAGCGAGGCCTTTTCGAAGTCGCCGACGCCGGATCGATCTTCCTCGACGAGATCGGGAACATCAATCTGGAAACACAGGCAAAGCTTCTTCGCGTCATCCAGGAAAAGGAATTCATGCGGCTCGGTTCCGTCGACACCATCAAGGTCGACGTGCGCATCATCGCCGCCACCAATGCAGATCTCACCAAGCTGATGGCGGACAAGCTGTTCCGCGAGGATCTCTTCTACCGGCTCAACGTCATCACAATCAATCTCCCGCCGCTGCGCCGCCGCCGCGAAGACATTCCGCTGCTCGTCAGCCACTTCCTCGAAAAGTACGCGGAGGAAAACAAGCGCAAGGTCCGCGAGGTGACGCCCGATGCGATGCGGCTTCTCCTCGATCACTCCTGGCCGGGTAACGTGCGCGAGCTCGAGAATACGATCGAGCGTGCTGTCGTCCTCTGCACCGGCGATCGCATCACGCCTGAGCTCATGCCCGAATACCTGCGCTATCCGGTCAACACCGATCAGCCCTCGATGATCGTTCCGGCGGAAGGCCTCTCACTCAAGGACGCCGTCTCACGGTACGAGCGCGCCATGATTCTGCAGTCGCTCGAGCTCTCCAATGGCGTACAGAAGCGCGCCGCCGAGCTCCTCCAGCTCAAGCCCTCCACCCTCAACGAGATGATGAAGCGCCTCGGGATCCACACGCGCTCGTCGGCGGGAGTGGAAGACGAGATTGCAGTCCCGGAGCTCTGACGGTAGGCGTTCACCGTTATCCGTGAGTCCGCTGCCTGGTGGAGACGCGGGCGATCGCGCCCGCGGGTTGCGGGCCGGCGTGACTGTCCCGCGGGCGAGATCGCCCGCGTCTCCACTTTGACGCGACTGCCGAAGGCGATACGTTCTTCGACGGTTAACGGTTAACGGTTAACGGTTAACGGTTAACGGTTACCGCTCATCCCGTCACTTTCAACCCCATGATCGACGCCACGAGCATCGCCAGGAACACGAGCCTCATCGCCGTGACCGGCTCCTTGAACAGGATGGCGCCGAGGATCGCGGCGCCGAGTGCGCCAATGCCGACCCAGACTGCGTAGGCGGTGCCGATCGGGAGCGTTCGCGCGGCCCAGCTGAGGAGGAACATGCTCGCCGCAATCGCCAGGATGACGAGGATGGATGGCGCCGGCCTGCGAAATCCGTCCGTGTACTTGAGGCCGACAGCCCAGCAGACTTCGAGCAGTCCGGCAATGACGAGAGCGACCCACGGCATGGTGTTGGACATGACGGGGCGGAGGATGACACATACAATCCACCACTCGAGGTGAATGAATGATCGTGGTTCGCCGACTCGCCACCGTGGCGGCCCTTCTCATCTGGGCGACGGCCGGAAGCGCGCAGCAGTCCATCCCCACGCCGGACGAATTTCTGGGCTATCCGCTCGGTGAGCGATTCACACCGCATCACCGGATCGTCGACTACTTTCGCGAGCTGGCCCGGCGATCGGACCTCATGTCGATCGAGACCATCGGGGAGACGTACGAAGGTCGGCCGCTCGTGCTCGCGACGATCACCTCGCCCGCGAATCGCGCGAAACTCGACGCCGTTCGCGCCAATCTCGGCGCGCTGGTCCAGGCCGACGCCACCGACCCTGCCCGCGCCGCGGAGATCGCCCGCACGACGCCGGCCGTCGTCTGGCTCGCGTTCGGAGTGCACGGGAACGAATCGTCATCGGCAGAAGCGGCGATGCGCGTCGCTCACGCTCTCCTTCAGGATTCGTCGTCGCGGATGCGCGACGAGCTCGTCCTTCTCGTCGATCCTCTCCAGAACCCGGACGGACGCGAGCGATACGTGGAGTGGTTCCGCCGAACGCGCGGACGTGAGCCCAATCCGAATCCGGACGCGTTCGAGCACACGGAACCCTGGCCGGGCGGCCGATACAACCACTACCTCATCGACATGAACCGCGACTGGACGTGGATGTCGCAGCGCGAAACCCGCGCACGCGTCGCGAAGTATCGCGAGTGGAACCCGCAGGTCTACGTCGACTTCCACGAGATGAGCTACCAGTCGTCGTACTTTTTCCCGCCGGACGCCAAGCCGATCAATACGAACCTCCCCCGCGAAGTGGAGAAGTGGCTGGAGCTCTTCGGCCGCGCCAATGCGACCGAGTTCTCGAGTAGAGGATGGCCGTTCTTCGTCGGCGAGCGCTTCGACCTCTTCTATCCAGGCTACGGCGATGCATGGCCTTCGCTGCACGGCGCCATCGGAATGACGTACGAGATGGCCGGCCACGGACGCGCCGGCGTGGTGATCGAGCGCGAGGATGGAACGCGCCTGACGCTGCGCGACCGTATCGATCGTCACTACACGACGGCGATGACGACCGTGGCCACCGCTGCCGAGCATCGCGATGCACTGCTCCAGTACACATATGGAGCGATGCGCGTGCATCTCGAAGGGCCGCGCAGCACATATCTCGTCCTTCCCGGATCACCGAACTACACGACTCTCGTCGAAACACTCCTGCGCCAGGGCATCCGCCTCGGAATGCTGAGCGCGCCGGCAACGATCCGCGCAACGCGTCTCGATCGCGATGCGCAGGAGAGCCGTTCGTTCCCCGCCGGGACGGCCGTCATCTCCACCCGCCAGCCGCTGGGCGGCCTCGTGCAGACCCTTCTCGAACGCGACGCGGAGCTGCACACGACCTTTCTCGACGAGCAGCGATCCAAAGCGGAAGCCGACGAGCCCGATGACTTCTACGATCTCACGACGTGGTCCATGCCTCTGGCCATGAACGTCGAGACGTACGTGACCAGCGCTTCGATCCCCGGACAGCTCGCTGCGTGGGCTCCTCCGCCAGTCGCTCCGTTCACCGCTGCGTCCTACGGGTACCTCGTCAGCGGCCTCGATCCGAATGTCTACCGATTCGCGGGCCGCCTGGTCCGACACGACGTTCGTTTCAACGTCGCCCACGGCGACCTCGCGTTCGGCGAGCAGACACACCCTCGGGGCAGCATCGTGATTCTCAAGGGCAACAATCCTGAAGTCGATCAGGTTCTCCCCGCGATCGTGCGCGAGACCGGAGTATCGCTCGTGCCCCTCGAGTCGGGCTGGATCGGCGGCACGACGTTCGGATCGGAGAAGATCAGATTCGTCCGCGAGCCCAAGATCGCGCTCGTCGGCGGTCCGGGCACCGGCTCGACGTCCTACGGGATGCTCTGGCACACCCTGGATGTCGACACGCCGGTTCCGCACACCACGATCAGCCTCGACGCGCTCGGCTCCGTCGACCTGCAGAAGTACAACGTGATCGTTCTTCCTGACGGCAACTACACGGACCGCATCCGCAAGCGCGAGGTCGAGAAGCTCAAGGTCTGGCTGAACGGGGGAGGCACGCTCGTCGCCGTGAAAGGAGCGAGCGCGTTCCTTCGACACAAAGACGTGGCGATCTCGAAGGTGAAACCGTGGGAACCGCCCAAAGTCGGCAAATCGGGAGAAGCCGAGGCGGGAGATCCGGCCTCCGAGGAATCGCAGGCGGAGACCCCGGACCAGCGCTACAACGATTTCCGCGTACCGGGCTCCGCGTTCAAGACCACCATGAACGAGCGGTCGTATCTCACCTACGGTGTGCCTCGGGCTCCCGCCGTCCTGATCGAGGGATCATCGGCGCATCTGCCCGTGTCGCATCGCGTAGACAACATCGTCACGGTCGCGCAGGAAGAGCCGCTGGTCTCCGGCGTTGCATGGCCCGAGTCGATCGAGCGCATCGCGGGATCCGCTTATCTCATCGCTGAACCGGTGGGACGCGGCAGCGTGATCACCTTCGCGGACGAACCGCACTTCCGGCTTTTCTGGCGCGGGACCCTGCCGCTGTTTCTCAACGCGGTCCTCTATTCGCCGAGTTTTCCGAGATGAGATTCCCTGCGGTCGCGGGCATGTTCTACGAAGGGACCGCGCCGCGGCTGCAGTCGCAGGTCGAGGAGTGTTTCGCCGCGAATCCCCCGGCGAGCGCGAAAGAAACGTTCATCGGCGCCGTCGTGCCGCACGCCGGGCTGATGTACAGCGGGCATGTGGCGGCGGCGTTCTACGGGATGGCCGATCTGCCGCGCCGCCTGATCATCCTTTGTCCGAACCACACCGGCGCCGGCCATTACGCGGCGGTCAGCAAAGCCGATGCGTGGCGCACCCCGCTGGGTGATGTGCCGGTCGATGGCGAACTTTCGAAAGCGCTGATGGACGCGGCGCCGCGTCTGCGCCCCGATGACGCCGCGCATGCACGCGAGCATTCGCTCGAAGTCCAACTGCCGTTTCTTCAGCGCCTTCTCCCCTCGTTTCGTTTCGTTCCCATCTGTCTGGGTGCTCCGCGATACGAGTTGTGCGAAGAGATCGGCAAGGCCATCGCCGAGGTCGTCGGGACGGCGAGCGAACGAATCGGAATCCTGGCGAGCTCCGACCTCAATCACTACGAGGACCAGAGGACGACTCTGCGGAAGGATCAGCTGGCGATCGATGCCCTGCTGGCGCGCGATCCGGAGAGACTCTGGCGTGTCGTGGAGGAGAGCGACATTTCGATGTGTGGATACATCCCGGCCACTACGATGCTCATCGCGGCGAACGCGCTCGGCGCGACGCGTGCAAAGCTCCTCAAGCACGCTACGTCCGGCGACGTGAGCGGCGATTATGATCGTGTCGTCGGATATGCGTCGCTGGTCGTCGAGTAACTTCTGATGAGGATCGTGTTTGCTTCAGCCGAGGTATCTCCGGTGGCGAAAACCGGGGGGTTGGGAGATGTGTCCGGCTCGCTGCCGAAGGAGCTGGCGCGTCTCGGTCACGACGTCACGGTCTTCATGCCGTACTACCGCCAGGCGCGCGAGTACTTTGCCGCGCAGGGCATCGAGCCGGAGCCGGTCATCCCGACGACGTGGATCGGGTGGGCGGCATGGACCGCGGACGTGACATTTCTACGGACCGTGCTGCCGGGCAGCGACGTCCCGCTGATCCTCGTTGCGAACGATTACTATTTCGACAGAGAACAGATTTACACGAGCCTCGACCCGATCGACGCCGTGCAGCGATACGCGGTGTTCTGCCGAGCGGTGATCGCCGGGTGCGAGATTCTGGGGATTCAGCCCGACGTTCTCCACGCCCACGACTGGCACACGGCGCTGCTGCCGGTCTATCTCCACTCCGGCCTGCAGGCCAGCACGTCCTTCCGATCCACGCGGTCGGTCTACACCATCCACAACCTCGCCTATCAGGGCGTTGCCGGATCGGCTGCCTTCAATGTCCTGGGATTGCACAGCAGGTACTGGTCATCCGATGGGCTCGAGCATTTCGGGCAGGTGAATCTGATGAAGGGCGGCATCATCTTCGCGGACCAGGTGACGACCGTGTCGCCGAATTACGCGCGCGAGGTGCAGACCCCGGCGCATGGCGCGGGCCTCGACGGTGTTCTTCGCGCAGTGGCCTACAAGTTCACGGGGATCCTCAACGGGATCGACATCGAAGAGTGGGACCCGGCGAGCGATCCGCACCTTCCGTCGCATTACGAGGCTTACGACCTTCGCGGGAAGGCTGCGATCAAGAAGGCACTCGCCGGCGATGCTGAGCTGAAGTACGACTCGAAGACGCCGCTCATCGGTGTCGTGTCACGCCTCGTCGAACAGAAGGGATTTCAACTCCTGCTTCCGATCCTGGGCAAGCTCCTCAAAGCGGGAGCGCAGGCTGTGATCCTGGGAAGCGGCGACCGGGCGTACGAAGAAGGATTCATGCAGGTCGCCGAGCATCATCCGGAGACGTGCCGGGTGTGGCTCGGTTTCGACAACGCGCTCGCTCATCTCATGTACGGCGGATGCGATCTTCTGCTGATGCCGTCGATGTACGAGCCGTGCGGGCTCAATCAGATGTATTCGCTGCGATATGGGACGCTGCCCGTGGTTCGCCTCACGGGCGGGCTCGCGGATACCGTCATTCCGTACGACGGGACGAACGAGGAGCTGGCAAACGGTTTCGGATTCACCGCACCGTCGTCGGAAGAGCTCTACTTTGCAACGTGGATCGGGATGCTCAGCTACAAAGAGGCAAAGCTGTGGAAGAAGCTGCAGAGAAACGGAATGGCCGCCGATTTTTCATGGGCGCGTTCGGCGCGGCATTACGAAGAGGTGTACGCGAGGGCGGTGACCTAGTGCTTGGTGCTTGGTGACGAGTGACGTCAACGACCTGTCATCCCGAGCACTAAGACTCACGTGGCCGCGATTTTGCTCCCGCGTTCCGGCACGCGGGCATCGGGCCCGCGACTACTGGAGGGTTTATGCGTGCTCGTCTTGTTCTAGTCTCAATCTTCGCTGTTTCACTTTTCGCGCTTCCTGCTGCTGGCCAGGAGCGGCTCATCGACGTCAACGTCTTCGGGACGTGGGTCGACTCGAGCGGCGACAGCGCGCTGGAGTTCGGCGATGACATCAATGATGCCGGCGACGTCGACTTCGACTCCGATCAGGGCTACGGCGCATCGGTGAACGTGTTCTGGTCGAACCGCATCTCCACGGAGTTCGCGCTCTCGGTCGTCGACCCCGATCTCAACGTGAACTCTCCGTCGCGCGGCCGCATCGTCTTCACCGAGCCTCTGGAGATGATGCCGCTCACCGCGGTCCTGCAGTTTCATCTTCTCGGCTCCAGCCGCTTCGACCCGTATGTCGGCGTCGGCGGCGGTTACATCCTTTTCCAGGACATCGAAGACGAGAACGATCTCGACGACATCGATTTCGAGCGAATCGATTTCGAAGACGACATCGGCCTCGTGGTCAACGCCGGCTTCCGTCTGGGAGTGACCGAGAACTTCGGCATCTACCTCGACGGCAAATACATGCCGCTGGAAACCACCGCGACGCCCGTCTTCACCGGAGGACCGGACCAGGAGGTGGACATCGCCATCAATCCGCTGATCCTCGCGGCTGGCATATCCTTCAGCTTTTGAAGGGGATTGCCGGATTTGAAAACCAGCGCTTACGAAGAGTGTTACCAGCAGGTCGTCGCCATCTGGCGCGATGAGGGAGGCGAGACACTCGACCCCATCGCGCTGATGGCGACGATCACTTCCATCCTGGCCAATCGTTTCGACCACTACTTCTGGACCGGCTTCTACCGGATGGTGGGCGGCCGGCTCGTGGTCGGCCCTTACATGGGCACGGTCGGCTGTCTGCAGATCGAGATCGGGCGCGGTGTCTGCGGCACCGCGGCGGCGGAGAAGCGTACCGTCATCGTGTCCGACGTCAGCCGGTTCCCGGGACACATCGCCTGCGATCCGAACTCGAAGTCCGAGATCGTCGTCCCCGTCTTCGGCCCCGGGCGGGCGCTCATCGCGGTGCTCGATGTCGATTCCGACCGGATCGATGCGTTTGACGAAGAGGATCGCGCGGGGCTCGAGAAGATCGTCTCGCTCTTCTCGACCGAGTGAAGGGCTAGTTACGAGTGACGAGTTACGTCTCCCGTCGTCACTCGTCACTCGTCACTCGTCACTCGTCACGGATCACTTCTCGAGCATTCGCAGGATTTCCGACAGCTCTTTCTTCACGTTCGCCAGCGTGCGCTGCACATCGTTCTCACGCTTGACCGCGGCTTTCGTCTTCGGGGCTGGAGGGGGAGCTTCCGCCGGCGCCTCGAGCACCGGCGCCCCGCCCGCCAGCTCGGTCTCCAGCTTCTTCTTCGCTCCCGCGATCGTGAAGCCTTCCGAGTAGAGGAGCTGCTTGATCCGCATGACGATGTCGATCTCGCGCTGGGTGTAGAGGCGCTGGCCGCCGCCACTCTTCTCGGGGGCTAGGGGAGGGAACTCGGTCTCCCAGTAGCGGAGCACGTAGGGCTGCACGTCCGCCATGCGGCAGACCTCGCCAATCTTGTAGAGGCGTTTTCCGTCAGACACTGCAGACATCCAACTTGATTATGGCACCGACGCCGATGTGACAAGAGTCACCCGGTCTTGTGCGAGGAGTCATCCCCCCATGTTCCGCGCCCGCCTACCGTTCAGGTGCGAGGAAGCAACATGCCCCTTCCGGGATGTCATATCGAGATCCGTGACGTCGGTTTCGCCATCCGTCGCATCCCGGAGGAGACAGTCGGCGAGACGCTCGCGCTGTACGAAACACTGAATACGGCGCCGGCATCCCCTGAGCCGCGACGCAGCCATCATCGGGACATGCGTTACCGACCGGCCGGGATCTGTCATCCCGGACACCGGATTCGGCCGAAGACTCGTTTCCGAACCTGAAGGCGAACCACTGCCGAGGATCTGCTGATGAAATTTCAAACGTTGCGAGTCGGGGTTCTCACGTCGAAGCGCGCTCCCGGGCTCGAGCAGCTGCTGCGGCATCCGCAGCGCAACAAGATGTTCGAGATCGTCTGTGTCATATCGACGGAGCCGGCCTTCGTGCAGGCAGAAGCGATCGAGCGCGCCGATGTGCCGGTTCTTCTCCACTCGATGCGTCACTTCTGCAACGAGCGCGAAGTGTCGATCCGCAATTTCGATGCGCGCATGGCGTATGACCGCCAGACCGCGGAAATGCTGCGCCTCATGCGCGTCGATACGGTTCTTTGCCTCGGATACCTCTATCTGCTCACCGAGCCGATGCTCAGGCAGTTTCCCAGCCGGATCCTCAGCATTCATGACAGCGACCTTTCGATTCGCCGGTCGGATGGCGAGCGTTGCTACGTCGGCCTCCACTCGACTCGCGACGCCATCCTGGCCGGCGAAAAGGTCACTCGCAGCACGCTCCATTTCGTCACGCGGAAACTCGATTCGGGGCCGGTAATTCTGATGAGCGACTGCTATCCCGTTGCGCCGGAAGCGACGGCAGCTGCGCTCATGGGCGATCACTACGCGGTCAGGCAGCACGCGTGGCGGCAGCGGCAGGTCATGATGAATGACTGGGGAACGCTGGCCGCGCGAGGGCTCGAGTACGTCTCATGCGGCATCTGCGATGAGGGCGTGATCGATGGGTCCGACGCGCTTTCCGAGATCGAAGAGAACGCAATGGTTCCCGCATGAGCCACATCGTGGTCGAGACCGCTGGAAACGTCGGGATCCTCCGATCGACCTGCCGGAACGATGGGTGTCGCTCGTCATGACCAGATACGCCGGCGCGCGGGCCGTCTGGCTGTCCTGGCTCGACCGCTACGGCTATGCGATGGCCGGCGCCCTGATCGTCATTCTGGGCATGGCCGTGACGGCCCTGGGTGTGTGACACCGCGACGCAGACGCGACTCGCGCTGTCACCCGTTCGCGTTGCTGGTGTCTGCGATCGTCGCTCTCAATGCTCGTACCGATTTCGCCTCCGATGAGCCGCGTGCGCTTCGCACGCCGACGCTTCTCATCGTCAACGACATGCCGGTACCGCGGATGAACCGCGAAGCGGTTGCGCTCCTGCGTGGCGAGCGCCGCCTGGAGATCGTTCACGGCGATGGCACCGATTCAGTCGAGCACATCGTCGAGCGCAGCGTGCGCTGGCTGGCCGACCGGCTCGTGGGCGTGGCGGTCGGATAGTGGTGCTTAGTGCTTAGTCCACCAAGCACCAAGCACTGAGCACCAAGCACCGGTGTCAATACACCGAGGTCGAAGGCTGCATCGTCGGATGCGGCTCCGTGATGTGGACGCGCTCGACGACCAGTTCCCGATGTTCCCGGCGGAACGACTCCACGACGTGGCAACGCCAGCAGAGCGGTTCGTGTGTGGCGAAAACTGCCGGGATGTTCTGCGGCAGCACCTCCTTCCACTCCAGGCTCGTCCCTCGCGGTGTACGGAGCGCAGCAGGACGCTCGCGCCACACGATCTTCTCGATGGGATACCGGCAGACGACGCACGACTTCCCTTCGTACCACTGAGTGACGCGGGCCTTGAGGCTGCACCCTTCTTGCGAGCCGGTGATCTGAGTGAGGCAATCCTGCGCGCAGCCAGCCATCTCCGGCCATCGCGAGCACGAGCGGAGATGGAGATCTTCTTCTCCGGTGACCGCCATCATCTTTGCCGCTTTGGCCGCGTCGACGTGGACCGCCGCCGGCTGGAGATTCTCCGGGCAGGTGATGACCCGTACTTCGCGGTAACGGCACCAGGTCCGCACGAAATCGGACACCAGGAGGAACACGGCGAGCGCGATGAGAACAGCGGCGACGAACATCCAGCCGGTCATGGGGAACCTCCGAGGTATTGAATACCCCCGGCGTGAACGTGAGGCGGTGGCGATCGTCACCCGGCGATGTGATGGGCTGGAGTGCCGCACTCCATCTGTTACGAGAGCCCGATGCGCCGCTCTTCGACTTCTACGACCCGCGGCTCGAGCTCGGCGAGGACGCTGACCGCCGCGGTGTAGACGTCGTCGACGCCGATCTCCGCCATGCATCGATGGTGGCCGAGCGGGCATTCGCGCTTGTAGCAGGGCTGGCAGCCGATCGGTGCGCGGACGACGCGGCTTGCGCCGGGGATGACCGTGCGGTCCGGATCCGTCGGTCCGAAAATCGATACGGTCGGCACGGCGAGGGCGGCTGCGAGATGCAGCGGCCCGCTGTCGTTGGTGATGATGACGCTGCAATGCGAGAGGGCCGCCGCGAGATGAAGGACATCGCTTTCGTGCCCGATCATCGGGATCCCGCTGGACCCGCCGGCGATGGATTCAGCCTGAAGGCGTTCGCCGGGGCTCGTGAGCAGCACCACTTCCGCGCCGTCTGCGCGGAGCTTCGCGGCGACGGCCCGGAACCGATCGTCACCCCAGTGCTTCGCGCGGCCGAACAGGCCGCCGGCGTGAATGCCGAACAGCGGCTTGTGCAGATCGAGGCCGAGGGAGAGGAGGTCGCGACGCGCGGACTCGCGGACCGCGGCGGGAAGCGTGATGGTCGGAAGCTCGTCGACGACACGGGGAGCGCTGAGAGCGGCCAGCAGCGGCGCGTAATCATCGAGCTGATGTCCGCGCGTTTTCTGCGGATGGACGCGATGGGTGAGCATCATTCGGCGAACGTCGGTGGCGTATCCCCACCGCTCTCCGATGCCGGCGGCGAAGGTCACAGCGGCACTGCGGAAAGAGTTGGGAAGGATGATGGCGCGGCGGAATCGATGCTCGCGCAGCGCTCGGATGCGCTGGGTCGTCGATCCGTTCCAGGCGATCACCTTCCGAAAGATCCCGGATGAGGAGAGCAGGTCGGCGACATTGTGGGGCGCCGCCACGGCGATCCCGCCTTCGCTTCGGAAGCGGTGCTGGAGCGCGCGATAGGTCGGGAGAGCGAGGATGTTGTCGCCGACCCAATTGAGTCCGATGACAACCGTTTCAGCGGTTCGACTGCCCATTCACTGGTTCGCTTTCTCCCGTACCCTTCCACCGGTCGTGCATCCACAGCCAGAGTTCAGGGCGGGCCACGATGCGCCGCGTGATCACGTCATTGATCCGCTGCGTCAGCGCCACCGGGTCCCTCTCTGCTTCATCCAACTGGTCGACACGAATCGGTCCCTCGAATTCGAGGCGATGCCCGGTTCCGTCCGGTATGCAAAAAGCGAACACAATAGGCGTGCCATGATGGAGGGCCAGGCGCGCCGGCGCGGGCGTCGTCCAGGCCGGACGGCCGACGAAGGACACGAGAACGCCCTCCCGCGGAATGACGGACTGGTCCGGAAGCAGGACCACCACAGACTTTTCCGCGAGAGCCTTCATCAGCGAGCGCGCCGCCCGGCGCCGCTCCACGAAATCTGCCCCGGCGCGGGCGCGCGACGCGACGAGGTCGCGCTCGAGATACTCGTTGTCCAGCTTCCGCGCAACCGTACAGACCCTCGGTACGAGCGACATCATCGTCAGGCCGCCGACTTCCCACCCGCCGTAGTGCGCGCTGACCACCACCACGCCTCTGCCCAGCGCCTCCGCTTCGCGCAGCACTTCGAGATTCACGTTCGTCACCCCGCGCAGCACCTCCTCGGTGGGGAGCTGCTGCAGACGGATGTAATTGAGCGTCTCCCGCCCGAAGTGCCGCCAGCATTCATTGAGAATCCGCCGAAGCTCGGCTTCGGGCCTGTCGGGAAATGCCCGGCGCAGATTGTTCATCGCGCGACGGTCGCGGCTTCGCACGATCGTTCGGGAAAGCGTCCCGATGCGGCTGCCCCAGCGGAGCACTGATTCAGGAGATGCTTTCGCGGCCCGCTTCGCGACGGCGCGGTACGCGGCGTATTCGAGACGCTGCAGCCATTGCGCTTTTCTGCTCATCGGCGGACAAGCGCCGCGACTCGTTCGATCACAGCGGGGTCGAACACGAAGTCGGCGGGGATGGCGATGATGTCATGCCGTTCCAGCTTTACGGCATCCTTTTCCGTCGTCACGATTACTTCGGCTCCGGACGCCGCCGCCGTGTCGTCGATCGCCTGCAGGTCGCGCGGCATGTATCGGTGATGATCGGGAAACGTCATGGTTGCGGCGACATCGAGGCCGGCCTCACGGATGCTCTCGAAGAACTGGATGGTGTTGGCGAGACCGGCGAAGGCAAGAGCCTTCCTGCCACGTGCCTCTGGGGGGATGGTCAGCGCGATCCTGCGAGGAACGACGATGTCGGCGTCGCGAAGGGCGGAAGGGCCCTCGCGATAGAAGGCAGCACCGGGACCCTCGATGACGATGTCCACGTCGCGGGCGATCTGGAGGTGCTGGAAACCATCGTCGAGAATGAATAGATCGCATGAATGTTGCGCCATATAATGCTTAGCATTTCTATAACGATCAGCGCCAACAATCACATCAATATTATCAACACGCTTTTTAATGAGCACCGGCTCGTCGCCGTAGCGGTCTGCGTCGAGACGATCGACCAGTCCGGAAGCCGCAGCGTCCCGGCGCCCGTAACCTCGGGTCAGCACCGCCACTTTGATACCGCGCCGGGAAAGCTCCGCCGCCAGCGCGATCACGGCGGGAGTCTTTCCGGCGCCGCCGGCCGAGAGGTTGCCGATGGAGACCACCGGCCGTGGAAGGCGGCGCGATCGCAGCAAACCTTTTCGATACAGGCTCCGCCGGACGCGATTGACCGCCAGGTAGAGAGCCTGGGCAGGGGCAAGGAGCCATCTCACGACAGCAGCTCGACGATCCGGCGCGCCGTCGCCTCCGACGCCCCGCGATTCTGAAGGACGGTCTGGCGTGCGCGCTCGCCCAGCCTCGCTCGCGCCACGTCGTCATCGAACATCCGCTCCGCGAAGGCCACCACTTCGGCTGCATTCGCGACTTCCACGGCGGCCTCGTTCGCCAGGAAGGTCGATGCGATCTCGCGGAAGTTCGTCATCACCGGGCCGAACGCCACGGGGATGCCCGCTGCGGCTGGCTCGATCGGGTTGTGTCCGCCGAACGGCGCGATGCTTCCTCCGACGAACGCGGCGGTCGCGTATCGATAGACCCTGGCCAGTTCGCCGAATGTGTCGAGGAGAAGGATGTCTGCGCTCGGCGAGTCTTCCTTCAAAGCGCTCCGCCTGACGAAACGGAGCGAGGTCGTTGCGAGAAGTGCCGCGACCTGCTCGAACCTCTCCGGCTTGCGCGGCGCGATGATCACGAAGCAGTCGCGCTCGCGGACGAGCCGCTCGATGTGGGGCAGGAGAGCTTCATCCTCTCCTTCCATCGTCGATCCGAGGACGAGCGTTTTGCGGGAGCCGATCAGCCGCTCGAGGAGAGGCGCCGCCTCCAGCGGTGTCTCGTCCGGCCTGTAGTCGAACTTCACATTGCCGGTCGTCTCCACCCTTTCGATCGGAGCGCCCATCGCTGCGAATCGCTCGCGATCCATGTCTTCGCGGACGAGGATCCGGTCGTACATGACCAGCACCCGCCGCATGAGCGCGCGCATGCTCCGATAGCGCGGGAAGGATCGATCGGAGATACGGCCGTTCGCCAGCAGGATCCGGAGCCCGCGCCGCTTCGCCAGGCGGGTGACGTTCGGCCAGATCTCGGTCTCCATCGTCACGAACACTCGTGCCGGGTGGTGATCGAGAAACCGGTTGACCGCGAACGAGAAGTCGAAGGGGAAGTAGGTGATCGTGGCTTCGGGATAGAGGCGCCGGGCCTGTGCCTGGCCGGTGAGGGTGGTCGTGGTGATGACCATCGATGTGTCCGGTCTCATCTTCTCGATGGCGGCGATGACCGGTTTTGCGGCGAGGGCTTCTCCAACCGAAACCGCGTGAATCCAGAGGTCGTGCGCCGAGGGCCTCGTCCGGTAAAAGCCCAAGCGGGCAGGAAAGTTCACGACGTACTTCCCGCGCAGAAAACCGACGAGGAGAAAGAAGGGCAGCGCGACGATGAAGACGAGGTAAAGGATGACCTCGTACAGAAGAAACATCGCGCGATCATAACGAACGGGCCGGTGCTAAGATTTGATCACCCGAAAAAACATGTCCGAACCCGTCGTCGCCGTCGGCCTCGTCCTTCCCGATCTTCCCCGCTCCGTCGCCGAAGAACACATGCAGGAGCTCTCGCAGCTCATCGACACCAACGGAGGTGTCGTCGTGGCGGCGGTCCTCGCCAAACGCCCCCGGCCCGACCCCGCGACCTTCATCGGCAGTGGCAAGGCCGAGGAGATCAAGGCCCTCATCGGTGAGCGGGGTGCGGCCAAAGTCGTTTTTGACGACGACCTTTCCCCTGCCCAGGTGAGGAACCTCGAAAAGATCGTCGGCGTCCCCGTCATCGACCGCAGCGGTCTGATTCTCGACATCTTTGCCGGCCGGGCTCGCAGCCGTGAAGCGCGGACCCAGGTGGAGCTGGCCCAGCTCGAATACATGCTCCCGCGGCTGACCCGGCAGTGGTCGCACCTTTCACGTCAGGCCGGCGGCGCGGGCGGCGGCGCCAAGCGCGGCGTCGGCGAAACGCAGCTCGAGCTCGACCGCCGGATCGTCCGCACGCGGATCGCGAAGCTCAAGGAAGACCTGGTCAAGATCGAACAGAACCGGGAGACCCAGCGCAAGTCGCGCCGGAGCGTGTTCACGGTGGCGCTGGTCGGCTACACCAACGCCGGCAAGTCGACGCTCTTCAACCGCCTGACGACGGGCGGCGCCGAGGCGATGGACAAGCTGTTCGCCACGCTCGACGCCCGCTCGCAGAAGTCGGCGTTCGAGATGCCGAGGGAGACGGTCGTCGTCGATACGGTGGGGTTCATCCGGAAGCTCCCCCACCATCTCGTCGCGTCGTTCCGTTCGACGATGGAGGAGGCGGTCGCCGCCGATCTCGTCCTGCACGTCATCGACGGCAGCCACCCCCAGGCTTCCGAGCAGCGCGAAGTAGGCCAGCAGGTTCTGGGCGACCTGTCGATCGAAGCGGAGAAGGTGATCGAAGTCTTCAACAAGTCGGATCGGCTCGACGAACACTTCCAGACGCCGCACGGAAAGAACGCCGTCGTCGTCTCGGCGCTGACCGGCGCGGGCGTGGAAAAGCTCGTGGACGCCATTCGCGAGCGGCAGCTCGGCGATGGCGAAATGATGACCATCGAGGTCCCCCACGACGACTCGCGCATCGCCGCCCGCCTTCACGAAGTGGGGCAGATCTATGAACAGACGGTCACGGATCGGGGCGTGATTTTCAGGGCCTGGATTCCCCGCGATGCCGTACACTTATTTCACGCGTATTCGAGTCGAGTTCTCGAGCACGCGAAAGTAAGCTGATGAAACCGCAAACCGTGACGTCCCCTGCCTACTGTCCAGGGCCCTGTCTGATCAGGCTCTGGAAGATCCCCAGTCCAAGTCCAGGTCCGAAAGGATGCGTGCCATGAGCTCTGTCCCTGTATCCGAGGCCGACCCCGCCTCACCAAAGCAGCAACCCCTCTCCTCCCGTCTCAAGAAAGACCATCTTCAAATCTCCAAGGCGAACCGAGCGCGCCTCTATCCCTCCGTCACCGACGAGCAGTGGAACGACTGGAAGTGGCAGCAGAAGAATCGCGTCACTTCGCTCGAGCAGATCACGCAGCTCTTCGCGGTCGATGAATTCAGCAGCGCGCGGCTGACGGAGATCTTCGAGCTCTATCGCACGGCGATCACCCCCTACTACCTCTGTCTGATCGATTTCGACGACCCGCACGATCCACTCCGCGCGCAGGCGGTGCCTTCGGTCGAAGAGATGACGAATCCCGGCGAGCTCGTATGGGATCCGTTGAACGAAGAAGGCGACTCCCCGGTCACGGGCATCGTGCATCGCTATCCCGACCGCTGTCTCTTCCTCGTCACGTCGTATTGCCCGCTCTACTGCCGCTACTGCACGCGCAAGCGCAAGTGGGTGGACGAGGACGGAACGACCGGTCAGCGGCGCATCGAGAAGATGATCGAGTACGTCGCCGAGCATCCCGAGATCCGGGATGTCATCGTCTCGGGCGGGGATCCTCTCTCGCTCTCGCTGACTTACCTCGAGAAGATCCTGGCCGGCCTGCGCGCGATCCCCCATGTCGAGATCATTCGGTTCGGGTCACGCGTCCCGGTCTTCCTGCCGCAGCGCATCGATGCCGAGATGACGTCGATGCTCGAGAAGTACCACCCGATCTGGATCAATACGCACTTCAACCATCCCAACGAGATCACGCCCGAAGCGGCGGCGGCGTGCGACCGCCTTCTGCGCGCCGGCATCCCCGTCAACAATCAGGCCGTGCTGCTGCGTGGCGTGAACGACTGCGCATACACGATGCGCGATCTCGTGCAGGGGCTGATGAAGATTCGCGTCCGCCCGTACTACCTCTATCTCTGCGATCAGGTCATGGGAGCCGAACACTTCCGCACGTCGATCGGCGAAGGCATCGAGATCATCGAGTTCCTCCGCGGTCACACATCGGGCCTGGCCGTCCCGCAGTTCGTCATGGACGCTCCCGGCGGCGGCGGCAAAGTCCCGCTGATGCCCAACTACGTCCTCGGCCATTACGGCGATTCGATGGTCTATCGCAACTTCGAGGGGGTCATCGGCCGCTTTGACGACGTTCCGCGCCAGGCGCACCACTGCGAACGGTGCGCGGAGCGGGAGAACGCGGACGAGCGCGGCATCGCCCGGCTTCTCAATCGCACCGCCGATCGGTTCGAGCCGACCGCCGTGCGCGATACACCGCGCGGGATCACCGTGAAGCGTCGCTCGACTGAGTGATGCAGATCGGACTGACGTTCAATTTGAAGCCGCCCGGTGCCACGGGCGACGAATACGAAGAGTTTGACTCCGAAGAGACGATCGCCGCCCTCGAGGCGGCGATCGCTTCGAAGGGCCACCAGACGGTCCGTCTCGGGTGGGGCGCGGAGATGCTCGATCGCCTGCGCGAGGTTCGCGTGGACGGAGTGTTCAACATCGCCGAAGGCCGCGGCGGCCGCGGGCGCGAGTCCCAGGTGCCCGCCGTCCTGGAGATGCTCGGCATCCCCTGCAGCGGCGCGCCGCCGCTCTCGATTGCGATGACGCTCGACAAAGCTCTGGCGAAGCGGGTCGCACAGGCTCACGGCATACCGACCCCAAACTTTGACGTCGTGGAACGCGAACTGGTGGAGCGCGGGCGACCTCTCCCGCGCCTTTCCTACCCCCTTTTCGCCAAACCTGCCGCCGAAGGATCGTCGATGGGAATCACGGCGACCTCGTTGTGCCGCAACGAACAGGAGCTCGCCGCGGCAGTCCACCGCCTGGCCCCTTACGGGCCTGTTCTCATCGAGGAGTTCCTTCCCGGCGACGAATACACGGTCGGGATCATTGCCGGCGAAGTGATCGGTGCGATGCAGGTCGTTCCCCGAAAGCCGGCGGCGGACTTCATCTATTCGCTCGAGGTGAAGCGCGACTATCTGAACCAGGTCGAGTATCAGCTCGCGGACGTCCCGGACGTGAAGAAAGTGGCGCTCGACGTGTGGCGCGCGTTCGGGCTGCGCGACGTCTCGCGCGTGGATGTGCGCCGCGATCGCAATGGCGTCCCGAATTTCATCGAAGTGAACCCGCTCCCCGGCGTGCACCCGGTCAACAGCGATCTGATCATCCTCGGCCGGCTCCTCGGAATACGCTACGAAGATCTCATCGGCCGCGTGATCGGCAGCGCCGTGGAGAGATGGACGTGAGAGCGGTCGTCGCGTTCAACGACGACGTCGATCTCAAAGGACATCTCAATGATGTCGAGAAGGTCGGCGAGATGGAGGTCGGCGAGACCGCCCGCGAAGTGGCGGAGATCCTCGGCGCGAGCCTCATGCCGGTGCGCGATGTGCGAACGGCGCTCGACGAACTGCGCGCGAACCGGCCGGGTGTGGTCTTCAATCTCTGTGAAGGCGTCGCGGGAAAGCCGCACTGGGAGATGCACTTCGGCCTGGCGCTGGAGATGCTCGGGATTCCGTTCACGGGCGCCGACCCGACGGCGGCGGGCATCTGCGGCGACAAGGCATTGACGAAGCAACTCCTGAAGACCGGGGGGGTGCCGGTCCCGGAAGGATACGTAATCGATGGAGCCGCGGGCGATCCCGCCCGCGGGGAAACGAAGACAAAAGAACCGGGCGGGCGAGATCGCCCGCGGCTCCACGCCTCACGGAAATGGATCGTCAAACCCGTCCACGAGGACGCCGGGATCGGCATCGGCGCCGGCTCTGTCTGCTCGTCACCCGAGGAGGTGATGGCGCGCGCCGGGCATGTGACGAAAACGTATGGCCAGGCCGCGCTGGTGGAGGAATTCATCGAAGGACGCGAGCTGAACCAGGCTCTTTACTACGGTCCGGCGGGGGTCAGAGTCCTGCCGCCGGGGGAGATCGTCTTCGCCCCGTCCCTTCGTCCTGAAGAGAGGGTGGTCGGGTGGAAGGCGAAGTGGGCGGAGGGGTCGGCGGAGGACGCGGCGACCGTGAACAGAACCCCTGGTGTGATGGATGACACATTGCGGAGTGATGTGTCGAGTGTCTGCACAAAGGCCGCGTCGCTACTCTCAATCGGCGGTTACTGCCGGTTCGATCTGCGGCAGCGGCCGACCGGTGAACTGTGCATCATCGACGTCAATCCAAACCCGGACATCGGCAGGGGAAGCGGCTTCCGCAAAGCGCTCGAGGCCTCCGGCACGCTGTTCAGGGATTTTCTGGCCGAGCTTATGATGGGTGTCCTGTCGCGCCGACGCCCATGAACATCCGCCCTGCCGAGCAGAAGGACCACGATCGGATTCACGCGATTCTCCTGGCCACGGGCCGGTTCACGGACGAGGAAGTCCTGTGCGCAATGGAGCTGGTCGAGGAGTGGCTGACCAGGCCTGAGAAAGGCGACTACATCGTCCAGGTCGTCGACACGGCGGGAGAGGTCGCGGGCTATGTCTGTTACGGTCCCACCCCGCTCACGGACGGCGTCTATGACCTCTACTGGATTGCCGTCGACCCGAGATTTCAGGGTCAGGGATTCGGGCAGGTCCTTCTCCGGTTTGTGGAGAACGAAGTGCGCCGGAGAGAGGGGAGAATGCTCCTCATAGAGACGTCATCGAAAGACAGCTATGGCCCGACGCTTCGCTTCTACGAGCGCAGCGGTTACGACGAGATTTCGCGCATCAAGGACTTCTACCGGATCGAGGATGACAAGGTCGTGTTCTGCAAGAGGCTGGCGAAATGAACTTCGACGCCACTGACACCATCTACATCGCCCTCGCCCTCTACGCGCTGGGGACGCTGACGGTGCTCGTGTCCCTGATCGGCAAATCGATGCGTCTGCAGCACTCGGCGCTCGTGATCATGATCGTGGGTTTCGGCGTGCATACGATGTGGATCGGGACGATCTGCGCGCGGACCGGCCACCCACCCATCACGAACCTTCCGGAGACAGCCGCATTCCTCTCCTGGACGATCTTCGCCGTGGAGCTGGCGCTCTGGATCCGCTACCGCGTGTACGCTGCCGCCTTCTTCGTTTATCCGCTCGTCCTGCTCCTGCTCGTCGTCACAGCCGTCGTCGGCGAGCCGTTCGCGGGACTTCCGCCCGAGCTCCGCTCCACGCTCTTCACGTCACACATCCTCCTGACGATTCTCGGAGTGGCGGGGCTGATGATCGGACTCGCTTTCACGGTCCTGGCGAATGCACAGGACAAGGCCCTGCGCTCGAAGCAGCGCGGCAGGCTTTGGGAATGGATCCCGAGCCTCAACGTGTGCAAAGTCCTCAGCTACCGCTCGCTGGCGATTGGATTCAGCGTGTACACGATCGGGCTGATCACCGGCGTCATGTGGTCGTACCGGACCAATGCCGGCCCGATGGATCTGCGCGTGAAGCAGGTCGGCGCCGTCGTGGCCTGGATGTTTTTCGCGGCGCTTCTTCAGACCTACATCAGTGGCGGCTATCGCGGGCGGCGGACGATCCTGATCTCGGCCGGCGCATTCGTGGCGATCATCATTTCCATCATGGGGATCGCGAGGGTCTGATGGCGCTCGTTCTCATCGGACTCAATCACCGCACGGCTCCAGTTAACGTTCGTGAGCGCCTGAGCGTGCCGGAGGCGAAGCTGCCCGAGGTCGTGAGGAGCCTGCACGCGATCGAAGGGGTGGATGGCGCGGCGCTCGTGTCGACGTGCAATCGAGTCGAGGCGATCATTTCCTCGCGAACCGAAGACGTGATCACCAAGGTCGTCGATTGGCTCGCCATGCAGGGCGGGTCCGACCGGGAGTCGCTCGAGAACCATCTCTACATCCTTCGCCACGTCGACGTCGTAAAGCACCTGTGCCGTGTCGCTTCCGGTCTCGATTCGATGATCATCGGCGAGCCGCAGATCGGCGGGCAGGTGCGCTCGGCGTTTCAGGCGGCGCAGGATCTCGGCGCGCTCGACGGGCTTCTGCAGCAGGTCTATGCGCAGACGATGCGCGTGGCCAAGCGGGTCCGGACCGACACCGCGCTCGGCGAGCATGCGGTTTCCATCCCGTTCGCGGCCGTTGAGCTGGCGAAGAAGATCTTCGGCGATCTCAAGGGGCTGCAGGTCCTGCTGCTTGGCGCCGGCGAGATGGGCGAGCTCACGGCCGAACATCTTCACAAGCAGTCCGTGAAGCAGGTCTTCGTCGCCAACCGCTCCTTCAACCGCGCGGTCGAGCTGGCGGAGCGCTTCCACGGGTCGGCCGTGCAGTTCGACTCGATCGAAGAGAACCTCGCCACGTGCGACATCGTCATCGCGTCGACCGCGGCGCCTCACTACGTGATCGAGCCGGATCAGGTACGGCGCGCGCTCGACGCGCGACGCAACCGGAACCTGTTCCTCATCGATCTCTCGGTTCCCCGCAATATCAACCCCGATGTCGCCGGCATTGAAGGCGCGTACCTCTACAACGTCGACGACCTGCAGCACGTTGCCGACGCAAATCTCGAGTTGCGGCAGCACAAGGCGAAAGACGCGGAACAGATCGTCGTGCGCGAGGTCGAAGACTTCCGCAAGCGGCTCGTTGCCCAGGACGCCGTGCCGACCATCGTCGAGCTGCAGCAGCGCCTCGAGACCATCCGCGCGGCGGAGCTCGAGAAATGCCTGCGCAAGCTAGGTCCGATCACCGCGGAACAGCGGTTGGCGATCGACCTCCTCACGATGCAGATGGTCAACAAGATCCTCCACTACCCGATCCTGCAGCTGAAGGACGTCTCCGATGAGCCGGATCGCGAATCGCTCCGCAACACGATCCGCAAGATCTTCGGACTGAGAGCATGAAGACGATCCGCATCGGAACACGCGGCAGCCAGCTCGCGCTCTGGCAGGCCAACGAGGTCTCCCGCCTGCTCCTCGAGCAGGGCTACCGGCCGCAGATCATCGCCGTGAAGACCACCGGCGACAAACGGCAGGACGTCTCCCTCGCCGACGTCGGCGGCAAGGGCCTGTTCATCAAGGAGCTCGAAGAAGCGCTCGACCAGGGGGACGTCGACATTGCCGTCCATAGTCTCAAGGATGTGCCTTCCATCATCCCCGATCGCTTCGTGCTCGCCGGGTTTCTCGAGCGCGCCGATCCGCGCGACGCCTGGGTACACCTCGACCTTCTTCCGATCACCGCGCTTCCAGCAGGCGCGGTCATCGGCACGAGCGCTCCGCGCCGCCGGGCACAGCTGATGATGCGCTTCCCCCAGTACCGGATCGAAGCGATTCGCGGCAACGTCGAGACGCGGATCGCCAAGGTTCGCGCCGGCCTTTACTCCGGAATCATCCTCGCGGCCGCGGGTCTCCGCCGACTCGGCCGTGAAAGTGAGATCACGAGTTACTTCTCCGTCGACGAGATGGTTCCCGCCGCGGGGCAGGGAATCGTCGCCATCGAGGCCCTGGCCGGAAACGATCATGCCATCGCCGCGGCGCAGTCGATCACGCACGCTCCGAGCGAGCTCGCCGCACGATGCGAACGCGGTGTCCTGCAGCGTTTCGGCGAGCGTCTCGACTGTTACTCATCTGTCGCCGTTCATGCCACGACCGAGGGTCGTGTGACGAAAATCTCCGCATTCTTTTCTGATTACGAGGCAACGCGCTCGATCTACGCCGCGAAAAGCGGCGCCGACCCGCAGGCCGTGGTGGCCTCGGTCTACGACGAGCTCGTTGCCAGGGGAGCCGAGGAGCTGGTCTGTGCCCAACGGTAAGGTGTACCTCGTAGGAGCAGGTCCGGGCGATGCCCGGCTGCTGACTGTCCGCGCCGCGGAACTGATCGACAACGCCGATTTCATCGCCCTCGATGCGCTCGTGTCGAAAGAGATCGCCGCGCGCATTCCGAAGACGGCGGAAGTCGTCTACGTAGGCAAACGATCGAGCGCGCATTCGTTGCCGCAGGACCGAATCAACCACCTGCTCATCGAAGAAGCGAAGAAAGGGCGTCACGTCGTCCGTCTCAAGGGCGGAGATCCCTTCGTGTTCGGCCGCGGCGGTGAGGAAGCCGAAGAGATCGTCGCCGCGGGCGTGGCCGTCGAGATCGTGCCCGGCATTTCCTCCTCGATTGCCGGACCCGCTTACGCCGGGATCCCCGTGACGCACCGTTCGTACGCAACGTCGCTCACGCTGGTCACCGCTCACGAGTCGGACGAGTCGACCGGCATCAAATGGCCGGCGCTGGCCCAGCTCGACGGAACGATCGTCTTCATGATGGGCTTTGCGAACCTGCCGCAGATCGTGAAGAAGCTCACCGAGCACGGTATGACCGCCGAGCGTCCCGTCGCGGTGATCTCGAACGCAACGCGCCCGGAGCAGCGCACCGTCACCGGCACCCTGCGCAACATCGAGCAGCGTGTGGCCGAAGCGAAGCTACCGACCCCGGCGCTCATCGTGGTCGGCGAGGTCGTCAGGATGCACGACGTCATCAACTGGTTCGAGTCCAAACCGCTGTTTGGAAAGAAGGCGGTCGTGACGCGCGCGCGCGAGCAGGCCTCGCAGCTCGTGCAGATGCTCGCCGATTCGGGTGCCGCCGTACTGCAGTTCCCGACGATCGAGATCGCTCCGCCGGAAAACTGGGAATCGCTCGATCACGTCATCGACGGCCGCTACGACCTCGTCATCTTCACCTCGGTCAACGGAGTGCGCGGATACTTCGACCGTCTCTTTGTCAGGGGAGAGGATGCGCGGGTGCTCGCGGGCAGCCTCATCGCCGCGGTCGGCGACACGACTTCCGCCGAGCTTCGGAACCGCGGCATCATCCCGGACATGGTCCCCGAGAAATTCATGGCGACGGCCCTGC
The DNA here is from genome assembly GCA_937870635.1 of uncultured Acidobacteriota bacterium. Classification (GTDB taxonomy): domain Bacteria; phylum Acidobacteriota; class Thermoanaerobaculia; order Gp7-AA8; family Gp7-AA8; genus DATLEX01. The sequence goes on along the minus strand of CALMZP010000044.1, from coordinate 37,769 downwards.
TGCCGATGCTCGAAGAAAATCAGCGCGGCGTGCACGTCGCCGTGATCCGCGCGGCGGAAGGTTCCGACGAGCTCATCGCTGAGCTTAGCCGCCGCGGTGCCGAAGTCGACCTCGGCGTCGCCTATCGCAACGTTGCGGTGGAAAGCGACCTGGAAGAGCTTCGGAAGCTGATCGCCGAGGACGCGATCGACATCGTGACCTTCACGAGTGGATCGACCGTCGACAACTTCTTCAGGCGCCTGACGGCCGAAGAGCGAGCGAAACTGCTTGGCCGGACGATGATCGCTTCCATCGGCCCGGTAACGACGCAGGCGATCAGGCGCTACGGCCGCGGCCCGGACGTGGAGTCGCCAACGGCGAGTGTCGCCGCTCTGCACGACGCGGTGGTGGACGCGGTTGCGGCGGTAACGAGATAGGAAAAGCTCCGGAGTGCTGCTGCGCGACGCGGTGTTGGACGGAGAACGAAAAGCGTGTCATCCCGAGCGTGAGCGAGGGACCTGGGGGACGGGTGGTACGAAACATGATCTTCGCGCCCCCTTCACACCCAGGTCCCTCGCTACGCTCGGGATGACAGTAGAGATCTGACAGGAGCGGCAGCAACAAGCTGCCGCACTCCGTCTTCTCGCCGCGCTTCTCTGCGCTACACTCCGCTGCGAATGCGGCTCTACGACCGGATCGCCGCGGCACTGGTGTGGATCGCGGCGTTCTCGTTTGCGGCGGGCGTTTTCTTTTCGATCACGCTGCTCTTTCGCGGATTCCCTCCCACCGCGCCGGTCGCCATCGGCATCGTCACGATCGAGCGCTATTCGAAGCTGAAGGACTACGTCACCGCCGGGCTTTTCTTTCTGCTCGTCCCGCTGTTGACGGTGTGGTTTCAGCAGATCGGAGCGAAGCTGATTGCGCGCGAACAGTCTCGCTTTCTGCGCCGGCACCGCGACCTGGCGGTAGCCGTGCTCTTCACAGTTCCGCTCATGCTGTCGCCCGTCTTCTATCTCACGACAGGCAAGGTCGGCTGGATCCTCCTGCTGCCGGTCGCACTCGCGTTCGGCGGCGTTCGCGCACTCCACCTGGCAGATACGAGCCGCGCCGTCCGAAGGCTCTTCCGGCCAGAACTGCATCCGTATCACGCACTTCTCTTCTGCGAAGGCGCGGCGTGGCTTCTCTTCAGGTACCTGGTCACCGGCCGCCGGATCGCGCATTACGACACGCTCTTTCTTGAGATCGTCTTCGTGGCGCTCTTCCTCGCGATCTTCACGGCCGTCGCCGTGGTCATCGCGCGGACCGGAGAGCTGAGCTTCGGACGGCCGGCGGAGGAGATCTTCCGCCGCGTGGCGACGGCGGCGCTGCCGCTGGCTCTTCTCCCGATCGTTCCGCTCTTCTGGGTACCGACGACACGGCCCGTCATCGCCGTCGTCGTCGCACTCCTCGCCAGCGCGGCGGTGGCCATGCGATTACGCTCGCCGCTCCAGCCCGCGGCGGCACGCCGGCTGGCTGCGTGGGTCATCCTCCCCGTTCTGCTCTACATCTTCAGCTATGCGTCGACCGCGCATCACACGCAGTGGATCGACCTCTTCCACCGCGGTGAAGCAATCGGTCCCGCCTCGGACTATCTCCGTGGCAAAGCACCGTATCGGGAGGTATTCGCGCTGCACGGCCTGCTCGAAGACGGGATGCTGGACGCCTGGCTGATGGAGATCTTCGGCCGCGACCTCGACGTCGCCATCGCCCGCACGGTCATCCTCGGCGGTTTTCTCGCCGTGACACTCTGGGTCCTCGGCCTCGCCGTGTTCGAGTCGATTCCGCTCGCGCTGCTCGTCGTCGGCATGAGCGCATGGACCACCGCGGAAAACAACAGGACCTTTTTCCAGGTCGCAGCGGTTGCGCTGGTCTGGATCGCACTGCGACGCGGGCGAACCGCCGCAGCGTTCTTCGCCGGCGTGTTCGGCGCTGTCGCGCTCTTTTTCAGTTACGACATCGGGCTCTACACGATTGCAGGCGGCATAGCCTCTACGCTCGCTCTGGCGCTGATCGCCCGCCGCGTCGCATGGGCAGGTGTGTCACCGCTGGGGACGCTGGCCGCGTTCGTCGCGGGGGTTCTCGCCGGATCGGCGCCTTTTCTCGTCTATCTCTCTACCCGCGGCTCGCTCGGTGCGTTTTTCGAGGTTTCGTTCGTTACCATTCCGCGGATCATCGACGCCGTCTGGTCGCTGCCTTTCCCCGATCTGACCACGATGTTCCGGGAGGACTTGAATCTTCACAAGCTCGCCGAGTTCGTTCTCTGGGAGAAGTTCCGGCTGATCCTGAGCCCGCTGACGATCGGCATCGCCGCGGCGTACCTAGTCCAACGCATCGTGCGTCGCCGGTTCGAAGACTTCGACGCCGCACTCCTGGTCCTCACGATTTTCGCTACGATCACGCAACGCACGGCATTCGGCCGTGCGGAGTTCCGGCACCAGTACTTCGCAGCTTTTCTCGTCGGCCCGATGCTGGTCATTCTCGGCATCCTCGCGGCGCGGCGCTTGATCGCGATCTGGCGCGGCGGCGACGAGGGGGTGCGCGCCTTCGTGGTCACCGTCGTCCTGATCGCATTTCCGGTGATCGCGGTTCTGTTCTGGATTCCCGACCTCGTCAACGCGAGGCTCGGTGATGTCACGAACTATCAGCGACGTGTCCTGCGCGTTTACCGCGATGGGCGAGCGGAAGAAGTGGTCCACCGGATCAGGTACGTGTCGGATGAGATCCGGCGCCTCACACGGCGGCGCGAGCCCATCTTCGATTTCTCCAATCAGCCGGCGTTCTACTTTTTCGCCGACCGCCCCAACCCGACGCGGTTCTATCAGGTTCCCATCGCATCGCCGGCACGGTTTCAGGCGGAGATCATCAACGCGCTCGAAAGAACGCGCACGAAGGTCATCCTCCGGACGTCGCCCGAGAACTTCGACGAATTCGACGGTGTTCCGAACAACGTTCGAGCGCAGGCCGTCGCTGCTTATATCGATGACTGCTATCGCTTCTTCACGTCGGTGCGGGGGGTCGAGATCTGGAAGCGGAATCCCGAGGCGAAAGCGGCAAGCGTCGACACGTATCTCAAGCGCATTCACCTGCCGGGCAAGACGGAGCTCGTCGCTGCAGGGCGGACTCGCATGGTCTTTCCCGCGGTGGGTACTTCTCACGGCGCGAACGATTCGTTCTGGGTTTCGGACCTGACGCTGCACAATCCTTTTCGAGAGCCAATCTCCATGTCGCTTCGTTTCATCGGGCCGGGGGCGCGCGTCGATCGCCGTCTGATCCTGTCGCCGAGGCAGACGATCCGCTGGCCGGATGTCGTCGGCGCGTATTTCGGGGCAAACGGAGTGGGGACGCTGTGGATCGAGCATCGCGAGGGACGAGCACCGGTTGCGATCGTGAAAACCGCCGACGTTGCCCACGATGCGCGTGCCTCGGTGGAGATACCGCTCACGAAGCGTCACTCCGTGACCGCCAATACACCGAACGCAGAGCTCATCATCGTCGGCATCCCCGAGTGGAAGCCGCCGGGCCGGCGGATCAACGCAGGCGTGGTCAACACCGGGTTGATTCCCGCGACTTTCCGCGTCTCGGCGCGCACACGCACGGGGGCGCACGCCGGCCGCTTCGTCGAGGCCGGCATCGGCGAGGACGAGGTGTGGATGGTGCACGACGTGGAAACCCAGCTCGGAGTGAAGCTCGATGAGACCATGACGCTTCGCTTCACGGCAATTGCCGGAACCGGTGTTGCGTTTGCGACGATCGTCGAGGTGAACGGCGACTCGGAATTCATCGCCGCACACCCGACCCAGCAGGAATGAACATCATCGAGATTCCGGAGCAGTGGCGAAACCGGGCGATCGTCGTTGGCGAGACCGCGATTCCTCTCGGCTGGTTCTCCGAGGAGGAGCTGCGAATGGCGGAGGGATTCCGCCTGGCGAAGCGGCGCGAGGAGTTTCTTCTCAGCCGGGCGGCGGCGAAACAGCTGGCCGTCGATCTGGGAGCGGGAACGGAGGCCAGCCAGATCCGCATCGATCAGCGCCGCATTGGATCGCTATACATTTCGCTCTCACACTCCGCGCCGTATGCGGCAGCTGCGATCGACGAGCGGCCGGTCGGAATCGACATCCAGGTCGTGCGGCCGATCCGTGAGGGCGCTGCCCACCTGTTCTTGTCCGAGAAGGAGGCGCAGGCGATGCGCGAGTGCGTTCTTCCCGATCGCGTGATTCATTTCTGGTGCGCGAAGGAGGCCGCGTGGAAACTGCGCGGCGGCGAAGTCGAGACTCTGAAGCGCGTGCCGATCACGCTCGAAGGCGAGACGCCGCGCTCGCTGCACTTCGACGGCGTCGACACGGTGCGGATCGGTGACGTCGTGGTCGCCCTTACACGCCCCAACGCTTGAGCAGCGCCCGCGCATCGTCCGCGGCGGCCGCCTGTTCGACGCGATAGTCGGGATCATCCGGCGCTGCAATGGCGGCGCGCAGCATCTGAACGGCCTTCTCCTTCGCCCCCGCATCGTCCGCCACGAGCGCCTCGGCCAGAAAGACGATCGTGATCTTGTTCGCCGGATCGACTTTCAGGGACTCGCGCAGAAAACGGATAGCTTCCTTCTGCGACGCCCAGCCGGTGATGAAAGGGATGCGCGGCGTCTGATCGTGCAGCCGGCCGAGGACCCGCGCCGGAGTCCCGCCTTCGAGGTCGGGGTTGATCGCATGCGCGATCCCGGCGTGCCTGCGGATGCGATCCGCCGCACCCTGACGGGCCGCGGCCATCCTGCCGTACACGAGAGCCCATTCACCCCAGTTGACCGCATCCCAGACGTAGACCTCCGCGGCGCCGGGGATCTGCCGCGCGATCTTCGCAATCTCGTTCTCGCCCGCCTTGTCGGGCGATCTGACTCCGCGCGCGGCAAGGGCGCGGTTCACGACGCGAAGGGCGTCCTCCCCGGCAGTCTTCGCCCTGGAATAGACGGCCTTCTTTTCTTCGGCCGTCCTGGCGACGTAGGCGCCTTTGAAACGCAGAGCGCGGAGCAGCTTCCACCGCGGCTCGATGGCGTCGGGCCGCTCCGACGCGTCCTTCTGATAGGCGGCGATGGCAGCGTCGATGGGTGCGGATGCCGCGCGGCCTCTGTTACTTCCCTCGGCCCGCTTCAGCCAGTGCGCATCACCCTCAGCGAGCGCGACGGAGGCGAGGAGAAGGATCGTGGCGATGACGTGCATACCGGGATGGTAACCCTTCCGTTAACCGTTAATTAACGGTGAACGGCGAAAGCTCCTGTGGCACGTCCGTTGAACTCATCCGTACGCGTGAAGACCGCCGCGATCGTGCTCCTGCTCCTGCTGCTGTTTCTGAGCGCCTGCCGTGGCGAGCCCGTGCCGCGCGATTACCAGAATCACCCGCCGACGATGACCGATCCGGCGACGACGAAGAGCGAGACACCCTCAGGGCATGGAATGACCCAGGCCACCCCCGAACCGACCACGGGTGTGGAAGGCACAACCGGACCGTACAAGGCAGTCGATCCGCAGCCCGCGACGACAACCACGATTTCCGATACGCCGCCGGCGAAGCCGAATTGAGAATTGAGGATGAGAATCGAGAAATCCACTCTCAATCCTCAATTCTCAATTCCTAGTACGATCGCGGTTTGCGAATCGCTTTCTTCGGCACTCCTGAATTCGCCGTACCGACGTTGAACGCGGTGGCTGCGCGGCATGACGTCGTGCTCGTCGTCGCGCAGCCGGATCGACCGGCCGGGCGGGGCCTGAAGCTGCAGAAACCGCCGGTCGCTGCCCGGGCGATCGAGCTCGGACTGCCGCTCGTGCAACCGTTGAAGATCCGCACGGATGAGTTTCTTCATGAGGTCGAGCAGGCGAGGCCGGATGCCGGCGTCGTGATCGCCTACGGGCGGATTCTCCCTGGCCGTCTCCTACAGATCCCGAAGCATGGGTTTCTCAACGTCCACGCATCGCTCCTGCCGAAGTACCGCGGCGCAGCGCCGATCCAGCGCGCCATCGAGGCCGGTGAAACGGTCACCGGTGCGACGATCATGAGAGTGGACGAAGAGCTCGATCATGGGCCGATGCTCTCTGTGGCCACCATCGAGATCGCACCCGGCGAACGCCTGCCGTCCGTTTCACGCCGGCTGGCGGATGCCGGCGCGGAAGCGCTGGTGAGAACACTCGACGCGCTCGAGCGCGGGACGGCGGTGGAGACGCCGCAGGATCACGCGCGCGCCACGCACGCGGCGAAGATCGAGAAGGACGAAGGCCGTATCACGTTCGGCGAGCCGGCCCGCGTCATCTTCGACCGATTCCGAGCCTTCGACCCCTGGCCGGGCGTGTTCTTCGAGACGAACGGCGAAGCGATCCGGGTCACGGAGATGGCGCTGGCAAGCTCGCGACGCAGCCACGCTCCGCGCACGGTCGTCTCCATCGATCAGGCGGTTGTCGTGAGCACAGGGGAAGGACAGCTCCGCCTGGAACAACTGCAGCGTCCCGGGAAACCTCGCGCCGCAGCGGGCGATGTCGCGCGGGGGCTGGGGTGGAGCGCGGGAGCCGCCATTCCGTGACCGAGCGCGAGCGCTCGCTCGAACTGCTGCAGCGCATCGAGCGCGAATCGCTGTACGCGTCGATCCTTCTGATCGGCGAAAGCGGTTTCGTGCGCACGATCGTGCTCGGTGTCCTGCGATGGCGGTCGCGTCTCGACTTCGTGATCGAGACCCTGGCCGGACGGCGCCTTACGAAGATCGATCGCGTCGTTGTCGACATCCTGCGCATCGGCATCTATCAGGTCGGGTTCATGAACGTTCCGCCACACGCCGCGGTATCGGAGACGGTGGACCTTGCCGGCCGCCATGCGCACCGGGCGAAAGGATTCGTGAACGCGGTCATGCGCAAGGCGGCGACCGGCCTGCCGGAGCCGGCCGACCCTCCGACACGATTCGCGCATCCGGTGTGGCTCATGGAGCGGTGGTCGACGATCTTCGGGCCCGAACGGGCGGCGGCCATCGCCGACGCGAACCAGCAGCTGTCGTATCCCGATGCCCTCGTGCTCGCCGGGGCTGCGCCCGAAGGAATGGAGAAATCGAAACTCGTGGAGGGTGTCGTGAAGCTCACGGGCTCGAGCGCCGACCTCGATCGCGCACGCTTCCACCCGATGGACGAGGGGAGCGCGGTGGTTGCTTCCATTGCCGCGGCGGCGGGCAACGAGATTCTCGATCTCGCCGCAGCGCCCGGGGGAAAATCGATATTCATGCGCCATCAGGGGAGGAAGGTCGTCAGCAACGATCTCTCGATCACCCGGCTGAGCACGTTGCGCGGGCGCTCGCTGCTTGTGGTATCCGACGGAAGGGTTCCGCCGTTCCGCCGCCCCTTTCAGACTGTTCTTCTCGACGCGCCGTGCAGCGCCACGGGCACGATCCGCAAGAATCCGGAGATCAAGTGGCGTCTCGAAAAAACCGACCTCGGCGGTTTTGCCGCGACCCAGCGCCAGTTGCTGCAGTCAGCCCTCGAGATGACACGGGAGACGTGCATCTATTCGACTTGCTCGCTCGAACCCGAAGAGAACGATGCCGTCGTCGCGGCGGTTCTGACAAAGAATCCGGACTTCATGGTCGGAGACGTGGCGCGGTATGCTCCCGCCGGTTCGCGGCGGTGGGTCGACCGCGGTGTGCTCCGCCTCACGCCCGAATCCGGCGCGGACGGTTTCACTGTTCACTTGCTCATGAGGAAAAAGGACTGAATGCCGCGCGACCTTCCGATCGGCAACGGGTCGATGCTCGTCGCGTTCGATTCCGACTACCGGCTCGCTGACTTCTACTTCCCTCACGTGGGCATGGAGAACCATGTCGCGTCGCGGTTTCGATTCGGCGTCTGGTGTGACGATCGTCTCGCGTGGATCGAGAGTCCGGAATGGCAGAAGGCCCTGCATTACCTCCGCGACACGATCGTGACCGACGTCGCGCTCGAGAGCGATTCGATGGGGTTGAAACTTCGTTGCCACGACGGCGTCGATCCGGATGCCAACGTCTATCTCCGCAAGATCGTCGTCAGGAACACGCGGTCGGAAGCGCGCTCGGTGAAGCTATTCCTGCACCACGACTTCCACCTCTACGGGAACGCCATCGGCGATACCGCGATGTACGACCCGAAGACGACGAGCCTCATCCACTACAAATCGCACCGGTACTTCCTCGTCAACGCGGCTGTCGATGGCGCCGCGGGCGTTGCCGAGTATGCGTGCGGACGTTCCGGGATCGGTGGGGCGGAAGGAACATGGCGTGAGGCGGAGACAGGGCAGCTCTCCATGTCCGCGATTGCGCAGGGCGCCGTGGACTCCACGCTCGCCGTCACGGTCAAACTGGAAAGCCTCGGTTCCGCCACCGTTCTTTACTGGATCTGCGCAGGGCGCGATTACGGGGAAGTGACCCGGCTCGACGCAATGGTGCGCAGTGAAGGTCCTTCGCGTGTTCTCGCCCGCGCGGGGTCCTACTGGTACACGTGGGTTCACAAGCCGGCCGAGGATCTGTCGGAGCTCCCGGACGAGATCATCGATCTCTATCGCCGGTCGCTCCTGGTGATCCGGACGCAATGCGATGACGGCGGCGCGGTACTGGCCGCGAATGATTCAGACATCCAGTGGGGCCACAACGACCACTACTCCTACATGTGGGCCCGCGACGCGTCGTTCGTTTGCGACGCGATGGATCGTGCCGGCTTTCCCGAGCTCACCAGGCGTTTCCTGAAATTCGCGACGCGGATCGTCGGCGAGGACGGCTACTTTCTTCACAAGTACAACCCCGACGGGTCGTACGCCCCGCTCTGGCATCCGTGGGTGCGCGATGGCAAGCCCCAGCTCCCGATCCAGGAAGATGAGACCGCTCTCGTCATCTGGCTGATCAACCGTCACTATCAGCGCACGCGCGATCTCGAGCTTCTTCGTTCGATCTACGAACGCCTGGTCGTCAAGCCGGCCGAGTTCCTGCTGAGCTATCGCGACCCTGAGACCAGCCTTCCCCTTCCGAGCTTCGACATGTGGGAGGAACGGCAGGGCGTTTTCACCTTTACCTGCTGCGCCGTTTACGCGGGACTGCAGGCGGCGGCGGAGATCGCCAACCTGTTCAACGAGCAGGAACGCCGGGCCGCGTTTGCGGCCGCCGCCTCACAGGTCCGTGACGCGATGGTTCGCCATCTCTGGATCGAGGAGGAGAAGCGCTTTGCGCGCGGCCTGGTTTTGAAGGACGGGGAGCTCGTTCTCGACAAGACCACGGACGCCTCGGCCTTTGCGGTCCTCCATTTTGGAGTTTTTCCCGCGTCGACCGACTTCGTCGGCGGGACGATGGATGCGATCCGGGAGAGGCTGTGGGTCCAGACGGAAGTGGGCGGGATCGCCAGATACGAAGACGACGCCTATCACCGCATCTCGGAAGAGACCTCGCGTGTGCCCGGCAACCCGTGGATCATCTGTACGTTGTGGCTCGCCGAGCATGCCATCGAGCGGGCGGGAAGCGTTGCCGAGCTGCAGTCCGCGCTGGACCTGGTTCGTTGGGCGAGATCGAAGGCGTCTCCGTCGCTGGTCCTGCCCGAACAGATCGATCCGTACGATGGTCAGGCATTGTCGGTGGCGCCTTTGACCTGGAGCCACGCGCAGGTGGTCTCAGTGGTGCGGGCGTACATCGACGCGATGCGCGATCTGAGAATGTCCGACGATGAAGATGGAGCGCGCCATCAGGCTCGTGCAAACCGCGAGAACACTGGTTGACAATCACAGGTGCTTTACCTAGATTGTCGATCGATCTCGCAGACATCCGCACGCGGTTCTCGCGAAACAACAGGAGGAACAACATATGGCAGGTAAGGGTGACGTCATCACCGCAATCGCCGAACAGGCCGGCATTTCCAAGAAGGAGGCCGCGGCTGCGTTTGATGCGTTCGTCGGTTATATCTCCGAGTCTTGCACTCGGGGTGAGCGCTGCGCGATCCCGGGGCTCGGCAGCTTCTCCATCTCCTCGCGCAAGGCGCGCGAAGGTCGCAACCCCCGCACCAACGAGAAGATCAAGATTCCGGCATCGAAGAACGTCCGCTTCAAGGCGGGCAAGGATCTTCGTGATTCCGTGAACAACCCGAAGCGGGGCAAAGCGCGCCGCTGAAGCGCTCTTCTTCGCCAGCTCAAAGGGCGCCTTCTCGGCGCCCTTTTTCTTTTGGCGAATCCCGAGCAAAGCGAGGGATCTTCGGAAGCACCGCGCAGCCCGAAGTTCAGATTCTGCCGGTGGTACCGGAGATCCCTCGCTTCGCTCGGGATGAATTCAACTCAGTTCCAGGGCCGCGGCAGAAACAACTCGGAATACAGGTTCATCGCATAGCGGTCCGTCATCCCCGCGATGAAGTCGATCGCCAGCCGGTCCACGGGTTCGCCGCTGCTCACGTCGAGATATTTGTCAGGATGCGCGATCACGTGCTCGAAAAGTGCGACCAGCATCTTCTGCGCCTTCTCGAACTCCCCTCGCACGGCCGGCGTCAAATAGAGATTCTCGAACATGTACCTGCGCAGCTCTTCCAGCGCTTCGAGGATCTCCGGTGACATCGAGATCGATTCGAGACCGCTGGCGAGCGTGGACGAGATGACGTCGCGCACCATGCGGTCGATCCGGTCGCTGCCGAGTTTTCCGAGAGTCTTCCGAACTTCCTTCGGGATGTCGTTCGCCGTGATGATGCCGGCCCGGACGCCATCGTCGATGTCGTGATTGACGTACGCGATGATGTCCGAGATGCGGATGATGTCGCCTTCCAGCGTCAGCGCCCGCGCCTTCGGACGGGTCCGCAGCAGCTCGCCTGTCTGTCCCTTGGAATGTTTGAGGATCCCGTCGCGGACTTCGATTGTGAGATTCAGTCCGCGCCCCTCGTTCTCAAGCTTTTCCACCACGCGCACCGACTGGCGATAGTGGTCGAAGCCTCCCTTCACCAGCTTGTTCAACGCCGCTTCACCTGCATGCCCGAACGCTGAGTGGCCCAGGTCGTGGCCGAGGCCGATCGCCTCGGTGAGGGTCTCGTTCAGGCGGAGGGATTTGGCGATCGTCCTTCCGATCTGTGTGACCTCCAGGACGTGCGTGAGACGCGTCCGGTAGTGATCGCCTTCCGGTGCGAGGAAGACCTGCGTCTTGTGTTTGAGCCTGCGGAACGCCTTGCAGTGGATGATGCGATCGCGATCGCGCTGATACGACGGGCGCAGATCGTCTTCCGGCTCGGCCCGGTCGCGGCCGCGGGTCTGGGAGCTCTTTGCGGCCTGCGGAGCGAGCGTGTCGTGCTCGATGCGCTCGAGCATCTCGCGGATGTTCATGCGGGCATTCTACGTTCGGGCTGCGGCTGATCTACCAGCCGTAGAAGAAGTATCCCGAGCGCAAGCGAGGGATCTCCGGTACCACCGGCAGGATCAGAATTTTGACCCTGCCGGTGCTTCCGGAGATCCCTCGCCGCGCTCGGGATGAAATCAGAACGCCTTTACCTTCGCCGACTTGCCGTACAGCCAGCGCGTCGTCGCGAACCCGACCACGATCACGCCCAGAAGGGAGAGATCGCGAATCGGGATGCCGATCAGGCGATTTGTGTTGCCGTACATCGTCGGGTAGTGGTTGCTGATCATGAGGAACAGCAGCGGCACCGACATGAATGTGTTCTGGCGCGAGCGGAGACCGGCCTGCGCGACCAGCGCGGCATCAGGAGGCGTCCCTTCCTTGATGGCCGTGATGATCTTCTTCTGATACGGCCAGATCACCATCCACACGTTCATCGCCATCATCGTTCCGAAGATCATGCCGGCGTGAATGTAGAGCGAGCGCCCGCCGAAGCCGCCGACGTACTCGAGGAAGAGATACGCCGCAGCGAAGAGGGCGAGCACGATGGTGTTCGCCACCAGCACGTTGGCCACCGATTTCATGACCGCGTTGTAGACCACGAAACCGACAGCCAGAAGGACGAGGAAGATCAGCAGCCAGAGCATTGCCCCCGGCTTGCTGGTGTCCTCGAACACGATCCGGCCGTGGTAGTAAATGAGCCCGGCCAGCAGAAACCCGGTGAGCCAGGTCCACGCTGCGCCCCAGCGGAACCAGTAGAGCGCGCGGGGCATCAGCTCGGGAACGACAATCTTCTTCGTCGGGCCGTCGAGCGCTTTCGCAAAGTGCGCGTTGACCCAGTTGAAAAAGTAAAGGTGTCCGATCCACATGACGCCGGCCACCACGTGCGCCCATCGCAGAATGGCCTGCATGACATTGTTGATTTCGGGGGGCATAGTCCTCTCCTCAATCTTCGTCGTTTGGGGTAGCCTGCGCCGGATTATAGGTGCGTTACGGCACACATGGCGGACTTCGGCGACAGAGTGGCAGTGGTGACGGGCGCGTCGAGCGGGATCGGACGCCGCGCGGCGGAGATGCTCGCCGAACGCGGCGCCAAGGTTGCCATCTTCGCCCGCTCCGCCGAAAAGCTTTCCGCGATCGCCTCCAGGCACGCTGCCCGGATATTCGCCGTCACGGGCGACGCAGCCGAGCCCGCCGACGTCGACCGCCTTTTCGAGCAGACCGAAGCGCGTTTCGGCCCATGCGACATCCTCGTCAACTGTGCCGGGATGATCGATCCCGCCCTGGTCGTCGATCTCGATGCCGGCCGCTGGGATCGGATGTTCGCGGTGAACGCGCGCTCGGCATTCCTCGCCTGCCGCCGCGCACTGCCGCGGATGATCGAGCGCCGTACGGGCGTGATCGTCAACGTCTCCTCGATCTCGGGGGTGCCCGGTCCCGAGAAGTTTCCCGGCTTCGCCTCGTATAACGCCAGCAAGGCCGCCGTCATCGCCTTCACCGAGGCGCTGGCAGTCGAAGTGAAGCAGCATGGAGTGCGCGTGAACTGCGTCAGCTTCGGTTCCGTCGACACTCCCATGTGGGCGGCAGCGAGTGGCGGGGCGCCAGCGGAGATGACGGCGGACGAAGCAGCCGAGTCGATTCTCTTTCTGGCGTCTCCGCAGTCACGCCCGATGAACGGACAGAATCTCCATGTCTACAGCGTCTGAGCTTTCAACGATGCGCCCCACGTGGGCGGAGATCGACTCCGCGGCGTTCGGACGAAACCTTGCCACGGTCGCATCGCGGCTGCCCCCGGGATCGCGTCTGATCGCGGTGATGAAAGCAAATGCATACGGCCACGGAGCGGCCGAGCTTGCGAAAGAGTGCACCCCCGACCGCGTGGCCATGATCGCTGTGGTCATGCTGGAAGAGGCCATGGAGCTTCGCCGCGCCGGAGTCACCACTCCTCTGCTCGTCCTCGGACCATTGAGCGAGGCGCAGGTGCGCATTGCGGCGGAGAACGGGATCGACGTGGGCGTTCCCGGTCCGGAGGAGCTCGAGGCGGCGACGCGCGTGGCGCGTGACCGCGACGTGGTCATTCACCTGAAGATCGATTCCGGAATGGGCCGGATGGGTTCGACCGAAGGCGAGCTGCCCCGCATCGTCGAACTGGTCCGTTCCGCTCCGCGACTCAAGGTGGCCGCCCTTTACACGCATTACGCGAACGCCGGCGATCCCGATGATCCCTTCACGGTCGAGCAGAGCGCCCGGTTCGACGCGCTGGTCGAGACTCTGGCAAAGGCCGGCCTCTCCGCGCCGCTGCGCCATCGGGCGAACAGCGCGGCGATGATGCGCGGCATGGTCAGGCCGGGAGAATACGCGCGGGTGGGAATCGCCCTCTATGGAGCGGAAGCGCTGGACGCCGGAGAATCGCGGCTGGAGCCGGTGATGCGGTGGCGCACGGAGATCGTCCGGCTGAAGGATCTTCCGAAGGGGCACGCGGTCGGTTACGCGATGACCTTCCGCACGGAGCGGCCGACCCGGCTGGCCACGCTCCCGGTTGGATACGCCGACGGCTACAACCGCCTGCTTTCGAACAAAGGAGACGTTCTGGTCAGGGGGATGCGCGCGCCGGTCGTGGGCCGCGTTTCCATGGATCTGATCACCGTCGACGTCACCGACGTCCCCGGTGCCTCGTGTGGCGACGAGGTGATCCTGATCGGGCGCCAGGGTGACGAAGAGGTGACCGTCGAAGAGATCGCGGCGAAGACCGGTACAATCTCCTACGAAGTGCTCTGCGGTGTCAGCGCGCGCGTTCCGCGCGTCTACCGCGTCGACGGGCGCGCCACGGTTCGGTCCCGCTTCCAATGACTGCTCTCCTCGAGCGGCTCGGCCGCATCTTCATCCGATTTTCCGAGCAGACCGGACTCTGGTTCCGGATGCTGTGGCGGACGATGGTCTGGGGCATCAAGAGTCCGTACGAGGTGCGGGAGTGGTCGCGGCAGATGGTCCGTGTCGGCGTCGATTCGATCCCGGTCGTCTTTCTCACGACGATGTTCACCGGGATGGTGCTCGCGCTGCAGACCTACACCGGTTTCCAGCGCGTGCACGCGGAAAATTTCGTCGGCAGCGTCGTGGCCCTGGCCATGCTTCGTGAGTTGTCGCCCGTCCTGGTCGGACTGATGGTGACCGGACGCGTCGGCTCGTCCATGGCCGCGGAGATCGGCACGATGCGAGTGACCGAGCAGCTCGATGCGCTGAAGGCTCTGGCCACCGATCCGGTCCATTACCTCTTCGTGCCGCGGGTCATCGCCGGCATCCTCATGCTCCCCTTCCTCGTCATCCTCGGCGACGCCCTCGGCATCTACGGCGGGTACCTCGTTTCGGTGAAGCTGCTGGGCGCGAATCCGCTCGTCTACGAGCAGAACACGTTCAGTTTTCTCCACTTGAACGATCTGTGGAGCGGCCTGATCAAGTCGGCGGTCTTCGGCCTGATCCTGACACTGACCGGATGTGTGCGCGGTTATTACACGACCGGTGGCGCGGAGGGCGTGGGCAAGGCCACGACGAATGCAGTCGTGAGCGCGTCGCTCATCATCCTGCTCTCGGACTTCTTTCTCACCAAGGTCCTCTTCTAGATGTCTGAGCCGAAGATCTCTCTCCAGCACGTGTACAAGTCGTTCAACGGGAAGGAAGTGCTGCGCGATCTTTCGATCGATATCTCGCCGGGCGAATCGCTGGTCATCGTCGGTGGTTCAGGCACCGGCAAGAGCGTCACGCTGAAACACATCATCGGTCTGCTGCAGCCCGACCGCGGCCACGTCGTGGTCGACAACACGGATCTCTGCTGCATGCACGCGGTCGAGCTCAATGCGTTCCGGAGGCGTTTCGGGATGGCCTTCCAGGAAGGCGCGCTGTTCGACTCGATGTCGGTCTTCGAGAACATCGCGTTCCCTTTGCGCCGCCACACGAAGATGAGCGAGGACGAGATCCGGCAGCGCGTCGAAGAATGCCTCGAGGATGTGCATCTTCATGGCGTGGAGAAACGCAGGCCCTCCGAGCTTTCCGGAGGCATGCGCCGCCGCGTGGGATTTGCGCGCGCGATCTCGTTGAAGCCCGAGATCCTGCTCTTCGACGAACCGACCACCGGTCTGGATCCCGTCATCAGCGACGTCGTGGCCGACCTGATCGTGGAGATGGACGAGAAGCTGAATACGACGACGGTCACGATCACGCACGACATGAAAGTCGCCTTCAAGATTGCCGATCGCGTGGCGATGCTCTACCGCGGAGAGATCATCGAAGAGGGGACACCCGAAGAGTTTCAGCGCTCGGAGAATTCGATCGTGCAGCAGTTCATCGAGGGGCGGGCGCAGGGGCCATTGACGGAAGAGTGAGTCTTCTAAGAAGTTTATCCTGAGCGAAGCGAAGGATCTGCGGTGCACCAGCGCCGCCTGAGGTTCGAGCCGCGCAGGTGCACCGGAGATCCTTCGCTTCGCTCAGGATAGACTTCTTGCCATGCCGGAACCGCGCACCTACACCGTCAGCGAGCTGATCAAGCAGATCAACATCGACTTCTTCCGCTACAACGACATCAGCGTCGAGGGCGAAGTGTCGAACTACACGCGCGCGGCGTCGGGTCATCACTACTTCTCGATCAAGGATGCGAAGGCGCAGATGCGGGTCGTGCTGTTTGCGACGAATGCCCGCTACCTGAAGTTCAGAATCGAGAACGGTCTGAAGCTGATCGTTCGCGGCCGTCTCTCGATTTACGAAGCGAAGGGCGAGTTCCAGCTCAATGCTGTGTCGGCTGAGCCGGTCGGCCTGGGGGCGCTGCAGCTCGCATTCGAGCAGCTGAAGAAACGGCTCGCTGAAGAGGGTCTCTTCGATCCGGCGCGCAAGAAGCCGATCCCGATGCTTCCGCGGCGGATCGCCGTCGTCACCAGTCCATCAGGCGCTGCCCTGCGGGACATCCTCAACGTTCTGGGCCGCCGATTCGAGGGGCTGTCGCTGCAGATCTATCCGGTTCGCGTGCAGGGAACGGGCGCGGCGCAGGAGATCGCTGCCGCGCTTCGGAATCTCTCGCGCTGGGATCTGCATGACGTCGTGCTGATCTGCCGCGGGGGAGGCTCGCTCGAAGATCTGTGGCCGTTCAACGAGGAGGTCGTCGCGCGGGCCATCGCCGCGTGCGCCATTCCGACGATCGCCGGCGTCGGTCACGAAACGGATTTCACGATTGCGGACCTGGTCGCGGATGTTCGCGCGCCGACCCCGTCGGCAGCGGCGGAGATCGTGGTCCGCGCCAAGAGCGAGATCTGCAGCCACATCGACAACTCCGTCCGCCGCGTCCGGCATCTGATCGAGTCGCGCGTCCGCAATTACAGGCACGAGCTGCGGCACCTCGCTTCATCCGACCGGCTCGGCGCGTTTCCACGGCGGATCGCCATTCGCCGCGAAAAGCTCGAGCGCCGCCGTGTCGCCCTGTTCCGCCTCCTGGACGCGCGGGCGAAGATCATGAGGCGACGGCTCGAGAGCGCCCAGGCGCCGCTCACCCGCTATCCGGCGAAGCTGCAGCGGCACAGGCAGCGTCTCGAAGCAGTCGCGGCCACTCTCAACGCCGTATCGCCGCTCTCGGTGCTGTCGCGCGGCTACGCAATTGCATTCTCCAGGGTGAAGAATCGCAGGAAGCCGCTGATGGACTCGATGGCCGTGGCGGTGGGTGAGGGGATCGAGGTCCAGCTCAAGCGCGGGAGGCTCGCATGCACCGTCGATTCACGAACGATGGGGGTGGAAAGCATCTGGCCCGTCTCCAGCGTCTCCGACGAATCGTGACCATCACCACCGCACTCTTCATCCTCGGATGCGGAACGCGCGCGGCGGAGCAGCCGGATGAGTATGCGAGGCGCCGTATGAACATGGTCGACAACCAGATTCGCGCACGTGGGATCCGCGACCCGCGCGTCCTCGAGGTGATGCGCAAGGTTCCCCGCCACGAGTTCGTACCCGCCGATCAGGCCGCAAACGCATACGACGACAATCCGCTGCCGATCGGCCTCGGCCAGACCATCTCCCAGCCGTACATCGTCGCGTACATGACCGAGCAGCTTCAGGTGACGCCGCAGTCGAAAGTGCTGGAGATCGGCACGGGCTCGGGATATCAGGCCGCGGTTCTCGCCGAGCTGGCGAAAGAGGTGTATTCGATCGAGATCGTCCCCGACCTCGCCCGCCGGTCGAAGGAAACTCTCGCAACTCTCGGATATTCGAACGTTCATGTCCGCGCCGGCGATGGGTACCGCGGCTGGCCGGAGCAGGCGCCGTTCGACCGCATCATCGTCACCGCCGCCCCCGACCACGTGCCGCAACCGCTCGTCGATCAGCTCGCGGTCGGCGGACGACTGATCATCCCCGTGGGCGACTACTACCAGCAGATCCTGATCCTGACAAAGACCCCGCGCGGCGTGGTCGAGGAGAAGACGATCGATGTCGTCTTCGTGCCGATGACCGGCGAAGCGCAGAAGAAGCCGTGAGTCGGAGCTTGGAGCCCCGGGGCTCTTCGGCACGGTCGCGTTTTGGACAGCGTTTCGGAGCTTCGGCTGGAATCGACCTTCGACCTTCGACCTTCGGATACTGGACCCTGGACCCTGGACCTGGACCTTGGAGCAAATTGTGTCCAAGGGCCCAAGGTCGAAGGCCGAAGGTCGAAGGTCGAATCGACCCAGGGTCCCTGAACCCCCTGTAGAGCGTGCTATAACCACCCTCCCATGGCCCGGCGCGGCAACGATTTCGAGAAGGCGTTTCAGCAGCTCGAGCAGATCGTGCAGCGGCTCGAAGGGGAAGAGCTGCCGCTCGACGAATCGCTCCGCCTTTTCGAGGAAGGAATCGGCCTCTCGCGCTTCTGCCACCAGCGGCTCGAGGAAGTGGAGAAGAAGATCGAGCTGATCCTCGCCGACGCGAAAGGGCAGCCGCGGACCGAGGCGTTTGTCGTCGACGAGGATGAGGACGACGAGGAAGACGGCGCGGGCGAGATCGAGTCGTGATCGACGCGTACCTTCGCGAGAAACGCACCCTCGTCGAGCAGACCCTCGATCAGCATCTTCCCCCCGCGGACACCGCGCCGTCGATCATCCACGAAGCCATGCGGTATGCCGTTCTGGGGGGTGGCAAGCGCGTGCGTCCGATTCTGGCGATCGCCGCGGCCGAAGCATGTGGCGCCGATGTGACTCCGCTGCTGCCGTCGTTCGCGGCCCTCGAGCTGATTCACACCTACTCGCTCGTCCACGACGATCTGCCGGCACTCGACGACGATGATCTCCGCCGCGGCCGGAAGACGACGCACGTCGTCTATGGCGAAGCGATGGGAATCCTCGCCGGCGACGCGCTCCTTACCGAAGCGTTCTCGTGGCTCGCCAAGCCGATCGAGGGCCTGGACCCAGCGCGACAACTTCGGGCTGTCGCTCTCGTTGCGCGGGCGGTCGACTCGACGGGGATGATCGGCGGTCAGGTTGCCGATCTCGAGGCCGAGGGAGCGAAGCCGACGCGCGAAGCGCTCGAGTTCATCCATCGCAACAAGACGGGCAGGCTCATCACGGCGTCGGTGCTGCTGGGCGGCACCCTGGGCGGGGCCAACGACAGGCAGCTCCTTGTGCTCGAGCGTTACGGCGTCGCTCTCGGGCTGGCGTTCCAGATCGTCGATGACCTGCTCGACCAGGAGGAGTCGTCGGCCACCCTCGGCAAGACCGCCGGGAAAGACGTGGCGCAGGGAAAGCTGACGTACCCTGCGCTGATGGGAGTCGACGCGGCCCGCGCCGAGCTCGCCAGCCTGCTGGCGACCGCCTTGAATAACGCTGGTATGATCGCCGGTCCCTTGAACTATCTGGGGGACATCGCACGTTTCATCTGCGATCGGCGATCTTAAAGCTATGGCTCGACTACTCGATAACATCAACACTCCGCTGGACTTGCGGAAGCTTGACCGCTCGGAGCTCCCGAAGCTCGCGGCCGAGATTCGCGAGACCATCATCGACACGGTTTCGAAAATCGGCGGCCATTTCGGAGGCAACCTCGGCATCGTCGAGCTCACGCTGGCGCTGCATTACGTCTTCGAGACGCCGCGCGACCAGATCGTCTTCGACACCGGCCACCAGAGCTATCCGCACAAGCTGATCACCGGTCGCCGCGACACCTTCCACACGATCCGCCAGCACAACGGCATCTCGGGCTTCTGCAAACGCGAAGAATCCGAGTACGACGTGTTCAACGCCGGTCACGCATCGACATCCATCTCCGCGGCGCTGGGCATTGCCGTGGCCCGCGATTTCCGCAAAGAGGATTACCGCGTCGTGGCCATCATCGGCGACGGTGCTCTGTCGGGCGGTCTCGCGCTCGAAGGTCTGAACCAGGCCGGTCATCTGAAGCGCAAGCTGATGATCGTCCTCAACGACAACGACATGTCGATCTCGACGAACGTCGGCGCCATGTCGGGTTACCTGAACTCCATCATCAAGGGCCAGCGATACAACCAGGCGAAGGATCTCGCCAAGGGCATCATGGATCGCATCCCTCTCATCGGCGGCAAGCTCCACGAAGTCGCCTCGGACATGGAGCAGATCCTCAAGCACATGGTCGTTCCGGGCACGCTGTTCGAGGAGCTCGGATTCAAGTACCTCGGACCGTTCGACGGCCACGATCTCGATCACCTCATCGATCTGTTCGAGGAGCACAAGGATTACGACGGGCCGATCCTCATTCACGTGATCACGAAGAAGGGGAAGGGTTACGTTCCGGCCGAGAACAAGCCGATCTGGTCGCATGGCGTGACGCCGTTCGACATCCCTTCGGGCGAGGTGAAAAAG
This sequence comes from uncultured Acidobacteriota bacterium, assembly GCA_937870635.1. Classification (GTDB taxonomy): domain Bacteria; phylum Acidobacteriota; class Thermoanaerobaculia; order Gp7-AA8; family Gp7-AA8; genus DATLEX01. The sequence continues at coordinate 17,582 of CALMZP010000044.1, read as the reverse complement.
TCGGACAAGCCCGCTCCGCCGTCCTACACGGCGGTATTCGCCGAGACGCTCATTGCGCTCGCGGCGAAAGATCCGAAGATCGTCGCCATCACGGCGGCGATGCCGGAAGGGACGGGCCTCGACAAATTCGCCAAGGTGCATCCCGAGCGCATGTTCGACGTCGGAATCGCCGAGGAGCATGCGGTGACGTTCTCGGGCGGGCTGGCGACCCAGGGTCTGAAGCCGATCGCCGCGATCTATTCGACGTTCCTGCAGCGGGCGTTCGACCAGGTGTTCCACGACGTCACGATCATGGATCTGCCGGTCGTCTTCGCTCTCGATCGCGGCGGGATCGCCGGCGCTGACGGGCCGACGCATCACGGCATCTACGACATGGCCTACCTGCGGATCTTCCCGAACATGGTCTGCATGGCGCCGAAGGACGAGAACGAGCTTCGTCACATGGTGAAGACCGCGTTCGAAACCGGCCACCCCACATCGCTGCGCTATCCGCGCGGCAACGGCGTCGGCGTGAAGTTGGACGAAGAGCTTCAGTCGCTCCCGGTCGGCAAGGGCGAACTGCTGCGCGAAGGTTCGGCCGCGACGATCTTCGCGATCGGCAACGAGGTCTGGCCGTCGATGCAGGCGGCGGACATCCTTGCCAAAGAAGGCATCAACGTCGCTGTCGTCAACGCGCGCTTCATCAAACCGCTCGACGAAGAGCTTATCAGGCGTTTCTGCAAGCCTGGCGCGCACGTGCTGACTGTCGAAGAGGGATCGCTCGCGGGCGGCTTCGGTTCGGCGGTGATGGAGAAGGCGCAGGAGCTCGGCCTCGAGGGCGTCAGGTTCCACCGCATCGGCATTCCGGACGAGTACGTGCACCATGGGACGCAGGATGTCCTGCGGGCACAGTACGACCTCCATCCCGAGGGGATCGCGAAGCGGGTGCGCCAGTTCCTGGCCGGCGGGCATGCGGCGGATGTGCTGCCGGTCGCCGTCGGTCAGAGAACGCGGTAGCTCATGGCCGCCAGGCAGCGCCTCGACGTCGCTCTCGTCGAGCGCGGTCTGGTCGAGACGCGTACGAAGGCGCAGTCGCTCATCATGGCGCGGCGCGTCCTCGTCAACGAAGAGTTCGTCGACAAGGCCGGTGCCCAGGTTGCCGCGGACGATGTCCTCCGCATTGCGGAGCTGGAGCATCCCTGGGTCGGCCGCGGCGGGATGAAGCTGGCGCACGCGCTGCGCGAATTCTCCATCGACGTGCGGGACAGGGTGTGCGCGGACATCGGCGCGTCGACGGGTGGATTTACCGACGTGATGGTGAAGAGCGGTGCGAAGAAGGTCTACGCGATCGACGTCGGTTACGGCCAGATCGATCAATCGCTGCGCAACGATCCGCGCGTCGTGAATCGGGAAAAGACGAACGCCCGGTATCTGAGCGCCATCGACTTCGACGAGCCGATCCAATTCGTGTCCGTCGACGTCTCGTTCATCTCGCTGAAGCTCATCCTGCCGGCCGTGCAGAAGTTCCTGACGGGCGACATGGTCGCGCTGATCAAGCCGCAATTCGAGGTTGGGAAGCGCGATATCGGCAAGGGCGGAATCGTGCGCGACGAGGCCAAGCGCAAGGAAGCCGTGGACGGCGTCGTGGCGTTTGCGCGCGAGTTGGGATTTGAGGTCCGCGGGCTCATCGAGAGCCCGGTGAAAGGCGCGGAAGGGAACGTCGAGTATCTGATGTACGCGGGGATCGACTCGAAAAGCGTGTCATCCCGAGCGTGAGCGAGGGACCTGGGGGAAGGGGGGGCAGAGGGCATGGTGTTCGTGCCGCCCGGCCCCCAGGTCCCTCGCTCACGCTCGGAATGACAGTGGAGCGCGGGCGACTTCGCCCGCGCCTCGTCTGATCGAAGGGAGCTCACCCTCTTCTCTGAAAATACTCATGCAGTCCGTCACGCCACGAGTCGGGACGCACGCCGGTGATCCGTTCGTACCGTTCCGTGGAGAGCACGGAGTACGCCGGCCGCTTCGCTGGTCGCGGGAACTCGGCCGTGCTCACCGGCGTCACTTCAGTGGCTGCGCCGGACTCTTCGACGATCGCACGGGCGAAGTCATACCAGGTGCACTCCGGCTCGTCCGCGTAATGCACGACGCCGCGCGCCGCCTCGTGCCCGGCGAGCCGGATGATCGCGCGCGCCAGATGAGGTGTATACGTCGGCTTTCCGCGCTGGTCGTTCACAACGCGAAGAGGGTTCGTTCCCTTGTGGATCTGATTGCGAATGGCTTCGACGAAGTTGGGTCCATGCACACCGAACAGCCAGGCCGTTCGCACGATGAGGTGTCGGCGCGCATGCGTCGCGGCGATCTCGCCCAGAAGCTTGGATCGACCGTAGGCTGAGAGCGGATTCGTGCGGTCGTTCACTTCGTACGGGGCGGTCTTCGTCCCGTCGAACACGAAGTCGGTCGAGATATGGATGAGCAACGCATCGGCCTCGTTGGCCGCATCGGCGAGAAATTCGACGGCCGATCCGTTGATCGAATTTGCGAGGTGCTCGTGGCTCTCCGCATCGTCGACGCGCGTGTAGGCAGCGCAGTTGACGATGACATCGGGTGCGGCCGATTGCACCGCTTCCGCGACGGCACGGCTGTCCGTGATGTCCAGCTCGGAATGGTTGAGGCAGTGGAATTCGACGTCGCGCGCCAGCAGCTCGTCGCGGAGGTCGGTTCCCACCATTCCTCCCGCACCTGTGACGAGCCATCTCGTCATCGAGAGGGGCGCCCGCCGGCGTTCGTCTGGACTTTGACTCGGATCGCCTGCGACCGCTTCACGTCGATGAGTCCCATCACGAAGTATGCGTACAGAAGGCGCGCATTCACGCCCGGTGCGAGCGGTGCCAGGTTCACGAGGTCGCCGAGCGAGCGCTTGCCATCGACGCGGTCGAGCAATAGCTGCTCATCCTCGTCGAGCACGAGCTCTGCGATCTCTTTGCCGCTCTTCGCGAGCAGGGTGTGCCGGCCACCCATGCGGCTGAGGAGAGTCTTTGCGTCAGGCGCGTGGCGCACCCCTTCGATGATGGCCTGCGGAATCGGGATGTCGAGCTTCACGAATTCGCGATGGAGATCGCGGCCCGGCACGAATTGCGCGGAACCGCCGTCCCACGCGAACAGCGACCAGACAATCTCCTGAATCTGCTCGCGGACCGCGTCGAGCATCGCCTCGGGAGCGAGGACACGCATCTCGGTGAGGATCGTCCCCTGCCGCTTGTCACTCTTGAGGAGGCGGCGGACGCTCTCGTCGTACTGCTCACGGGTGATGAGGCCCTCGTTGAGAAGGCGGTCGCCGAGGGAGTCACGAACCTGGTTCGAAGTGGCGAAAACGATGTGCCCGCGGTCGAGGAAAATCTCCTTCAGCTCGTTGCCGCGGCGGCACGCGACGGTGCCCGGCGCTTTGTGCCGGTACACGGTCACCAGAATCTCCGGAAGAGGAGTCTGGGTCAGATCGGTTTCAAAGACCGGGCGCGCGGACGGCTGGTTCGTGGGTGAGGTCATCGGCGCGGTCAGGCGTCGAGTTTCTTCTCTTCAGGCTTCTCGGCCTTGCCCTTGCTGAGCCCGTCCTTGAAGTTCGAGATGCCTTCGCCGAGGCCTTTCCCGAGCTGGGGAAGCCGCGAGGCGCCGAAAATGACGACGACGATGACCAGGATGATGAGCAGCTCGGGAACGCCCAGGCCGCCGATGAATGCGAGTCCGTACATGAGACCCTCCAAAGGGTAGAACAGACTACAGTGAACAATGCGGGAAGGGCAATTATTTGGGCCCGACCCCCGGAACCCAGGGTCCAAGGTCCAAGGTCCAGGGTCCGGTTACACTTCGCGCTCCCAAAATGATCGACCTCACAGGATTGAACGAACAGCAGCGAAAGGCTGTGACACATCGCACCGGTCCCCTCCTGGTGCTGGCGGGGGCAGGATCGGGAAAAACCCGAGTCATTACCTACCGGATCGCCTGGCTGATCGGCGAGCTGGTCGTCTCGCCGTCCCGGATTCTGGCCGTCACCTTCACGAACAAGGCCGCGAACGAGATGCTCAGCCGCGTCGAGCACCTCGTGCCGAATATCGGGGCCCGTCCCTGGATCGGGACTTTCCATTCGACCTCCCTGCGGATGCTCCGGCGGTACGCCGACCGGCTGGGATTCACGAAGTCGTTTGCCGTCTACGACACGGCTGACCAGCTGACGCTGATCCGGCGTTGCATGCGCGAGCTCAACGTCAACGATGAAGCCTTCCCGCCGCGGTCGGTCCTGTCGCGGATCTCACACGCCAAGAACGAACTGATCGGGCCGGAGGAGTACGAGCGGACGAACCTCGACTTTTTCGGGGCGCGCGTCGGCGAGATCTACAGGCAGTATCAGAAACGGCTGCGAGAGTTTGACGCGATGGATTTCGACGATCTCATCGGCAACTACGTGCAGCTTCTGGAGAAGAACGAAGACATCCGGAACGAGCTCCATGAGCGGTTTCAGCACCTGCTGATCGACGAGTATCAGGACACGAACCGGGCGCAGTACGCGCTCATCAAGGCGCTGGCCGGGCCGCACGGCAATGTCGTAGCCGTTGGCGATGAAGATCAGTCCATTTACAAGTTCCGCGGCGCGGACATCAACAACATCCTCAATTTCGAGAACGATTTTCCCGGCGCGGAGATCGTGAAGCTCGAGGAGAACTACCGTTCGACCGGAAACATCCTCGATGCGGCGACGGGCGTGGTCTCGAACAACGTGGCGCGCAAGGGGAAGAGGCTCTTCACGCAGTCCGGGACCGGCGATCCCGTGCGCATCGTCACGTGCAGCAACGAACGCGAGGAAGCGCAGTTCGTAATCGAGAAGATCAGCTCGCAGCGGGGGCAGCTGAAGCTCTCAGACTTTGCGATTCTCTTCCGCACGAACGCGCAGTCCCGTCCCTTTGAAGAAGAGCTGCTGCGCGCGAACATGCCCTACAGCGTCGTGGGCGGCGTGAAGTTTTACGAGCGCGCCGAGATCAAAGACATCCTCTCGTACCTCCGGTTGTCGATCCGGCCGCAGGACACCCCGTCGATCGAGCGCGTGATCAACGTTCCTTCGCGCGGCATCGGCGACACCACCATCGCGGCGCTCGACAGCGCGGCCGCACAACAGGGCGTCTCACTCTGGACGGTGATCGAGGGAGACCTCTCGTTTCTCCCGGCGCGCGCGTCGAAAGCCGTGCGCGAGTTCCGCGACATCGTGCACGACCTGCAACGGGCCGCGTCGAACCCGATTCCGGAGTTCCTCGACTACGTCCTGCTCCGCACCGGCTATCGCCGCATGCTGAGCGAATCGCGCGACATCCAGGACGAGTCGCGTCTCGAGAACCTCGACGAACTTCTCAACTCCGCGCGTGAGTACTCGGAACAGAACGCGTCGGCCGCTCTTGCCGACTATCTCGACTCACTCACCCTGATCTCGGACCTCGACAAATACGAATCGCAGAAGGGCGTCACGCTGATGACCCTCCATTCTGCGAAGGGCCTCGAATTCAAGGTGGTGTTCCTCGCCGGCATGGAGGAGGGGATTCTTCCCCACTCGAATTCGCTGGAGCACGACGAGGATGTCGAAGAGGAACGCCGTCTCTGCTACGTCGGCATGACCCGCGCGCGCGAGCAGCTTTACTGCCTCCATTCGTATGAGCGGCGTATGCACGGGAAGTTCCGTGAGCAGTCGCCCTCGCCGTTTCTCGCCGAGATCCCCGAAGAGGTGAAGCAGGAAGTGAAGATCGGTGGACAGCGCTACGTCTCCCAGCAGCAGGGCTGGCGCGATCAGCCGCGCCGGGGCGGATGGGCCAGCAGCGCTCCCTCGCCGAAGGCAACACCGCGTTTTGCGCCGCCTCAGCCGTCGAGCTCCGGACCCAAACGCATCGACTCGACCTCGGCGGTCCTGGGCTTCTTCAAGGATTCGGCCGTTCAGTTCGATCCCAACGCGATCAAGCCGGCCACAGCCAGGACGGACACGAAGAGCGCCGAGCTCAAACGCGGCCAGCGTGTCCGACACGAGATGTTCGGAGATGGAACGATCCTGACCATGGAAGGGTCCGGTCCGGACGCCAAGCTGACTGTCTACTTCGACCGCGCCGGCTCGAAGAAGTTCATCGCGAAGTACGCGAAACTGGTAAGGATCTGATCCGTCGCTGGCACAGCCGTCGCACGCCTCCCTCGCGGAGGCTCACCATGGCTGATTTGACGAGGGTCCAGCAGGCGATCCAGTCAGCGAACGTTCCTGGGGTTCAGGGGCTCAACGCGAAGGCGAGCGGCAACCAGATCGAGATTCACGGACGCGCGGACTCGATTGCCGCCAAACAGTCCGCGATGCGGCTGGTCACCGAGAAGTTCGGCGACGCCGGCATCGTGAACAAGATCGAGATCATCCAGAAGGGCGCGCAGCCCCAGGCCGCCGGCGCACAGCTCGGCGGCGGGATGGCGCCGTCGTCACAGCCTTCGGGGTCGTCCGCCGCTCGCACCCACAAAGTCGCGAAGGGCGACACGCTCTCCGCCATCGCCAAGCAGTACTACGGCAACGCGAACGACTACAGGAAGATCTTCGAGGCCAACAAGGATCAGCTGAAAGATCCCGACAAGATCCAGGTGGGGCAGACGCTCCGCATCCCATGACGAAGAAACGAACGGTCGACAACCGCGGCCGCCCGGCTCAGCCCGAGCCGGGCGAAGATCCCGCCGTGAAGAAAGTGCCGGTGCGCGAGCAGGGCACGCGCCCGACGCCGCTGAAGAAGACCAAATAGATCCTGGACCCTGTGACGCGAAAGGTGGCCACGTCACCCTGAGAGGCTGTGAAGGGCCTCAAGATGCCTAACCTGAGATTCTTCGCCGCGCTTCGCCGACTCAGGATGACGTGAATACGTCACTCGTCACCGTCACCTAAGCCTAAGGCCTAAGGCCCGAGGTCCCCTCTCGCGGATTAGAAAAGCAGCGAGATAGGCGACGAGCGCAAGAAGCGCCATTGCTTTGATGCCGACCACCATCGAGCTGAACTCGAGCATGCCGCCCGCAACGGCGCCGAGCATGTTCCAGCCGAAAGCGACGTCGGGCCGCTCACGGCTTTGAAAAAGAAGGGCAAAACAGCAGGCGGCGAAGAACACGGGCGCACCGGCGAACAGAAGGGACGCCAGCAGGCGGACCGGAATATCGAGTCCGACCAGCGCACGCGTCGGAATCGCCCAGGTTGCGAGCGACGCGACGATGAGTCCCACCGCGGCGAATCGCCACGGGATGGGCCGCAACTGCATGAGCACGGTCGCGATGATGATCATGACGAGAATGGATCCGAAAACGACTGCGCTCGTCAGCCATGTCGCCGCCCAGACCAGGTTCATTTCCGTGACGAGTCGCGTCTCGATCAGCATGAATGCCGCGCCGAAGAGAAACATCTCCACATCCATGCCGGTGCGGACCGATGCGCGCATTTCTTCCGAGACGGCAAATATCGCGAGGGTCGAGATTGCGACGATCGCCGCGATGATCGACAGATAGAACGGCGTGACGGCCTTGCCACGCAGATACAGGTAGGGCCAGTCGTCAGTGGGTACGTCGATTCGCCTGGCGACATCCGCCGCCATCGCTTCCGTGATCGCCGATGTACCCTTCTCCAGATGGGCGAATCCGGGCCCGGCGAGATACATCCGGTCGAACATCCCGAAGTCTTCAGCGACGATCTTGGGACGCTCGCGGAAGCCGACGAGGATCGCGGCCAGGATGTGCTCGTGGATGAACTCCTTGCCGCCGTTCCAGAAGAGCAACGCCAGGCCGCCGTCCGGATTCAGGTGGCGTCGCACTGACGCCAGCGACTCGGCCGTGTATACATAATTGTCGAGACGTACGCTGGACAGCGCCGAGAGCTTCGTCATCGAGTCGAGCGTGCCGAAGACGACCAGGTCGTAGCGCCCTTCGCTGTGATTGAGAAACGCGCGCGCATCGGTATTGAAGACGCGCACGCGAGGATCCGAGTATGGGCGGTCAGGATGCAGGCCGCCAAGCTCCAGAATGACCGGATCGATCTCCACAGCATCGACGCGCTTCGCACCCTCATCCAGTGCCACGGCCACGTCGTTTCCCGTGCCGGCTCCGAGAATCAGCACCGATTCAGGCCGTTTCTTCAGCAACCTGTACGGAAGGTGATAACCCTCGCGCATGCGGCGAAGTGAAGGGTTCTGGAGCCTGTCGCCGTTGCGCAGTGGTACCTCGACCTGGTGCTGCGAGCCATTGGCGAGAATCTCGATGTGCTCGGGGGCACGCCGGATCGACAGCGCATAGTACGGACTGTAGTGCGACGCCCGCTCGACGGCGATGACCGTCGCCACGATCAGCACCGCCACGATCGCGTGGACTGCCCGGTCGCGCAGCCGCTGATGAAGAAACAGAGAAACGGCGAACGCGGCCACGAACCACCAGACGGGCTCTGTGCGCGCGAACGACATGACCGCGAACCCGATGACCCCAAGGAGAGAGCCCCCGAGATCGGCCACGTAGCCCCAGAGAGAGGTGGCGACATGGCGGGAGGCCGCAAGGCGGGCCGCCACGTATTGCCCCAGCGGGATGAAGGGAAGCGTGGTCGCCGCAAAGAGAATGATGATCGGGAGGCGTACGCTGCCGATGACCGGCGCATCCCGCGGCATGTCGAGATAAAGCAGATAGAGATGTTCCGCGCTTTCTTCCTGCGTGAAGATCACGCGCCCCATCACGGCCGCCAGCGCCACCAGCAGAGCCACGGCGAAGGGCCACCAGTTCATGAGCGGCCGGCGGTTCGTCAGCAGCGCCCCGATCCCCAGACCGAGGAAAGCAGACAGGAGGACGATGTTGGGGAAGTAGCCGGATGCCCGAACCTGCGACGGAAGCCAGCGGATCAACGCGAGCTCGAGAAAAAGAACGACGAAGGACGCTGTCGCGATCTGCGCGAGAGTCAGCCACCGGCCCGCGGAGTCCCTGCGCTCGGCATTCGTCATTTCGTCGAGGCTATTTTCCGCTGGTCGCTCTGCGCCGCTTTGCGTGCAGCCGGTCGATGAGCTTCGTCGCCGTTCGCACCTGCTCGAGGATCTTCTCCTCGAGGCCGGCGCCCTTGGCCTTGAAGCTCTTCGCACGGCGGAAGATTGCGCGCGCGCGATCCTTCTCGCCGCTCTCCAGAAGCGCCATGCCGAGATGCATCAGGTTCGTGGCGGTAGGGCCGATGTCGGCCGACTTCGTCAGGAAATCGACCGCGTTCTGAAAGTCACGTTTTTTGAAGTACACCCAGCCCAACGCTGCCAGCGGGAACTGCTTCAGCTCCTTGGGTGAATACCGCAGGGCGAGCTGCGCGCTTTCCAGTGCTTCGTCGAGGTTTTCTTCCATCTCGGCGAGGTTGTACGCCTTCTCGTAGTAGGCGATCGACTTCGAGTAATTCGACGTGTACTCGCGCAGCATGTCTTCCAGCGCGCGGTTCGCGTCCTTGAAGTTCCCCTCGGCACGCAGCGCTTCGACGAGCGTCGTGTACGCGGCTGCCGCGACGACCTCGGTCGGCTTTTCCTTGAGGATCTGTCGTGCCACCGAAATCGCCTCGGAATTCAGGTCGAGATGGGAGCACAGCAGCGCGTACGGCATGAGGATGTTGACGTTCTCCGGATCCTCGGTCGAGGCGCGGCGATAGTGGTCCAGCGCTTCGTTGTAGTTGCCCTGATTGACGAGCGTCTCCGCTTCGCTGAGCTCCGCCGCGGCGGGACCCTCGACCGGGACGTGTCCGGAGATTCCCTCGTAAATCTTGACCGCCTGCTGGTACTCCATCTTGTTCGGGTTCAGCTCGAGCGCTTCCTGGAAACACTCGATCGCCTTTCGGTTCCAGTTGCGATCGAGATAGCAGAGGCCCAGGTGATAGATGGCTTCTTCATAGTCGGGGTCGAGCTTGAGCGCCCCCTGGAAAGAGCGGATCGCTCGCTCGAGCTGTCCCTTCTCGTAGAAGATCGTTCCAAGAAGGAAGAAAGCCTGCGGGATCGCCTCGAGCTGGATGGCCTTCTCGAGGAACTTCTGCGCGCGCAGGAGCTTTCCTTTGCGTGCGTAGATCGCTCCCAGCGAGAAGTAGGGAAGAAACGATTCCTGTGAGATCTGGATGGCGCGGCGCAGCCATCTCTCCGCACCCTTGAGATCCTGGCGTTCATGGAGAAGCACGCCGTAGAAGACCGCGGCGTCGAAGTGATCGGGCTGTACCTCGAGCGTCCGCTCGAGATAGCTCTTCGCGCGGTCGAGGTTCCCGTCGTTGAAGAAGGTCTCGCCGAGAAAGAACGACAACTCGTAGTTGTCGCGGTCGAGGCGGAAGGCTTCTTCCAGTGCTTTGAGCCCCCGATCGGGGTCGAACGCGTCGATCGCAGATTCTGCTTCAGCGACGAGAGCGACGAAGCGGTCGCGCTTGTCACCGCGGAACAGCGACATGATGCGGTCGCGGCGCTCGGTGAAGCGCTGTTTCTTTTCGAGGGCGAGCATCTGCTCGCCCATCTTCGATTCCCACAGCTCGACGACCTCCTCACCGGAGAGAAGGCTCTTCTTTTCGAGCAGCTCCTTCACGGAGAGAAGGCCGGTCTGGTTGATGAAGATCGCACGCTCGTGCTTCTGCACGGCGTCGACGACGGAGCGGAGCGTTTCAGCAGATCGCTTGACGATCTCTTCGATGGCGGAGACGCGCTCGAGGAGATGCTCATCGAGCGACAGGTCGCCTTCCTCTTCGTAATCCTCGGCTTCGTCCTCTTCGAACGCGGTCATTCCTGACAGAACGAGGAGCTTGTTCTGGCAGCGGTAGCAATACTCGCGATCGTCTTCGTTGAAGGCACTGCAGGTTTGGCAGAGCATTGGTAGCGGATTAGAACAGAGGGAAGCGCCGCTGTCATCCCGGGTGGAACAAGCTGTCATCCCGAGCGTAGCGAGGGAGATCTGGGGGATGGGCGGCACGAGGCTCGATCTTCGCGCCTCCCTTCACACACCTCATCTCAATACCTGTAGAACCCGCGCCCGCTCTTCCGTCCCAGCCAGCCGGCATCGACCATCTTCACCAGCAGCGGGCACGGCCGGTACTTCGGGTCGCCGAAGCCTTCTTCGAGGACGCGCAGGATTGCCAGGCAGACATCGAGGCCGATGAAATCAGCGAGGGTCAGCGGACCCATCGGGTGGTTCATGCCGAGCTTCATCACTCCGTCGATCGCTTCCGGCGTGGCCACGCCCTCGTACAGAGCGAAGATCGCTTCGTTGATCATCGGCATGAGCACGCGGTTGGAGATGAAACCGGGGTAGTCGTTGACCTCGAGCGGCCTCTTGCCCATCGCCTGCGAGAGCTCTTCCACCTTGCGATAGGTTTCGTCGGAGGTGGCGATGCCGCGGATCACTTCGACGAGCGTCATGATCGGAACGGGATTCATGAAGTGCATGCCGATGACCTTGTCGGGGCGCGACGTTGCGGCGGCGATCTTGGTGATGGAGATCGATGAGGTGTTCGACGCGAGGATGCAGCCCGGCGCGGTCAGCTTGTCCAGTTTCTGAAAGACCTCGGTCTTCGCAGCGAGTTTTTCGATGATGGCTTCGATGACGATGTCCGCCTTTGCGACCGGCGATTCGAGGGTCGTCGCGGGGCGGATGCGGCCGAGGACGGCCGTCTTCTCGTCGGCGGTCATCTTCCCCTTGTCGACGCCGCGCTGGAGGTTCGCGGAGATGGTGCCCATCGCCCGGTCGAGGATTTCCTGGCTGACATCGACGAGGGTGACGTCAAAACCGGTGGCCGCGGCGGTATGCGCGATGCCGTTGCCCATGGTGCCGCCACCGATAACAACTATGTTTTTCATTCGTTTACACTCCAGAAGGCGGATGTGATGGCCGTCGCACGGACTCTATCGCAGATCGGGCGTAACATCATCGGTCCGGATACGCCGAATGCCCCGTCAATGCTTCATGTGCGGTCGCGAGCTCCCGCCGGGAAAAATCCTGTGCGAGAACTGCGACAAGCCGCGAAAGAAGGCCGATCAACACGCGCCGGCGGTGAGGGAGACTGTGCGCGCTCCGGAGACTTCGCAGGCTCTCGCGCTCGATCGTTTCCCGGAAGCGCCGGTCGTGCAGTTCCCGGTCGAGAGCGCGACGCCGGCAATCACCAGTGTCGTGAATCTTCTCGTCGCGGCCGGTACTCCGTCGGTTTTTCTCGGCGCCGACCGCAGCGTGAAATTTGTTTCTGATGCGGCGCTCAAACTCTTCGACAAGCCGCAGTCGGAACTGACGACGGTCGCCGCCATCGAATCGATCACCGGCATTCATGTCGGCGACCTCGGCGCCGGCACCACGTCGGGTGCCCGCATCCGGAATCGAAACGTCATCTATACGCTCGTTCCCATGTCCGGCGGGGCGAGTGGCGCCGTCCTCGTCTTCCGCGAAACGGACGCGGCGGACGAGGGACATGCCTCCTTCGTTTCGTACGTGCAGCAGGCCGTGTTCGAGCCGCTGCGAGCACTGCGTGATGCGCTGAAGTCGGCCACGCCCGCTCGCGCAGGCGCCCTCGTGAACGACGCCGCCCGCACGATCGAGCAGATCCTCGGATCGCTGGAGATGGCGCCGGGTGTCGGCGGAGCGCCCGCGGCCAAACCGGTGCCGCGCGCGATCGATGTCGTCCGTCGCATCGCCGATCGGTTCAGACCTGTGGCTGCCATCAAAGGTGTGGAGCTCCAGGTGGATGTCCAGGATCTTCAGGAACGATTCGTTGATCACGAGCAGCTCGGCGACGCGCTGGCGGTCCTGATGGAGAACGCGCTTCACTACGTGCCAGCCTCCGGCATGATCGTGATCGGCGTGCGATGGATGGAACACAAGGGCACGCCGATCTTCCTGTTCTTTGTCATGGACAACGGACCGCTGGTCCCCGACGAGATGAAGCAGACGATCTTCGAGCCGGGGTTCGTCTGGGATCCGGCAGGGCCAAGGACCGGCCGCGCTCTCTTCAAGGCGCGCGAGTTTGCGGTCAGCCACGGCGGTTCGGTCTGGGTCGATGCCAAGACGGGGAAAGCGTGCACCTTTTTTCTCCGCGTCCGAGCAGAAGTATCCTAGGGAAGGAACAGGACCGGCGAATGCGTTCCATCCAGCACATGCGCAGCGTTCTCATCCTCGCGATGGTCATCGCGGCCGTCTCCGCTGCGGGTGCCGAGATCACGACCGAGACGGTGGTCGCCGAGATGAACATCCATCGGGTGGCGGCCGGGCTTCCTCCGCTCCGTCAGGATGACCGCCTTGTGCGCGCGGCCGACAGCCGGATGCGCGACATGGAAGAGCTCGCGTATTGGGGTCACGTCGCTCCTGACGGACGCTCGCCGTTCGAGATGATCCGGCCGAGCGGATATGAATTCCGTTACGCCGGCGAGAACCTGGCGGCCGGGTTCGAAACGGCCGAGCTGCTGGTTCAGTCGTGGATGGAGTCGAAGGGGCACCGCGCCAACATCCTGTCCCCTCTGTACCAGGATTGCGGTGTGTCGATCATCGATGGCGCGACGACCGGCCGCAGCGTGGGACGCTCGGTGGTGGTGCTCTTCGCGCGGCCTACTTCACCGTCATCGCCGGATCCACGTCTCGCTTCCAGCCAAGCATCCCGCCAGTGAGATTCCTGACGCGCTTGTAGCCGTTGGACATCAGGAACTGCTGTGCGCGGCCGCTGCGTCCGCCCGAACGGCAGACCATCACGACTTCGGCATCTTTCGGAATCTCGGCGAGACGTGCCGGAACCTGCTGCAGCGGGATGTGTTTCGCTTCCGGCAGGTGGCCGGCGGCCCATTCATGCGGTTCGCGGACGTCGATGACGACCAGGCTCTTGTCGGTGGCCAGCCGCTCGGCCAGCTGTGCGGCGTTGATGTCGGTTTCAGTCACGGGATTGCAGAACTCCTCATAGTCGATCAATTCGCGAATCTCGGGATTCGCACTGCAGACACGGCATTGCGGATTCCTTTCCAGCTTCAGCGATCGGAACGACATTTTCAGCGCATCGATGAGAAGAAGCCGGCCGATCAGCGGCTCGCCAGCCCCGGTGATCAGCTTGATCGCCTCGGTCGCCTGGATGGTCCCGACGATTCCCGGCAGCACGCCCAGTACGCCCCCCTCGGCGCAGGACGGCACGAGGTGAGGCGGCGGTGGATCGGGATAGAGACAGCGATAGCACGGGCCGCGCCTCGAATCGAAAACGGACGCCTGCCCGTCGAAGCGGAAGACCGAGCCGTAAACGTTCGGCTTTCCGGAGAGGACGCACGCGTCGTTGACGAGGTAACGGGTGGCGAAGTTGTCGGTCCCGTCGATGATGATGTCGTACGGCTCGAAGAGAGGGAGAGCATTCCGCGACGACAGCCGGTCATTGAACGTCTCGACGCGGACGTTTCGATTGAGATCGTGCAGGCGCTGCCACGCGGCGTCGAGCTTCCGCTGCCCGATCACCGATTCTCCATAGAGAATCTGACGCTGCAGATTCGTCGAGTCGACGACGTCGAAGTCAACCAGTCCGATGCGTCCGACACCCGCGGCGGCGAGATACATCGAAGAAGGACTTCCCAGGCCGCCGGCACCGATGATGAGGACGGACGCGCGGCGCAGCTTCTCCTGTCCTTCCTCGCCGACTTCAGGGAGGGTCAGGTGCCGCGCGTAGCGTTCACGTTCGGAGGAGTTGAGCATTTTTCCGGTTAACGGCTTCCCTACGGCAGGAGTCTCGAGGCAATTCCCTGGAGGACCTTTCCATCCGCCCGTCCCTTGTAACGGGCCGTCGCTTCCTTCATCACCTTGCCGATGTCCTTCTTCGACTGCGCGCCGGTGGAAGCGATGATCTCGAGGATCCCGCCTTCCAGTTCGGCCTCGGACAGCTCGGCGGGGAGATAAGCCTTGAGCATGTCGAGCTCGGACTGTTCCTTCGCCGCGAGCTCGGGACGGTTCGCCTTCGTGTACTGCTCGATCGAGTCCAGCCGCTGTTTGACCGCCTTGCGGATGACGGTCATCGCTTCTTCATCGGACAGCTCATGGCCAAGGTTGATCTGCTCGTTCTTGAGCGCGGACTGAAGCATGCGCAGGGTCGAGGTCTTCTCTGCTGTCCGTGCCTTCATCGACTCGGTCAGCTCGGCGCGGATCTGTTCGGTGAGTGTGCCCATTTGCCTTGTCTCCGGCGTCATTCTATTCTCGCGCCCGATGCCGCTCGACGTTCTGGCGCTCCTCAATAAAACCGGTGCCCTCCTGCAAGGTCATTTCCGCCTCTCCTCGGGGCTGCACAGTCCCAATTACGTCCAGTGCGCCGTGCTCCTGCAGCACCCGCGGAACGCGAAGGCGCTGGGCGAAGCGCTCGCGAAGCTCATCCGTTCGACGAGGCCGCAAAGGATCGTAGCGCCAGCGATGGGGGGCCTGATCATCGGCTATACCGTGGCGGAGGCGCTAGACGTACCGATGGTGTTCACGGAGCGCAAGGACGGTGAGATGGCGCTCCGCCGTGGATTCAAGATCAATCAGGGCGAGCGCATCGTCATCATCGAGGACGTCGTCACCACCGGAAAGTCGACGCGCGAGACGGCGGCGGTTGTCGCGACGCACGGTGGGCTCGTCTTCGGATACGGATCGATCCTGAACCGGAGCGGGAAACAGAATCCGTTCGATCACCCTTACGAGTCGCTGCTTACGCTCGCCCTCGAGACCTGGGAAGAAGCGTCGTGTCCGCTGTGCGCGAAAGGGATGGCGATCGACTCGCCGGGCAGCCGGTTTCGATGAGCGACAAAGTCGTGACGATCGGCGGTCAGCAGGTCGAGCTCTTTCTCGAGCGTGAAACAACGCGTTTCCGCGCAGGTGAACTGGAGATCGAGGTCACGCGCGAGCGCGACAACGAAGCGGAAGTGCGTGCGGGCGACCGTACGTTCGTCGTGCCGTACGTCGTCGACGGGACGCGCATCAGCTTCGCTTTCGATGGCGTGACGTACACGGCGGACGTGACCGATCGGGGAGCAAAGACCCGCACGCGTCACCGCGATCATTCGATGGCCGCCCCCATGCCCGGACTGGTGCTCAAGATTCTCGTTGGCAAGGGCGATGTGGTGACGAAGGGAACGCCACTCATCGTGCTCGAGGCGATGAAGATGGAGCATCAGATCGTGGCTACGCACGACGGCACGGTGAGCGCTGTGAATTGTGTGGAGGGCGAGCTCGTTCAGCCGGGGGTGGACCTGGTTGTTTTGTCATGAATCCATCCCGAGCGCAGCCGGAGATTTCATCCCGAGCGCAGTCATAGATTGCATCCCGAGCGAAGCGAGGGATCTCCGGTACCACCGGCAGGGTTGGTTTTCATAGGCAACATCCTGCCGGTGCTTCCGGAGATCCCTCGCTGCGCTCGGGATGAAATCAGCGGCTTCTCTCGGGATAGACTTAACCGTCTCATGAAAATCTCCGTCGACACCGTCAAGATCGTCGAGGTCGGACCGCGTGACGGCCTTCAAAACGAGAAGGTCATCATCCCGACGCAGGCGAAGATCGACTACATCACCGCGCTGGGCGACGCCGGGCTGCGGGTGATCGAAGCCGGCGCGTTCGTCCATCCGAAATGGGTGCCGCAGATGGCCGACACGGCGGACGTCTACCGCAACATCCCGAAGGATCCGGGGATGGAGTATCCGGTTCTCGTCCCGAACATGAAGGGGCTGGAGCGGGCGATCGAGACCGGCGTCACGTCGATCGCCATCTTCACCGCCGCCTCGGAGACCTTCAATAAGCGCAACATCAACATGTCGATCGACGAGTCGTTCGAGAACTACGCGCCCGTCGCCGCGCGGGCGCGGGCCGAGGAGATGCGCGTGCGAGGGTACGTTTCGACGGCGATGGGATGTCCGTACGAGGGCGAAGTGCCGCCGGAGAAGGTCCTGGAAGTTTCCGCGCGGCTGCTGGATCTGGGCTGTTACGAAGTCTCCGTCGGCGACACGATCGGTGTCGGTACACCTCTGCAGGTGCAGGGCGTGATTGGAATCCTGCTGCAGGTCATCCCGCCTTCGAAGCTGGCGATGCATTTTCACGACACGCGCGGAACCGCGCTCGCGAACACACTCGCGGCGCTGGAGATGGGTATCTCCACGTTCGACGCGTCCGCGGGCGGACTCGGCGGCTGTCCGTATGCGCCGGGCGCGTCGGGCAACATGGCGACGGAAGACCTCGTGTATCTCCTCGAGGGGATGGCCATCGACTCGGGTGTCGATCTGAAGAAGCTCGTCGAAGCTTCGTCGGTCATCGCGCCCTATCTCGATCACCCGCTGCCCGGCCGCTATCTGCAGGCGTGCACGAAATCCGGCGCACCCGTCGCTCCGCAGTCACCGGCGTTACAATGACTCATCGCAACGATGAGTGAACCGGCCCACGCCGTGTACGGGTGGAAGGATGGGTGGTACGTGGTCCCGCATCAGGTGGTCTTCAGCGACGTTGACGCCTACGGCCATGTCAACAACGCCGTTTATTTCACCTACTTCGAGACCGCGCGCACTCTCCTCTGGCAGGAGCTCACCGGCAGACGCGGCCCCCGGGACATCGGTTTCATCGTTGCCCGCGCG
>CALMZP010000043.1 GCA_937870635.1 uncultured Acidobacteriota bacterium | reverse complement strand
GTGCGAGGTCGATGGAGGGGCGCTGGATGCGCGACTTCGTGACGAAATTCAGGCTGCCTCCACGGTGAAAGTCGCCGTAGCGGGCGTTGAATGGCCCACGGATCAACTCTACCTTTTCGATCGACTGCGGCAGAAGGAGCGTGAGATCGAGAGCTCCGTGGGATGCCACGAACCCGAACAGGTTCAGGGGAATGCCGTCCAGAAACCCGGCGATGTCCTGGCCGAAGTTGCGGTCCGTGTAGCCGCGCACCGATGGGCCGGACGGGATTCCACCCTGACCGTAGAACACGAAAGCCATTCTCGGCCCGGACGATCTCCCCCGGCTCGCGTGCTCGTCTTGAATACTGGCGACAGAAGGTGATACCAAAGAACGGCGCGGGTCAGTCTCAGGATCGCGCTTGAAGACGACAGACTGGGGTCGACCTTGGCGCGCCTCCGGGCGGTGGAAGCGTACCGCCGCCCGGATCTTCCCCCACCGACCGTTTTCATCGTCCGTGACGCGGCCGCGGCACCATCCCATCTCAGAATGACGTGGATTCTCGTCACTCCCAAGGTCCAGGGTCCAGGGTCCAGGGTCCCATCCGCAGGCGACAGAATTGCACCCCTCCTGCAACATCGCGAGTCAGGAGTCGTTCCATGAGTCGAGCGGCGTGCTCCGTTCTCATCGTTTTTGGTGTGTTCGTACCGGCCCTCACCGCGCAGGTTCCGGCGTCAGCACCATTCAATCCCCAGGACTGCAAGACGTGTCATGACCCCGCGGTCTTCGAGCGGCTGGAGCGGACGCACCACGCGGGGATGTCCCGGTCGTGCGCGAATTGCCACGGCAACGTGGCGGAGCACGCTGCGACGGGCGACCCGTCGCTGGTGGTCTCGTTCAAGAGTCTGCAGCCGAAGCAGCAGAACGACGTCTGCCTGTCCTGCCACGAGCGGGGCGATCAGGCGAACTGGCACGGCGGAATGCACGACCGGCGCAAGCTGACTTGCTTGACGTGTCACAGCGTCCACTCCTTCGAGTCGACGGACTCCCAATTGCGCGCGTCGTCCGAGCAGGCGGTCTGCTACACGTGCCACGCGAACGTGCGCGCCCAGACGATGCGGACGAGCCATCACCCGATCCGCGAAGGGAAGATGGGCTGCGCCGACTGCCACAACCCCCACGGCTCGCCGACGCCGAAGATGATCCGCGCCGCCTCGGTCAACGATCAGTGCTTCGAGTGTCACGCCGAGTTCCGCGGGCCGTTCCTCTGGGAGCACGCGCCGGTTCGTGAGAACTGCGTGTCGTGCCACAACGCGCACGGCTCGAATCACGAGCGTCTGCTCGTCGCGCGGCAGCCGTTCCTCTGCCAGCGCTGCCATCTGGCGACGCGCCATCCCGGCACGCTCTACGACTTCCGCAACAGCTCTCGAGGGCCCTCGCCGAGCAATCGCGCGGTCGAGCGCTCGTGCCGCAACTGCCACACGCAGGTGCACGGATCGAATCATCCATCCGGCGCCTATCTCGGACGGTAGGAGGAGCGTCACATCATGCGATCCAGAACACTCTCACTCCTTCTGATGATGTTCGTGGCGGCGGCCGCGTTTGGTCAGGAGCCGGCACCGCCGGCAGAACCGCCCGCGGAAACCGACGTGGGCGAAGCGGAAGGCTTCGGCTCGATGGCGAAGAGCGGCCAGCTGTGGCCCGACGCGCAGACGGCCGGTCTCCCGCGCCACGCTGATTTTCTGGAGCTGCAGCTCGGTTCGCAGTTCGCAGGCCGCGATCCCGATTCGTCGAAGTTCGAGGAGTACCGCGACGTCAGCGGCGGCCTCTATATCCCGTACGTTTACTACATGCGCGACGAGGTCTCCATCCGCGGCGTCGACCTCGGCCAGCGCGACCAGCGTCTCTCCCTCGGCTTCGACCTCGGCGCTTGGAGCATGGCCGTCGACTACGACGAGATCCCGCACTTCTGGGGCAACGACGGCCGCACTCTCCATCAGCAGACGAGCCGCGGTGTGTGGGAGGTGAGCGATACGCTCCAGGGCGCGTTTCAGAACGCGATCGCCGCTGTGCCGCGGGCGAGCGTGAACTTCACGTTCCTGCGCGATCTCGTGGCGCCGTCGTTCAACGCCGGCAACGTCGTCGACATCGAAGCGCGGCGCGAGAAGATCGCCGTCGCCGCGTCGATGGGGGAGACGACCGACGATGGCCTGCCGGGAGCGATGACGACGCGCCTCACGGCTTCGCACGAGACGCGGTCCGGCGACAAGCCGGCCGGCGGAGCGTTCGGCTTCGGCAACGTCGTGCAGGTCCCCGAACCGACGGAGTACTCGGTGGATAGCGTAGGCGCGAGTCTGGAGCTGATCGTTCCGCGGGGACTGATCCGCGGCGGGCTCCGCGTCAACCAGTTCGACAACCGCGCCGAGACGCTCACGTTCGACAACCCGTTCCGCGCGGTCGATTCCACCGATCCCAACGCGTACCTTCGATCACATCCGCATGCATCGCGACTTTCGCGACACGGAAGAGACCACCGAGAACGTGTTCCGGATCGCCGGTGACATGCGCCCGGCCTCGTGGGCCGCGGCGCGGCTCAGCTTCGAGACCGGTTCACGCGATTACGCTCACTACGACGGCGAAGAATCCGAACATGCGTCGTTCCTCGTTCCGGGCGCGCCGGCCAATCACACGCTGCTTCGGCGCTTCGATCAGTCGAAGCGCGAGCTGAACCGCGTCTCGGCGATGGTGCAGCTGACACCGACCGAGGCGTGGGCGATGACCGCGCAGTTCTGGTCGCAGGATGAGGATTTCGACGAGGTGCCGCTGGGATTGCTCAGCGCGAAGAGCCGGACGTTCTCCGTCGAGGCCGATTACACGCCCGGCGAGCTGTGGAACGCGTACGCGTTCGTGACGTCGGAGGGCTGGTCGACGTTTCAGCGGGGACGACAGAGTGGGGCGACGCTCTCGTTCAACCCGGCCGACGACTGGACGGCCGACATCGACATGGACGGCATGTCCGCAGGCATCGGCGGCAACCTGCGCATCATTCCGGAAAGGCTCGACCTGCGCGTGCTCGCACGAGCGCAGCGGATCAACGGATTCAACGACATGGAGAGCCCGCCCGGCGGCACGCCCGACTTTGCGGTCGACGTCGCCGAGTTCGGCGACATGAACATCGTCGCTGCATCGGCCGAGCTCGAGTACCGGCTGCAGCGGTACCTGTCGTTTGCGCTGGGCGCCTGGTTCGAGCAGTACGAGGTGCGCGATGCGTACAGCAGCGGCGTCACCAACTACATGCCCGGAGGTTTCTTCCTCGACCCGCAGGACGAGGACTACGATGGAGGAGCCATCTACATCCGCGCGTCGTATCGCCGCTGAATCGGAGGATTGAAGTGATGATCAGACTCAGGATCACGGTCTCCGCCATCGCGCTCCTCGTGAGCACGATGCTCTCCGCTCACCACGGACCCGGCAAGATCACCATCGACGCCGCCAAAGCCAAGCAGCCCGCCGTCACCTTCGACCACGCGAAGCACGCCACCACGCTCGTGAAGAGCTGCGACACGTGCCATCACACGCAGAAGGGACTCAAGACCGACGAGGGGACAAAGGTCGTGAAGTGCACGACCTGTCATCTCAACGCCAAGGGCAAAGTCCCGAGCATGCGCGAAGCGAGCCTGACGAAAAACCCGTTTCATACACGGTGCATCCAGTGCCACAAGGAAGCGAAAAAGGGCCCGGCAGTCTGCACCGGCTGCCATGTGAAGAAATAAATTGGAGTGCGGCAGGCATCATTTTGGATTTTGGATTTTGGATTGGCTAAGAATGCAACAAATCCAAAATCCAAAATCCAAAATCCAAAATCCAAAATAGATTCGACCTGCCGCACTCCGCTAATCCACCGGCGTGACCGCGCGCTCGTCCTCTTCGCCTGTCCAGATGCGATATACCTTCTCCACCGGGAGCACGAAGATCTTGCCGTCGCCGACATCTCCCGTTCTTGCCGAATCGAGAATGGCGCGCACCGTCGGCTCCACGAAGTGGTCGCTCACTCCGATCTCCAGCCGCACCTTTTCGTGCGTGGCCACCTTGAGAGTCATGCCGCGATACGTCTCGACCTTCTCGATCTCTCCTCCATGCCCCAGGATCCGCGTGATGGAAAGCCCCGTCACCTCGGCTTTGTATGCTACCGCCCCACGCCCGCCCGCGCTGTACTGACCGTAGAAACGAGAGTTGGCAGATCCTTATCTTCGCGCAATCGCGCCGCCGGAGCTACTCTCCGGAAGATCGGCCGCGCCGATTTCCAGTCCTTGAGAACATTGTCTGCTTTGCGGCTCCCCGTGGCATGCAGATGCCTGACGATCGCTTCCCATAACCAGGTCTCTTCGGCTCCCGACATGACGGCATCGACGGCGACGGAATCGGAGTTGATCCGTTGTTCGAGCCGCTCCTCTTCATCGAGGACGAACAGCATTCCGCCCGACATCCCCGCGCCGGTGTTTCTGCCGGTGGGTCCGAGGATGACGACTGCGCCGGCGGTCATGTATTCGCAGGCGTGATCGCCCGTTCCTTCAACGACGGCGATCGCGCCGCTGTTACGGACGGCGAACCGCTCTCCGGCGCGTCCGGCCAGAAACATCTGGCCGCCGGTTGCGCCATAAAGAATCGTGTTGCCGGCGATCGTCCCCGCCGCCGTCCGCCGCGGCGGGCGGATGATGATCTCGCCGCCGGACATGCTCTTGCCAACGTAATCGTTTGCTTCCCCTTCGAGGACGAGCGACATCCCCCCGACGCAGAACGCGCCGAAGCTCTGGCCCGCGGAACCGCGCAGGAGCAGGCGTACGGTGTCGGGCGGCGCGCCGTGACCGCGGTAGCGGCGCACGATCGCGCCGGCGATGCGGCCGCCGACCGCGCGATCGGCGGTCGCGACCGGCAGCGACAGCTCGATCGGCTCGAGCACCGTGCGCGCCAGTCGCATGCGGCGAATCACCAGGTCATCGATACCGGACCCGGTCCGCGGCGGATCGTTCCGCGTTCCGGCCCAGCGGCGCTCGGAGGGATTGATGGGCGAAGTCTCGAGCAGGTGGTCGAGACGGATCGTCGAGGCCTTCCCATCCGCCGGGATTCGCTGCTCGAGCAGATCGGCGCGTCCAATGATGTCGCGAAGGCTTCGCGCGCCGAGGAGCGCGAGGATCTCGCGCGTTTCTTCGGCGACCGCGGTGAAGAAACGGATCACATCGTCCGGGGTGGCATTGAAGCGGGCGCGGAGATCTTCCCGCTGCGTGGCGATGCCCGCGGGGCAGGTGTTGAGATGGCACTGCCGGGCCATGACGCAACCCGCCGCGATCAGCGCCGCCGTCCCGAAGCCGAATTCCTCGGCGCCCAGCAGGGCGGCGATGACCACGTCGCGTCCGGTCTTGAGACCTCCGTTGACCTGAAGGCGCACACGGCTTCTGAGTCCCGCCCGTACGAGCGACTGCTGCACCTCGGTCAGGCCGAGCTCCCACGGGGCACCGGCGTTTTTGATCGAGCCGAGAGGAGAGGCGCCGGTCCCTCCGTCGTGGCCGCTGATCTCGATCGCATCGGCGTGCGCTTTGGCAACGCCGACGGCGATCGTTCCGATGCCGGCGGACGAGACGAGCTTCACGCTGACGGTCGCCGCCGGATTCACGCGCTTGAGGTCATAGATGAGCTGCGCGAGATCTTCGATGCTGTAGATGTCGTGATGCGGCGGCGGCGAGATCAGCGCCGTCCCCGGCTCGGCGCGCCGGACCTCGGCGATGTGAGCGGTGACTTTGTGTTCGGGGAGCTGGCCCCCTTCGCCCGGTTTCGAGCCTTGAGCAATCTTGATCTGCAGCTCGTCGGCGGAGACCACATACTCCGCGGTGACACCGAAGCGGCCCGAGGCGATCTGCTTGATGCGATGGTTCGCGTTTTCGCTGCGGGCCGGGGCGGGCCAGAAGCTGGCGGAGGGCTCGCCGCCTTCGCCGCTGTTGCTGCGGCCGCCGAGGCGGTTCATGGCGACGGCGATTACGTGCTGTGCTTCGGGCGAGAGAGCGCCGAGCGACATCGCGGCGGTCATGAGCCGAGGTACGACCGCGGAGACCGGTTCGACATCGCTGATCGCGATCGGTGTGGTGTCGCGGAATTCGAGCAGGTCGCGCAGGACGAGCGACTCCCGGCTGTGAACGAGCTCGGCGAATGCGCGGTAGTCACGATGCAACGCTTTGACGACGTGGGGCGCGTACGCGTGCGCTTCCCCGTCGCGGCGATAGCGCAGAAAACTGCCTTCATCGAGATCAGAGCCGTTGAATGCGCGTGAGTGACGCGCCCGCACTTCTGCCTCGATCTCCCGGAGGCCGAGGCCGCCGATCGGTGACGGCGTACCGGTGAAGTGGCGGTCGATGACTTCGCTGGCGATGCCGATCGCTTCGAAGAGCTGCGAGCCGCGGTAGGAACGGATGGTGCAGACGCCCATCTTCGCGAGGATCTTCAGAAGGCCTTTGTGAAGGGAGCGGCGGTAATCGGGGCCGCCGATGATCGCGTTGGCGAGCCATGGGCAGACCGCGTCGGCGCCGAAGGCGATGAGCGCCGCGAGATGGTGCTCGTCGCGCGCTTCGCCGGTGTCGGCGATGATCCGCGCGCCGGTGCGGAGCCCTTCGCGGATCAGATGCTGGTGCACGGCGGAGACGGCGAGCAGCGAAGGTATCGCCGCGTGTTCTTCGTCGATGGCGCGATCGGTGAGGACGAGGATGGTCCGTCCCCGGCGCACGGCAGCGGCGGCGTCTTTCAGCAGCTGGTCGAGCGCAGTGGCAAGCGTCCCGGTGAAGAGGATGCTCAACTGCTCGCCCGACGGTGTGACGGAGTCGAGCAGCGGGTCGGGCCGCAGCGACATGGCGATGGACTCCCGGAGCGAGTCGATGGGCGGATTCGTGACCTGCGCGAAGCGCTGCCGGAAGTAGGAGAAAAAAAGGCGTGGCTGGGCCGAGAGGATGGCCAGCGGCGCGTCGTCGCCCATTGATCCGACCGGCTCGATTCCTTTCGAGAGAGGGTCGAGAATGAGCCGCATTTCCTCGCGCGTGTAGCCAAACGCGCGCATCACCCCGCACGGAGCGCGGGGGATCACGTACGCCGCCCCGGCCGAAAGTGTCTCCGGCTCGATCATTTGATATGCCGTACGGGCCGCCAGTTCCTCGACCACCGCGTCTCCATCGAAGAGCTTCTTCGCGACCAGGTCGACGCCGATCATGCCGCCCGGCCCGATGCGTCCGCGGTGACGCACGCGCGCATCATCGATGTCGATCACGCCGGCCTCGGAGGCGACGAGCAGAAGGTCATCCGTCGTGATGAGGTAGCGCGCCGGACGGAGTCCGTTGCGATCGAGCGCGGCGCCCGCCACTCTGCCGTCGGCGAAGGTGATGAAGGCTGGTCCGTCCCACGGTTCCATGAGCGAGGCGTGATGCTCGTAAAAGGCGCGGACCTCCGGACTGAGATCCAAATCGTTCTCCCAGGCCGGTGGGATGAGCATCTTCACGGCGTGCGGGAGCGAGCGGCCTTCACTCATGAGGATGGCCAGCGCTTCGTCGAGGCTCGCCGAGTCGCTGATGCCCTCTTCTTTCATCGGGTGGCCGCGAGCGCGCATCGCATGACGGTTGCCGCTGATGGTGTTGATCTCGCCGTTGTGGGCGAGGAAGGGAAAGGGCTGGCTCATCGACCAGGACGGCACGGTGTTGGTGCTGAACCGCTGATGAAAGAGGGCGAAAGCGGTCTCATATTCCGGATGGTTGAGGTCATCGTAGAAATCAGCGAGATCGGTCGAGCGGACGAGAGCCTTGTAGACGATCGTGCGCGAGCTGAGCGAGGCCAGATAGACCTCGCTGTGGCGGCGGGCGTCGAGCAGGCGCCGCTCGAATTCGCCGGCATCCATTTCGGCGGGGCGCCGGACCAGGATCTGGGCGATGTCGGGGCGGCAGCGCATCGCCTTCGGGCCGAGGGTCTGGTCGTTGGTGGGGACGTCGCGCCAGGCGGTTCTGGTCAGGCCTCTGCGCGCGAGGCTGTCGACGATCGACTGCCGGTCCGCGCCGAACACGAGCCCGGCCGCGTCGAACTCGCCGAGGATGAAACGCGGAATCTGCGTGAGCACGCCGGCGCCGTCGCCGGTCTTTCCATCGGCATCGACCGCGCCGCGGTGGGCGAGGTTTCTCAACGCCTCGAGCGCGCCGGCGAGGATGGCGCGGGAGGGGCGGCCCTGGATGTCGGCCAGGAGGCCGACGCCACATGCATCGCGGATCTGCTCCATTCCCGAAAGTATCGGGATCGGCGGGTTATGCGTCCAGATCAATTAACGAATGCTGTCGATGCGTTTTCGAGATACCACGGGCCGGCCCATAAATTGTTCTTTCATTTCGTCGAAGACCCGCAGCATCTCCTCGATCGCCCGCGGGTGGTGTTCCGATTTCAAGTAGACCCATCCCGACTCCCGATAGAGACGGCCGCTCCGCAGCCGCGTCCACGCGAAACGTCCCCCTCGCAGGTCCCCGGTGATGGCCGCGTAAGGAATGATCGATATGCCCAGGCCGCTGGCGACCATCGCTTTGATGATCTCCACGTTCTCGGTCTCCATCACGACGTTCATGGGAACCTCGTGCTCGCGGAAAAGCTCGTCGATCACGCGGCGGGTGTTCGATCCCGATTCATAGAGGACGAGCGGAAAGCGGCCCAGCGTCCGGGGATCGATGCTGCGCTCGCGGCCGAGCGGATGCTTCGAGGCAGTGACCACGACCATTTCTTCCTTGAGGGCCGGCCGCACCTCGAGATCGGATTCGACGATCGGCAGTGTCAGCAGCGCCATTCCCACTTCATGCTGTCGGATCATGCGCAGGATCGTCTCGGTTCCGGCCGAGATCACGCGCAGATCCATACCTTTGTACCGGCTCCGAAACTTTCGCAGGAGCCTGGGAAGGATGTAGAGGCAGACCGTCATGCCGCCGGCCAGGGTCAGGCTGCCGCGCTGAAGGCTCTTCGTGTCGGCAATGAGTGAGACGGCATCCTGCATGTCGCGCTCGACGCGCCGCGCGGTGGTGAGGAGAATTTCACCCTCAGCCGTCAGAGTCGCGCCGCGGCCGGTGCGATGGAGCAGCAGTGTTCCGAGATCCTGTTCCAGCAGCTGAAGCTGCCGCGTCACCGCGGACTGCGACACATGCAACCGCACCGCCGCCCGCGTAAAGCTCCCCTCCTCGGCAACGGCGCGAAACATCTCCAGCTGTCGAATGTCCATATCGTTTTGAGGGTCACGTCTGCACTTCGCACTTTCTCCACGAACGGTAGATCAGGCTGAGTCTGTCGGATCTACCGTTCGTGGAGAAAGTGCGAAGTGCAGACGTGACCCTCAAAACTGGTGATGGCGCGATCGGACTCCAGGGTCAGGGCGATCTCGTCCTGGCCGTGGAGGAGGCGGCGTTTCTGAAAGTCGTCCA
This sequence comes from uncultured Acidobacteriota bacterium, assembly GCA_937870635.1. Taxonomy (GTDB): domain Bacteria; phylum Acidobacteriota; class Thermoanaerobaculia; order Gp7-AA8; family Gp7-AA8; genus DATLEX01. The sequence continues at coordinate 6,019 of CALMZP010000043.1, read as the reverse complement.
TCTTGAAGCGGGTGCTGAAGCCTTCTTCGTCGCGGACCGTGACGGCGGGCAGATCGATCGTGAGCAGGTGGCGTCCTTCCAGAGCCCGGCGGGTCAGCTCATCGACCTCCGCTTCTTCGAGCACGATCGGCGCGATTCCGTTGTTGATGCAGTTCGCCGCGAAGATGTCGGCGAAGGAGGGAGCGAGGATGGCGCGGAATCCGGCATCGCGCAGTGCCCAGGCGGCGTGCTCACGCGACGATCCGCATCCGAAGTTGCGTCCCGTGACCAGAAAGCCTGCGCCGGTGTAGCGCGGATCGTTCAGAAAGAGCGAGGGATCGGCGCGCCAGTCGTAGAACAGGCATTCGCCGAAGCCCGTCCGGTCGATGCGCTTGAGAAACTGCTTCGGAATGATCTGATCGGTGTCGACGTCGCGACGCCGCAGCGGCGCGACGACCGCGGTCTCGATCGTGAACGGCTGCATCAGCGGAAGCTCCAGCCGCGCACGTCGGTGAAGTGGCCCGCGATCGCCGCCGCGGCGGCCATGGCCGGACTGACGAGATGCGTACGTCCGCCGCGGCCCTGGCGTCCCTCGAAGTTGCGGTTGCTCGTGGCCGCGCAGCGCTCGCCCGGCGCCAGCACGTCGGCGTTCATGCCGAGACACATCGAGCATCCCGGCTCGCGCCATTCGAACCCCGCGTCGCGGAAGATGCGGTCCAGACCCTCCGCCTCGGCGGCGCGCTTCACCGTCTGCGAGCCGGGAACGACCATGGCCCGGACGCGCGCACAGACGAAGTAGCCGCGGGCCACGCGAGCGGCGGCGCGAAGATCCTCGAGCCGCGCGTTCGTGCACGAGCCGATGAACACGCGGTCGATCCCGATCGAGTCGAGCGGCGTGCCGGGGCGCAGGTCCATGTATTCGAGCGCGCGCTGCATCGCCGGATCGCGCGGCTCGGGCACTCGCTCGGTGACGGGAAGGACCATGCCCGGCGTCGTGCCCCAGGTGACCTGCGGAGCGATCGACGACGCATCGATCTCGATCGAGCGATCGTGGACGGCGTCGTCATCGGAACGAAGCGCACGGTCCGCCGTGTGTCCCAGGTAGCGGTACGTGATCTCGTCCGGCGCGATCATGGCCGCGCGCGCGCCGGCCTCGATGCTCATGTTGCAGAGCGTCATGCGTCCTTCCATCGAGAGGGTGCGGATGACTGAGCCGGTGTACTCGACGACATGGCCCGCGGCGCCGTTCGTTCCGATCGCGCCGATGATCGCCAGCGCCAGGTCTTTCGCGGTGACGCCCTCGCCCAGAACGCCGCTGACGTCGATCCGCATCGACCGCGGCTTGCTCCGCGGCAGGCATTGCGTCGCCAGGACGTGCTCGACGTCCGACGTGCCGATGCCGAACGCCAGCGCGCCGAACGCGCCGTGGGTGCTGGTGTGGCTGTCCCCGCAGACGATGGTCATGCCGGGTTGCGTCAGGCCGAGCTCGGGCCCGATGACGTGAACGATTCCCTGCTGTGCCGAGTCGACATCGTAGAGCGTGACTCCGAAGTCACGGCAGTTCGCGCGCAGGGCCTCGACCTGCTTCGCCGCGAGCGGATCGTCGATGGCGCGGTCGCGGCCGATCGTGGGGACGTTGTGATCGGCCGTCGCGAATGTGAGGTCGGGACGGCGCACCCGCCGCCCGGCGGCGCGCAGCCCCGCGAATGCCTGTGGCGAGGTGACCTCGTGCACGAGGTGGAGATCGATGTAGAGAAGTGGCGGGCGGCCGGGCGGCTCGCAGACGACGTGAGTCTCCCAGATCTTGTCGAGCAGCGTGCGCGGCCGCGTGATCTCGTCCGCGATGCGCCGGCCGATCTCGGCAGTCGTGGCGTTGCCGCCGATGTCGGGCGTCCCATGTCCCTCGGCAAGCACACTGGCGATCGCCCGCTCCACAGCGCGCGCTTCCTGCTCGAGCTTTGCCGTATACCGCAGAAGCAGCGCGGCGGAGGCGATCGCGCCGATCGGATTCGCGACATTCTTCCCGGCCAGCTCAGGCGCCGATCCGTGCACCGGCTCGTAAAGATCGACCGTACCGCCGAGCGTCGCCGACGGCAGCATGCCGAGCGAGCCGGTGAACGCGGCGGCCTCGTCGGAGAGGATGTCGCCGAAAAGATTCTCGGTCAGGATCGTGTCGAACTGCTTCGGATTCGTGAGCAGATGCATCGCGCAGGCATCGACATGAAGGTGCTCGAGTGCGATGTGCGGATACTCGCGCCCGACGCGAGTGACGACGTCGCGCCAGAGTCTGGACGTCTCCATGACGTTTGCCTTGTCGACCGAGGTCACCTTCGTCCTTGCCGCACCGAACGCGATGCGGGCCACGCGCTCGATCTCGGCGGCCGTGTAGCGCATCGTGTTGAATGCGGCCGTCTCTGATCGTCCGCGCGGCTCTCCGAAGTAGATTCCGCCGAGGAGCTCTCTGACGATGAGGATGTCGGTGCCGCGGACGATCTCTTCACGAAGAGGGGAGCGATCGAGCAGCGGGTCCCAGCATTTCGCGGGGCGAAGGTTGGCGAACCCTCCGAGCTTCTTCCGCAGCGCCAGCAGACCAGCCTCGGCGCGCTTCGGCGGAGGAAGATCGTCGAGCTCCGGCGAGCCGACCGCGCCGAGGAGCACGGCGCCGGCGCGCAGGCAGGCTTCGATGGTCGCTCCAGGCAGAACCGTGCCGTGGACTCTGTAGGCCGCCGCGCCGACGAGGCTCTCCTCGAATGTGAAGTTGTGGCCGAACCGCGCTCCGACGGCGTTCAGCACGTTCACAGCCTGCCTCGTCACTTCGGGGCCGATGCCGTCGCCGGGGAGGACCGCGATGTCGATGTTCATCGTGCTGCCGCCTGTGCCGATCCCTGACGCAGGGCGAGGAGATCCTGATCGTAGACGCGCTTCTTGCGGTCAGCGAGAGCGATGAATCGCGCGTACGCCACTTCGAGCTCGCCGTCGGTGAGGGGGGCGCCGAGCTCCTCATACCTCTTCGCCAGCGCGTGACGGCCGGAGTGTTTGCCCAGCACGATCTGTGTGCCGGGAACGCCGACCGAGCAGGGGGTCATGATCTCGTAGCAGAGAGGATTGCTCATCACTCCGTGCTGGTGGATTCCCGCTTCGTGAGCGAAGGCGTTGCGGCCGACGATGGCCTTGTTCGGCTGCACGGGAAACTTCACGATCTCCGACAGGAGCTGGCTCGTCGGATACAGCTGTTCGGTTCTCACTCTGGTCGTGTAGGGCAGGCGGTCGGATCGAACGGCGCAGGCCATCACGATTTCCTCGAGCGCGGCGTTGCCGGCGCGCTCGCCGATGCCGTTGATGCACGTCTCAATCTGCCGCGCTCCTGCCCGGACCGCCGCCAGCGAGTACGGCCGCGGCTGGGGGCTGCTGGGGGTGGAGCAGGTGCTGACGCCGGCGGATACGACGCAGCGGGTGTGGGTGGCGGGAGACGGGTCGGCGCGGGTGTTCCATCGGGGCCTGGGCGTAACGGGGGCTCAGATCTGGGGCGACGCTCCCGGACTGAACGGGACCAATGCCGTGGACGGTAATCTCACCACTACCGCCTGGACCACGATAAGCAGCACCCCCGTCGGCAAGGTAGTCGGCGTCAGGTTGGACCCAGCCTTTCTGCAGGCCGCCACGATGCTTCGGGTCTATTCCAGCAGCGTGAACAACGCCTCCTATGACGTGCAGTACAGCGCGGACAGTCTCACGTGGACGACCGTCGTGAACGGGTTCAAGCCGGTACTCGGCTGGAACACCGCCGCTTGGAGCAGCGTCGGTCCCTACCGCTGGTGGCGAATGCGCCTGACGGCGACGAACGGGGTGAGCGGCACGATCCGGGAGCTCTCCTTCGGCTCCGTCAACAACTTCTACGCCGCCCCAGGCGACGCCCCCGACAGCCTTGTCCGATTCACCAATGGCGGCCAGACCTGGTACCGCCGAGAGCTGAAGCACGGCGCCAAGGTGGAGTTCGATCCCGCCGGCCGGCACCAGACCACCACCAACCGGGTCGGTGCCATCACCTCCTTCCACTGGAGCACCATCACCCCGGTGCGGCTGGATTCGGTGACGGTGCCACCAAACAGCACCCCGCGGCGCACCTACCGGCTGTTCTGGAACGTCACCACCCGGTTGCTCGACAGCATCCGGGACCCCGGCGGGCGCCGGCTCCGGACGGTGATGACCAGCGGCAATCTCACCAAGCTCGTGGCGCCCGGGAACCTCGACAGCACCCGCTTCGCCTACGACGCGCGCAACGTGATGGTCAAGCGCATCGCCACCCGGCAGAAGAACTCCACCAAGGGGGACTCGGCCGTCACCACCTTCTCCTACGCAAACAACGCGCGGGTGACGCAGGTGGCGGTGCAGGCGGATTCGGCGGGGACGCAGAACGCCGTTTCGGCCATCGCCCACTGGGACGAGAAGGGCCTGAGCACCCTAATGCGCGCGGATACGGCGCCCTACGGCCTCGCCACCAGGGTGGACGGCCCGCTGAATGGGTTGGGCGATGCCACCGACTTCTGGATCCACCGCCTTGGGGGTCCGAGCCGGAGCCGGCACCTGGGCCTGAACGCGCTCACCGTGCTCTACCGCGACAGCCTGCGGACGGCGCCAGCCCTGGTGACGCGGGTGGATCAGCCCAACGGCCACCGCGTGCGCATGGCGTGGAACCAGCGGGGCAACCTGGTGCAGGTGCGGGACAGCACCTGCCGGAAGATCGCGGGCTGCTCGCCGGCGATGGTGGACACCACGACCTACGAATACAACGACAGTGACGCCCCGGACTCGCCCTCCCGGGTGCTGGACGCCCTGGGCCGGGCGCCTTACTACCCCCACGGGAGCAATGGGTTGCTGGACCTGGTCACCGACCCACGAGGGCATCTGACCCAGTACTGGTACACGGCGTCGGGGGCGCTCAAGGGGATGGTGGATTCCATCGCAGAGAAGCAGGTGGAAACCGCGAGGTACCCCCACCTCGACTTCGACGAGCTGCTGGATCAGACGGTGCGCTTCACCTACGACGCCAATGGCAATGTACACACGCGGAAGGAGCCGGTCGGCATCACCCACACCCAGGTGGCGGACAGCCTGGGGCGGGTCTTGGCCACCTACGATCCATACGGCGCCCGGAAACAGTATCTGTACGATGCCCTGAACCGCGTCACCCAGGTGACCCAGGACTCCGCGGAGGTCAATCCGCCGGGCGTGAATCCCTGGGCGGGCTGTGACCCGCTGCAGGTGGACTGCAATAACACGGATGTACTCGAACCGAACACCGGGCCCACGCTCATCACCACCTGGTACCATGGCGCGGCGGGCCTCGATTCGGTGGTTGATCCTCGGGGCGTCACGCGACGTTACCGCTATGACGTCGCCGGCCGGGTGGTGCGGGAGCTGGATGAGTTCCTGCAGGAGTCCCGGGCTGAGTTCAGCACGGCGGGGCAGTTGCTGCGGCGGCTCGGGCGGGTGAACGCCCTCGTGCCGACCAGGGACACGGTCCGATTCGTGTACGACTCGGTCGGGCGCCAGACCGGCACGCGCCTGCACAAGACCTTTCACCCGATGGTGGGGGACACGGTCACCGGGGATAGCGTGGACTACACCTACGACGTGATGGGGCGCCGGACTTTCGCCCGCAACCGCCGCGGCGAGATCCTGCGATCCTACTATCCCGACGGGCTGCTTCGCACCCAGGTGACCGTGTACGGCACCGGTCGCGACTCGGCCGCCCACGACTACGACGCCTCGGGAGCCCGCACCCGGCTCAGCCGGAGCTGGACCAGCGGCGGGACGACCTGGACGGACATCACCACCTATGCCTACGCCTCCAATGGGGACCTGCAGAGCATCAGCGCCCAGTGGGGCGCCCCGCCCAATTCGACCAGCGTGGTGTCGTTCACCTGGGATGCGCTGGGCCGCCGCCGGACGGTGACCTATCCCGGCGCGCCCTACCGCTTCCTCGCCACGCCGTTCGCGGCCATCCAGGCCAGCAGGCGGGCGCGGTCGTACAGGGGCG
>CALMZP010000042.1 GCA_937870635.1 uncultured Acidobacteriota bacterium | reverse complement strand
GTGAATAATCCGGGTTAACGGTTAACGGTTAACGGTTAACGGTTAACGGTTAACGGTTAACGGTTAACGGTTAACGGTTAACGATCCCGATGCTAGTATCCGCCCGCAGATTTTGCGAAGGGGGAAACCGCAGTGAAAACCTTTCTATATGCAGCTCTGATCGGTGTGCTCGTGGGCTGCAGCCCGGCCCAGAGGGAGACGGAGACCACGACCACTGAGACAGTCGCGAGCGCGACGGAAAACACGACCACCGAGACGGCCGCTCCCAGCGCGACCGGCACGGCGGCGAGCCAGGAGAATTCAATGACGGATACAGCGAAGGTGGCAGAGATCAAGACGACCAGGGGCGACATCACGATCCGGTTCTTCCCGGACGTGGCTCCGAATCACGTGAAAAATTTCATCGATCTCGCCCAGAAGGGTTTCTACAACGGGACGAAGTTCCACCGCGTGATTCCCGGATTCATGATCCAGGGCGGCGACCCGAACACAAAGTCTGGATCGCCCGACACGTGGGGCATGGGTGGATCGGAAACCCGCCTCAAGGCGGAGTTCAATACCGTCTCCCACAAGCGCGGCATCGTTTCGATGGCTCGCTCCCAGGATCCGAACAGCGCCTCGTCGCAGTTCTTCATCGTCGTGAAGGACTCCCCGTTCCTGGACAACCAGTACACGGTGTTCGGCCAGGTCACCAAGGGCATGGAGGTCGCCGACGCGATCGTGAACGCGCCGAAGGGAGCGCAGGACCGGCCGAATGATCCGGTTTCGATCACGTCGATCACGATCCGGGACGCGAACGATGCCGAGAAGGGCCCCGCGCCGCGCTGAGGCGTGACCGCGTCGGCTCACACCGTGCACTGTTAGTGCATCCAGTGGAGCCGATCCTCATGAACAGCGGCACGGTCCCCGAAGAGGCATCCGCGGTCCTCCGCGAGTGGCTCGGCGAGGGCTGGGCCATCGAACCGCTGGCCGGCGACGCCTCGGTGCGCGCGTACTATCGCGTCCGGGGCCCCGGCCAGACCTACATGCTCGCCTATTATCCGGGAGAGGTGAGGGAACAGCTGCGCCGGTTTCTCGATGCGTATCAGCTCGTTTCCCCGCACAGCCAGGTCCCGGAGGTGATCCGCAGCTCCGATTGTGCGGTCCTGCAGCACGACGTCGGAGACCGGACGCTCTACGATCTGTTGCACGCCGACCGGGAGGAAGGGTTGCGGCAGTATCGAGCGGCGATCGAGCTTCTGGTCGGGTTCCAGCGGGCGCCTGCGCGGGAGATCAATCCGCCGTTCACGGCCGGGTTTTTCCTGGCGGAGATGGACATGACCCGGGAGTACTACGCCGAGAAGCTCATGGGCGTGGACTCGGTGACCGCCTCGAGGCTGGAGCCGTTCTTCAGAAAGCTGAGTGAAAATCTGGTAAGGCATCCCTACGTGCTTTGCCATCGTGATTTTCATGGTCAGAATCTACATATCCTTAATAGCACGTTATATCTGATTGATTACCAGGATCTGCGTCTCGGGCCGGACACCTACGATCTGGCGTCTCTGCTCCGCGACCGCGGGGTGGCGCGCCTGATCGGAGATGAGGCCGAACTGGAGCTGATCGAGTACTATGCGGCGCGCTGTGGGGCGCCGGACGGCATCCGGCGCCGGTATTTCGAAGCGCTGCTCCAGCGCTCGATCAAGATTCTCGGCACATACAGCAAGCAGCCGATTGCCCGCGGGCGGCTGCACTATCTCGAGTTCATCCCGCCGACTCTCGAAAGCGTGAGGCGGTGTCTCGAAGAGCTTCCGGAGTTCGCGGCGATATCGGATCTGCTGCCGATGGAATTCTCGATGGACGAGGCCCGCCGGCGGGTTGAAGCAATGAAGGAGATTTGAACGGGATGGTTCAGCACAAGATCACACTGCTCCCTGGCGACGGCATCGGCCCGGAGGTCACCGCGGCGGTCGTGGCAATTCTCGAATGCGCCGGAGTCGAGATCGAGTGGGAGAAGTATTTCGTCGGTTCGGAGGCCATCGCCCGCAACGGCGATCCCCTGCCGCAGGAAGTCCTCGATTCGATCCTCCGCAACAAAGTGGCTCTGAAGGGACCGGTGACCACTCCGGTCGGAACCGGCTTTGCCTCGATCAACGTCCGCCTGCGTAAGGCACTGGACCTCTACGCCAACCTCCGTCCGGTTTACTCGATGCCGAACATCAAGACCCGGTACGAGGACATCGACCTGATCGTCGTGCGCGAGAACACCGAAAGCCTTTACGCGGGCCTCGAGCACGAAGTCGTGCCGGGCGTCGTCGAGTCGCTGAAGATCATCACGGAGAAGGCATCGACCCGCATTGCGAAGTTCGCGTTCGAATACGCCCGCGCCCACGGCCGGAAGCGCGTGACCGCGGTGCACAAGGCGAACATCATGAAGCTCTCGGATGGGCTCTTCCTCAAGTGCTTCCGCGATGTCTCCCGCGACTATCCGAACATCGAGGCTGACGATCGCATCGTCGACAACCTCTGCATGCAGCTCGTGATGGACCCCAATCAGTTCGACATTCTGCTGCTCGAGAACCTCTACGGAGACATCGTCTCCGATCTCACCGCCGGTCTCGTAGGCGGGCTGGGTGTGGTGGCCGGCGCGAACATCGGCCTGAACGGCGCGGTGTTCGAGGCAGTGCACGGAAGCGCGCCCGACATCGCCGGCCAGAACAAGGCCAACCCCCTGGCGCTCCTGCAGTCCGCAGTCATGATGCTCCGCCATATCGGCGAGCTCGATGCGGCCAAACGGATTCACAGCGCGATCCTGAAGGTTCTCGACTCCGGTCCGGAACACCGCACGCGCGACATTGCCGGCACCGGAACGACAGCCGATTTCACGACGGCGATCTGCGACGTGCTCCGGCGTGGAACGCGCGGAACCGATTGACCCTGAAGTGCGGGCCTTGCTCCCGCGTGCAGACATGAAGCCCGATTTCGCAGCCGCTCTCGCCCGCGGAGTCGAGCATTTCAACGCGCGCGAGTTCTGGGAAGCCCACGAGGCGTGGGAAGAAATCTGGCTCGCCGCGGAATCCGACGTCGAACAGTACCTTCAGGGCCTGATCCAGCTGGCTGCCGCGTATCACCACATGCAGCGCGGTACTCTGCGAGGCGGAGTCAGACTTTTCGATGCGTCGCTGCGACGGCTGTCGGCTTTTCCGGCGGGTCACTGCGGCATTGACCGTACCGATGCCGAGGACGCGGCGCGCGGGCATCGCGAATGGGCGGCGTCCGTGCTTGCACGCGACGCGAAAGAAACACTCGAGGCGCACGAATATCCGCGGTTGCGTCGCACCATTGGTGATACCGCGCTCATACCACCAACCGAGCGATGGTGAAAGTCTTGCCTCGAACCGAGATCACGATACAATCGGTGCTGTCACCTCATCCCAACGAACGCCTCACGAACGAGGACAAAAAATGCAGGATAACGACCAGCGGGACAGGGACCTCCTAGGGGCTCTGCAGGGTGAGCTCCCGCTCGTTTCCACGCCGTTCGCCGTCATCGGGCAGCAGATCGACATGTCCGAAAAAGAGGTGATCAAACGGACCGATAAACTCAAGAAAGAAGGTCTGATCCGTCAGATTTCCGCGACCTTCGATCTCCGTGCCCTCGGCTACAAGTCGTGTCTCGTCGCCGCCCGCGTCCGTCCCGAGAAGGTTGACGACGCCGCGGCGATCGTCGGCGCACACCCCGGTGTGACGCAGAATTACAAACGCAATCACGATTTCAACCTCTGGTTCACCATCGCCGTCTCTCCCTCTTCCAGGCTCGGACTCGAACGAACCATCGCCCTCCTCGGCGAACAGGCAGGATGCGAGGTCGTGCGTGCACTTCCAACGATCCGCCAGTTCAAAGGCGCAGGCGATTCCTCCGAGCACCACGGATCGGAGGAGCCTGGCGCGGACTCGACGCCGCTGACCCCGTCCGAGATCGAAGCAGTGCGCCTTCTCCAGCGCGACCTTCCGCTGCAGCCCCGTCCATTCGACGCGCTCTCGCGCGGTTCCTCTGTCGCGCCCGACGAGTTGCTCGCCGCCGCGCGCCTCCTCGTGGTCCGCGGCCAGATCCGCCGCTTTGGCGCGGTCATACCGTCCCGCAAGGGTGGCTTCGTCGCCACGGCCATGGGCGTCTGGAAAGTTCCGGAGGACCAGACCGAGGAGTTCGGGGCGAAGCTGTCCCAGCATCGCTCCGTCTCGCATTGCTACCTGCGCCCGACCTACAGCGACTGGCCTTACAACATCTACACGACCGTGCACGGCCGCTCGGTGGACGAATGCGAGTCGATCATCAACGACCTGGCGATCGATACCGGTCTCACCGAAAAGCAGGCCCTGTATCCCACCAGGGAGTACAAGAGGACGCGCCTCACATTCTTCGGCCCCGAGGCCGACGAGTGGGAAGCAGGACACGCCTCGTCGCAGGCCATGGCCGCGTCGTAGGGGGTTGCCCTGCGCCTGACCGCCCCCGCTGTCATCCCGAGCGTGAGCGAGGGACCTGAGGGGCGGGCGGCGCGCACATCATGCCTCGTGCCCCCCACACTCCAGATCCCTCGCTCACGCTGGGGATGACATGTTTTCCAGCCGCACTCCGGGCGGCAAAAACTTTTGACGCGGTCCCTGATCACGCCTCACACGAAAGCCGAGGTATGCAACTTGATTCCTCCGCGCGCGGATGGACTGGCGCGACCTCGACTTCATCCTCTCGTCGCCTGACTGCGAGCGCACCACGCCCGTGGAACGGACGGGGTGGGAGACGGTCGTCTTCGAACTCGAAGACGACGAGAGGCTGCCGGAGAGAAGGGACTATTTCGGGTCGGATTCCTGAACGGCTTCATTCGCGCCGCGGAATCCGATCTTCGAATGAGTTCCGTCGCAGAAGGGCTTCATCGTCGACCCGCCGCAGCGACACAATGCCGGCTTCCTGATCGGCACTTCCACTCCGGCGGCGTCGACGAGGCGAAACTCTCCCTCGACCAGGTACGGCCCGTTGTCCTTGATCTTGATCGTGATGGCCATGGCGGGGTCAGAATATCGGATTCTCAGCCACGTGCTTGAAGTGCCATTGGTACGTGAACCCCGGGAATTCGACCGGCACCGTGTACTCGACCGAGACGTGAATCGTCGTCGCGGCGCGTGAGATCGTCACGTCTTCCTTGGTCACCGGGAGCGCGAGAGACTGCGCCTTGTTCACGATGGTGTTGAGGATCTGGGTATCGGTGCGGCTTCCGGCGCTCTTCGCCTCATCGACGACTTCCCCGCGAAGCTCGGCGGCCTTCACCTTGATGGGAACCATTTTGTAGGCGACAAAGATGGCCGCCAGAAGAAGGACTAAGCCGAACACACACCCTAACTGACCTTCCCCACGTTGACTGCGAAAACGGCGCATAGGCCCTCCGCTCATCAGATTAGCAGGTCACTCGATCCATTTGAAGGTGCGACCGAAACGCGCCGGTTTCGCGGGCGCTCCGTTCGATACCGCATCCGCCCGCACGATCGTCGCCGATCCGGATGGACGTGACGACCACAGGACGACACGCGCTCGCCCCACCACCAGCGAATCCGGCAGCGGCCCCCAGTGGCGGCTATCCCAGGAATCGCTCCGGTTGTCGCCGAGGACGAAGAGATGCCCTGCTGGAACCAGCCGCGGGGGAATGTGCATCGTTCCGGCCACCGACGCATATGGTTCGTGGAGAACGCGGCCGGAGACGCGCAGCTGGCCATCCCGCCCCTCGACCAGATCGCCCGGGATGGCCACGACCCGCTTTACGGTCAGCTCACTCCCCGCCGGGTGATGAAACACGACGACATCACCGCGGCCGGGCCGGTCGCTGAGATATCGGGTCACGACGATGTGGTCGCCGGGCCACAGCGTGGGCGACATCGAAGCCGAGGGCACCGAATAGATTCGAGCCACGGCCCGCACCGCAAGCGCGAGCAGGCAGGCGACGACAATCGGTTCGGCGACGATGCGGAAAAGAGATTTGCGGCGCGACATCCGAGCAGGGAAAACGAACGGGGCCGCCGCCCATTCCGCAATGGTTCAGTTCGTCGCAGCCTGCAGCGTGTCTGTGTTGACGCGGGCGTTGCCCGTTCCCAGCACCTGATAGACCGGCATCTTCTGCTGGAGGCCCTTCAATGCGAACTCACCGAGCGACTCGGTCTCGAAGCTGCCCATGGTGCGGTCCAGGGTGTTCTGCGAGATGACCAGCTGACCCGGCTTGGCGACGCCGCTCTCGAGGCGCGACGCGATGTTCACGGCGCTTCCCAGTACGGTGTAATCGACGCGTTTCTCGGTGCCGACGTTGCCGACGACGGCCGGTCCGCTGTTGATGCCGACGCGGATCTTCACCTCGGCGAGCCCCTGTTTCGCCCGCTCGGCGTTCCAGTCACCGACCAGGCGCTGCATCATGAGACCGGCGAGAACGGCCCGGTCGGCGTGATCGTCCTGCGGGATCGGCGCGCCGAAGAAGGCCATGACCGCGTCGCCGATGAATTTATCGAGCGTTCCGCCGTAGGCGAAGATCGACTCCACGGCGCAGGAGAAGAAGTGGGAAAGGAACTCCGCGACTTCTTCGGGCGCTTTGGTCTCGGAGACCGACGTGAATCCGCTGATGTCGGCAAAGAGGATCGAGACTTCACGGTTCCGAATCTCTTCACCGTCAGCGGAGACGACACCCCTGACGATCTCGTCGATCACAGCGGGAGAGTGGTAGCGCTCCATCTTCGAGCGGATTTTGCGCTCGTGCTCGATCTTCTCCGAGAGCTGGGCGCGCTCGATGGCCACGGCCGCGAAGTTCGCGAGTGCTGTGAGGAGGTCGAGGTCTTCCTCGGTGAACCGGCCGATGTGGATGCGCGAGTCCACCTGGACGGCGCCGATGACGTGCTGGCGGTTCCACAGTGGAACACACATCGCCGATCGGATCCCGTGAATGGCGATGGATTTGCCGCCAAGGAGTCGGGCATCCTCGAGTGCGTTCGATGTCATCAGGGCGACCTGCTGTTCGGCCACCATCTTCAGGATCGTTCGCGAGATCGGGATGTCGTGCGCGTCGGCGTCGTCGAGGAACTTCGTCAGCTTCGGCACGGGGACACCTTCCTCGTCGAACAGGATGATCAGCCCGCGTTCGACGGGGAGGTACTTGAAGATCATGTCCATGACGGTCTCGAGGAGCGAGTTGAGATCTTCGCTCTGCAGCATCGCCTTCGCGACCTGCACGAGGACCTGGAAGATCTTCTCTCTCGAGACGCCGGGGGCCGCCTTCGTGCCCGGCTCCGAGGGCGGACGAACGACAGCCGCCCCACCCTCGGCCAGAACGTCGAGGCCGAACTCGGAATTGAAGTCGGAGATGCGCCTGATGACCGTGCCTGACGGGTTGTCGAACATCGAGTCGCCCGAGAAGTCGACGGAGGGAAGAGCTTTCAGCTCCAGGAGAACCGAGCCGATGTGAATCTTGTCCCCCGTGTTGATCTGGGCCTCGGCGACGAGGTTCCCATTCACCTTCACGCCATTGGTCGATTTGAGATCGATGATCCACCACTTGTCGTTGCGCGCTTCGAACCGCGCGTGTTTGCGCGAGACGGACGGGTGGTTGAGGATGACGTCGTTTCCTTCGGTCCTTCCGACGGAGGTTTCTCCGCGGAGATCCGTCACGCGCGGCACACCCAGATCGACGTAATGGAGTTGGACCTGCTCGGGCATCGGGAAGCGGGATTATACCGCGCAAGGCCGATGCGCCCGGACGGTCCGGTGATTCGAATAACGTATAATCGCGCGGTCCAGCAATCAGCAAAAAGTCGACCGACGCGTCCGGAAGTGTCCCACTCATGAGCGAATCGCCGGCGGCGAACCCTGCCGCTCCTCCCAGCCGATTGACCATCCGCGCCATCCTGCGCAGCGATGTCGGGAAAGTGCGCTCGGAGAACCAGGACTACGGCACGATGACCGCGCCCGCTGACAAGCCGCCGGGGCAGCTCATGATCGTCGCAGACGGCATGGGCGGACACCGCGGCGGCGCCACGGCATCGCGCCTCGCCGCGGAAACCGTCAAGGAACAGTTTCTGTCCGCCGCATCGAGCGATCTGAGCGAGGTGCTGCGCAGCGCGCTGGAAAAGGCCAACACGACGATCTGGTCGCAGGCGCAGGCCAATCCTGACCTCCGAGGGATGGGAACGACGACGTCGGCTCTCGTCGTGCGCGAAGGCAAGGGATGGTTCGCTCACGTCGGCGATTCGCGAATCTACCTGGTGCGTGGGCAGGAGATCCGGCAGCTCACCGATGATCACTCGCTCGTCGCGTCGATGGTTCGTGAAGGACTGCTGACCGCGCAGGAAGCGGAGAACCATCCTCGGAGAAACGTGCTCCAGCGGTCCATGGGCGTCAGCGAGGAGGTGGAGGTCGACGTTCGCGGCCCGATCGACCTTCAGGAAGGGGATGTCTTCATCATCTGCAGCGACGGGCTGCACGGCGTCGTCAAAGAAGAAGAGATGAAGCAGGTTGCCAGGCTTTCTGTCGAAGCCGCCGCGGACGAGTTTCTGCGTCGCGCGCTCGAGAAGGGAGCGCCTGACAACGTGACCGTCATCGTTGCGCGCGTCGAGCGCGAAGGCGGCTTCGATCCCGACTCGACAGTCGTCGAAACAACGGACAAGGAGCTCTTCGACGACACGATTCGTGAGGAAGCAAAGCAACCGGTGGGGGGCGGGCCGGTGGAGGGCGGGCGATCCCGCCCGCCAGCGGATGGTCAGAACGTCGCGGGCGAGGTCGCCCGCGCTCCGCAGGAGATGGCCGGTGCGACGGGCCGCGCTCCGCACGGCTTCTCCATTCTCAAGTGGACGCTGATTTTCGTTCTGGTGCTCGGAGCTGCGGGCGCCGGCATTTTCTGGGCACAACAACAGAGGTTCGCGCGCCAGGCACAGTCAACCAGCCGGTAGCCCCTATGCGGATCCGTTCCCTGACCGCTGCGCTTTTTCTCGTCGTTGCCGCGGCATGCCGGACGGACGTCGCGCGACTCGACGACGTCCAGAAGATGGCCTATCAGGTCAAGCCTGCGGTCGTCCGGATCAGTGCTTTTGCCACGGCGGAGTTTCGATACCAGGCGGCCGCGATCAAGGACATCGAGGGCGCTATGCGCGCGGCGGGTCATGAGGTCGCGTCGCGGAATCTCCCGGCGGGCACCGCCGCGGTCGAGACCGGTGCAGGCGGCTCGGGAACAGGATTCATCGTCCATCCCGACGGATACATTCTTACGAACAGCCACGTCATCGCTCCGACGCGCGATCTCGGAGCGCTGGAGAATGACCTCCGCCGCAACGGAGCCATCGCCGCGCTGGTGAGGCATTTCCCGGTCGAAGAGCTGCGATCGATCTATCGCGACGACGCGCTCGACGGATACATCGATCAGCTCGCGAGCCGCGGATCGCTGGAGAAGATGCGGCGCATCAACGAAGTCGAGCTGTCGAACGGCGAAAAGCTCGCGTTCGAAGTCCGGAAATCCGAACCGTCTCTGACTCAGAAGGGGAGCGATCTCGCGCTCCTCCACGTCGAGCGCCGCGGACTCCCCGCCTTGAAGCTCGGAGATTCAGAAGGCGTGGGCGTCGGCGAATCGATCTGGTCGATCGGATATCCGGCCGTGGCGAGCAGCACGGACGACGTGATCGGCGGCTGGCTCTCCCGCGAAAGCGACCTCGAAGCGACGTTCAATCCCGGCACCATCACCGCGATCAAGAAGAACTCGGCGAACGCCATGGTCTTTCAGTCGAACGTCGCCATCTATCGCGGCAACTCGGGTGGGCCGGCCGTGAACCGGAATGGCGACGTCGTCGGAATCTCCACGTGGGGCCACACGAATGCGGAACAGATCAAGTTCCTGGTGCCGGTGAACGCGGCGCGCGCGCTCATGCAGTCGGCAGGCGTCGCGGCGAATGTCGAAGGAGATTTCAATCGCTACTACCGGGACGCGCTCGAGGGGGCATCGACGGGCCGTTGGGATTCGGCGCGGAAAAACCTCGCAGCCGCGTCGCGTCTTTTCCCGAATTCCCCCGACCTCATTCGTTTCCGCCGCGATGCCGAGCGTGCCCTCCTGAGCGTGCCCTTCTGGCAGCGTCACCTCGCGGTGGCGGCGGTGGGGGGCGGGGCCATGCTCATCGCCGCGGTCGGATCCGTTGCGCTCTTCGCGGGGCGAAAGCGGCGAATCCCGAAGGACGTGTTGAAAGCCACCACCGTCGAATCGGTGGTCACGCCGGGGGGCAAGCCGGCCGACCCGTCCGTGCTCGGCAAGCTGACGATTCTCAACGGCGAGCGGGCCGGAGAGCGGCTCGCGCTCGGCGGATCGGGCATCCGTATCGGCCGAGAAACGGCGATCTGTGAGATCGTATTGCAGAATCCCAAAGTCTCGCGGCTCCATGCCGAGGTGGTTTCCATCGATGGCAAGGTGCTGCTCATTGACCGTAATTCGTCCAACGGAACGTTCGTGAACGATCAGAAGATCGATCGTCGTTTTCTGACAGACGGCGACATCATCCATTTTGGCGGCCGGAATGCCGTGGCCGTCGCGTTCCACGCGTGAGGGAGATCGTGGCCGATAAACGATGTGAAAACGGGCATTTCATCGATGAGGCGTGGGACATCTGTCCCTACTGCCCGGTGGAGCATCCGTCGGAACCCGAGATCCCCATCGTCCGGCCCAGCCGGGCCGCGGCCGTGCAGGCCGAGCCTCCCCGGGCCGACCCGCCGCGCTCCGCTCCTCCGCCCCCGCCGGTGGTCCCCCGCCGCGAAGCACCGCCCCAGCAGCCGCCTCCCATGGAGCGCACGGTGGCCGTGCAGAAACTCGATACGGGGGCGTCGGCGAAGCGGTACGTGGTCGGCTGGCTGGTCGGCTTGAACGCATCCAGCCGCGGCGAGTCTTTCCCCATCCGGATCGGCAGAAACATCCTCGGCCGCGACAAGCGGTCCGACGTCGTCGTCAACGACGATCAGGCTTCTTCTCATCACGCCGATCTCGTGTTCCGCCCGGAAGAGCGCCGCTTCATTCTGATGGATCACAACTCGACGAATGGCACGTACGTGAACGAGGCCGAGATCGAGCCGCGCCGAGATCTCGCGGGCAAGGACGTCATCCGCATCGGCTCGCACAGGTTCCTGTTCATGCCGCTCTGTCACGACGGCTTCTACTGGGACGATGAAGGTGCACTGAAATGATCGGTCAGGTCTTCGGCAACTACCGGATCGAACGGGAGATCGGCGAAGGAGGAATGAGCCACGTGTACGTCGGCCGTACCCTCGCCGCGACCGAAGCACTTCCTGCCGGTTTCGAGGTCGTGCTCAAGGTCATGTCCGAGGAGCTGGCCGGAGAGGTCACGGCGCGGAAGCGTTTCGTGAAGGAAGCGCAGATCCTTTCGAAGCTCCGTCACCGCTACATCACCCGTTTCTACGAATTCCTCAACGACGCGCGGAGCGCTGTGCTGGTCATGGAGTTCGTCGAAGGAACGCCGGTCGACCTGCTCATCGCCGACCGAGGCGCGCTGCCGCTCGCGGAAGCCATCACCATCACACAATGCATGCTCGAAGCGCTCGTTTACGCGCACGGCAAGGGAATCGTTCACCGCGACATCAAGCCGGCGAACCTCATCCGGGAGAACTCCGGCGTCGTGAAGGTGACCGATTTCGGGATCGCCAAGATCAAGGAAGGCGGCGGCGTATCGGGACAGACTGTCCTTACCAAGTCGGGCTTCCTGCTGGGCACTCCGCATTACATGTCGCCGGAGCAGATCCGTGAGCCGAAGGACGCCGGCGCAAAGTGCGATATCTATTCGGCCGGAGTGGTGCTGTACGAGATGCTCACGGGAACGCTGCCGTTCAACAGCCGCTCCCTGCCGAAGCTGATCGACGCGATCTATCGCGGCGACAAACCGATGCCCCGCTCTCTGCGACCGGAAATTGACGGCGAGCTCGAAGAGATCGTGCTCAAATCGATGCATCCGCGGCACGAACAGAGATACGAATCCGCGCGCGAGTTTTACGAGGCGCTGGAGGAGTACAACGCCAGGCAGCCTGTCCGATCGAACATCGTTCCGGCGGCCGCCCCCTCTCCGGCAGCGGTCTCCGCTTCCGGCTCCGTGCAGTGGTCGCTGGTCCATGTACGTGCGGAGGCGAACGAAAAGCACCCGATTCAGGGCGACAACGTGATGGTCGGCCGCGACCGCACCTGTTCCATCGTCCTCTCGCATCCGGCGGTGTCCCGGCGGCACGCGCGCATGACGCTCAGTGGAACATCCTGGGTCGTCGAAGACTTGAAGTCTGCAAACGGAACCTATGTGAACAACAACCGCGTAGAGCGGATGAAATTGAAAGCAGGCGACGTCGTCCGCTTCGGAGCGGATCCGTCGTGCAGCTACGTATTGAAAGAGATTTGAGCCCATGGAGGGCGGGCGATAGTCGTCCGCCGGAGGTTTCCCTTATGTCGCAAATCAGCTGTCTCCGCTGCAAACAACCGATCGACGCGAGCGCCGAGCAATGTCCGGCTTGCGGCGAGCGTGTGACGAGTTTCCAGCGGACGTACGCGACACGTCTCATCGACGGGAAATATCAGATTCTCGATCGCCTCGGCGTCGGCGGGATGGGCGAGATCTTCAAGGTCCGCCACATCCATCTGAACGAGTTGCGCGTGATCAAGATCATGCGCCCGAATGTGGCCGCGGACGACCAGGGGCTCCAGCGCTTCCTCCAGGAAGCGCGGACGTCCACGATGATCAAGCATCGCAACCTGGCGATGCTGTACGACTTCGCGCAGCTCGATGACGGCTCCTATTACATGGTCTGGGAGTTCATCGACGGGACGAACATTCAGAAATGGATCGCTCAGAACGGTCCAGTGCCGCCGCGTCTCACCCTCGAGATCTCCGTGCAGGCCCTCCATGGACTGGAGCATCTGCATTCCATGGGGCTGATCCATCGCGACGTCTCGCCTGAAAACATCATGCTGTCGCAGGATCATCACGGGAAGCTGCTCGTGAAGGTGATCGACTTCGGCATCGCCAAGGCGCTCACGTCCGAAGGCGAAGGCGGCCAGGGGCTGACGCAGACGGGCATGTTCCTCGGCAAGCTGAAGTACGCGTCGCCGGAGCAGGCCGGTTTCCTCAAAGAGGGCGAGCACCTCGATCCCCGCAGCGACCTCTATTCGTTCGGCATCGTGATGTACGAGATGCTCGCCGGGCGCGCGCCGTTCCAGGCGACGAACCCGCACGGCTACATCCTCAAGCACGTCACGGAAAAGCCGCTCAGCATCGCCGAGCTGAATCCGGAGGCGAAGGTTCCTTCCCAGCTCGAATCGATCATCTTCAAATCGCTGGAGAAGAGCCGCGACAGCCGCTTCGCGACGGCAGGCGACTTCGCCGCCGCCCTCGAAGAGGTCCGCCCCAGCATTCCACCCGACGTCAAATATGGAGTCGGCGAGCGGATGGTCACGCTGTCCGCGGCGAAGACTCTCGCTGATCTTCCCAAGTACACGCCGACATCGGGCGGGACCATGGGCTCGACGCAGCAGCAGACGCAGCAGACGATGAGCGGCGGCCCGGCCGGTACCCGCACAGGATCGAACGAGGCCACGCTCCTCGAGCGCAATCTCACCGCCGGCGGCATGCAGCCCTCCGGCAGCAACGAAGCGACGGTTCTCGAGCGGGTCGGCGGCACGGGCGCCGCGGCGGCGACGGTTCTCGAATCGAAGAGCGGCTGGGGCGCGGGTGCGGAGTCGACCGTCCTCGAACGGCAGGTGGCGCCGCCGAAGAAGAACACTCCGATGATCGCCGCCATCGCCGCCGCGGTGGTGATCGCGATCGCCGTGGGTGCGTATTTCATGACACGTGACAAGACGCCGTCGCCGGTCGCGACCACGACAGCGCCCGTCACCACGGCAACCACGACGGTGACCACGACGGCCGTTGCCGCTTCGCCCGACCAGGGCGTCCTGCTGCTCTCGGCCACTCCGTGGGGTGACATCGAGAAGATCATCGATACGTCGAATCAGAAGGCGGTCCCGCTCAGCGACGACAAGCGGTCGACACCCACACGTCTCGATCTCGATCCCGGAAGTTACCTGATCACGCTGAAAGGCCCGAACAAGAGCGAGACCTTCAACGTCGAGATCGAAGCCGGCAAAGTGGAGCGCAAGGCTGTGAGCATCGGCACGGTGAATTACGAGGAGCTCGCGAGGGAAGTCAGCAGACCATGAGAGTCACGAGAATCGCAGTCGTGCTGATGGTGGCCGTCGCCATGACGGCCGGTGTTGCAGAGGCGTCGTGGTACGACGACTACGAAGCCGGTCTCACCGCGGTCCGTAAGGGAGACTGGAAGACGGCCGCGGATCGCATGACCAAGGCCATCGCCGGCAACCCCAATGAGAACAACAAAGCGCGGACGTACGGTGCGATCTTCATCAACTACCACCCGTACTACTACCGCGGCGCCGCGAACCTCAACCTCGGCAGGTACGAACAGGCCATTGCCGATCTCGAGA
Organism: uncultured Acidobacteriota bacterium; assembly: GCA_937870635.1. Lineage (GTDB taxonomy): Bacteria > Acidobacteriota > Thermoanaerobaculia > Gp7-AA8 > Gp7-AA8 > DATLEX01. Next base: position 31,691 of record CALMZP010000042.1, on the reverse strand, counting down.
AGACCACCGGTCCCGGACCCGAAAACCTCGGTTCCATCGACATGCTCATCCAGATGGCAAAGACGCGCGCAGAGCAGGCGAGCGCTTCAGCACCGCCGGTGCCCGAACCGCAGCCCGTTCGCCCTCCAACTCCCGTCCCGCAACCGGTTGCTCCTGTACCTCAGCCCACGGGCCCGGTGATCGACCCGGCCCTCAGAGGCCGCGCTCAGGGGGCGGTCCAGCAGGCACGCGCCCGTCTGCAGGCAGCGCAGGACCGCGATGCGTCCGGCACCCAGCAGTATCAGCGCGCGCTGCAGCAATTCACCGATGCCAATACGAGATTCGCCACGGCCAAGTCGAACGACGATCTGAATGCCGTGATCGCCATGGCGGACAACGCCGCGCTCATCGCCGATTCAGCGGTGGCGCCTCAGCCGACGATCGCCGCGACACGGCCGAACGCTGCAACGGCAACGGTGCTCGCCGATTCGAGCCGCCGTGTGCGCGTCGCGCTGGAGAGCTATTTCCGCGGAGATTTTGACGAGGCTGCATCGCAGTTCTCCCGTCTCGCGCGGGACATGCCCACCAACGCGTGGATCTGGGCCTTCCTCGGCGCGTCGCAGTACTCGCAGTACGCCTTCGAAGCGGACGAGCAGTACCGCACCCAGGCGCTCGACGCTTTCAAGAAAGCGCGCCAGTACGGAAAGTGGGGCCGCGACGGCCTGCCTTCGAAGTATTTCTCGCGGCGGATCCGCCGGGCCTTCCAGGAAAGCGCGGGGTAGACGTCAGCCGTTAACCGTCAACCGAAGTACCCGGCCGAAACATGCCGCGGGCGAGGTCGCCCGCGCTCCACCACGTCACCCTGAGCCGCAAAGACGGCGAAGGGCCTCAAACTACGTGAATCGCATTTTGAGGTCCTTCGGCGTCTACGCGCCTCAGGATGACGTGGCGCGAAGGAGCCCCGAGGCGCCTCGAGGTCCTTCGCTTCGCTCGCCGAATGCCGGAATCAGAACCCGCTGGTTCCGCCGCCGCCTTCATCGTCGCGGTTGGACGACGAGGAGCCGGGGAGGTACGAGCCGACCGTCGAACCGAGCGAGGTCGCCCGATCCTTGACCGTCTCGACGACGCGGCTGATGACGCCCGTGTTGCGGGCGGCAACTGCTGCGCCGGCGCCGGCGGCTGCCGCACCGGTTGCGGCGGCGACGGCGATCTTCCTGCGGCGCGCAGCCTTCTTGGCGGGGCCGCGACGCGCGGTCGCGTTGCCGCCCTTCTTGCCGGCGGCAGACTTGCGGGCCGATGTCACGCGGCGCTTCACGCTGCGCTTGGCCGAGGCCACGCGGCGCTTGACGGCGCGCTTGACAGCGCCCTTCTTCGCGCCGGCTTTCTTTGCACCACCGCGACGCTTCGCGGATGACTTCTTGCTGGCAGACGCTCGACGCGCGCCGCCCTTTTTCGAGGATTTCTTCGACGATTTCTTCGAAGAACGCTTCTTCGATGCAGCCATGGGTGGTATCTCCTTTTTCGAAGTTCGGTCGGGGAGCCGTTACTTGAATGCAGAGCGTTTGCTGCGTGGCAATGTGGTTGCAGCGAAAACTGTAGACGAACATGTCGCGATTGTCACGTGTAAGACTGCCTCCATGGACTGCTGTCATCGCCGTGATCATCTTCGCGGCGATCCAGACCTTCTCCGTTTACCTCTTTCTGCTCAACCGCCGGATCTCGCGCGAGCTGGTGGACCGGCGCTGGGCCGAGCCAACGATCATCCGCTCCGCGGCGGGGCGGGAAGGGCGGGAAGTCATGCGCGTCTACGGCGTCGGCTGGGGGATGACCCCGCCGGTCACCATCGAGACCCTCCCGCCGCACATCCCCAACGCCTTCCTGGCGGCCGAGGATGTCCGGTTCCGTTCGCATCTCGGGGTGGACCCGATCGGAATCGCCAGAGCGCTGTTTCGGAATGTTCGTGCCGGGGGGATCACCCAGGGCGGCAGCACCATCAATCAGCAGATCATCAAAACGCGCTACCTCTCTCAGGAACGGAAATGGAGCCGCAAGATCGTGGAGGCGATGCTCGCCGTCGTCCTCGATGCGAGGCTGTCGAAGGACGAGATCCTCGAGCTTTACCTGAGCGACGTCTACCTCGGGCATCACGACGGCAGGCCGATTCTCGGGATCGACGAGGCGTCGAGGATCTACTTCGACAAGACGCCGTCCCGGCTCCGCGCCGACGAAGCGGCGCTTCTGGCCAGCATCGTCCGGGCCCCCAATCGCGACAACCCTCAGAAGCGTCCGGACCTGGCGCGAGCGCGACGGAACGCCATTCTCAGGGTCATGGAGGATCGAGGATGGCTGACCGCGGATGAGGCGCGCGCAGCAGCCGCACGCGCGATCGAGTTCAAGGGAGGTTCCGTTCCCGCCCAGCCGTATCCCTACTACATGCGGGCGCTCCGCTCGGAGATCGTCAGGGAGATCGGCCTCCGGCGGATTGTGGAGGGTGGGCTGACCATCCTCTGCGAGATCGATCCCGACGCTCAGCGCGCCGCCGAACGCGCCGCCCGCAATGGTGCGCAGTCACTCGAGGCGCGGTATTCGTGGATCCGGCGTCAGGCCGATCCGCTGCAGGTCGCCGTTCTGTCGGTCGACCCGCGCAACGGCGGTATCCGGGCACTCGTGGGTGGCTCGAATTACCGCCGTTCGGCGTTCGATCGCACGACCAACATGCGCCGGCAGCCCGGATCTGCGTTCAAGACGTTCGCATACCTTTCGGCGATCGCGTCCAAACGCGCAACCACCGCAACGCTGCTGCTCGACTCACCGGTCCAGGTCCGCCTCGGTAACGACGAAGTATGGGAGCCGCAGAACTACGACGAGAAGTTCCGCGGCCGCGTCACGCTCCGCGAAGCATTCGAGAAATCGCTCAACGTCCCGACGGTTCGTCTGACGCAGGAGATCGGACTGCGGCGAGTGGTGAGGACCACCGAAAAATTCGAGTTTGCGAAGAGGCTCGAGCCGATCCCGGCGCTGCCACTCGGAGTAGCCGATGTGACGGTCCGGGAGCTCACGGCGGCCTACACAGCCTTTCCGAACCTCGGCATCCGGGTGGAACCATTTCTTCTGACTTCCATCCGCGGGCGCGAAGGCAAGGTGCTGTTCGCCAGTAAAAGAGACGAGAAGCGCGTCTGCGACGCTGCTCCCGCGTACGTGATGCACTCCCTCCTGCGAGGCGTCGTCCGCCGCGGCACCGCCTCGCGCCTCAAGCGCTACGGTCTCAATTACGTCGCGGGAAAAACCGGGACCACCAACGATTACCGCGACGCCTGGTTTGTCGGCTACACGGCGGACATGGTCACCACGGTCTGGGTCGGATTCGACAGAGGCTCTCCTCTGCGCCTCTCCTCGGCGGAGGCCGCGATTCCGGTGTGGGGGAACTACATGTCGTCGATTCCTCACTCGAAGAAGGAGCCCGAGGCGCCCGCGGACATCGTCTTCCGGAACATCGACCCGGAGACGGGGATGGTGTGGGCGGAGGGCTGTCCGGGGCCCGTCCGCGATGTCTTTCTCGAAGGCACGGCGCCAACGCGGACGTGTCCTCGCGGGATCATCGGGCGCATCGTCCGTAAGGTGCTCTTCGACTCCGAGAACTTCGACGAGCCGGCTGCCATCACCTTCGACAAGTTCCGCCGCTGGGCCAACGACGTCGACCGCAACAGGCAGAACGTGGAGGGCTTCTTCGAGCGGATGCGCCGCCTCTTCGGCGATTGACTTCCGCGGGGCCGGAGCCTACATTGGCCCCACGCTGGACTGATTTGGGGCCGCTTGCAACCAGCCTAAAAAAAGCTAAATTGCCACCGGTAGAACGTTTCGACTTCGACTCGGCCCCACGATCCGTCGTGGGGCTTTTTGTTTTTCAGGACAGACCATGCAGGATTTCATTCAGGCGATCGCGGACGAGCACGTCTACCTCTTCGACGGGGCGATGGGCACGATGCTCTATTCGAAGGGCGTGTTCATCAACAAGTGTTATGACGAGCTCAATGTCCGCGGCCCGGAGATCGTCCTGGAAGTGCACCGCCAGTATGTGCGCGCCGGCGCGGAGATCATCGAGACCAATACATACGGCGCCAACCGGCTGAAGCTCCACAGCTTCGGAATCGAAGACGAGTTGCGCGAGATCAACCTTCAGGGAGCGAAGGTCGCGCGCCAGGCGGCGGGCGATTCCGTTTACGTGGCGGGTGCAATCGGGCCGCTCGGAATCAGGATCGAGCCGTACGGGCCGACGTCGCTCGAAGAGGCGCGCGCGTTCTTCCGCGAGCAGGCCGAGGCGCTGCGCGACGGCGGAGTCGATCTGTTCGTGCTCGAGACGATGTCCAACGTGTCGGAGATCGAGCAGGGCATTCTCGCCATCCGCGATGTCTGCAGCCTGCCGATCATCGCGCAGATGACCGTCGGCGTGGACATGCGCACGACGTACGGCGATCGCGCGCGGGACATTGCCAAACGTCTCGACGCCGCAGGCGCCGACGTCATCGGCTTGAATTGCTCCGTAGGTCCGGACGTGATGCTCGACGCGGTCGAGGAGATTGCCTCGGTCACCGCCCGAAAGATCTCCTGTCAGCCCAACGCGGGTCTTCCGCGCGAGGTCAACGGACGGCAGATGTACATGGCCTCACCGGATTACATGGCCAAGTACGCGAAACGGCTGATTCACAAGGGCGTTAAGTTTCTCGGTGGATGCTGCGGAACGACGCCGGAGCACATCAAAGTGATGGCCGATGCCGTGCGGCCTCTCTCTCCGCGCCGCAGTTTCGTGGTCGTCGAGCGCAACGGCGCCGAAGAGCAGAAGAAGGGCACCGACCCCATCCCGCTGCCTGAACGCTCGCACTGGGGAAGCAAGATTGCGAAAGGCGAATTCGTCACGACGATCGAGATCACCCCGCCGAAGGGGCCGAACCCGGACGCGATGGTGGAATCGGTCAAGTCGATCAAGGCCGCCGGCGTCGATGCCGTCAATGTCCCGGACGGTCCGCGCGCGCAGAACAGAATGGGGGCGATCGCCGTCGCGATCCTCCTGCAGCAGCGCGTCGGAATCGAGACGGTCCTCCACTACTGCTGCCGCGATCGCAATCTCCTCGGCATGCACTCCGACCTGCTCGGGTGCGCCGCTCTGGGCCTGCGCAATCTGCTGCTCATCACCGGCGATCCCCCGAAGATGGGACCGTATCCGGAAGCGACGGCGGTGTTCGACATCGATTCGATCGGCCTCACCAACATGGTCAGCCTAATGAATCGAGGCCTCGATCTCGGCGGCAACCCCTTCGGCGAACCGACGAAGTTTACGATCGGCGTCGGCGTCAATCCGGGCCATCTCGACCTCGAGTACGAGCTCCGCCGTCTCGAATGGAAGGTGAAGGCCGGTGCTGAATACGCGATCACGCAGCCGGTTTTCGACGCGAGACAACTGGAGACGTTCCTTCGCCGGATCGAACAGATGAAGCTTCCGGTCGTCGCCGGAATCTGGCCGCTGCTCTCCTACCGGAATGCGCAATTCATGAACAACGAAGTGCCCGGTGTTTCTGTGCCGGACGACGTGATGGAACGGATGCGCGTCGCGAGCGAGAAGGGCAAGGAGTTCGGCTTGCGCGAAGGCGTGTCCATCGCGCGCGAAACTCTCGCCCGGGTTCGTGGCGAAGTGGCCGGCGTGCAGGTCTCCGCCCCGCTGGGCCGTGTCGATCTCGCCCTGCAGGTCTTCGACGGCCTGGTGGAAAGCGGCGCGCGCGCGACCCCAGCCTAGCGGACGCGGCAGTAATCGATTTTGGATTTTGGATTTTGGATTTGTCCCTAATCCAAAATCCAAAATCCAAAATCCAAAATAGTCAGGTGCGGTACGATGCGCGCGGTGGCACGGAACGTGTCAGTGGTTGGCGGTGGCATCGCTGGGCTTACGGCCGCGATCTATCTGGCGCGCGGCGGCCGCACTGTCACCGTCTTCGAGAAGAACCGCCACCTCGGCGGCCGCGCCGTCACTCACCTCCGCCACGGCTTTCGTTTCAATCTCGGACCTCACGCCGTCTACAGGTTCGGTCCCGGCTCACGCGTGCTGCGCGAGCTCGGCATTCCCATCCGCGGCGGCGTTCCGAAACGCGGCGGCACTGTCATGTTCGAAGGCCGCCAGCACGAACTGCCGGTGACGCCCTTTTCGATTCTCCGCTCGTCGTTGCTGCCATTCCGCGGGAAGCTCGAGGCGGTGCGTCTGCTCGCGCGGCTGCCGACGCTGAACACGCGGCCGTTCGAGCTCATGAGCGTTCGCGAGTGGGCCGATCGCAACATCGAGAACCGGCGGCTCCGCGAGTTCTTCATGTCGCTTTGTCGCGTCGTCACGTATTCGCCCGACGAACGGCAGTGCGCTTCGGTCGCGCTCGATCAGCTGAAGCGAGCCATGCTCGGTGTCGTCTACGTGCACGAGGGCTGGCAGAAGATCGTCGATTCGCTGCACAGCACCGCCGTTGCGGCAGGGGTGAACTTCGTGACGAGCTCCCGGGTCGTCGGCGTCGAGACGAACGGCCGCGTGACCGCGCTGGAGCTTGGAGGCCTGGAAACGGTGCGCAGCGAAACGGTCGAAGCCGCCCTTCCCCCACTCGAGGCGAACGTCGAAGGAAACCCTGCGCGCGTCCTGACGGACACCGTGCTGCTGGCCGTCGACCCCACGACCGCGGCGAGCCTCCTTTCCAACGAGAAGGTGAGCCGCTGCTGGCGCACCCTCGAGCCGGTGACGCTGGCATGCCTCGACGTTGCGCTCTCCCGTCTCCCGAATCCGAAGCAGATCTTCGCGATCAGCGTCGACCGGCCCTACTACTACTCCGTGCACTCCGCATGGGCTCAGCTCACTCCGCAGGGCGGCGCGTTGATCCACGTCGCGAAATACCGTGCGAAACCTTCGAAGATGACCAGCCGCGATTACGACGGCGACTCGATCCGGCTGGATGACGAGGCGAAGCGCGATCTCGCAGAGCTCGAAGCTTTTCTCGATGAGCTGCAGCCCGGATGGAGAGAGCTGGTGAGGCACCGCCGCTTCCTTCCTTCGCTCGCAGTGACAAACGCGGTGACGATGCCCTCGGCATACCGGCCACAGCCGCAGACGCCGATCCGCGGCCTGTATCTCGCCGGCGACTGGGTCGGTGCCGAGGGAGTTCTCGCCGACGCCGCGCTCACCAGCGCACGCGCCGCGGCGCGTGCGATCCTCGCTGAGCCGTGACATATACTCCGCCACCGATATGGCGATTACCGATGCGGCGTTCAAGCAGGCGATGTCTCATTTCGCGAGCGGCGTAACCGTCGTGACCACCGAGCACGAGGGGCGGCCCTACGGGCTCACTGTCGCCTCCTTCGCGTCGCTCTCACTCAATCCGCCGCTCGTTCTCGTCTGCATCGAGAAGAACGTGAAATCGCACGACGCCATCGCCGCGGCGCAATCGTTCGGCGTGAGTATCCTCGCAGAGAGCCAGGCAGACATCTCCGGCCGCTTCGCATCGAAGTCCGATGACAAGTTCACGGGAACGGACGTGAGACGGGGATCGACCGGCGTGCCGTTGATCGAAGGCGCGATCTGCACGATCGAATGCCGTGTCAAAGAGCAGCTGCCGGGCGGAGATCATTCGATCTTCATCGGCGAAGTGGTCGATGCACAAACCGGCGAAGGGAAACCGCTCGTTTACTACCGCAGCGGTTATCGGCAGATCAGCGTCTGACTTCCCTCGATCCCCCTGAGATGCGCGAGATCAGCGAGACTCTTCGCTCCACGTTTCGCCGGGCGCTCGGACTCGAGAACCGTCGCACGAACGTCCGTCCGGGACGTCTCGACCACATCGAGCAGTTCGAGTCCGCGATCCTCGGCAACATCCGCGATGTCGTCGTCTATCTTCCGGCCGGCTACGACGAGCATCCCGAGCGGCGGTATCCCGTGCTGTACATGCACGACGGCCAGAATCTCTTCGAGCCCGACCGCGCTTTCGTTCCGGGAAATCACTGGCGACTCGGAGAAGCTGCCGACCAGGCCATCGGCAACCGAACGGCGGAGCCGATGATCATCGTCGGCGTCGACAACGCGGGTGAGGCCCGCATCGACGAATACACGCCGACTCACGATCCCGAAAAGAGGGCCGGCGGCCGGGCCGCCGAGTACGCGCGGATGATGATCGAGGAGCTCAAGCCGCTCATAGACGCGCGTTACCGCACGCTCCACGACGCCTCTCACACCGCCGCCGGCGGCTCGTCCCTGGGCGGCCTCAATTCGCTCTATCTCGTCCTCCATCACCCTGAGGTTTTCAGCCGCGCAGCGGCGATGTCTCCGTCGATCTGGTGGCATCGCCGGGTCATCCTCAAAGATCTTCAGACGTTCGCGGGCAGGCAGCCGCGGCTCTGGGTGGACATCGGCGGACGGGAGGGTTCCGAGGCGCTGGAGGGGGCCAGGGCGCTGCGGGATGCGCTGCGGGCGAGGGGATGGGCCAACGGAGAGACCGCCTACCACGAAGACCGCCGAGGCGATCACAGTGAGCGCGCCTGGGCCGCCCGCTCCCGCCCGATGCTGGAGTTTCTCTTTCCGCCCGTGCAGTTGTAGCCTGCAACCATGTTGGACACCCTCGCGCGGCCGCTGCGCGACGCGCGGATCTCAGTCACCGACCGCTGCAACTTCCGCTGCGTGTACTGCATGCCGAAGGAAGTCTTCGGCCGTGACTTCGCGTTCGCACCGCGCGAAGAGCTCCTCACGTTCGAGGAGATCACGCGGGTGGCCCGGATTCTGACGGATCTTGGTGTCGAGAAAGTCCGGCTGACGGGCGGCGAGCCTCTTCTTCGTCGCGATCTCGAGCGGCTCGTCGCGCAGCTCGCAGCGATCGAAGGATTGCGCGACATCGCCCTGACCACGAACGGCTCGCTGCTGACCCGGCTGAAATCGCGTCTGCTCGCCGATGCCGGATTGCGCCGCGTCACGATCAGCCTCGATTCGCTGGACGACGAGACGTTTCGCCGGATGAATGACGTCGATTCGCCGGTCGAACGCGTGCTCGACGCGATCGAAGGAGCCGCTGACGCCGGCCTCGGTCCGATCAAGCTCGACATGGTCGTCATGCGAGGCCTGAACGCGACCTCGGTCGTCGATGTCGCCCGCCGCTTCCGCAACATGGCACACATCGTACGGTTCATCGAATACATGGATGTCGGGAACACGAACGGATGGCACCTCCAGGATGTCGTGCCGGGCCGCGAGATCGTCGAGCTGATTGCGCGCGAGTGGCCCGTCGAGCCGGTCGAAGCGAACTACTTCGGCGAAGTCGCGTCGCGGTACCGGTATGTGGACGGCGCAGGAGAGTTCGGCGTGATCACATCCGTGACGAAACCGTTCTGCCAGAGCTGCACGCGGGTCCGTCTCTCGGCAACCGGCGAGGTCTACACGTGTCTCTTCGCCGGTAAGGGGCGTGACCTCCGCTCACTGCTGCGAAACGGCACGCCGGACAGTGAGATTCGCGCCGTGCTCGCGAACATCTGGCAGAAGCGCGACGACCGCTACTCGGAGATCCGATCCGAAGCGACGGCCGCCCTGAAAAAGGTGGAGATGTCGCATATCGGAGGGTAGCTTCGAGTTTTCATCCCGAGCGAAGCGAGGGATCTCCGGTACCAACTGGGCAGAATGAAGCCCACAGGCGAGAATCAATGGAGCGCGGGCGACCTCGCCCGCGTCCGCCGCAAGCACGCGGCGGGGTTCCTCGGCTTCTGACTTTTCATCCTGCCGAGGTTGCTTCCGGAGATCCCTCGCCGCGCTCGGGATGAAGACATCCTCACTCCCGCCCACCCTTGATGTCATGAATCTGGCTTTTCTTCGGCATGCCGTCCTCCGCTCACTCCCGCTGCGACAGACGCGCCATTCCGGCGACGAATTCGTTCTTGCCGCCCATCGACGGGTGCCGGATTTTCGTATGAGCGAGTCCCAGCTTTGTCATCGAGGCCGCCGCGTGGTTTCCGACGGCCACGATCTCTCTGATCGGAAAGAGCTCCAGGAGCATTTCGATGAATGGACGCCCCATGGCGAGCTCGGCGGAGTCGGGCATGCGATTCGTGTTCGGGGTTCCCCGATGGAAGGGATGAAAGGGAAACGCGTTCCACAACATCGGAAGTGGCGCGATCCCGCGAATCGTCGACCACACCATCGTCGCGCTGGCCTCGGTCGACAGCCGCGGTCCCGTCGTCGCGCGCCGGTAACCCGCGCCCGAGCCGAGGATGTGGCCGGGCGTTGAGAGGATCTCCACGCCGGCGAGCAGGACCGTTTCGCTGACGAAGGCGATGCCGGTCAGCCGTCCGCCGCGATGACTCGGCGCTTCGCCGATGAGCAGCATCTCGGGACCGATGGCCTCGAGCTCCTGGAGATAGAGCCGCAGGTTCCGGCGCCGGATCGCGTTCGCGGCGAGGTCTCCCGTCAGTTCCGAATACTGATTGCACGCGCGGTCCGAGACCACGGTGCACGCCAGCTCGGAGATCAAGCCATCGAAGCGTCGGTTCATCAACGGCGGACCGCGCGCCGCCGGGGGAGGAGAGGCGCCGTGTCGATCAGATGGTAAATCGCGCCCCTGTGCTCCGCCACGTAGATCTCGCCATTGAAGTCCTCACCGAACGCGCTGATGAAAAACGTGGTGTCGATGAGGGTGCGAGCGGTCCAGGTCCCGTCGGGCTGCTGCGTCGCGCCGGAGATGATGCCGTTGCAGTAGTCGCCGAAGATGTACGTGCCGCGCAACCGCGTGTTCCTCGAGCCTCGATAGCGATAGCCGCCCGTGACCGAGCACGCGTTGTTCTCGCGCCCGTATTCGAGCACCGGCAGCGTCAGCGAACCGTCGTTGCATCCGGAGGCGGGGCTGAAGCAGTGCGCACCCTCCATTCGATTCCAGCCGTAGTTCTCGCCGCCGCTGCTCGTCGCGGGTTGCAGGTCGACTTCTTCGAAAGCGCCCTGGCCGACGTCGGCGATCCACAGATCGCCGCTGATGCGATCGAACGAGAAGCGCCAAGGGTTGCGAAGGCCATACGCCCAGATCTCGGGACGGGCGCCTGCGCGGCCGATGAAAGGATTCGATGAGGGAACGGCGTATGGAGCGCCGCCGTCGACATCGATCCGCAGCATTTTGCCGAGGAGGGTGTCGAGACGCTGGCCGCTGCCGAGGGAGTCGCCCGCGTCGCCACCGTCGCCGGTTCCGATGTAGAGGTATCCGTCGGGACCGAACTGGAGCTGTCCGCCGTTGTGGTTGGCGAAGTCGCGGTGGGGGATCTCGAGGATCAGCGTTCGCGAATTCGGATCGGCGCGGTCGGGATCGTTGCCGCGCCGGTATCGGGCAATGACGATGTCGCCCTCCGCATCGGTGTAGTAGACGTAGAAGAATCCGTTCTCCGCGTAGCGAGGATGAAAGGCGGCGCTGAGCAACCCCCGCTCGCCGCCGGAGCGGACGATGGGCGTGATGTTGAGGAACTCGCGCGTGCCGGCGGCGTCGATGATGAGGATGCGGCCGCGCTGCAGCGTGACGAAGAGCCGCGCATCGCCTGCGTGCGTGATCGCCACCGGCTGGTCGAGCCCCGTGGCCACCACGCGCAGTTCGATGCGTGGCTCATCGGCGGCGTAAGTCAGGATCGGGAAGAGAAAGAGGGCGAGCGCAGTCAGTCGCATACGAATATGGATCTTGAGATGGATCACCTTCGGAGGTTATGCCACATGGGGAACGATCGACCAGCCAAAGCCGAGCCAGCTGCCAGAGACGAAGAAGAGAGCACCGACGAGGGAGAGAACCACAAAGGAGGCGGTCTAACATGCGCTACAACGAGTAACCAGGAGGCTTGCCATTCGTTACCTGATCTTCGCTCTGGCTTTGGGTTGTTACGTCACGCCTGTCATCGCACAGGAGGTCGTCACCGAGCGCGTGCTGCTTCCGGTCGGGCCGAGCCGCGTACTTGGAGCCCACGGGAGCGACTGGCGAACGCACGCGCTGATCACGAACACTGGCAATACGCCAGCGCAAGTTAACGGGGCCTTGGACCCCTCGTGCCACCTGCCGATTTGTGCGCCACCACCACCCCTGCCGCCGCAAGCATCATTTGTCATGGTTGAGGGCGCGCCTGACTGCGGCGGACGCGGTGCGTTTCTTTACGTGGAGGCCGCGCGCGCGCGCGACATCGCCATCACGCTGCGTTCTCGGGATCACTCGCGCGCGCTCGAAACGTGGGGAACAACCGTTCCGGTGGTCTATCCAAGCGCATTGTTCTCACAAGCCATTGGGATCACGGACATTCCGGTGGAAGCGCAGTTTCGCGGATCTCCCTCCCATCACGGCAACAGGACGCTCGCGCGGACACGCTCCTCGCCGAGGAGACGGTCACACCGACGTCACCCGGCCGCACATCACTCTGTCCCGCGTTCGCGGAACTCGCGCTACCCCGACTGCCATTTGGCAACCCGTACCACGCGCTGCGTGTGGAAGTCACGCCAACACAAGCTGACCGCGAGTACTGGGCGTACGTGAGCGTGATCGACAACGTCACACAACATTTGACGATACTCAGCCCGACACAACAGTAAAACTAACGTTTTCAACACGGTCACGACGACGAATCAGGGCTACAGACCGTACTGCAGCCACTACCGGTGTGTGTCGGTGGTGGCTGTTTCGGAGAGACTTCTATGACGCGACTCGGACTCGCAGTGTTGCTCTTATTGATCGTGACGCCGGTTCAGGCGCGCGATGTGTACGCCTTGCAGGGACGCGCGACCGGCAGCCCCGTTGATGATTGCATCGCGCTGCGCTGGGTCGGCGAAGTCTTGTTCTACAACGACGGGTCAGCCCCGGAAGTAATCATGCTGCGCAACGTCAGCAACGGCGGGCCCGCACCAGGCGTTTCCCAGCAATTCGTGATCCTACCGCATGCCGGCACGACGTTGTCAGCGAACGTCGACTGGAGGCGGGCAATTCCGGAAGGAGTGTGGGTGCTTCACATGGACGTACCAGACTCCGTCAGCGTGGAAAGCAGCATCGAAATCGGGGAAGAATCCTGCGCCTTGGGTTCCCCCCCGGCGGATGGCGCACGCGGGAGAATCACGTATCCAGTCTTTGAGACGCAGCAGCCGGCCAATGTGGGCAAGATCCATCTCGGCACGGACTTGTCGCTGATCCCGACCCGCAACAATGTCACTGTCTACAACGCTGGAGCGGCGCCGGCAACGGCACGCGTTGAGGTGCGGCAACTCTGCGACAACCAGATCGTAGATGCGCGATTTTTCGATGTCCCCGCCGATACAGCGGTACAGGTCACCGGCCTCTCAACGGCAACGACTTGTGCAACAGATAAACCCTACCTTACCTACGTTACGGTTGTCGTCGACCAACCGAGCCTGAGCTGGGTGACGAGCATCGCGAACACGCCTGACTTGCGGGTGCTTGTTTCTGGCGCTACCAGTACGAGCCGGCCGTAAGACGCGGGTGGCAGTCGCGCTGGAATGTGCGCAATTTCGAAATATCCAGGGGCACCGCTGATCCCGCGCGCCCGAACATCCAGACACCCGATACGCAGAAAGAGAAGAGCGGATCCCGCACACTCCGCATTACCTGATCCTGAACACGGCCGTGGGGCGCGGGTGGCCGGGCAATCCCGTCGAGACGACGGTCTTCCCGCAATTCCACGACATCGATTACGTGCGGATCTACCAGAGGACGGAGTATTTCAAACGCAAGGATTGAATGGATTCGGCCGACGGGGTCGAACGCTGGTACGACGAGGCAATCGCGATCCAGTGGTGCAGATGCGAGGCGGAGGAAGGAGCGGCGGCGAGGCGTAGCGGAGCTACGTCGAGCCGGCGAGACGACCGACAACGAAGCAGATGCGCCGCTGGGGCGCGATTGCCGGAAGTGCAAGTTTGGTGGAGGCGGCGGGAGTTGAACCCGCGTCCGAAACCCGTGGCAGCCTGGCTACTACATGCTTGTCTCTCGCTTTTGTTCTCGTCCAACGCCTGCCCGGAGAGCAGAGAACGACGAAGGACCAGCCCCTGAATTTTCGTGACTCCCGGCGAGGCGGTCGAGAGTCCTTAGCTCACATCATGGCGCCAGGTCTTACCGGCGTGAGCGGCCGGTCAGTTGGCGTCGCAGTCAATTAAGCTGCGAGTGCGTATTCGCTGTTCGCGATTACAGTTGGTGATCGTTTTTACGAGGCAATCAGCTCGGCATGCAACCATGACCCCGACTGATCCCGTCGAAGCCGGTGCGCCCCCAATTTGTCAACGAACTGCCGATCGAAACGGCGAAAGGACTGGCAGAATTTCTGCCGACAAGGACATGCTCGATCCCCAGCTCATCCATACGCTCGTCCAGCGTGCCCTCGAAGAAGATCTTCCCGACATCACGGCGGAATCCATCTTCGACCCGCGCGATCGCGGTACGGCCGCGTTCGTCATCAAGGCTTACGGCATTCTTGCCGGCCTCGACTTTGCCGCGGCCACCTTTGCCGCCCTCGACCCGACGAGTGTCTTCTCTCCGCAGATGAAGGATGGCGACGCAGTCGGCCCCGGAGACGTCGTGGCCGAGGTGAGCGCGTCGGTGATTGCGCTTTTGTCCGGCGAGCGGACGGCGCTGAACTTCATGCAGCGCGGTTCGGGCATCGCCACGGCCACCCGCCGTTATGTCGACGCCGTGAAGGGCACGAAGGCCAGGATCTTCGACACCCGCAAGACGGTCCCCGGCCTGCGGCACCTCGACAAGTACGCGGTTCACGCGGGCGGCGGTCAAAATCACCGGCACGGTCTCCACGACATGTTTCTCGTCAAGAACAACCATATCGATCGGGCCGGGTCGATCCGGGCCGCGGTCGAACGGATCCGCTCGCGCCGGATGCCTCAGAAGGTCATGATCGAAGTGCGGGACATGCGCGAGCTCGGCGAAGCTCTGGCGATGCATCCCGATTTCATCCTTCTCGACAACATGAGCACCATGCAGCTCGAAGCCGCCGTCGCCACCGTCGCCGGCCGTGTCCCCCTCGAAGCCTCGGGCGGCATCACGCTGGAGAATGTCCGCGAGGTGGCCGAGACCGGTGTCGAGCGGATCTCGATCGGGGCGCTGACACATTCGGTCACAGCGCTGGATATCTCCATGAGGATCAGGAGTTAATAGAACCAGTGCTTGGTGCTTGGTGCTCAGTGCTCAGTGCTTGGTGCTGACATCCGGGCGTAGCCGGCCTTCCGGTACCCCACCCAGCACCCAGCACCAAGCACCCAGCACCCGAGTGTGGCACACAGGTTGCGCTCGCTGGAAAACAGAATGCCGGATCCCGTTCCCTTCCGAGTTGCGGTCGTCGACGACGACAGCGCCATCCGCAGGCTCGTGCGCCTCTTTCTCAAGCGCGCTGGCTACGACGTGGTGGAGTGCACGACCGGACAGGAGGCGCGGGAAACGCTGACGAAGGTGGCGTGGGATCTGGCCATCCTCGACCGCCGCCTGCCGGATATGGACGGGGTGGTGCTCTGCCAGGAATTGAAGGCCAATCCCGACTACCGGTCCCGCTACATCATCATGCTCACCGGCGAGGACGAGCAGGAAGACAAGATCGAAGGGCTTGAGCTCGGCGCGGACGATTACATCACCAAGCCCTTTCAGTCGCCCGAGCTGCTTGCGCGCGTGCGGGCGGGAAAGAGGATCGTCGACCTGCAGAAAGAACTGATGGAGACGAACCGCCGGCTGGAGCTGCTGTCCATCACCGACGGCCTCACGAAACTTCACAACCATCGCTACTTCCAGGACGAGCTCGTGCGCGCGTTCGAGGAATCGGAGCGTTACGACCGTCCTCTGTCGCTGGCGATGATCGACATCGACTACTTCAAGAAGGTGAACGACACCTACGGCCATGCAGTCGGCGACGAGATTCTCAAAGGCGTCGCGAATCTCTATCGCGAGTCCGTCCGCGCCACCGATCTGGTCGCTCGTTACGGCGGAGAAGAGTTCGCGGTGATGATGCCGGAGACCAATCTCGAAGATGCCCTGACCTTCGCCGAGAAAATCCGCGCGCTCGTGGAGGAGACGCCGATGCAGACGCAGGCCGGCCCGCTCAAGATCACGGTCAGCCTCGGTGTCGCCAGCATTCCCCACTCGAAGATCCACACGCCGAAAGAGGTCATCGTCGCGGCGGACAAAGCGCTCTATCGCGCGAAGCGGAACGGGCGCAATCAGGTGCAGGCTGAAAAACGGCGTGATGTGAACCGGACCACTCAGGCCGCGGCGACCGGCAGCTGATCGGAACGGCGCAAATCAACCTCTCTCGGATTCACCACGGAGGACACAGAGAGCGAGGGCAGCTAACTCAGCTCGCGAAACCGCTCGTTGATCTCATCCGCCAGGTTGGTGACGTGCTGCCGGATGACGGGATCGGTCCGATCCGTACCGGTCGATGACTCGATCGTCTTCTCGATCTGCGCGGCTTCGGAGGAAATCCGCTGATAACCGTAGCTCCCGCCCGCGCCCTTGAGCTGGTGCGCAATGTACGCAACACGTTCGATGGCATCGGACGATTTTTTGTCATCGAGAGCGGTCTGCATCTCGCGGACCTTGTCCAGCGCCTCGGTCAGAAATTCCTTTTTCAGTTCGTCGAGCTCGGGATCCTGCATTGATTGACCGCCCATCAGGCAGCCTCTTCTTGCACGCAATGTGCCGCGAGCCCGGCCAATTCTCAATTCTCAATTCAAAGGGGTACAGGCACAATGCCGCCGATGCCGGCCGACACCGTGATCGCAGTTCGCGCCGAGTTCTCGATCGAGGACCCATGGCGCAGCCCTGTCTCGGCCCTCCCCGTACGTCTGCGGCTCTCCGGAGACGGCGGCGCGCCACAGTTGTCGACGACAGTTGCCCTGTACTTCGACGACGACTATCTGTCGCTGATTTTTTCCGCCTCTGACGACCACATCGTCGCAACGTACACCGCGCATGACGATCCGCTGTATGACGAGGATGTCGTCGAGGTCTTCCTGGCGCCGGAAAGGCGCGAGGAGTACTTCGAGATCGAAGTAAATCCGATCGGAGCCATGTTCGACGCGCACATCATCTCCCCCGAGGGGAAGCGCGAGACGATGCAGGCCGATCGTGACTGGAATGCGGGAGCGCTCGCCGCCGTGCGCCGGGTGGTCGAGCTGGACGGGACGACGACCTGGGACACGCTGTTGCGCGTCCCTTTCTCCGCCGTGGGCCGGCGAGCTCCTTCGCCAGGGGAGCGGTGGCTCGGGAACTTTTTCCGGATCGACCGGCACCCGGTGCGGGGCGATGAATACAGCGCCTGGCGGCCCACCATGAGAACCCCGCCCGATTTTCACGTACCGGGGGCGTTCGGGGTCATCGAATTCCAGTCCTGAAGCGGCCTAAGGGCTTTCGCCACAGGGAATTCGTTTGACATTTTCTGATTTGTAATTCGCACCGTCGCGCTCGGAGGCTACAGTGGACGCCGGTCCGAACGGGCCGCGTTTTTCGGGATGAGACTCCTTTTTCTGAAATCGACCGCATGGGCCGCTGCATTCGCCGGCGCCGCGCTCGCTCTCCATGCAGGGGAGGGCGACTGCCACGCCCCAGCGCGCGAGTGCACGCAGCAGATCCGGCAGATGCTCTCGGCGCGCCGCTACCTCGGCATCCAGATCGTCGAGCTGAAGCCCGGGCTGGTGATCAAGTCGGTTCTTCCGGACAGCCCGGCTACGGCATACCTGAAGGCCGGCGACCGGCTGATCGCCGTCAATGGGCGATCGCTGGAGAAAGCCACCGTGGGACGGTTCAAACAGCACCTTGCGGAGAGCAACACCGGGAAGGTCATGTTGATCGTCCTGCGGCGAGGCGCATTCAGAAGGATCGAGGTGCGGCTGGAGCCGTATCCGAAGGAGTACATCGAAAAGGCGATCTCCGCGCATCTGTCGCAGGCACATCCGGCAACCGCGGGGGCTCAGCCTTAGCCGAAGGACAACATGTTTCGCGCACTCGTGTCGAAGTTCAGACCGGTCTCACGGTCGGGAGACAGGCCGAGCCGCGTTTCGATCGTTCTCGCATTCCTGATCATCTCCTTCGCTCTCGGAGTGCTGGCTTGGCGCTCGTACGAGCTGTCGGTCCGGATGGAGCGCGGCGCCAATACGCTGGCGGTGCAGTACGCCGGTTACGCGGCGGACATCACGGCGCGGCGTGTCGATGCGGCGGTTCGGACCGAGATGACCCGTGCCGTCGACGACTGGCAGCAGGTGGAGCGCTGGATCGAAGAGCCGACGCGGGCATCGCTCAGCGAGTGGCTCGGAAAGAAAGAGTGGATCGTTCAGGCGATCTACATTCCCGATCACGATCCGGCCAGCTCGATCTTCGCGAGCGAGCTCGGTGCTTCGCGGGACACGGATCTTCCGACCCGGGACTTCTACACATCGAGCGGAACGGTCACCTACACCTACGATCCGGCGCGGCTTCTTACGCAGGTCGCGAGCGTCGTGCAGAAGCAGCAGCCGCTGATCAGGACGACCGCGGCCGACTTCCTGCCCATCCAGCAGCAGGCCGACGTGATCGTCGTGCGCGCGCCGCGCGTCTCCGGCCTCGTGCGTCTCGCTGACGGTTTCGCGTTCTACGCACCGCTCGGCGCTCCGATGGCCGAGTATTCGGTCCGCGCCGTGGTGCGGACGTCGTACGTCGGATCGGGGTGGGAGAATCAGCGACTCATCAGCTTCTGGGTCAGTCTCGCCGCGGTCGGGCTGATGGCACTCGGCGCATTCCTGGCGTTGCGCGGCCTCAACAGAGAAGCTGAGACGACGGCTCTCCGCGGCGCACTCATTGCGAATGTGTCTCATGAGCTGCGGACGCCGCTCTCGATGATCCGCCTCGGCGCCGAGACACTGAAGCTCGGGTCACGGCTCAAGGAGAGCGAGCGCGAAGAGATTCACGAGCAGATCCTTCGGGAGACACTGCACCTCTCGCATCTCGTCGAAAACGTTCTCGACGTGGCGCGCATCCAGAACCGCAGCAGCAAGGCACTCGCGTTCACGCCGGTTGCGCCGCGGGACCTCGTCACGACGCTGGTCGGCACTTACGCGTCCTGGGTGCGCAGCAGGGGCTTCACGCTGGAGCTCGAGGTCGAGGATGGAGTCGAGCCGCAGATGTGGGATCGCGACGCGGTCTCGCGCGCCCTGCTGAACCTCATCGACAACGCGATCAAGTACTCGTCCGACGATCGCACGATCGTGGTCGCTGTCAGGCACACCGATCAGCACGTGATCCTCGAAGTCCGGGACCGCGGCCTCGGCATCGCTTCGGCCGATCTCTCCCGGATCTTCGATCCTTACTACCGGGCCCGTTTCTCAGACACCCAGACGCGCCGAGGGGCGGGGCTCGGGTTGACCCTGGTGCAGCAGATCGTGGCCGCGCACGGCGGCCGGATCGAGGTCGAGTCCGAGGCGGGAACCGGCTCGACGTTCCGCCTTCTGTTCCCGAGGGCTTCCGGCGAAGAGCGCGTTGCTCTCTCCGGGCTGGTCGGCCAGTCGAAACCCGTAACATCGTAATTCGTAGATAGAGCAGCGGTTGAGGAGACCTTCATGACAAAGATTCTTATCGTTGAGGATGAAGCAGGACTCCGGCAGGGGCTCGAGATCAACCTCCGCCACGAGAATTACGATACGGCGACGGCCGCCGACGGCGAAGAGGCGATCCGCCTCTATCACGCCGAGCAGCCGGACCTCGTGCTGCTCGACCTGATGCTGCCGAAGAAGAGCGGTTTTGAAGTGCTCGATCACATCCGCAAAGTATCGAAGGTTCCCGTGATCCTGCTGACCGCGCGCGGACAGGAAACCGACAAGGTTCGCGGCCTCCGCTCCGGTGCCGATGATTACGTGACGAAGCCGTTCGGAGTGCAGGAGCTCTTCGCCCGAATCGACGCCGTCATGCGCCGGAGCGACGTCGTCACGCAGGCCAAAGCGGTCTGCGAGGATCAGCTGATCCGCCTCGATCCCTCGACCCGCGAAGCCCATGCGGCGAACCAGAAGCTGAAGCTCTCGCCCAAAGAGTTCGATCTTCTGATGTACCTCTTCAAGAACAAGGAGCGCGTCGTTCCGCGCGACGAGCTGCTTTCCCGCGTATGGAACTACCGGGTCGACCTCAACCTGAACAGCCGTACCGTCGATACACACGTGACCCGTCTTCGCCGGAAGCTGCAGAAGGCCGTCGGCACGGATGCGGCGGTCATCGTCGCGGTTGCCAAAATCGGCTATCGCTACCTCGGTCAGGCGAGCGCGATGGTCCATTCGTGATGCGGGTATAGAATCCCCCCATCGATGACAGATCGGACCCGGGTCGCAAGATCCGGGTCTTGTGTTTTGAGGAAGGAGAGCCCCGTGCACGGAAAAATCTACGGAAGCATCACGGAGACCATCGGGAACACACCTCTGGTCCGGCTGAACCGGATCGTGCCTGAGAAGGCCGCGGAGGTCGTGGTCAAACTCGAGTCATTCAACCCCCTTTCATCTGTGAAGGACCGCATCGCCATCTCGATGGTCGAGGATGCAGAGCGCAGCGGCGCGCTGAAGCCGGGCGGGACCATCGTGGAAGCGACGAGCGGCAACACGGGAATCGGCCTCGCGTTCGTCGCCGCGGCGAAGGGTTATCGCTGCACGCTGGTCATGCCGGACACGATGTCGGTCGAGCGCCGCAAACTGCTGCAGGCGCTCGGAGCGGAGCTGATCCTCACGCCCGGCCCGAAAGGAATCGGCGAGGCCCAGCGCCTCGCCAACGAGTATGCGCAGAAGACCCCGGGCGCATGGCTGTCGAAGCAGTTCGACAACCCGGCCAACCTCAAGGTTCACCGCGAGACGACCGGTCCGGAGGTGTTCCGGGACACGGATGGGAAGGTGGATGCGTTCGTTGCGGGGGTTGGCACCGGCGGCACGGTGACGGGCGCGGGACAGTTTCTCAAGGGAAAACTTCCGAACATTCTCATCGTCGCCGTGGAACCGATCGAGTCTCAGGTGCTCAAAGGCGGAACGCACAGCCCCCACAAGATCCAGGGAATCGGCGCTGGGTTCGTTCCGGCGATCTACGACGCGAAACTCGTCGACAGGGTCGTCGACGTGAAGACGGACGACGCGATCAACATCGCGCGCCGTCTCGCGAAGGAAGAAGGCATTTTCGTCGGCATCTCGTCCGGAGCCGTGACGTGGGCGGCATTCGAGATCGCGAAGGAGCTGGGGCCCGGAAAGCGGGTCGTGGCCGTGCTTCCGAGCACGGGCGAGCGGTATCTGTCGACGCCGCTCTTCGAGTACACCGACCTGGTGAATCAGCCGGCGACGACACCGCAGATGCTCGCGGCGCAGCAGACCGTGAACCCCACGCCGTAAGAGTCCGTGGGTTCGAGGGACGCGGGCGAGGTCGCCCGCTCCACTGTCATCCGAGCGTAGCGAGGGACCTGGGTGTGAAGGGGGCGCGAAGATCAGACTGCGTGCCGCCCGCCGCCCCAGGTCCCTCGCTACGCTCGGGATGACAGAAGTTACTGGCCGAACCGACGTTGCGCCGCCTTCGGCCGCCGTATAATTGCCCCACTTCGGCATGAAACCCACAACCGCGGTGCTCCTGGCAAGCTGCTTTGCGGCCGGCGTGGCGTTCGCCCAGCCGGCTCTGGTCTGTCCCCCCTCGTCGTCGACGCCCGCCGGCGGATGCGAGGCGTTTCACTACCACGTGCAGCTGTTCCGTCCCGAGCCGCGCGGCTTTGTCGACGCCACGGCGACGCCACGATTCGCATCACAGGCAGTCTGCGAGAAGGTGCGCGAAGCACATGTCGCGCGAAACGCGGCGGTCGTGCAGTACTTCAGGAAGACGAAAAACGAACAGCAGTACGAGGCCGACCGCTTCGGTCCGTGCCACTGTGATCTGACCGGTGAAAAGACGAACGCGGCGTTTCTCAACGAGGCGCAACGCAACGCCCAGGTGAGGGCCGTTGAAGAGGTCCGGCTGCGCGTGCGCGAGAAGCTGCTGGACTCGGGGCTCACCACCGGTGATGAGCTCGTGCGCAACCTGCTCGTGCCGCTGCCGAGTCTTCCACTGTTGAGCGGCCCGAAGGTCGTCAACCTTCCGCAAACGGCCGCCGCCGCCGCGGCCACCAATTCGCCGGACGATCTCCGGTCGACCGCGGCGCTCGACTCGGCGAAGCCGGCAGTCGCGTCTCTGGATCTTCCGCTGGCCGATGTCACGGAAGCGCCACCGCCGGCCGCGCCGGTGGCCCCCGCGGTCGAAGTTGCCGCGGGGAGCGAGCCGTCCGGGCCGGCCGTCGGGCCGCAGATCTCCGCCGACTCGAATACGGCTGACGTGGATGCGGCGGCCGCCTTCATCGAGCAGGAGACGCAGCGCATCCAGGATCTCCTCGCCGCGGCAAGCGAAGTCACGGACGAGGCGGTGAAGAACAGGATCTTCGAGGCGACGCTTCAGCGGACGCAGGTGCTGTCAAACCTGCGCACTCTCATAGAAGGGTCGGGCGTTCGAAGCCGTCTCGCGCTCGCCGCGCGTGACGCAGACTCCGAAGAGGACCGTCTGGCGCTCGTGTCCTCGCTCTTCGGAGACGCGATCGCGCCTCACTGGGCGCCGCGGAAGCCAGCCGACGTGATCCTGACGCCTGACGGCGATCCGGACTCCGAACCTGAGCGCGTCCTTCGCGATCGCGGCGGTAGATACAACGAGCAGCAGAAGAAACGCGCGCTCTACATGCTTCTGTCCCGTTCCCAGCCGAGCGCCGAGCAACAGCTGTGGCTCATCACCGTCGTCGACTCGTTTCTCCAGTAGGAGTGCTCATGCGGATCGTGCCGATCGTCCTCTTCGTGCTCGCCGTGGCAGCAGTGGCGCAGGAACCGCCTCCGCCTTCGTCGCCGCCCCCTCCTGCCGCCGTCGTCGATGCGACCGTCGAAGAGTTTGAAAAGGCCGCCTTCTTCGGCAAGAAATTTTTCGATCTCAAAGAATATGGTTCTGCCTTCGATCAATTTGCAAGAGCGGAAGCGATTCGCCCCGATCATCCCGCCGTTCTCTACAACATGGCACTCGTCCTGGCCAAAGCGGGACGCTTTGCCGAGGCGCAGGTGAAGGTCGACCGCTACAACCAGCTCTATCCCGCCGGTGTCGAAAAGCCTCTGGTGACGAAGCTGCAGTACGAGCTCGAATTTCAGCGCGAGCTCGAGAAGACGCGGCAGGCCAACCAGGACTACGTCGAGCTGTTCAACCGTGGCAAGTATCACTACGGCAGGAACGAGCTCGACGCGGCGCTCAAGACGTTTCAGGAAGCGGAGCAGCGCCGCTCCAACGACCCGGCTGCCGCATTCAATCAGGGCGTCGTTTACGAGAAAAAGGGCGATCTCGTGAAAGCGGTGGAACGTTTCCGCCGCTATGCGGAGCTCGAGCTCGATCCTCAGCTGAAGGCCAATGTCGATCAGCGTATTTACGCGCTCGACGCCGAAATCGGCGACATGCGAACGAAGCTCGTGTGCTCGTTCTGTGGACATCGCATCGCGGAGGGGTCCACCTGGTGTCACCGCTGCTGGCGAGGCCCGTATTCAGCATCGTCTCCCGTGTGGAACAGCCGGCCGTGTGTCGAGGGTGCGACCGCGACCCGTTCGACTTTCTTCCTCGACAACAGGTTGCACAAGAATGACGCGCTGACCTGCATGATTCCGGGCGGCACGATGCGCGAGGCGCTTCGCTATTCGCCTGCACTGCAGCGCTCCATTCAGGACGCGCGGAAAGCCGAAGGGTGGACGTACCAGGGCGAAGTCATTCAGGGGTGGGCGGACAGACACGGCAATCAGGTCCGATACATCCAGGGTCCGGATCGCCTCGAGCGCATCGTTTCCACTTCGACCGGCGAGACCCTCGACTTCGAATCGCACGCCGGGCCGAATGGAGCGTGGCTGCTCGACCGCGAAGACGTCGTCATCGAAGGACAGAAGTACACGTCGCGGTACACGTTCGACGCGGAGGGCCGCATCGCCAGCCAGACCGTGACGTACCGCAACACCGCCGCGTGTAACCATCTCATCTCGATGACGGCGAACTTCACCTATGACAACGACCGGCTCGCCAGCGCGACAATCGACGGCGGATACGACGGTTTTCCCGCGGAAGGCGCGCCATCGACGAAGTGGAAGGTGGCCATTGCCTACGTTTACGACGAGGCCGGCCGTCTCGTGAAGGAAGACCTGACGCTGGCGTCGTTCCAGAAGACATACGCCCAGCGCCCCCGCGGCGAGTTGCGCGAAGAAGTGAGCCGGATGTACGTCTCCATGCGGCCGAAGCGCCCGATCGAAAACGCCATCCGCCTCGGCGACCTGTGCGCAACATCGGGCAACCAGTTTCTGTCGAACCTGATCGATCTCAGGCCGTTCTACACGATGTCGCCGAACCTGGCTATCGCGCTTCCTCCTGGCGTGACAAGAGCGAATGTATCGTTCACGTACCCGGAGAGCTTTGCCGTCCGATAGCCGCCGGGTAGGGGACGCAGTACGGATCATCCGGGTCGCATCCCGCAAACTCGAACTGGATCGTGGCGTGAGCGATCGAGTACTCCTTCGCGAGCATTCGGGTGATCTGCTCCAGAAGAGAGCTCGTCGTCCGCACGGGGACGTCGCCCACCATCAGGTGACACGAGAGCGCGGGCAGGGAGGGCCCCAGCGCCCAGATGTGCAGGTGATGAACGCCGTTCACGCCCTCCACCGCGGCAAGTGACCGCGCTACGGCATCAGGATCGATCCCGCGCGGTGTCCCTTCGAGCAGCAGATTGACCGTCTCTCGAAGAATCTCCCAGCTGCTCCAGAGAATCAGTACGCCGATGAGGATCGATACGACCGCGTCCCAGTAGAGAGCGCCGGTGACGCGAATGAGAATTGCGGCGACGATGATCCCCGCTGAGGAGATGGTGTCGCCGAACATGTGAACGACGGCGCTGCGCACGTTTACATCCGTCTTGCCTTCTTCGCGCAGCGCGAACGTGATCGCGAAATTCAGCGCGATGCCGCCTGCCGCCACGATCATCATGGCCACGTCGTTGACCGGATGCGGCGTCCGCAGACGCTCGCTCGCCTCGATGAAGAGAAAAACCGTGAAGGCGACGAGGAGCGCGCTGTTGACGAAGGCCGCAAGGATCCCCGCCCGGTGATACCCATACGACTTTTCGTCGGTTGGCGCCCGTCGAGCCAGGCGGACGGCAACGAGCGCCAGAACCAGCGCCACGCCATCCGTCAGGTTGTGAATGGCGTCGCCGAGGACTGAGAGGGAGTTCGCGAAGTATCCGACGGCCACCTGCACGACGACGAAGGCGACGGTCGCGATGGCCGAGATCGTCAGCTTTCGCGAAACCGAGGCGCTTTGCGCATCGTGATGATGGTGGGCGTGAGCCATCGGCTCTACCTCAGCGCGTCGATTTCTCTACGCGCTTCGACTTGCTCGCGACGGCAGCGGCCATCGCCGTCCGATTCTCCTTCAAGCGCGAAGCCACCGCTGTGTCGGCCGTCGCGACGATCTGCGCAGCCAGAATGCCTGCGTTTCTCGCGCCACCGATCGCAACCGAGGCTACGGGAATCCCCGGTGGCATCTGCACCACTGCGTAGAGAGCGTCCACACCCTGCAGCGCGCTCCCGCTGAGCGGGACGCCGATCACCGGTTTCGTCGTAAAGGATGCGACGACTCCCGGAAGGTGCGCGGCCATCCCGGCTCCGGCGATGAACACGGCCGCGCCATCCCGCTCCCCCTCGGTCACGATCTGATGTGTGCGTTCGGGACTCCGATGCGCCGATGCGACTGACATCTGGTAGGGCACGCCGAGCTCGTCGAGCGCGGCACATGCCTGCGACATGACCTCCGCGTCGGAGTCGCTGCCCATGACGATACAAACCCAAGGTTTCGACATACGCCAAGTTTATCCCGAGCGCAGAAGTGCTCCACACCCTACCGCGACGTGGCCGTGGCCGCCAGATGCTCGAGGGCGCGGTAACCGATGTCGCGGCGGTACCACGCACCTTCGAATCGCACCTTCGGAACGGCCTGATAGACCTTCGCCAGAGCGTCGGAGAGGCTTCCGGCGCGCGCGCAGACATTCACGACGCGTCCGGCCATGTTCACGAGCTTGGGACCCTTCCGGATCACACCGGCGTGGAAGACGACGACGGTATCGTCGTCGATCGGATCGATGACGACTTCCTGCCCCTTGGGGAACTCGGCCGGGTAGCCGTCGACGGCCATGACCACGCAGGCGGCAGCTTCTTTCTTCCAGTTCAGCTTTGTATCGCCGAGGTTCCCGCGAGCGACCTTGAGCAGAATGTCGGCCAGATCGTCTTCCAGCCGGAGCATCTGCACCTGTGTCTCCGGATCGCCGAAGCGACAGTTGTACTCGAGGACCTTCGGTCCCTGACGCGTCAGCATCAGTCCCGCGTACAGGACGCCGGAGTACGTCCGTCCCTCGGCTTCCATCCCGGCGATCGTCGGGAGGATGATCTTCTTCATGACCTCGCCGGCTGTCTCTCCATTCAGCACGACCGCGGGCGAATGCGAGCCCATGCCGCCGGTATTCGGCCCGGTGTCGCCGTCGAAAGCCTTTTTGTAGTCCTTGGCCGGGGCGAGCGGGACGGAACGTTTTCCGTCCGTAATGACCATGAACGACACTTCTTCGCCTTCGAGGAACTCCTCGATCAGGATGCGCGTGGCGGCGTTGCCGAAACGCTTCTCCTCGAAGACGACCTGCAGGTACTCGTCGGCCTCTTTCTTGGAGTTGACGACGACGACACCTTTGCCCGCGGCGAGGCCGTCGATCTTGATGACTGAGGGGTACTTGATCTTCTTGAGAGCCGCGTGCGCTTCATCGACCGACTGGCAGACTGTCGATTCGGCGGTCGGGATGTTGTACTTCCGCATGAATTCCTTCGAGAAGACTTTGGACCCCTCCAGCTCGGCGGCCAGGCGGCTGGGGCCGAAGATGGTCAGCCCCCGTTTCTGGAACTCGTCGACGATCCCGAGGGTGAGGGGGAGCTCCGGTCCGACCACGGTCAGGTCGATCTTGAGCTTCTCGGCGAAGTCTGCCAGCTCGATGATGTCCGCGACCCCGATGGGCACGCAGTCCGCGACGGTAGCGATTCCGGCATTGCCCGGAGCCGCGTAAACCTCTTTAACTAAAGGTGATTGCTTGAGTTTCCAGCAGAGGGCGTGCTCGCGGCCACCCTGGCCGATCACCAGAACTCTCATCGATACGTCGAATTCTAGCAGGGGAAGCGGTTACCCCCGCTAGACGTTTCCGGTGGGACCCGCGTAACTAAGTGACAATGGGCGCGGAACTACGCCTGATGACCCCGACCAAGGACCCCGTACAGCCCGACGATCGCCTCCTGGTAGAGACGATCCGCGGGGGCGACGCGGAGGCGTTCGAGCAGCTCGTGCGCCGCAAGACGCCCAAGGTGTACGCCCTCTGTTACCGGATCATCGGCAATGCAGAAGATGCCAAAGACATCGCCCAGCTCGTCTTCATCAAGCTGTGGGAGAACCTCGGCAAATACGATTCGGCGTACGCGTTCGACACGTGGCTTTACCGCATGGTGACGAACGTGGCCATCGATTTCATCCGCAACCGCCAGTCGCGCGAGAACGCGGTCAACTCGACGCTGCGCCTGGTCCGAACGTCCACGGATGCCGAACAGGGTGTGGTCATGCAGCGGAAAGAGATCGAGACCGTTTTCAACGAGGTCTCCTCCGTCCTGTCGCCCAAGCAGAAGACGATCTTCGTGATGCGCGAGATGGAAGACCTTCCGTCGGCCGAGATCGCGAAGATTCTGGGCTGCCGCGAATCGACTGTTCGTAACCATCTCTTCAACGCCAGGAAGCTGATGCAGGCGCAGCTCAGGCAACGGTATCCGGAGTACGCCCAGCTATGGAGGGGACAATGATCTCGTGCGACGCGTTTCGCGCGCAGTTCACGGCCGCAACGGAAGACGCAGCGCTGCTCGAGCACGTCCGCAGCTGCGACCCGTGCCTTCCGGTGGCGCTGGCGATCGATCCGGAGATTCTGTTCCGTTCGATGGGATCGGACAATCTGGTGCCGCCCGGCGGCATCGATGCGTTCGTCGGCGACGTCATGCGCGAAGTCCGGCTCCGCTCTACCGAGACGGCGATGGAGCGCCGGCCCGTCTCGTGGACGCGCCGCCTGGCGATTGCGGCGACGATTGCCATCGGCGTCCTCGGTGGCGCCGCCATCTATCAATATGAGACGAGTTTCACGAGCACGCCGCTCAACATCGAGCGCGCCGCGCTGCACCCGACCAGCTTCATGTCCAGACCTGTGATCGAAAACTACGAATCTGAAACTGCAACCATCGTTGAAGTGCCGACCGAGGGCGTGGATGACGTGAAGGTGGTCATGGTGTTCGACGAATCGCTTCCGGCGGATCTATGACGAAAAGAATTGCTCTCCTGACTCTCATCCTTCTCTGCTTCGGCGCCGCCGCCATGGCCGACCAGGCTGCGTCCACTGACGAGAAGACGCTCTCCGTCTTCACGTATCAGTTCAAGCACAAGCTCGCGGAGAAGGCTGCCACGGCGATCAAGACGCTCGTCAGCGCGGAGGGAACCGTCGCCATCCAGTCCGCGGCCAATTCGGTCGTGATCACAGACCGTGCTGAGAACCTCAAGAACATCGCTGCCGCTCTGCAGCGCTTCGACACGCCGCCCCAGCCGGTGCAGCTGACCGTCCGCCTCGTCACTGCAGCCAGGGTCGAGGGTGCCGGTGGTCAGGTGCCCGATACGCTCAAAGATGTCGCTCCGAAGCTGGCCATGCTGCGCTTCAATTCCTTCGAGCACCTGGGTGCCGTCAACGTGGACGGCCGCGAGGGCGAGCCGGGCATCGTCGAACTGGGCAGCGGCTATCGCGCCGACTTCCGCTTCGGCGAGTACGACTCGAAGAGCGATTCCATCAGCCTGGCAGATTTCAAGCTCTCGAAGCTTCAGGGCGATCAGCTCACCGCGCTCTACAAGACCACGCTCAATCTCAAGATCGGCCAGACGCTGATCTTCGGTGCGACACGCGACCCGCAGAGCCAGCGTGCGCTGGTGGTCGTGGTCAGCGCGAAGACCGTTAACCGTTAACCGTTAACCGTTAACCGTTAACCGTTAACCGTTAACCGTTAAGTGGCCTATCACATTGCCGCTCTCGTTTAGTGCGCCGTCAGCCGCTGTTGCTGTCACGTCACCCTGAGCCGCGAAGACGGCGAAGGGTCTCAAGTTGCGTAACCTGAGATCCTTCGGCGCTTCGCGCCTCAGGATGACGTGGGGACGTTATGCTCGCCGCGGTTAACGGTTAACGGTTAACGGTTAACGGTTAACGGTTAACGGTTAACGGCCTTCCGCTTCGCGAAATACGCCGCGACCTCCTCGACGCTTCTCGTGTTGAAGATGTGCTTTGCCGTGAGGCCTGCTTTGCGCGCGACCCAGGTGCCGCTGATCGTGTGCGACATCTCGGCGATGGAATGCGCGTCGGGGTTGATGCTGAAGATCACGCCGTGCTCGACGGCGCGGCCTATGTGGCGCCAGTCGAGATCGAGCCGGTAGGGGTTGCCGTTGATCTCGATGATGACGCCCCGCTCGGCGGCGCGCTCGAAGATTCGGTCGAAGTCGACGGTGTAACCGTCACGGACAAGAAGCTTGCGGCCGGTGACGTGGCCGAGGAAAGTGACGGTCGGGTCGTCGAGCGCGCGGAGAATTCGTTCGGTCATCTCTTCGCGGTTCATGTTGAATCGCGAGTGCACGGACGCGACGATGAAGTCGAATTTCTCGCGGGTCTTTCTGTCGTAGTCCATCGATCCGTCGGGGAGGATGTCGGCCTCGCTGCCACGGAAAACACGCATCGGCGCCACCGAGCCTTCGTGCTCCCTGATCTCGGCCTGCTGCTGGCGCACACCATCCTCGGTCAGCCCGCCCGCGTAATAGGCAGCCTTGGAATGGTCGGAGATCCCGACGTAATCGAAGCCGCGGTCGCGCGCGGCCGTGAGCATCTGCAGAACGGTGTTTCGCCCGTCGGAGAACGTCGTGTGGACGTGAAAGGTGCCGCGAAGATCGGACGGACTGACGAGTTTCGGCCGCCGCTTCTTCTTCAGATCAGCGGCGCTCTCTCGTCGCTCAGGTTCGACGAACGCAATTCCCGCCTTCTCGAAAAGCTCCTCCTCGGTCTTCGCGGCCGGCATTCGCGCAGCCGCCTCTTCGAATGCCGTCACGAAATCCGGCGTTCCCGTCGTGCGCAGGACCATGTGCCCGAATTGCTTCGGTTCGGCGAAGTGAAGCAGCACCGCGATCTCGTTGCGTGCAACGCCCGTCCATGTGTCCTCGCCGACGCCCGCTCCCTGATCGAGGAAACGGCTCATGACGGAGATGACCGCCGCGGGATCGGTCGTGGAGACGGCGAGATTCACGTTGCGGACGACTTCGAGACGCCGCCGCACACTGCCGACGACTTCGACGTCCTCCACCGCGTCGATCGCGGCGAGACGCTCACGAATGAGCTCCGCGACCTCGAGCCCCGTGGGGAGCAGGAACTTCGACTCCCGCGTCCGCGCTTTTTCGATGCCTTCGAGGATCTTCGCCTGCGTCTTCGCTCCGAATCCGCGGAGCTTGGCCAGCCGGCCTTCCTTCGCAGCTTCCTCGAGCTCGTCGAGCGATCCGATCCCAAAGGTCGAATGCAGAACGCCGATCTTCTTGAGGCCAAGCCCCGGGACGCGCAGAAGCTCGAAGATGCCGGGGGGATACGTGGCCCGCAGGTCGTCGAGATAAGGCGAGGAGCCGTTCTCCATGAGCTCGACGATGATCGGGCCGATCGCTTTTCCGATCCCGGACGTTTTGTAGAGATCGCCGGAGGCGATCACCTCGCCGAGATCTCTGTCCAGGCCCTCCACAGCCCGCGCGGCGCGCTCGAAAGCCCGGGCCCGGAATGGTTGAGGATCGCTCAGCTCGTGATAGCGGCTGATCTCGTCGAGAGCGCGTGCAACGGTCCACTTATCTGCCACGGCCAATTATCATCACAGACGATGCAAGCTCGTGACCGTCTGATCGTCGCCGCCGACCTCTCCTCAACCGCCGAGATCCATGCGCTGGCCGACGACCTCCGCGGCATTGCAGGAGCTCTCAAGATCGGCCTCCAGGCATTCACAGCCAATGGGCCTGAGCTGGTCAGGGAAGTCATCGCTGCCGGGCATCGTGTCTTCCTCGACCTCAAGCTCCACGACATCCCCAATACCGTTCAGCACGCGGTCAGGGAGGCTGGAAAGCTGGGAATCGCGATGCTGACCGTCCATGCAACGGGAGGCGCGGCGATGCTCGGCGCCGCTCGCAGCCAGAACACGCTCATCCTTGCGGTCACCGTCCTCACCAGCCTCGGTGAAGACGATCTGGACGCCATCGGATTGACGGGCGGCGCGTCGGCCAGTGTCGTGCGGCTCGCGAAGCTGGCCGCCGCGAGCGGCATCCGCGGCGTGGTGGCATCGCCGCTCGCCAGGAAGGCGTCGCGCTCGTCGATCGCGTGTCTCATGAGGCCATCGTACGCAATGGCGGCCGGGAGCGCTTCGACGCGTGCCCCCGTGATTTGCGCGACCGACGTTGATTGAACCGGCGAACTCAGGGGGCAGCGGCTTTCGGCAACCGACTGAACCATAG
>CALMZP010000041.1 GCA_937870635.1 uncultured Acidobacteriota bacterium | reverse complement strand
GCTCCACTCGGATCGGGCAGCGCCGGCAATTCCTACTACTTCGAGAGTGACGGCACCAGCATCCTCGTCGACGCCGGCTTCGGCCCCCGCGACACCCGCAAGCGCCTCCTCTCCCTCGGCAAAAACATCGAGGAAGTCCGCGCCCTCGTCATCACCCACGAGCATTACGACCACATCCGTGGGGCGGAGAAAATCGCACGCAAGTTCGGGATTCCGATTTATCTGACGAGGGGAACGCTCGACGCCAGCCGGATCGACCGGGCCGAGGCGCCGATCGTGGTCTTCGAGAACAACTCCACGTTCTCGATCGGCGAGCTGAACGTTCATGCCCGCCGCACCGTGCACGACGCGGCCGATCCCGCGTGTTTCGTCATCGAGGCCCGCGACGGTACCCGCGTCGGCATCGCCAGCGACCTCGGCGTCGTCGACGAAGCGGTGCTCCAGCATCTCAGCGGCTGCGACGGCCTCTTCTTCGAGTCGAACCACGACCTGGACATGCTCCGGATGGGAACGTACCCGTGGAGCCTCAAGCGCCGGATCATGTCGCGCTTCGGCCATCTCTCGAACGACGACTCCATGTCCGCGGTGCAGCGGATGATCGGCGCCGACCTCAAGGCGCTGTGCATGATTCATCTGTCACAGAAAAATAACCACGAGTCGATCGTGCGCGACATGGCGTCGCGGCTTCTCAAGAAGCATGGCATGCAGCTCGAGCTGTCGATCGCCAAACAGTTCGAGCCGACCGGCCTTTTCGAGATCGCCCGCCGTCGGGCGCCGAGAGTGACGCCCGGCCCCTCGCGTTACTCGCAGATGCCGCTGTTCTGAGACCTCGAATACGCGTAACCACAGAGGACACAGAGGTCACAGAGATTCACAGAGAAGTCCTCTGTGTCTCTCTGTGTGCTCTGTGTCCTCTGTGGTTCGACGTCCACCACTGCTACCATCCGCGGTCATGAAAGCGACCGTGATCGTGGAACTGAAGCCCTCCGTCCTCGACCCTCAGGGGAAGGCGATCCAGCACTCGTTGAGCTCGCTTGGCTTCGCAGGCGTGGAAGATGTGCGGGTAGGCAAATTGTTTCGACTGACGCTTGCGGAAAGTGAGCAGACCGGAGAGGGCATCGAGAACACCATTCGCCAGATGTGTGAACGACTCCTCGCGAACACCGTCGTCGAGAATTTCTCCTACACAATTGAGGAGTAAGTCCCTCGCAGTTGGTCTGCTCACCCTCTCCGCGGCATTCTCCCTCTTTGCGGAGACGCCGAAGCTCACCCCCGTCTCCACCCGCGACAAGAAGATCGTCCGCCGCTGGTCCATCGAGGGACAGCCGCGCGGCGTGGCGGTGGGACCGAATGGAACGGTCTACGTCGGACTGGCCGACCGCCAGTCGGTCATCGCCGTCGATCCGTCGACGGGGAGCGTTCTCCGCGAGCTCGTCCTCGATTCCGCGCACATCGCCGCGACCAAGGAGCTCGTCACCGTGCGCACGAACGCCGCCGGCAATCGCCTCTACATCGCCAATGGCAGCGACGAGAGCGCGACGATCCTGGCCATCCCGAGTCTGGCGGTCATTCGCGAGATCACGATGGAGGGCGAGACGATCCGCGACGCCCTCCCCGATCCGAAGGGGAAACACCTCTACCTTCTGGGCCGGCGCGTTCACGTGTTCGATGCCGACGGCAAGGCCGAGCTGCGAACGCTGAATTTCGACGACCCGATGGCGATCGCGGTCAACTCGACGGGGACGACGCTCGCCGTGATCGGCACGGAGGATTTCGGCAACGCGAAAGCGACCGTGGCCGTGCTCTACGACACGACGACGTTCGCCGAGGTGGCGAGGGAGCCGTTGCAGACGGACAAGACGATCGAGGCGGCGCTGTTCGCGGCGTCGGATCGTTCTCTCATTGCAGTCAGCCGCGAGCACGTGTTCGAGAAGCCGGTGGTGACGAAGAAGAACACCATCGCGCAGATGGAAGGGAGCGGCGCCCAGGTGCGGATGCGCATCAATTTCGGCGACGTGGTCAACAGCGACCGGATCTGTCTGCCGGTGGGCAGCGGCCCGCAGATCGCCACGACGGGAACGCCGAGCGAGCTTCTCATCTACGCCGAGCGCCGTTGCAGCAGCAGCGGAGCGTTCGCGGGGTCGAGCCGCCGGATCTCCCCCGCCTCGCTGTACGGCGTGAACGTCTACGCGCTCGCGTACGACCGGATGAACAACACGCTCGCGGCGACCGACCCGGCTGGGTTTCTCACGATCTACAAGGTGCCGCGGCCGGCGTTAGCGCGATAGTGCGGGTCGGCCCGGTTCAGTCACGAGCCTGCTGTGGGATTGCGAACACTCAGGCCGATGAAAGCGGACCCAGCTGAAGGCTTCGTCTGTGCACGCTGCACCGCGCTAAACTGCTCCCGTGAAATTCGGCATCGTCATCCTTCCCGGCTCCAACTGCGACCACGACGCCATGCACGTCACCAAAGACGTCCTCGGCGCCGAGGCCGAGTTCCTCTGGCACAAGGACACCGACCTCAAGGGAAGCGACTGCGTGATCCTCCCCGGCGGATTCGCCTACGGCGATTACCTCCGCGCCGGCGCGCTCGCCAAGTTCGCGCCGATCATGGAGCCCATCCGCCGCCACGCCGCCGGCGGCGGCCTCGTCCTCGGCATCTGCAACGGCTTTCAGGTCCTCACCGAAGTGGGACTCCTTCCCGGCGCGCTGATGCGCAATCAGCACCTCCGCTTCCTGAGCCGCGATGTCCTCCTGCGCACCGAAGAGACGAACACAGCCTTCACGTCGGAGATGCAGAAGGGCCAGATCATGCGCGTCCCCATCGCGCACGGCGAAGGGAACTACTTCGCCGACGACGCCACGCTCGACGATCTCGAGCGCAACCGCCAGGTGATCTTCCGTTACTGCGACGAGGAGGGGCGGCTCACCAGCGAGGCGAACCCGAACGGCTCCGCGCGCAACATCGCCGGCATCTGCAACCGCGAGCGCAACGTCCTCGGCCTCATGCCCCACCCCGAACGCTGCTCCGAAAACATCCTCGGCAACTCCGACGGGCTCGTGCTGTTCAAGTCCATTGCGGCGTCGTTTGCGACGGCGCGGTAGCGCAGCTGGAGAGAGACCGAATGTTCAATGTTCAATGTTCAATGTTCAATGTTGAATGTTGAATGCGCTCTTTCAACATTCAACATTCAACATTCAACATTCAACATTGAACATTTGCCGTTCTCTTGGGGGGGCGCGGCAGCAAGCTGCCGCGAGCCTGAGCGGCAGCAAGGCTGCCGCACTCCACTCACTTTCTAAACTCCAGCGGGATTCCCTCCGCGCGATCGGGGATGCTCCTGCTGAACCGGAATCCGCCCTCGAAGTAGATCCACTCCCCATCCGCGCATGAAGAGCGCGGCATCCGCGGTGCTCCTTCGCGCATGCGCAGCGCGCGCAGCGTTGCTTCCCGTTCGGCGGTGAAGCGGAGCACCCGCTGCCACATCACATCGACGTTCGGCGTGCTGATCGATCGCGCGGGCACGTTCCACCAGGCCGGCGATGGGCGCACACCGGGGAACTCGCACTGCCGTGTGCCGGCGATGGCGATCGCCGATCGCCTTCTTTCCTCCATGAGATCGGACGCCGACATCCGCGTGTAGGGACTCATCACGGCATCGACGGCGCGGCGAAGCAGCGGAGAACCATCGACGGATGTCTCCGCGTGGATGGCGTCGTGCGACCGCCACGCGTCGAGCTGGTACGACGCGATCACGGCGCGGCGGTAATCGAAGGACTGCATCTCCTGCAGCCATGGCGGAAGCGGAAGCGGGAGCTTGCGCGCCGCGGCGTCCGCGCGGCGAGCCATCGCCAGCGACGTGAGGACGGAGATCAACTCACCGCGCGTGCTGAGCGACCGCGCGAGAATCCATGCCGCTTCGAGATCGTTCCACGCGCCGGCATCTCCCGCGCGCGTGCGGTCGAACGCGCGGGCGATGAGCACGCGCTGCAGCTGCGCGAGACCGAGAAGGTTCGGGAGCGGGGCGCCGGGATCGCCGACGTCCTGCGGCCAGACGACCGGCTCCTTCGAGCGAAGCAGCGCGCTGACGACGGCGAGATCCCCGGCGCGGCCGGCGAGATACTCCGCGAGCTCCGGCGGCAGCGCCGCGATCTGGTCCGTTGGAATGCGCAGCTGACTGCGCACCCACGCATCGATCTGCTGGCGGGCGAACTCCATTGGCCGCGGCTCTGTTTTCAGGAGGTCACTGCGCATGCGCGGCGCGAGGTCGATGCCGAGAGGTTCGGCGGCGGCCACGAGCCGGGCGGCAGACGGGCTCATCGTCGTCTCCTGATACCGCTTCGCCGCCTCGCTCAGCGTCCCCAATCCGGCGGGCCAGGCGTTCTCCGGACCGGTGCTCATGGCACTGCGCATCAGGAGCGCGCAGGCCCACATCACCAGCCAGAGGACACCCGCTGCCACGACGACCGCCACGACCGCTTTGCGCATCGCGCCCGATGCTACACTCCTCGCCCCGGAGAAAAAGGCACATGTCAGATCAGATTGACGCGCTGTTGACGGAAAACCGCGAATTCCCACCTTCGTCTTCGTTCCGCAAGAACGCAAACGTCAGCGACCCGGCGATTTACTCGAAAGCGAAAAGTGATCGCGAGCGCTTCTGGGAAGGGTGGGCCGAGCAGCTCGACTGGCAGACGAAATGGGATCGCGTTCTCGAATGGAATCCGCCGCATGCGAAGTGGTTCATCGGCGGAAAGCTCAACGCGTCATACAACTGCCTCGACCGTCATCTGGACAAGCGCGGTGACAAGGTCGCCCTGATCTGGGAAGGCGAACCGGGTGAAGTGAAACGGATCACCTATCGCGACCTGCATCGCGACGTCTCGAAATTCGCGAACGGCCTCAAGAAGCTCGGCGTGCACTCCGGTGACCGCGTGGCCATCTACATGCCGTTGATCCCGGAGGCGGTCGTGGCCATGCTGGCATGCGCGAGGATCGGCGCCGTGCACTCGGTTGTTTTCGGCGGGTTCTCATCGGAAGCGCTGCGCGACCGCATTCAGGACGCCGAGGCGAAGGTGCTGATCACGGCGACGAGCGGCTACCGGCGCGGCAACCTCGTTCCGCTGAAGAAGGTCGCGGACGCGGCGGTTGCCGACTGCCCTTCGATCACCGACGTGGTCGTGGTCATGCGCCGTCCGGCAGCCGAGGAGGCCGATGACACGCTGCGCATGCAGACGGGTCGCGATCGCTGGTACCACGAAGTCCTTCACGACGCGGACGACAACTGTCCGCCGGAATGGGTGGACTCCGAGCACATGCTCTACACGCTCTACACATCGGGAACGACCGGCAAACCGAAAGGCATCGTTCACACGACGGGTGGGTACCTAACCGGATGCATCGCCACGACGAAATGGGTCTTCGACCTCAAGGATGAAGACGTGTACTGGTGCACCGCCGATATCGGCTGGGTCACCGGCCACTCGTACGTCGTGTATGGACCGCTCGCGCTCGGCGCGACGGTCGTCATCTATGAAGGTGCGCCCGACTGGCCGAAGCAGGATCGCTTCTGGGAGATCATCGAGCGCCACAAAGTCTCGATCTTCTACACAGCTCCCACGGCCATCCGCGCGTTCATGAAGTGGGGCGAACAGCACCCGCAGGCGCACGACATGTCATCGCTCCGCCTCCTTGGCAGCGTCGGCGAGCCGATCAACCCGGAAGCATGGATGTGGTACCACAAGAACATCGGCGCCGAGCGATGCCCCATCGTCGATACGTGGTGGCAGACCGAGACCGGCGCGATCCTGATCACGCCGCTGCCGGGGATCGTACCGACGAAGCCCGGCTCGGCGACGAAGGCATTCCCGGGGATCGATGCGGAGATTCTCGATGAGCGCGGAAACCGCGTCGAAGTGGGCGGCGGCTATCTCGCCATCACCTCGCCGTGGCCGTCGATGCTGCGCGGGATCTGGGGCGACCCCGACCGCTTCGTCAAGCAGTACTGGTCGAAGTGGCCCGGCATCTACTTCACGGGCGACGGCGCGAAGCGCGACGAAGACGGTTATTTCTGGCTGCTGGGACGCGTCGACGACGTGATCAACGTCGCCGGCCATCGCATCGGCACGATGGAAGTGGAGTCGGCGCTCGTCGATCATCAGTCCATCGCGGAAGCGGCGGTCGTCGGCATCAGCCACGACATCAAGGGCACCGGCATCGCCGCGTTCGTGATCGTGAAGGAGTCGCAGCGCGCGGCGGCGATCAAGGATCCGGCGAAGTTCGAGCAGGAGCTCAAGCAGCACGTCACCGACAAGATCGGTGCGATTGCGCGGCCGGAGAAGATCCTGGTGACGATCGACCTTCCGAAGACGCGAAGCGGCAAGATCATGCGACGGCTCCTGCGCGACATCGCCGAAGGACGAGCCCTCGGCGACGTGACCACGCTCGCCGATCCCGCGGTCGTGGCCTCGCTCAAGGAACGGTACGAAGAAGAGAGCTGACGCCCCCCGATGTCCAGAAAATCAGTCCTCATCACCGGCGGCTCGCGTGGCATCGGGCGGGTCACGGCGATGCACCTCCTCATGGAGGGGTGGAATGTCGCCATCACGTACAACACGTCCGCGGACGCGGCCACGGCCTTCGAGCAGGAAGCGAAGGGGACGCTCTCCAAGGATGCGCCGCAGGTCTGTACCGTGCGGGGGGACATCCGCGATCACGTGCGCTCGCGCGAGATCGTGGACATCGTCGCGCACAAGTTCGGCGCGATCGACGCGCTGGTGAACAACGCCGGCATCCGGCGTGACGCGCTGCTCTACAACATGACTGACGACCAGTGGCGCGACGTCATCGACACGAATCTAGACGGCGCGTGGGCCATGACCAAGGCGGCTCTGCCGCTGATGATGCAGCAGCGGTCGGGCGCGATCGTCAACGTCACGTCGCTCTCGGGCCTGCACGGCGTGCCGGGGCAGACGAATTACTCGGCGGCGAAAGGTGCGCTCATCGCCATGACCCGGTCGCTGGCGCGTGAAGTCGCGCGCGGCGGGATTCGCGTCAACTGCGTGGCCCCTGGCCTCGTCGAGACCGACATGACCACCGATCTCGATCCCGAAGCGCGGAAGGAGATGATCCGGCAGATTCCGATGCGGAGGATCATTCGCGCGGACGAAGTCGCCGCGGGAATCGCCTTCCTCCTCTCCGACGACGCCAGCGGCATTACCGGGCAGGTGCTGTGTATTGATGGCGGCGTTTCGGCATGAGGAAAAGCATTTTGGATTTTGGATTTTGGATTTTGGATTTCCCCCCTGCCAAATCCAAAATCCAAAATCCAAAATCCAAAATCAAATGACTTACTTTTCCGTCGTCATCCCCACCCACAACCGGCTGCCGATGCTTCTGCGGGTCCTCGAGGCGCTGCAGAATCAGATCGGGGCGCCGGAGTTCGAGACCATCGTCATCGACGACGGCTCGAGCGACGACACCGCCCGGTTCATCGGTGCGCGCTGTGACGTCACGTTCCGCACGCAGCCGAACTCGGGACCGGGACGCGCGCGCAATCACGGCGTTTCGCTGGCGAAGGGACGTTACGTCGTCTTCATCGGCGACGATACGGTTCCCGGCGAGCGATTTCTCGCCGAGCATGCCCGCGTCCACGATCAGGCCGGCAACGATCCACTGGTGGCCTGCCTCGGTTACACCGGCTGGCCGGCCGGGACCCTGGTCACGGCGTTCATGGATTACATCAACGACTTCGGCCTGCAGTTCGGCTACAAGCTGATCCGCCACGGCGACGTCGTTCCTTTCAACTTCTTCTACACGTCGAACATCTCGATGGGTCGCCAGCTCTTGGCCGATCATCCGTTCGACACGACGTTTCCGTCGGCCGCGTGGGAAGACATCGAGCTCGCGTATCGCCTCGATCGCAAAGGCCTGAAGATTCATTACAACGAGAACGCCATCACACGGCATTACCACCCGATGACGGTCGACTCGTTCGCGCGCCGGCAGTACACGGTCGGCAAGTCCGGCGCGATCTTCTACAGCAAGCACCCTGAGCTCGGCCACTTCCTCGGCGTCCACGAACTGGAGACCCGCCGGCTGGCCAACGAAAAACAGCTGGCCCGCCTGCGCCGCCGCGCCCGCCTCGGCGAGCGCTTCCGCTTCCTCGCGCAACCAAAGGTCTTCGAGACCCTGATGCGCGAGCATTACCTGAGGGGCCTGAAGGACGGGATGAAGGGCTGAGGGTTTTCATCCCGAGCGCAGCGAGGGATCTCCGGTACCACCGCGATCATGGAAGTTCGAGCAGCGCAGGAAACATCGGCCTCTGCCGGTGCTTCCGGAGATCCCTCGCTGCGCTCGGGATGATCCTGAAGACCTGACCCTCCATCCATTAAACTCCGCGCCGATGTTCATCACGTTCGAGGGGCCCGAGGGATCGGGGAAGACGACGCAGCTGCAAAGGGTGGCGGCGCGGCTGCGAGAGGGTGGCGTGGACTGTGTCACGACGAAGGAGCCGGGCGGCACGCCGCTGGCCGACCAGATCCGCGCGATCCTGCTCCGTTCAGAGAACACGATGGATCGCCTCACGGAGCTGTTGCTCTATGCGGCGTCTCGCCGTCAGAACGTCGTGGAAGTCATCCGCCCCGCGCTCGAGCGCGGCGCGGTCGTGCTGTGCGACCGGTTTACCGACGCGACGCTCGCTTACCAGGGATTCGGCCGCCTCCTCGATCTCGACCGGCTTCGGACCCTCAACGACTGGGTCACCGATTCGCTCGTCCCTCACCTGACGCTGCTCTTCGACATCGAGGAAGAAAAGGGACTGCGCCGGGCGCGGTCGCGCAACGCCACGGCGACGAAGGACGAAGGGCGGTTCGAGGCGGAAGACGTCCGGTTTCACCGTCGCGTGCGCGAGGGATACCTCGCGCTGGCCCTCGCCGAACCGGACCGCTTCGTAACGATCGACGCTTCCGGCTCGATCGACGAAGTCTTCGCGCGGACTCTCGCCGTTCTCGAGCAACGGGCGCCGGAGATCGTCCGATGAGCTCCGCCGCGGAGCTGCTCCTTGACACCGCGCGTCGCGGCGAGCTGCATCATTCGATCATCCTGCACGGGCCGTCGCGCGAGGAACTGCGCGCGCTGGCCCTGAGCCTCGCGAAAACCCTCAACTGCCTCGAAGGGACGACCGGCGACGACTGCCCGGCGTGCGACCGCATCGAGCGGCGCCTGCATCCGGACGTCCACTTCATCGAGGTCAGCGGCGAGCGCAAACTGATCAGCATCGAGCAGATTCGTGAAGTAGTGGCCGAAGCGACGCTGCGTCCCTATGAAGGCAGGAACAAGGTATTCGTGATCGATCCCGCGGACGGCCTGAGCACGGGAGGATCGAACTCGCTCCTCAAGACTCTCGAAGAGCCGGCAAGAGACACGACGTTCATCCTGCTGACGCGTTCTCCCGATCTCCTGCTGCCCACGATCCGCTCCAGGTCGCAGGCGATCTACGTCGGCGGCGAAGTCGCGCAGGACGAAGAGCTCGCAGATTTCATCCGTTCAGGACTGATGCGATTCGCTCGTGAGCGTGACACCGCGGCGCTGCTCGCGATTGCCGCCGCGGTCTCCCAGCGCGAACCAACCGGCGATGCCATCGCCCTCCTCGGCACCATCCTCTGCGACGCCGCCGCGGGCCGCATCGATCTCGGCGGATCTCTGTCCGTCGATCGCATCCTCGCCGCGGCCGATGGAACGACCGCGGCGCTGCGATGGCTGGCGGTGAATGCCGACGCCCGGCTCGTCGTGGAGCAGGCCCTGGCCGAGCTGGTTTAGCCGGACCCTGGACCTTGGACCTTGGGAGCACGTCATCCTGAGCGTACTGGCGCTCGTAACCCGAAACCCGAAACCCCAAGGTCCAAGGTCCAAAGTCCAAAGTCCAAAGTCCACCATGTAACCGATTACAAAAAAAGACCCCGCCGGGGAGGCGGGGTCGGGAACAACGTTACTGGATGGTCGAGCGTGGTCCGCTCGGTGGCGAGCTGTTACTACCGGTAAGGTTCAAAGAAGCGTTCAGAGGGAAGCTACGTTGGCGGGCTGGTACAACAGAAAGCGGCTCCCGCTCGCCATCCAGTAATCAGAAACGTGTCGTTGGGCGCATTATCGCACAACTTGTGAAAATTTTCTCAATGTAACAGCAACTTTACAAGCCCTTTGTCCACTGAGAGATACCTCTCATTCTGGAAAATGGCTCGCTAAATAACTGAACGACCGTTCGGTTCCGGTTCTTCCCCGCAGAGCGGACCTGCACACCTAACGTTGCACCATCGACGGCACTGGCACAAACGGTCTTCCCAGCCACACATGACCCCCCAGCGTCTCCCTTGGGGTGCCATTGACAAGCAGCCGTACCCGCCGGGCCTCCGAAAAATTGGTCACCACCGTCTGGACCAGCGAATGGATGGCCATCAGCTCCTGGTGCGTGCCCGCCGGCCAACCCTCCGTCAGGGTCGGCCCGCCGAGGTCGATGACCACCGTGCCCTCCGGAAGAAGATAGGCGGCACGCAGCGTGGTGTCCGGCGGAAACAGCGGAGGAACGCCCGCGTTCGAGGACCCTTTGAGCAGCTCCCGGATCACGATCGACACCGCGGCGGCCGGATTTTCAGGAAGCTCGACACTTCTCTGCTCGGACGCGAGGAGCATCGAAGGCGACTCGTAATAGAGCTGCACCGCGCGCAGCGCCACCTTGTTCTCGGCGTTGAGATTCGCGGTGAGTGGTTTCTCCTGCCGGCAGCCGCTGAGCGCCGCCAGCATCGTCAGAAGCACGGCCGTACGGCGCACTACGTCCCGCTCCTCGCCTTCTGCTGGGGGGCGACGCCGCCGGCCAGCGGCGGCGGTTGCTGCGCCGGCTGAATCAGGCCGATGCGGGTCTCGTATTCGTTCTTGTACCGCTCGACGGCGCGCACGAGCGCCTCCACCATCATGTTCTGAAATCCGTCGGACTGCAGCTTCGTCTCTTCTTCAGGGTTGCTGATGAACCCCACCTCCACGAGTGCCGCCGGCATCGTGGCGCCAAGGAGGACCTTGAACGGAGCCTGCTTGACGCCGCGGTTCTGCACCCCGCTGGCCCGGTTCAGCTCTTCCTGCACGGCCTGCGCGAATCGGCTCGATTCCTGGAGATACTCCTGATGCGCGAGGTCCCAGAGGATCAGCTTGAGGTCGTCGTCGGAGCCGCGGCTTTCCGCGGCGTTCTCGGTCTCGGCCGCCTTGCGCGCCAGTTCGTCCGAGGCTTCGAGCGAAAGGAAGTAGGTCTCGCTTCCTTTGGCATCCTTCACGACGGCGGCATTCATGTGTACAGAGAGGAAGAGATCGGCCTTGTATTGATTGGCAAGCGCCGTACGCTGATCGTGCGACACCACGCTGTCGTCATCGCGCGTGAGCACGACCCGTGCGCCGATGCGCGACTCGAGCAACGCCGCGAGCTTCCGCGCGACGCTCAGTGTCACATCCTTCTCCATCAGGCCCGACGGGCCAACCGCGCCGACTTCCTTTCCGCCATGTCCGG
The DNA here is from genome assembly GCA_937870635.1 of uncultured Acidobacteriota bacterium. Taxonomy (GTDB): domain Bacteria; phylum Acidobacteriota; class Thermoanaerobaculia; order Gp7-AA8; family Gp7-AA8; genus DATLEX01. Next base: position 12,039 of record CALMZP010000041.1, on the reverse strand, counting down.
GGTCGATCACGATCGTACGGATGCCGAGTGGCTCGGCGGGACGCCGCATGCCCGGCTGCGGCAGTGCCGGAACAGGCCCGGCGCTGCCCGGCGCGCCCTTCCGCAGATCGAGAACGATCCGGAACGGATTCTCCAGGCGATAGGAATCACCGGCAACCTCGGCCGATGCGAGCTCGATGCGAACGTCGCGTCCCGCGAATGTCACGCGGGTCACGTTGGGGTCGTCGTAGGTCTGCTCAGTGAAGGGCGCCTGAATCGGCGCGCGGAACGAGATGACGTACGCATTCCCGTCCTTGACCAGCGTGTATTCAGCGGGAGCGCCGAGGGTGATGACAATCTTCGAGATGTCCTCGATTTGGGTGAGGTTGAACTGCATCGGAACCGCGACCTGCTGCTGCGGCCGCACGCTCAGGATATTCGCGACGGCGTCGAAGGACGTCTGCAGCCCGGCTGCTTTCGTGAGGTAACCCTGAAAGAACTGCCACGGAACGTACGGACGCCCTTCGATGAGGACCGGTGTTCCCGGCATCTCGATGAGGTCCTCGCCCGCCACGGCGAAACGGCTGTCAGGACCGAATGCGCCGACCTGTTCGTTGATGGTGACCCGGAAACCGGTACTTTCGGGCGTGATCGTCCCGCCGAGAGCGAGCACCACGTCGATCGCCGAGACGAACGGGTGGCCGGCCACCTGCACGATCGCGATCGGACGGTCACCCGACGGCGTGCGAAGAGTCGCCGGACCGGGAACTTGCGCGAGGACGATCGATGCGACGGCCAGAACGGCCACCACACCTGGAAGCAAGAGACGTTTCATGAGGTCCACCCCACCCTGTTCACGGCCGGATTATCGCACGCGGCGCATGGTAGATTCGGCCCGATGACACGGCTGATGAAACGGCTGATCACGCTTTCGCTCATCCTCACCGCCTGCGGCGGAGGAGAGCCGTCTCCGGCACGGCCGCGGCTGGCCAAGGAGCCGCTGAGCGTCCGCGGCTGGATCGCCGACGTCGAAGGCGCTTCAAAAGGCGCCGTCACTACAGCCGAGACCGAGAGCGCCCGCCTCATCCAGCAGTTCCAGGCCACGAATATCTGGATCGACGGCAACAATTTCGTTTCCGGCGGCGTCGCCGAGACCGGAGCGTTCATCCTCCTCGACGTTCCGCCCGGCAACGTCACGGTCTCCTTCAACGCACCCGGCGCCGAAGACGCGAAGCTCGTCCTGCGGGATCTCCCCGGCAACGCCGACGTGTTCGTTCCGGCGTTGATGCTCAAGCGCGGCGGATCGGCGTCGCTGCAACCGGAAGGAATCCGCGTCCGCATACCGGCACGGGTGGACAAGCCGCGCGACACGGGCAGGAAGGCGATCGTCGCCGGGGTGGCCGTCCCGGTCTGGGAAGCGCCCTACAGCGCCTTCGGCGACCGGAGGGAGTATCCCGAGCGCGGAATGCGGCCGCTGGCAATCGTGAAGTGAATTTTGGATTTTGGATTTTTTTGGGGAGGAATCCAAAATCCAAAATCATCCAACGGCCGGCTACCTGATCAGCTCCGCGAACTTCGCCAGGTCGATGTTCCCCCCCGAGACCACCGCGACGATCGGGCCTTCTCCCGCTTTTCCCGACAGCGCGGCAGCAACGGCCAGCGCTCCCGCTCCTTCGGCGATGACGCGCGTCTTTTCGGCGACGAGGCGCATGGCGCGCTTCACTTCGTCCAGCGAGACGACGATCGATCCGTCGACGATGCCCTGCATCCGTTCCCACATCCGCGGGAAGATGCTCTTCCCTCCCGCGCCGTCGACGAACGACGCCTGCCACGAACCGAACACCTGCGGCGACCCTGCCGCGAACGACGCGGCTCCGGGCGCGGCCGTCTCCGGCTCCGCGCCGAGAATTTTCACGGAAGGAGCGAGGGCCCGGAACGCGCTCCCGATGCCCGCGACGAGTCCACCGCCGCCGATCGCAGCGACGACTGCCTGCACATTCGGCAGATCTTCGAGGATCTCCAGCCCCACCGTCGCATTGCCGGCGATGAAGTCGTGATCGTCGAACGGATGCACGAACGTTCCTTCCACACCGGGGAACGATCGATCCTCCATCGCCTGCCAGCAGGCGTCGAACGGAGCCTTCACCAGGCGGGCGCCGAGGTCGCGCATGCGTTTGACTTTGGTGTCGGCGGCGGTTTCGATGACGACCACCGTGCAGGGAACGCCGGCCTCGCGTGCCGCGTAAGCCACTCCCTGGCCGGCGTTGCCGGCGCTGATCGTCCACACGCCCCTGGCGCGCTCTGCAGGATCGAGCAGCGCGACCGCGTTCGCCGCGCCGCGGATCTTGAACGCATTGATCGGCTGGAGATTCTCCAGCTTCAGCCAGATCTCCGGCTGTCCGGTTCCATGCAGCAGCCTGAGGAGCGGCGTGCGGACCGCGACGGAGCGAATGCGCTCGCGCGCGGCGCGGATCTCGTCGATCGTGACGGGTCGAACAGGCGGTGGCGCGGCAGACATGCGACGGATTGTACTGGTACGCCTCATGCTGACCCGCAAGGCATATGGATACGAATGTTGCTCACGCAGAACGATGGTTGTCAGTCATCGCCGGCAGCGCACTGACCGCATACGGACTCAAACGCCGCTCCGCTCCCGGTTTTCTCATCGGCGCGCTGGGCGCCGCGCTGGTCTGGCGCGGCGCGACGGGATTCTGTCCGGTCTACGGCGCGGCTGGATTCTCCACCGCCGAAGACGATGATGGCCGCCCGGTCAGCGTCCCGTACGGTCGCGGCATCCAGGTCGAGAAAACCGTCACGATCAACGCTTCACCGGAAAGCCTCTATCAGTTCTGGCGGAACTTCGAGAACCTGCCGCGCTTCATGGAGAACCTCGAGTCGGTCGAAGTGATCGACGCGAAGCGTTCGCGATGGGTCGCCGACGGACCCGCCGGCATGGACGCCGATTGGGAAGCGGAGATCATCAACGAGATCCCCAATGAGCTCATCGGCTGGCGGTCGGTCGAAGGATCCCGCATCAGCAACGCCGGATCGGTCCACTTCACGCCGGCATCAGGCGGACGCGGAACGGAAGTGAAGGTCGTCCTCCGCTACGACCCGCCCGGCGGAAAGCTCGGCGCGGTCATCTCGCGGATGTTCGGCGAGGATCCCGACTGGCAGGTCCATGAGGATCTGCGCCGGCTGAAGATGCTCATCGAGACCGGCGAGATCGCCACCATCCAGGATCAGCCGAGCGGCCGGAACTAGGAGACCAACATGCGCGCAGTCTGCTGGTGGGGCAAGGGAGACGTTCGCGTCCTCGATGTCCCCGATCCCGAAATTCTCAATCCTCACGACGCCATCGTCCGCGTCACGCTGACGGCCATCTGCGGATCCGATCTTCACCTTTTCGACGGCGTCGTTCCCACCATGCTCCGCGGCGACATCCTCGGCCATGAGTTCATGGGAGAGATCGTCGAAGTGGGGAGCGAAGTCAAACGGCTCAAGGTGGGCGACCGCGTCATCGTCCCGTTCCCCATCGCGTGCGGCCGCTGCTGGTTCTGCCAGAACAAATTGTGGTCGCTCTGCGACAACACCAATCCCAACGCCTGGATGGTCGAAGCCATCACCGGCTATGCGGGTTCCGGCATCTACGGCTACTCACACATGTACGGCGGTTACGCCGGCGGCCAGGCCGAATACGCGCGCGTGGTCTTCGCCGACACCAACGCGGTGAAGATTCCGGCCGGCATCCCTGACGAGAAAGTCCTCTTCCTCACGGACATTCTCCCCACCGGATACATGGCCGCCGAGAACTGCGACATCAGGCCGGGCGATACGGTCGCCGTCTGGGGCTGCGGTCCCGTCGGCCTTTTCGCCATCGCCAGCGCCCGCCTCCTCGGCGCCGAGCGGATTCTCGCGATCGACCGCATTCCGGAACGGCTCGCGCTCGCGCAGGAACAGTGGGGCGCCGAGCCTCTCAACTACGAAGATGTCGACGATCCGTTCGACGACATCAAGCAGCGGACCGGAGGACGCGGTCCCGACAAGTGCATCGACGCCGTCGGCATGGAAGGTCACGGCCACACCGCCGACGCAATCTACGATCGTGTGAAACAGGCCCTGCGCGTGCAGTTCGACCGCGCGCACTCGCTGCGCCAGGCCCTGCACGCCTGCCGGAAAGGCGGGACGGTCTCCATCCCCGGCGTCTACGCCGGTCTCATCGACAAGGTCCCGTTCGGAACCGCCTTCGCCAAAGGCCTGACGTTGAAGATGGGCCAGACCCACGTGCACAACTACACCGGCCCGCTGCTCGCCCGCATCGAAAAAGGAGAGATCGACCCGTCGGTGATCATCACCCATCGAGTCGGCCTCGACGACGCCCCGGAGATGTACGAGATCTTCCGCGACAAAGAGGAGGACTGCATCAAGGTGGTCATGAAACCGTGATTGGGAAGGATGAAGGATGAAGGATGAAGGATGAAGGATGAAGGATGAAGGATGAAGGATGAAGGATGAAGGATGAAGCGACTGTCATCCCGAGCGTAGCGAGGGACCTGCGTGTGAAGGGGGCGCGAAGATCGATCCTGCCGCCCCCGGTCCCCCCAGGTCCCTCGCTACGCTCGGGATGACAAAACATTCGGCCTCCCTTCATCCTTCATCCTTCATCCTTCATCCTTCATCCTTCATCCTTCATCCTTCATCCTTCATCCTTCATCCTTCATCCCCAATGCCTTACACTACGCCCCCCGATGGGACGCAAGGCGCGCTTGAAAGCGGAGCGCGCGGCCACCAGACCCGACGCCCCGGTCACAGCCGCGACGCAGCCCGCACCTCTTCCAACTGATTACCGGATCGTCGCGGCGATTGCCGTGGCGCTGGTGATCCTCGTGGCGATCGTGTTCGCGCAGCTGCGCGGCCACCAGTTCCTCAACTACGACGACCCCATCTACATCACCGAGAACGAACAGGTGAAGAAGGGCCTGACCGCCGAGGGAGTGGCGTGGGCGTTTCAGTCGCTGGATTTCAACTGGCATCCCGCGACGTGGCTCACCCACATGGCCGATGTTTCGATCTTCGGACTCAACGCCGGTGCGCACCTTCTGGTCAACGTCGCATTTCACGCACTGAATACGATCCTTCTTCTCTTTATCCTGCACCGCGCGACGGGCAGCGTCTTCAGGAGCGGGATCGTGGCCGCGCTGTTCGCGATCCATCCGCTGCACGTCGAATCGGTCGCGTGGATCTCGGAGCGGAAGGACGTTCTCAGCACGCTGTTCATGCTGCTGACGATCCTTTTCTATCTGATGTTCGTCGAGCGCCGCTCCAAAGGCGCCTACGCCGCGATGACGATCGCCTTCGTCCTCGGCCTCATGTCGAAGGGCATGCTCGTCACGCTGCCGTTCGTGCTGCTGCTGATCGATTACTGGCCGCTGCGGCGATTCAGGCTCGGCGAGTGGCGGACGCTCGGAAAGCTCTTCGTCGAGAAGCTGCCGCTTTTCATCCTCGTCCTTCCGGCGATCTTCATCACCTGGTACGCGCAGCACGTGGTCGGAGCGATGGCCAACGTCCGGTTCATCTCGCTTCCCATCCGCCTCGCCAACGCGATCATCTCGTACGTCGTCTACATCCGCCGCATGTTCTGGCCCGACGACCTCGCCCTCGGATATTCGTATCCGACGACGATCAGCTCGACGACGACCATCGCATGCGCGATCCTCCTTCTCGCGATCACGGCCGTCGTTCTCTACTTTCGGGAGCGCCGCTATCTCTTCACGGGATGGTTCTGGTTCACCGGGATGCTCGTTCCCGTCAGCGGCATCGTGCAGATCGGACCGCAGGCCATGGCCGACCGCTACACGTACGTGCCGCTGATCGGCCTCTTCATTGCGCTGGTCTGGCTGATCGGCGATCTGGTTGGGCATCGGCCCATCCTGAGAATTCCGGCAACCACCATCACGGCGGGAGTTCTCATCGGACTGGCGTTCGCCGCGCACACACAGGCCGGCTACTGGAAATCGAGCGAGACTCTGTTCCGGCGGACCGCTCAGGTCACGCCGCGCAATCCGATCGCCCATGAGACCCTCGGCTTCGCACTCTTCCGGAATGGAGACTTTGAAGGTGCGATCCGGGAGTTCCAGGCGCTGATCGCATTGCGTCCGCAGTACGGGCGCGCCTACGAAGGCCTCGGCGCCTCCCTCCTCGGCCTTGGCCGCACGGGCGAGGCGATTGAGGCGTACCGGACGGCGGTGCGCATCAATCCGCGGAGCGCCGAAGGGCTTCGTCAGCTCGGTCAGCTGGAGATGGCGGCCGGAAAACCTGAAGAAGCGAAGGCGACGCTGGCGAAGGCGGCGGAGCTGGGCGACAAGGAAGCAGCGGGATCGCTAGCCATGGCCCGCGGCGATGCCGATGCGGCCATCGCCGAATACAAGGCGCTCGTGGAGAAGGATCCGAACTCACCCGAGGCGCGGAACAACCTGGCCGCGGCGCTGGCGCGCAAAGGGCGTGACGACGAGGCGCTGCAGAACTATCGCGAAGCGCTGCGCCTCGCGCCGTTCCATTACGACGCGAACATGAACATCGGCGCTCTTCTGGCCCGAAAGGGCAATGCGAACGAAGCGGTGTCGCATTTTCTCGCGGCCACCCGCGCGAGACCCGACGCCACGGAGCCGCACGTCTATCTGGCGTTGATCCTGGCCGGATCGGGGCAAACGGCAGACGCGATCGCAGAAATCGAACGGGCGATGAAGATCAACGCCGTGACCGCAAACAACGAGTTCACGAATGCCACCCGAAGCCCGGTCAACCCGAACAACCTCGCGCAGTTCCTGCAGAGCTTGAAAACGCAGTAGCGGAGTGCGGCAGCAAAGAGAGCGTCTCAAAAAGCGTGTCATCCCGAGCGTGAGCGAGGGATCTGGGGGGATGGGCGGCACAAGGCATGAGGTTCGCGCCACCCAGCCCCCAGATCCCTCGCTCACGCTCGGGATGACAGAATTTGCTACGCCGCGTTTTTCTCTGATTGCGCCGGCACCGGCACGGCCACCGGCTTTTTGCCCGCGGTCTGCACGAGGGCGACGCCCACCAGGATCGTGACCATCGCCACGATCGAGATGGCGGTCAGCGCCTCGTCGAGGATGAGCCAGCCGAGGATGACGGCGACGACGGGGTTGACGTAGGCGTAGAGGGAGACTTTCGTCGTGCGCAGCTTCGCGAGCGCGTAGACGTAGGCGCTGTAGGCGATGATCGATCCGAACAGCGTCAGATACGCCAGTGCGGCGAATGTACGCAGATTGATGGCGAACCTCGCCGGCTCACCGATGGCCAGCGAGGCGACGCCGACGATCAGTCCGCCGAAGAGCATCTGCAGCGAGGCCGACGCCAGCAGCGGAACGTCTTTCAGATGATATTTGCCGCGGATGGAGCCGAACTGCCAGGCCACGCATCCGATCTGAATGGCCACCGCCCCTGCGACGAACGCAAGGTTCCATGAGGGACCGGCGCCGCCCGGCGTCACGAGCAGCGCCACACCGACGAAGCCCATGAGCATGCCGATGCCGGTACGGAGATCGACGCGCTCACCGTGCGTGCGAAACGCCTCGATCAGGACCATCCAGAACGGAGCCGTGGCCACGAAGAGCGCCGCCAGTCCGCTGGGCACCCACTGCTCGGCCCAGACGACGGCGAGATTGCCGACGCCGACCATGAGGAATCCGACGAGCGCGAGATTGAGGAGAGTGGAGCGATCGCGCGGAAGCCGTTCACCGCGCCAGACCGCGATCGCGGCCATGACCAGCCCGGCAATCACGAACCGGATCGACGTCAACGCGAAGGGAGGAATGGTCTCGATGGCGACACGAATCGCCAGGTAGGTCGTTCCCCACACGATGCACACGGTGAGGAAGGCGGCGATGGCCAGTGAGCGCTCGTGCTTCATGCCTTCTGCTCCCCGAGGGCGATGCCGCCGACTTTTTCGCAGTGGGTTTCCATGACGATGGTGGTGCGGGTCGCCAGGGAGATGGGCGCTTCCGAGAATTTCGAGACGAGCTCGTTGAGCGAGCCGATCGAACTCGTGCGAACTTTGATGAGGTAGCAGTCGTCGCCCGCGACGGTGTGCACTTCGCGGACTTCATCGGAGTGCATGAGGGCGCGGAAGGCCTCGCGGCCTTTCGGCGAGAGGGCCGCCCCGCGGGCGGAGATGAATGCCGTGACGTTGCGGCCGATCGCTTCCGGCTCGAGGACGACCGTGGTGCCGCGAATGACGCCGCTGCGCTCGAGTTTCTCGATGCGGTCGGAGACCGCGGGCCGCGACAGGCCGACCTCCTCCGCGATCTGGGCCGCGGGCGTGCGGCCGTCGCGGAGGAGGATTTCGACGATTTTGCGGTCGAGAGGGTCCAGCGGATCGCTCACAATGAGAGCAATATACTGACCTATCGACAGAAAATCAAGGCACCCTACGACGATTCGTCGGTTCTAACCTCAAAACGCCGACGCTAAGTTCGCCAGCCGGGCCGCCAGGGTGGCCGTCCGCCGCTGCCGCCGGCCCCGCGCCGCTTCCAGGATGTGGTTCAGCCGGGGATAGCGGAACTCGGCCCGCCTCACCGCGCTGCGCAGCAGGTCGCGCTGGAGATACTCCACCTTGACGCTGCGCGCCGCATCACTGAGAAGCTTGCGCAGGGAAGAACGGTTCAACACCACGCTCCGCAGCTTCAGGTCGGAAGCCTGGACGACGAAGCGGATCGTGTCGGCATCATCGGAGCAGAAGCGCGCGACGCTGCCAGCGGGAAGCACGGCAACGATCTCCCGCGCCAGCTTCGTTTCGTCGTTTGCATCCCACTTCGTATTCATCTTTGCCTCCATCGATCTGCTCTAATAGACGCAAATCACGGCCCGAAGTTTCGCCGGTGGCCCGATAAATCTCCGTGAACACCCCGTCAAGAAAAGTGACATTCACTCCCCTCGGGCGTCAGGAGCCGGCCAGAACCGACGAAACGCTGCTCGACGTGGCTCGCCGCGCCTCGGCCCCCGTCGGCAACTCCTGCGGAGGAATCGGTGTCTGCGCGCGGTGCCGGGTGCGCATCGTGGCCGGGTCGGAAAACCTCACTCCGCCGACGGAAATCGAGACGCGCATCGGCTCCCAGCGCGGCCTCTCCAGCGACGAGCGCTTCGCCTGTCAGGCCATCGTCCTCGGCGACTGCGAAATCACGACGACCTACTGGTGAGCAACATACAGTCGCCGTAGCTGTAGAAAAGGTAGCCGCTCTCGATCGCAGCCCGGTACGCCTCACGGATCGTCTCCATGCCGGCGAACGCCGACACGAGCATCAGCAGGGTCGACTCCGGCAGATGAAAATTCGTGAGCAGCTGATCGACCGCGCGGAACTCGAAGCCCGGCGTGATGAAGATCGACGTCTCGTGCGTCCCGGCGCGAAAACGCCCCTGGCCCGCCCGGATCTCGCTCTCCAGCGTCCGCACGCTGGTGGTCCCGACCGCGGTGATGCGACGGCGATCCGAGATGGCCGCGTTCAACTTCGCCGCGGCATCGTCCGAGATCTCGTAGCGCTCGGCATCCATCTGATGTTCTGCGATGTCATCGACCTTGACCGGCTTGAAGGTCCCCAGACCGACGTGGAGCGTGATGCGGACGATGTCCACCCCACGTGAACGGACCTCCTCGAGGATCTCCGGGGTGAAGTGCAGACCCGCGGTCGGTGCGGCAATCGCCCCGCGATGCGCGGCGTAGACGGTCTGATACGACTCGCGATCGCTGTCGCGCGGCTGCTCCCGCGCGATGTAGGGCGGCAGCGGCGGAATGCCGATCCGCTCGATCTCCTCGAGATCGCCGTCGAAGCGGATGACCACCCGCCCGTCCTCCGTCTTCTCGATGACATCGGCTGCAAGCCGGTCGCTGAACACGACGCGCTCGCCCGGGCGCACGCGTTTGGCCGGTCTGCACCACGTCTCCCACGTCATCGCGTCGCGCTGCCGCACCAGGAGGAACTCGATGCGGTTCTTCATCTGCCCCTTCGGCTGCGCGTACAGCCGCGCGGGGATCACGCGGGTGTCGTTGATGACCAGCAGCTCGCCGGCCTCGAGAAACCGCGGGAACTCGGAGAACTGGCGATGCTCGATCGAGGGCTTCACCACCATCATCCGCGAGCGGCCGCGGGAACGCGGTTCCTGGGCGATCAGCTCGCGGGGAAGTTCATACGAGAAGTCGGTGCGCTTCATTAGAATCCGCGGCATGTTAACCGCGCGAGTGATCACCTGCAGCGACGCCGCATCCCATGGAGAGCGCGAGGACGTGTCCGGCCCGGCCGTGATGGAGCTCCTCGTCGCGAACGGTTACGTCGTGGACGAGACCGTGATCGTCCCCGACGTGGTGGCGGCGATCGCCCAGGAGATCGAGCGGGCCACCGACGCCGGAATCCGACTCGTTGTCACGACGGGGGGAACAGGGCTCTCCCCTCGCGACGTCACGCCGGAGGCGACGATGACCGTCTGCGACCGGATCGTTCCCGGCTTCGGTGAGCTCATGCGGCTCCGCTCGCTGGAGAGGACTTCCATGGCTTCGCTCTCGCGCGCGCAGGCGGCGACGCGCGGGTCGGCACTGGTCGTGAATCTTCCCGGTAGCCCCAAGGGCGCCGTCGAGAATCTGGGCGCGGTCCTGCATCTCATCCCTCACGCCCTCGAGCTGCTGGCGGGCGGAAAAGTGGAGCACTGAAAAATCTATGCACGTACGTTCCGGCCTCGAAGTCCTGATCCACGAGGAACCGTTTCGCATCCAGGGAAAGAAAATCGGCCTCGTCACCCACCACAGCGCCGTGACGAGCACGCTGCAGCACGCGGTCTCACTGCTCAAAGCGGGACGCGGGTGGAAGCTGACGACCCTCTTCGGGCCCGAGCACGGCATCTGGGGAGAAGCGCAGGACATGGCGCACGTCGATCACTCGACCGATCCCTCCAGCGGCCTCCCCGTGTACTCGCTCTACGGGAAGAGCGAAGAAGACCTGAAGCCGCGCCGCGAAGTTCTCAAGGGACTCGACGCGCTCGTCATCGATCTGCAGGACATCGGCTCGCGCTACTACACGTTCGTCTACACGATGGCCATCTGCATGCGCGAAGCCGCGCCCCTTGGCCTTCCGGTGATCGTGCTCGACCGGCCCAACCCGATCGACGGCGTTCACCTCGAAGGAAACATCCGCGAGGAAAAGTACTCGAGCTTCGTCGGCATGTTCCCCCTGCCGACCCGCCATGGCATGACCGCGGGCGAGCTCGCCCGCTACTTCAACAAAGTGTTCAACCTCGACTGCGACCTCACCGTCGTCCCGATGGCCGGATGGAAACGCTCGATGTGGTGGGGCGACACCGGGCTTCCCTGGGTGCTCCCCTCCCCGAACATGCCGACGGTCTTCACGGCCGCCGTCTATCCCGGCATGTGCCTCGTCGAAGGAACGAACCTCAGCGAAGGGCGCGGCACGACGCATCCGTTCGAATTTGTCGGCGCTCCGTGGCTCGACTCCTTCAAGCTCGCCGAGCGACTCAACCGCATCGACCTACCCGGCGTCCGCTTTCGCCCCCACTACTTCATCCCCTCCTTTCAGAAACATCAGGGGAAGGTCTGCGGCGGCGTCGAGATGCACGTCACCAATCGCGCGATCTTCGAGCCGTACCGCACCGGCCTCTGGTGCCTGAAAGTCGCGCGCGACATGAATCCCGAAAAGTTCGACTGGCGCCGCGAGACCTACGAGTTCGTCTCCGACCGGCTGGCCATCGACCTCCTCGCCGGCAGCTCGCGCTATCGCGAGATCGTCGAGGGCGGAGGCGACATCGACGAGTGGGTCCGCGACTGGGAAGAGCCGCTGCACGATTTCGCGAAGGCGAGGCAGGAGTTCCTGCTGTACAAGGACTGAACCCTTGGAAGGATGAAGGATGAAGGATGAAGGATGAAGGATGAAGGATGAAGGATGAAAGATGAAGGATGAAAGATGAAGGATGAAGGATGAAGGATGAAGGATGAAGGATGAAGGATGAAGGATGAAGGATAAAGGATGAAGGATGAAGGAT
>CALMZP010000040.1 GCA_937870635.1 uncultured Acidobacteriota bacterium | reverse complement strand
CAGACGCTCTTCCGATCTGAGGGGGATTTTGGATTTTGGATTTTGGATTTTGGCCTGCGTGAAATCCAAAATCCAAAATCCAAAATCCAAAATCCAAAATCTACGCGGTCGTGTTATCAGTGTGATATCATCTTGATAACACGGAGGTGCAACGAATGATCCGCGAAATTCCACGCCGTCCCGTAAACGGCATCCCCATGCTCATCATCCTTCCCCTGGCCATCCTGGCCGTCGGTTCCTTCACCGTGCGTCTCTTCGCGCGCGAGGCGATCTTCGCCGGCCTCGGCGGCGTCGCTCTGCTCCTGGTTCTCTGCGTGATGCTGGCCGGCTTCTTCATGGTCGCCCCCAACGAGGGCGTGGTCCTGCAGCTGTTCGGCGACTACAAGGGAACGGCGCGCGACCCCGGCCTGCGCTGGGCCAATCCCTTCTACTCAAAGCACAAGGTGTCGAACCGCGTTCGCAACTTCGAGACCGGGAAGCTCAAGGTCAACGACGTGCGCGGCAACCCGATCGAGATCGGATGCATCGTGGTCTGGCGCGTCGTCGACACGGCCGAAGCGGTCTTTCAGGTCGACCACTACGAAGATTTCGTGCATGTGCAGAGCGAAGCCGCGGTGCGCAGTCTCGCCAACGGTTACGCCTATGACAGCTACACCGACGACGAGAAGTGCCTCGTCGGCCACACGGCCGAGGTGTCGGAGAAGCTGAAGAACGAGATTCAGGAGCGTCTGGCCGAAGCGGGCGTGGAAGTGCTCGAGGCGCGCATCAGCCATCTGGCCTACGCGCCGGAGATCGCCGCGGCGATGCTCCAGCGCCAGCAGGCCGGCGCGGTCGTGGCCGCGCGCGCGCGCATCGTCGAAGGCGCGGTCGGCATGGTCGAGCACGCGCTGGAGATGCTCGCCGCGAAGCACGTCGTCGAGCTCGACGATGAACGGCGCGCGGCGATGGTCAGCAACCTGCTCGTCGTCCTTTGCAGCGATCGCCACACGCAGCCCGTCGTGAACACGGGAACTCTCTACAGCTGATGCCTGAACGGAAACCATTCCTGCTGCGCCTCGACCCGAAGCTGCACGAAGCTCTGCAGCGATGGGCCGATGACGACCTGCGCAGCCTGAACTCGCAGATCGAATTCCTGCTGCGGCAGGCGCTCGCGGACCGCGGGCGCCTGCCTAAGAAGAAGTGAGAGCGCCCGACACGACGCCGCGGGCCTCCGCCTGAATCGCGGCGAGGTGCCTCTCGCTGACGAAGCTCTCCGCGTAGATCTTGTAGATGTTCTCGGTCCCTGACGGCCGCGCCGCGAACCAGCCGTTCTTCGTCACGACTTTCAGCCCGCCGATGGCGTTTCCGTCGCCCGGCGCCCTGGTCAGGATCGCTTCGATCGGATCGCCGGCGAGATCCTTCGCTTTCACACCTTCCGGCGAGAGCTTCCCGAGCTTCGCTTTCTCTTCCGGCGTCGCGGCGGCATCGGTGCGCGCGTAGAACGGCGCGCCGTGCAGCTTCGCGAGCTCGGCATACAGCACACCGGGATCCTTGCCGGTGCGAGCGGTCATCTCCGCCGCGAGCAGGCCCATGATGATCCCGTCCTTGTCCGTGCTCCACACCGTGCCGTCGCGGCGAAGGAACGACGCGCCGGCGCTCTCCTCTCCCCCGAATCCGAGGGTGCCATCGAGCAGTCCGTCGACGAACCACTTGAATCCGACCGGCACCTCGTAAAGGCGGCGGCCGAGGTGTCTGGCGACGCGGTCGATGAGGCTGGAGCTGACGACGGTCTTCCCGATCGCCGCATCCTTCCCCCACTTCGACCGGTTCGTGAAGAGATACGAGATCGCCACCGCCAGGTAGTGATTCGGATTGAGCAGCCCCGCGCTCGGCGTGACGATGCCGTGGCGATCGTTGTCGGTGTCGTTTCCGAACGCGACGTCGAAGCGGTCGCTGAGCGCGATCAGGCCGGCCATCGCGTGGGGAGACGAGCAGTCCATCCGGATCTTCCCGTCCCAGTCGAGCGTCATGAAGCGGAACGTCGGATCGACAGAATCGTTCACTACTTCCAGATTGAGCTTGTAGCGCTCGCGGATCGCCTCCCAGTAGTGCACGCCCGCCCCACCCATCGGATCGACACCGACGCGCACACCGGCTTCGCGCACGATGTCGAGATCGACCACGCTGTCGAGATCCCCGACATACGCGCCGATGTAGTCATGGCGATGCGTCGTCGGCGCGGCCATCGCCTTCGCGAACGGCACACGGCGGATTTTCGACGCATCGTCCATGAGGCGATTGGCTGCCTCTTCGATCGATTTGGTCGCGGCCGTCCCCGACGGTCCGCCGCTCGGCGGGTTGTACTTGAATCCCCCATCCTCGGGCGGGTTGTGGGACGGCGTCACCACGATTCCATCCGCCAGCCCGCTCTTCTTCCCGCGGTTGTACGTGAGGATGGCGTGCGAGATCACGGGTGTCGGCGTGTAGCCGCGCCCCTCGTCGATCATCACCGTCACACCGTTCGCCGCGAGCACCTCCATGGCCGACACGAACGCCGGCTCGGAGAGACCATGCGTGTCGATGCCGAGGTAGAGCGGGCCGTCGATGCTCTCGGCGCGGCGGTGGTCGCAGATCGCCTGGGTCGTGGCCAGGATGTGCAGTTCGTTGAATGAGAGCCGGAGCGAGGAGCCGCGGTGTCCCGACGTCCCGAACGCGACGCGCTGGTCGCGCTCCTTCGGATCGGGTCTCCACGCGTAATACTCCGCGATGAGACGGGGAACGTTCACGAGCATGTCTTCCGTGGGGCGCTGGCCGGGTGTCGCTGGGCTCATCCGTCGAATCTTACTTTGAGGATCAAAAGAAACCGGGAACCGAAGCTCTGGGGCTCTGTATAATCCCGCGACTTTCCATACGGTCGAAGGAGGGTTCATGAAACGGAACCTCACGTCCACACTCCGCAGATTTGTCTCGATTCTCGTCCTCGCACTCCTCCCCTTCCCCCTCGTCGCGCAGTCGACCGGCGGCACCATTTCAGGCGTGGCCACCGACGAGAGCGGCGCCGCGCTTCCCGGTGTCACGGTGACCGCGACGAATGCCGCGACCGGGATCAACCGCGTCACAGAATCGAACCTCTCCGGCCATTACCAGCTCCCGCCGCTACCGCCCGGAACGTACTCCCTGACCGGCGAGCTCTCCGGATTCCGCCCGGCCCGGCTCAACCGCGTGGTGGTGAACGTCGGCACCGACGTCACGGTGAACCTGACCATGCACATCGGCGTGTCGGAAACGATGACGGTTACCGCGGTAGCGCCGGTCGTGGACACGACACGCTCGCAGGTGAGCAGCGTGGTCAACGAAAAGGCGATCGAGAGCCTCCCCGTCAACGGCCGGAATTTCATCGACTTCGTCCTGACCACCCCGGGTGTGGTCCGCGACGTCCGCGCCGGCGACATCAGCTTCGCGGGTCAGCGCGGAACGCTGAACTCTCTCGTCGTCGATGGTGCGAACAACGACAACACCTTCTTCGGACAGGCAGTGGGGCGCACGGGTTCCGGCCGCGCCCCGTACCAGTTCTCCCAGGATGCGGTCCAGGAATTTCAGGTGAATGCAAACGCCTACTCGGCTGAGTACGGGCGCGCGGGCGGTGCGGTCATCAACGTGGTGACGAAGTCGGGCACCAACGATTTCCACGGGTCGCTGTTCGCCTATTACCGCGACGAGAGCCTCAACGCGAACGACTACATCAACGTCATCAACAACCGCGCCAAGAGCCCTTATCACTACGACCAGTACGGGTTCAGCGCGGGCGGTCCGATCGTCCGCGACCGGCACTTCTTCTTCGTCAACTTCGACGCGCAGCGCAACTCGCTGCCGAACCTGGTCGTTCTCGGCGGGGGACGCTTCTCGAGCTTCCCCTCCGATCCCGACAGCCAGCGCGGCCTGAGCATCCTCCAGGGCCTGGCCGAGAGTTACACCCGAAACCAGGATCAGGACGTCTACCTCGTCAAGACCGACCACGAGCTCGGCCGCAACAACCGCCTCTCCCTCCGCTACAACAAGCAGCAGTTCAAGGGGAAGAATTACGAGAACGGCGGCATCACGAACTCGATCGAGCACACCGGAAGCTCCAATGTCTTCACGGACTCGCTGTCGCTGGTCTGGGATTCCGCGCCGACCGGATCGTTCTTCAACGAGTTGCGCGGCCAGTATCTGAAGGATCGCGAGCCGGGCGAAGCGAACAGCGCTTCCCCCGAGGCGACGATCTTCCAGGGCGGCAACCTCGTGCTGACCATCGGCCGCAACTTCTTCTCCCCGCGCGAGACGACCATCACCCGGTCGCAGATCGCTGACACGGCCACGTACGTGCTCGGACCGCACACACTGAAGGCGGGATTCGATTACAACCAGGACGAGATCCTGAACTACTTCCCCGGCAATTTCTCGGGATCCTATCGTTTCAACAGCCTCGCCGATTTCGCGAACGGCAGGGCCGTCTCATTCACCCAGGCCTTCGCCGGCGCGGGCACCAGCGGTCCGACGACCCGGCCCGACATGAAGGAAACGGCGCTGTTCATCCACGATGAATGGCGCGCCAGCAGCCGGGTCACCGTCAACGCGGGTCTTCGCTACGACCGGCAGAGCCATGCCCAGCCGGACGTTCAGAATCCCGACGCGCAGCTTCTGGCCGCTGGATACCGTACCGACGAGATCCCCATCGATTCCAACAATATCGGGCCGCGGCTGGGCGTGGCCTGGACCCCCCGCGCCGACGGACGCATGGTCGTCCGCGCCGGCTACGGAGTGTTCTACGGCCGCACCACGGCCATCATGACCGGCACGGCCACCTCCAACAACGGGATCAACGTTCAGACGTTCCGATTCACGGGCGACCTGATTCCGCAGTATCCCAACATCCATCCGTCGGTTCCGAGCGGCGCGACGCTGACCAAACCGAACATCTTCGTCTTTGATCCCGACTTCGAGAACCCCGAGGTGCAGCAGGCCAGCCTCGGCGTCGAACAGCAGATCGGCTCGAATTACTCGGTGGGGCTCAACTATCAGAATGTCAGGGGCAACGACCTGCCGCGTTCCCGCGACGTCAACGTGAGCAATCCGGAAACCATCAATGCGACCATCGCCGGCGGCGGCACCGCCTCGTTCGTCCGATATGCCGGACGTCCGTTCGCGAACTTCGCCCGCGTGATCGCCTTCGAGAGCAGTGCCCGCTCGCGCTACGACGGCGTGACTCTCGACTTTCAGCGCCGCTTCTCCGGCAACTGGCAGGCCCGCGCTTCGTGGACTCACTCCACCGTCAAGGACGACAAGCCGGACGCCACGGCCGTCGTTCCCTTTACCTTCGATGACGCGAAGTACATCAGCGATCCGCTCGACATCGGCCGCGACTACACCTACGGCGACAACGACGTGCGCGACCGCTTCGTGATCAGCGGAGTGTGGGCGCTCGACAGCTACGCCGCCGGCATCGGCAATTCGTTCCTCCGCGCCCTGGCCTCGGGCTGGACACTCAGCGGCATTGCCAGCTACCAGACCGGCCAGCCCTATTCGCCCGGGGTCAACGTCGACCTCAACGCCGACGGCAACTCCCGCAACGACATCGCTCCCGGCTACCGGCGCAACTCGCTCCGTCTTCCCACTCAGATCAGCGTCGATCCGCGCATTTCCCGCGAGATCGCGATCCTGGGCAGAGGGCGGCTGCAGCTGATCGCCGAGGCCTTCAACGTGTTCAACCGGACCAACATCAGCTCCGTCAACCAGACTAAGTACCGGTACGACGCGGCCACCCGCACCCTCACCCCACTGGCGACGTTCGGCAATCCGTTCGCCACGTCGGGCCCACGCATCGTCCAGCTCGCGGCCCGACTCATGTTCTGACTCCTCTTCCGGCCGGCGGGGCATCCCCGCCGGCCTGCTCCAGATGAACCGCCACCTCTTTCTCTCCTTTTTCCTTTTCCTTTTCGTCTCCGTCTCAACGACTGCATCCTCAGCCGTCCTCACGAATGTCGCGACGGTCAGCGACGAGTCTTCGTTCGCGAAATATCCGGCAATCGCTTTTGACGGGCGAGGGCGGCGCTGGCTGGCGTGGACCGAGAGTCGCGACGGCAGGGATACCGTCGTCCTGAACGGCGAGCGTGCCGACCGCGGCGAGGGGCTGGAGAGCGGCGCGCAGCTCGTCATCACCAGGGACGACGATCCGCTGGTGATCTGGCATGGCCGCCGAAACGGAACGTTCGGCGTCTTCGCCCGCGAACGGCGGAATGGACGATGGACGCGCGAGACACAGATCGCGCGCAACGCACTGCATCCCACCGTTGCCCGCGACCGCCGCGGCACCATCTGGGTCGCGTATGAAACCTTCGAGCCGGGAGGATTCTCGATCCGCCTCGCGCGTCGGCGTGGAAGGGGATGGCAGGAAGTGGCCAGGATCGAGAGCGCCGGGTCGGACCGGCGCCCGGTTCTCGCGGCCGCTGCCGATGAAGGCGTGTGGCTGGCGTGGGATTCGACGCGCTCGGGCAACTACGACGTCTTTCTCCAGCATTCGTCGCGGCTCGGCTCGCCGCCCATCCAGGTCACCGCCCACGCCACCATCGACGATTCACCGTCGCTGGCAGTGGCGAGGGATGGCGCGGTCTGGATCGCCTGGAATGCGATGCGCGGCCATGCCGCCGATGCTTATCGCGCCGATCGCCACAGCGGGGATGCCTTCGTGCGCGTCCTGCGCGACGGCGTTCTGCATGCTCCCCCCGCCGCCGCCGGTGCGATGCCGGGACAGGTCAGCGCCGGATCGGTGAACAAATCGGCGCGGGAAGCCGTCGACCCTTACTGGCACTGGAAGCAGACGCAGAATTATCCGATGGTCGCTCTCGACGGCCAGGGGCGCGCCTGGATCATCTGGCGCACCGATGCGACCGGAGCTCACAATTTCGACCTCTGGGCGCGCATCCACGATGGGACGCGATGGTCGGACGAGCTGCACCTCACCACGTTTTCACCCGGACGCGACGAGTGGCCCGCGGCAGCCGTCGCCACGGATGAAACGCTGCATCTGGTCTGGGAGGGGCAGATCCTCCCCAAGCCCGGCGAAGAAGGAAAATTCCTCGGCGGCGACGTCGACGCTTACAACACCCTCGGCCTGCCGAACGTCATTCTCACCGCGGCCGCCACCGCTCCGGAAGGGGGATGGCGCGATGCACCGCTCGCCCCCGCGCCGGCCGAACGCTTCGTGGCAGCGGAGATGAACGAGCCTCCTTTTCCCGGCCCGCCGGCACGGACGGCCCGCACGGAATCCGGCTACAACATCTATTTCGGCGATCCGCACAGCCACACGATTCTGAGCGATGCCAAGACCGGACTCCCCGACCAGATTCTCGAGCTCTCGCGCGATCCGCTCGGTCTCGATTTCGCGGTCGTCAGCGACCACGCGGAGATGGGCCTGCTGCTGCCGAGCGAGCACGCCGAGTTGCAGCTCACCGCGGGCGTCTATGACCAGCCCGGGCGCTTCGTCAGCCTGACCGGATGGGAGTGGACCGCCGGCAGCCGGTACGGGCATCGAGTCATTCTTCACCGCGACGAGGGCAGCACACCGATCGCATGGACTCGCGGCGAAGGCGACACGATCGAAGAGCTCTACGCGCACGTTCGCGGGCACGACGCCGTCATGTCGCCTCATCACACCGGTCACGCCACCTGGGGGCGATGGAATCCCGATGCGCATCACGACGAGGCGCTCGAGCCGAATTTCGAGATCGCCTCGTGGCACGGCCGTTTCGAGTTCTACGGAAATCCGTGGGAAGGGCGGCGGCAGGTGCCGGGGCATCAGTATCAGGATGCGCTGCGCCGCGGCCGCCACGTCGGCGTGATGGGCGGGAGCGACACCCATCACCTCAGTCCCGGTGAAGGGGGGCTGACGGCTGTGCTGGCCGAACGGCTCGACCGCGCATCGATCTTCGACGCGATCAGCCGCCGCCGCAATTACGCGACGACCGGCGCGAAGATCGTGCTCGACTTCGAGGTGGCCGGAGCCGTGATGGGCTCGCGGATCACCCATTCCGGTCCCGTCACCATAAAGGTGCGGGTGGAAGGGACGGCCGCGGTCGACCGGGTGGAGATCGTGCGAAACATCATCGACACCTTCGCTCTCGTGCGAACGGAACAGAATCCAGCGGGCACCGATGGGGTGTACGTTCTGTACGAGCCGGACAAGCCTCAGGCCGTCAATCTCGTGAGAGTTCCCGACACACGTTCCGTCAGCTTCATGGTGACCGACACCCCTCAGGCGGCGGCGGAAACCTCGTATTACGTCCGCGTCACCCAGGCCGACGGCCAGCAGGCCTGGTCCTCCCCGGTGTGGGTGAGCGTCATGACCGCGAGATGACCGGTGTCGGCGTATACCCGCGCCCTCGTCGATCATCACCGTTAACCGTTAACCGTTAACCGTTAACCGTTAACCGTTAACCGTTAACCGCGGCGAGGATCGCACACCCACGT
Source organism: uncultured Acidobacteriota bacterium (assembly GCA_937870635.1). GTDB lineage: Bacteria > Acidobacteriota > Thermoanaerobaculia > Gp7-AA8 > Gp7-AA8 > DATLEX01. The sequence continues at coordinate 99 of CALMZP010000040.1, read as the reverse complement.
CACCCTGAGCCGCGAAGACGGCGAATGGCCTCGAGCTACGTAACCTGAGGTCCTTCGGCGTCTGCGCGCCTCAGAGGCTGTGCAGAAATTGAATCATTC
>CALMZP010000039.1 GCA_937870635.1 uncultured Acidobacteriota bacterium | reverse complement strand
GACGCGCTGGTGCTCTCTGCTCGGCCCGTGCATCTGGCGTCGAGCGCAACGCGGCGACCCGTTCCGACCGGCCGCACGCTGGCGCCCGCCTTTCGCGTTCCGCCGCGGAGCATTCCGGTCGTGGCCGCCGCGGACGTGCTTCGTCGCGATCCCGTCGCCCTCAGACGGCTCCGCGGCCGCATTGTGCTCATCGGCCTCACCGCATTCGCCCTCGGCGATCGTGTCGTCACGCCGCGATCTCTTCACTCCGCGGATCCGGGAGTGCTCGTCCACGCCGCCGCGACGGAGGCCTTCATCGCCGGCGACGTTCTGGATGACCTGCCCCCCTGGGCCGCGGGACTCATCACGGCCCTCCTCGCGTGGGCCGCCTTCGCTCTACGCCGATTTCCCGCTTCCTACAGAATTCCGGCCGCAGGCGCCCTGGTCATCGCGCCGCTGGCGGGAACGTTTGCGCTTGCGTACATCGATGTCATGATTCCCGCGGTTACGATCGCTGCCGCGGTCTCCTCGATCGTACTGACGGACGAAGCCTTTCGGATCGTCGCGTACGCCCGCCACGGCCGGGCTGCCGCGGCAGCGATGCAGGCGAACCTCGGCATACGCGCTCGAGCGATCGGCGATGCGGAGATCGGACCGCGACTCGAAGAGCTGGCCACGGCGATTGCGCGCAGGCGCGCCGAGGATGTCGAGTCGAAACGTATCCTCGCCCATGAGCTGAAGACGCCGCTGGCGGCGATGCGCAGCCTGTCGCAGGTGCTCGCGGGTTTCGATCTCAACGACGACGAGCGGCGGCGCATGGCGACTCTGCTCGGTAGCGAGGCCGGCAAGCTGCAGGGCATGGTCGGTGGCCTGCTCGAGCTCGAGCGTCTCGCATTGCGCGACTTCGAGGCCACCACGAAGCAGCTCGACCTCGGCGACGTGTTGAACGCGCGTCTCGAGCTCCTGCGACGGAGCACGAACCGGACGATCGAATGCGAAGCCGCGAACGGCAGCTGTGTCCGCGCCGACCCCGCGCTTCTCGATCATGTAATCGACAACCTGGTTACCAACGCAATCAAGTACTCACCCGATCCAGCTCCCGTGACCGTCTCCCTGCGCGGGGAGGGCGATGTCGCGCTGATCGAGGTTGCGGACCGTGGTCCGGGCATTCCTGAAGCGGAGCGGCAGCGGATCTTCCGCCGCTTCATGCGTGGCCGCGCCGCGGAGGGTGTCGAGGGTCTGGGACTCGGTCTCTCGCTGGTCGCCGAGGTCGTGCAATGGCATGGTGGGGAGGTTGTCGTCCTCGAGCGTTCCGGTGGTGGCAGCGTCTTCCAGGTTTCGCTGCCGCTCGCAGCGGCCGCCCTTGTGGAGGCGGTGTGATGGGGACGCGCGTTCTCATCGTCGACGATGATTCCGGGATCCTCGAGTCCGCGGCGCTCGCGCTGGAGAAAGTCGGCCATCGCGTCTTCCGTGCGGCGAGTGCAGCCGCTGCCCGTGAGATCGTCGCTGACCAGCGGATCGACGTCGTCCTGAGCGACATCTACATGCCAGGGGAGGACGGACTGGCGCTCCTGCAGTCCGTCGTGCGGCGGCGCAACGCCCCGGCGGTGATCCTCATGACCGCGCGCGGGAGCATCGAGACCGCGACGCTCGCGCGGCGCATCGGCGCGTTCGACTACCTCGCCAAACCGTTCGATATCGCCGAGCTCCTGGCGCTCGTGCGTTCCGCCACAACCGCGCCGGAGGAAGTCGTCGAAGAGAAGATCGAGCCAGGACCCGACACGATCATGGTCGGCGCGCATCCGTCGATGGTGGAGATGTACAAGACCATGACGCGCATCGCGTCACTCGACGTGCCGATCCTCATCCTTGGCGAAAGCGGGAGCGGAAAAGAGCTCGTCGCGCGCGCGATCCACACCTTCGGCGCGCGCGCCGAAGGGCCATTCGTGCCGATCAACTGCGGCGCGATCCCCGACACCCTGCTCGAGAACGAGCTTTTCGGATCCGTTCGGGGCGCCTACACCGACTCCCGCGGCGACCGGCGAGGTGCGCTCTCGCGCGGCGATGGAGGGACGGTGTTCCTCGACGAGATCGGCGACATCTCGCCGGCGTTTCAGGTCAAGCTGCTGCGCTTTTTACAGGACGGCCTGGTCACACCGCTCGGCTCGGACAAGTCCCACGCCGTGAACGTGCGCGTCGTCGCGGCGACGCATCGCGACATCAAGCGGCTCCTGGCCGCGGGGACGTTCCGGCAGGACCTCTTCTTCCGTCTGGCCGGTTACGAGATCCGCGTCCCGCCGCTCCGTGAGCGGACCTCGGACATTCCGCTGCTCGTCGGGCACTTCCGCCAGCGCTTCCTCAAGCAGATCGGACGTGAATCGATCGCCGGACCGACGCGAGACGTGCTGAACGTGTTGAGCGAATACGCATGGCCCGGCAATGTGCGTGAGCTCGAACAGGCCGTGCGGCGCGCGATCATCGATTGCGGATCGCTGACGGATGCGGCAGTCGTCGCGCGCGTGATTCGCGAGATCGCATTCGACGAATCGAAAGCAGAGCAGAAGCCGGAAGCCGGAAGGCAGAAGGCAGAAGTCGAAGGATCGCCAGATCTCGGATCGCTCGACGACGCGGAGCGCAGGCATATCGAGGTGGTCCTCCAGGCGACGAACGGCAATCAGACCCAGGCTGCCTACATTCTCGGGATCGAGCGAAAGACGCTCGCGCGAAAGATCAAGCGCATGGGGATCGATGTGAGGACAGAAGGAGTCTCGTCATGAAGAACAGCGTTATCCGGTCATCCCTCTTTCTGCTTTCTGCCGCCTGCCTTCTGGCTTCCGCCGCGCCGCGGCCAATCGACTATCAGTTCGAGCGCGTCCGCGGCAAGGTCGTGCTCAGCTCTCCCTCCGGTGAGGTCCGGGCGCAACCGGGAACCGAGGCCAGAAACGGCGACCGCGTACGGACCGGATGGATGGGGTACGCGGTTCTCGGTGCGAGAGGACACGCCGCGACGTTCGAGATCTTCTCGTACTCGGATGTCCTGCTCGCGTCGGGCGCGCCGGGTGCCATCCTGTCGCGGGAGCGGGGTCGCATCAAGGCGATCTTCGACAAGATCTCGGGTGATGAGCCCCGGGCCGTCAAGACGCCCGGAGCGCTGCTGGCCGTGCGCGGGACTCGCTACGGAGTCGAGGTCGGACGCGACGGCCAGGCAACGCTCGCCGTCTTCGAAGGCGCTGTCGAGGTCATCTCGCCGCTCCGCCCACAGCCGCTGGTCGTTCGCGCGGGAGAGATCTGCCAGTTCGGACGCGCGCACGCGCCGGTGTCCATGCCGATGCCCCACGGGATGAATGAACACAACTGGAACCAGCACGGCACGGGCGGATCGATGCGCGATGGCGGCAATCCCATGGACGGTTCGATGGGTGGCCATGGTTCGACTGGCGGTCACTCCGGTAACGGCTCGTCCGGGCGGCGTCACTGACGTGGGTCGTCATGACGCAACGTGTCATTTCAGCGCGCCGGCCGCGTCATTTCGCCGCGAAAATCGAGGGGAAACGCTCGATTTCCATGGCACGGCGCTTGTGAATGTCAGTGCTCGTCCAGAGCGGTTTGCTCCGAACGAAAACGAAAAAGGAGACATCATGAAACGCATCACAACGAACCTCTTCTTCACGCTGGTCCTGCTGGTCGCCGGCGTCGCCAACGCCCAGATGACGGGCGGCGGGAGCCACAACGGCTCCGGCGGGAATGGCAACAACGGTCAGAACGGCGGCATGAACGGCGGGATGGGCGACATGGCTGGCATGGCCGGCATGGGCAATCACCGAGGCCTGATCGTCGGCGCGGATGGCACCGTGTACACGGTCCGCATCTCGAATCCGACGACGACGCAAGCCGCGACGTTCGAAGTCGTCGCTGTGCGCCCGAGCGGCGCCATCGGCTGGACCGCATCGGTGAACAGCGGAATGACATTCATCGAGCTGTCGGGCAACAACCTCCTCGTCACGACGAGTCCGCACGGCTTCGACATGGGTTACGGGCGGACTCCGACCTCGGCATCCTCCACGCTCGTCGCGTTGTCGACCGCATCGGGATCGGTGCGGTGGACCCTGCCGCTCGACGGCTTCGCCTTCGACATCGAACCGTTCGCGGACGGCACGTACGTCACCGTCGTCAAGCCCGCGCAGTCGAGCAACTCCGGTGGAATGCACGGCGGTACCGGATCCGTCTCGTATGGGACGCGCACGCTGGCCGCGGTCGGAAACGATGGGAAAGTGCTCTGGAGCATCGATCTGAACTAGCTGGACCCGCCTGAGATCGTGCCGCTCTCCGACGCTGATCGGGGAGCGGTAGTTCCGGCCAGGTGAGATGTTTTTTTCAGCTCATCAATAGATGTGGAACGTTTTCTGCAAGCCGGAACTACCAGTTCTCATCTCCAATTGAGCTGGCCGTGGACGCAGCGCTCGGATCGGCGAGCCGCTGGTCCCCGGCCATCTCGCTCGCTGGAAACCGAGGGAGGCCTATGATCGACCGAAGGCAATTCGTCCGCGCCGTGACCACCGCCGCTGTCGGTGGTCTGGCATGGACCTGTTCCGATCGCACTGCCGAGGCCACGGCTCGCCGGCGAGCGGTCGGCAGCGGAGGAGAGGTTTTCCGAAGTGTGGATTCGCACCTCACCGCGGATCTGCGTGCGATGGAGACGGAGATCTCGCTCGCCGGACGGAGAGCACGGCTCTTCGCGTTCAACGGACAGGTTCCCGGGCCGATGCTCGAGGCGCGCGCGGGCGACCAGGTCACGCTTCGACTCGACAACGCGTTGCCGGAAGCGACGAACCTTCACTTCCACGGCTTGCACATTCCACCCTCGGGCGCCGCGGACAACATCTTTCTCCATATCGAGGCGGGGGAGGAGTTCACCTATCGCTTCACGATTCCTCAGAACCATCCGGCGGGACTCTTCTGGGTCCATCCACATCTTCACGGCTCGGTGGCGCGGCAGGTCTCCCGCGGACTGGCCGCACCGTTCGTGATCCGTGGTGAAATCGATACCGTTCCCGAGATCGCAGCCGCGTCCGAACGTATCCTCGTGCTGCAGGATTTCGAGCTCGGCGCGAACGGCTCGGTCGTCGAACCTTCGATGCCGGATCTCATGCATGGCCGCGAGGGATCGCTCGTCACCGCGGGTGGAATAGCGAATCCCGTCATCTCGATCTTGCAGAACGGGCTGCTCCGGCTACGCCTCGTCAATGCATCCGTGTCCCGCTTCTATCGGCTCAAACTCGAGGAGCATCCGCTGCACATCGTCGGTGTGGACGGAGGTGCGCTGCGCTCCGTGCGCACCGTCGACGAGATCCTCTTCATCCCCGGAGAGCGACTGGACGTCCTCGTGGAGGGCACTCGTGCCGGGGGGAGCTTCCGCCTGCTGAATCTCCCCTATGACCGCGGCGCGATGGAGATGATGGGTGGCATGGGTGGAATGATGGGCGGCCCGAGACCGGGCACGGATGCGCCGTCGACGCTGGCGACGATCGAATATCGCGGGCGCTCGGAGCGAGCGTGGTCGGTCCCGGTCTCACTGCCTGGAGAGATCGAACCGCTGCCGGCCCCGGCCCTCCCACCGCGGAGGTTCCAACTCGGCCAGGGAATGCGAATGGGCGGTGGAATGGGCATGAGCTTCACCATCGACGGCCGTGAGTTCGACGGCAACCGGATCGATAGCGCCCCGCGGGTGGGCAGCATCGAGGAGTGGGTGTACATCAACAACACGCCGATGGATCATCCGATGCATCTGCACATCAACCCTTTCCAGATCGTCGGCGCGGACGGTTCACCGGAGCAGGCCTGGCGGGACGTGATCCTGGTCAGGGCGGGAGGCGAGGCGCGGTTCCGGGTCCGTTTCGACGACTTCGCCGGGAAGACCGTGCAGCACTGCCACATCCTCGATCATGAGGATCTGGGGATGATGGCGACGGTCGAGATGCGCAACTGAGAGGCTGTTAAAAAATCGAGAGCGGCCGCGTTGTGTGTCCGCCCACAACCCTCCGGGCTGGTGGCGGTTTACGGCCCGCTCGCTTCTTTGTTCGTCGTCCGCGCGTGCCGAAGTCTGGCTGCGTTCGTGCAGGCCATACCGGCAGTGGGGAATCCTCCCGCACGGATCTCGTGCCCCGCCAGGAACACCCTGACGAATCACTGGGATGACACTCGCAGAAACACCCGGCGGGTGTCGTTCGTAACGCGCACTTCCGCGCACCCGAAAGCTGAACCGATCTGGAGATTGACGATGAAACGAACCTTTGGTGGATTAGCCCTGGCACTCCTTCTTGCTCCAGCACTCTTCGCCCAGATGCCCGCCGGCGAAAAGCGCTCCATGATGCCCGATTGCGCCGCGATGATGCAGCAGCGCGAAGCGATGCAGAAACACATGGCGGAGATGGATGCGAAGCTCACGACGATGGTCGGCGACATGAACAAAGCGAAAGGCTCAGTCAAGGTCGATAAGACCGCGGCCGTCGTCACCGAGCTCGTCGCGCAGCGCGCCATGATGCAGAAACAGATGATGGAGATGCACCCGAAGATGATGGATCACATGAGGGAGCATATGCAGAGCGGCATGATGAAAGGGATGGGTGAGGCTATGGCGGGTTGCCCGATGATGAAGGCGGGAGAGAAAGGGTCTGACAAGCCTGCCGCGGAGCATAAGCACTGACACCGCGTCAGGGATCGGGGCCGCTCGACACCCGGTCCCTGACGTTCGTAGTTCGAGCTCCTGGAAACGATCATCTACCGGCGCCAGTCCTCCGATCCGGGTGGGTGTGACGGCGTTCCCCGAAAAATCGGCGAATGCAGCGTTCGCTCACCCTCTCAGCCGGGCCATCTCCGGAAACTCGCGCCGGTAGTGCCAGTCGAACTGCGCGGGTACCGGAGCGTGACAGCGCGGCGAAGAAGGCGGTCTCTCGCACGACGCTTCGCCACGACCCGTGCCGCGCACCGCCGACTGACCGGTCGACGTCGCTCACTTCGCCGCCCCTTTCGACATCTCATACTGGCTCCACACCTTTCCGCTCACGTCCTCGGCGGTGATCCGCCCCTCGGTCGGACTCACCTGCGGGTGGCGCTGGAAGTACGCGCGCATCGCCTGCTGGATACCCGTTCCCAGCACCTTCGTGTCCGTCGCGCCGCTGAAGCGACAGAGCATCTCGGGCGAATCACCGGGACGATCACAGGAGGCGACCGTGTAGCGGGCCTCATCGCTCACGTCCTTTCCGCCGACCTTCATCCAGACCACGCGCTGGCCGCGCGGCGCGCCGAGGCGGATGCGCACTTCCATCCCGCTGACGCGCGGGCCCCATCCGCCGCGCTGCCCGTACGCGTCGCGGGCGAAGACTTCTTCCAGACTCTGTTCCCAGAACTCGCGGAGCTGCTTGCCGGTCAGCGTGCCGACTTTGATCTGGGCGTCCATCGGAAAGATGTTGTAGAGGTCTTCCTCCGTGACCTTGCCGGCGGGAACCGGATACGAGAAGCGGAAGCCATTCGAGATGCCGATGTCCGCGCCGCTCGCTTCGCGGACCGCGTCGGCCAGGAGGTTGTCCACCGTGCTTTCCAGGACGCCTTTGCGATAAAGATCGACCCGGGTGGCGCCGACGACCTTGTCGAGACGCGCGGCATACGGAGCGCGAGCCGCGTCGACGAGCTTCTGGACACGGCGATCTGCTTTGTAGCGCTCCGGGGTCACCTCGAGCAATTCGTGCTCGTACTTCTGGACGCGGCCGTCGCGAACCGTGAACTTCAGGCGCGCGAGAAACGATCCCTCCGACCCCGCCTCGATCACCGGAACGCCGCCGTCGACGATCGGTCTGGCGGTTCGCTCGTGCGTGTGGCCGCCGAGGATGAAGTCGACGTCGCGGATGCCGCGCGCGAGCTGCGTCTCCTGCGCGAGACCGAGCTCCGTCGCGAGCAGCACGATCTCGACTCCGTCGGCCCGCAGCCGGTCGACTTCCTTCTGCAGCTCTTCCTTGAAGGTGAAGCGCAGCCCGCGCGAGTAATCGGGGGCCATGCTCTTGTCGACGATCAGGGAGGTGACGCCGATGACGCCGACGCGGACGCCGTTGACGGTCTTCACGACGGACGGGGCGAACATCCGCTTCCCGTTGGCCTTGTCGAAGAGATTGATGGCGATGACCGGATGGTTCAGTTCGGACATCCGCTTGCGGAAGGTCTCCGGGCCGTAGGCGAACTCCCAGTTGCCGGGAACGAAGGCATCGATCCCGAGAGCGTTGACGATCGGCACGATGGCCGCGCCCTGGGTCCATTCGGCCACGGCGGAGCCGTGAATGGTGTCGCCGACGTTGATCAGCATCGTCTTTCCGCGATGTGCGGCGCGCTCGCGCTCGATGGCAGCGGCGAGAAGAGGGAATCCTCCCGCGGGACGGAACACCGGCCGGCCCTTGGCGTCGACGAAGATCTCGGGATGGACATCGAGCGCGGCGTGCGTATCGGCCATGTGCAGGATGACGACCTCGCGCGGTTCGGAGCGAGGCGTGGCGGGGCGTGCCAGCATGGGCAGTGCGAGGAGCAACGAGGAGGCCAGGATGAATCGGAAGAAGTACGGGTTCATTGGTTTCACATCTCCTTGAATGAGTGAGTGGGCGGTAGCGCGGGATCGCGGATCGGCCATGTCGGGATCTATCGAACGGACCGGGGCTCCGGCGGGCGGACGGCCAGCGCTGTGCTGACGATCTGTTCGAAGAAATGCGTGACGCGATTCAGGGCGGGCGGGTGCGCGGGGCACGCCGCACGCCGCGGAGCCTAGATCCGCAGAACCAGCTTGTTCGCCGAACGAAGGGATGGTGGGAGGGAGGAGGGGCTGGCGGGCTCGGGAGGGGCGGCCGGCGGCGTGAAGGAGAAACTGCCCGCGGCGACGAGCACGGCTGGTTGATGAGCGGCGCTGAGAAGGGCCGGTGTCCGGACGGCCGGGACGGGAACGGTCGAGAGACAAGATGGTCCGCCCGGAGCTGGAGCGAACGATTCCGCGGATGGCCGCGACGGAACGTGTCGCAGCCTGCGTGCTGTGCAGGCGCCTGCTGGCGCCGAAGCGGCCGCGAGCGCAACCGCCGCCGTGAGTGCGATCAGCCCGATCAGCCGCCTGGAAGGACTCGCCATGATAACCCTCGGTAGAAGATGGTCGCCGGGCAGTTTAATTCCCATATGCCCATGTGCTCATATAAGAAACTATCATGAATACCGCCCCGGCATTGGCCGGGCGCTCGATATGCATTGCGTTCTCAGGAGGAGTTGAATCCATGCAGCCAGACTATGGAATCCGCACCACCGTCGAGATGCCCTTTGACGAAGCCGTACAGCGTACGCGAGAGGCGCTTCAGAAGCAGGGCTTCGGAATCCTTTCGGAGATCGATATTCAGCAGAAGCTCAAGGAGAAGGTCGGGGCCGACATGCCGCGCTATCTGATCCTCGGCGCCTGCAACCCGCCGCTGGCGCACAAGGCGCTCCAGGCCGAGCCGGAGCTCGGACTGCTGCTGCCGTGCAACGTCATCGTCTACGAAAAAGAAGGCGGCGGCACGGTCGTCGCGGCGGTCGATCCCGACGCGATGTTGTCTGTTGTCGATAACGCTGCCGTCGCGGAGATCGCGCGCGAGGCGAAGACACGCCTGCGCACGGTCATCGACGAGGTCGCAACGGCCAGGTGAAGTTTCTTCCGTTCGTAAGAACCGTCGACTCGGCGTGATAAACTGCTTCCGCGCCGTGAAGCATTCCCGGCCGTGGCCGTATCTCGTGGAGCAGACAGGTAGTTAGGCACCGCAAGCGGGCGTAGCTCAGTTGGTAGAGTAGGAGCTTCCCAAGCTCTTGGTCGCGGGTTCGAATCCCGTCGCCCGCTCCAGTTCCAAAGCGGCTACAGACACGTGCCTGACCTCACGGAATTCGTCGCTCGGTTAGTCGTTTCGGTCGGTTTTTTGGTGGTTCAAGTGTTCACGTCGGTGTCCATGCTGGCCTGTGTGCCCCGGAACCTGGCGGCAATTGCGGCCGGGGCGACTGGTCGGCTGAGGAAGAATCCCTGCACATGGTCGCAGCCGAGTTCCTCCAGCATGCGAAGTTGATCCTCGAACTCGACCCCTTCCGCTACGACCGTCAGACCAAGGCAGTGTGCCATCTCGATCATGGCCTTCACAATGGTTCGATCGGCCTGCTCACGCGAGATCTCGCGGATGAAGCTCTGATCGATTTTCAGAGTTTGGACAGGCAGGAGCTTCAGGTAACTGAGTGATGAATACCCTGTTCCGAAATCATCGATCGCCACACGGATCCCCAGGCTTCTGAAGTCCGTAAGGATTGCCCGTGTAGCTTTCACGTCCTGCATGGCCAGCGACTCCGTGATTTCGACCTCCAGTCGGCTGGGCTCGAGGGAGTTGCTCCGCAGAGCTTCTTCGACCAGGTTGTGCAGACCGGCATGATTGAACTGCCGAGGGGAAAGGTTCACTGCCAGTCGTAGTTGTGTGCCCCCGGTGCAGTCCCATTCTTTGATCTGGGCACAGGCCGAACGAAGGACCCACTCGCCAATCGGAAGAATCGCGCCGATGGACTCGGCGATTGGAATGAAACTGCCGGGTGGAATGACACCGCGCTCAGGATGACGCCAGCGGATGAGCGCCTCCACCCCCACGATTTCGCGAGAAGCCACGCCCACCTGCGGCTGATACTCGAGAAAAAACTCATTCCTGTCGAGCGCACGCCGGATCGATGTCTCGAGCGACAGGCGGTCCGCTGTACGCTCCTGCATTGTTGGCGTGTAGAACTGAAAACCATCCCGGCCCAGATCCTTGGCCCGGTACATCGCGCTGTCGGCGTTTTTCACGATGGTGGCGGCATCGGCCCCGTCATCGGGGTAAAGGCCGATACCGATGCTTGCTGTTATAAAGATCTCTCGACCATGAACCACGTAATGTTCGCGGAATGATTCGAGAAGTTTGCGCGCCACCTTGGCTGCCCCTTCGGCGTCGGGGATATCGGGCAGCAGGATGGTGAACTCATCACCGCCCATGCGCGCCACGGTGTCGTCCTGACGGAGATGCGCCTGCAGACGCGCGGCGACGCCGCGCAGCAGATCATCTCCGGCCGAATGAGCCATCGTGTCGTTGATCATCTTGAAATGATCGAGATCGAGAAAGAAGACCGCCAGTTTCCCGCCGCTGCGCCGCACGTGTGCAATCGCCACTGTCAAACGATCATTGAAGAGCAGGCGGTTTGGCAGATCCGTGAGGGGGTCGTGATAGGCCTGATACTGTATTCGTTCCTCGGCGAGCTTTCGATCGGTGATGTCGATGACCGTGCCTTCAATGATGGCCGGCTTGCCTGGCTCTTCGTGGATGGTTTCGTTCTCGAGCACCCACACGGCCGTCCCGTCCCGCCGGCGCATGCGCAGTTC
>CALMZP010000038.1 GCA_937870635.1 uncultured Acidobacteriota bacterium | reverse complement strand
TCTTACGACCGATCGGCCCTGCTCGTCATCGTGTCGCTCGAGAAATCGATACCTGCACAGCCTCTCAGGGTGACGTGAACAGAGGTTGCGGCGAGCGTTCAAATTTCATAAAGGCGTGAGCGAGGGACCTCGGGGGAGGGGTGCGCGCGGATCGGATTGCGGTGCGGACGTAGCGAGGGTACCGATGAAATAGCGCAACCTTCACGTGGTCTTTACATGACATGCCGAGAATCTTTGCATCGGGCGGACACACTGCGCCGCATGCAGAGAATGCTTTTCGTTTTCATCCTCAGTTTGATGCTGGCGAGCTCCGGGGTCTCACAGACCACCGAGGACCCGCAGGCGCCGGAAGATCCGCCCCCGACTGTGGATGAGCTCGAAGGAAAGATCGACAGTCTCACGGAGGCCTTCAACGAGTCGCGGAATCTCGTGGAGGCACTGGGGCGGCTGAAAATCAGCGGATATCTTCAGGCTCAGTACCTTCACAACGAGCGTTCGGTCGATGAGACGACGGGAGTTGCCGCCACCCGCAACCTCGATCAGTTCTCGATCCGGCGCGGGCGCGTGAAGTTCGCCTACCAGATGACGCGGACCTCCCGTTTCGTGCTGCAGCCGGACATGACCAGCTCCGGGGTCACGCTGAAAGACGGGTACGTCGAGCTGACCGAGCCCTGGACGATGTGGCATCACACGCTCACCGCCGGTCAGTTCAACTGGCCCTTCGGCTTCGAGATCATGTACTCGTCGAGCAGCCGCGAGATGCCGGAGCGCTCGCTCGTTGTGAGAACTCTGTTTCCGGGAGAACGCGACCGAGGAGTGATGCTGTCGGGCACGGGGCTGGCCGAGCGCTTTCACTACCGCGCAGCGATCGTGAATGGTACCGGCACGACACAGTCGTTCGATTACAACAAGCGGAAGGACTTCGTGGGGCGCACCGGCTATTCGTTCGGGCCGGTGGATGTCGCGGTCTCCCTCTACCGTGGATCCGAGCTGATCTCGCTCGGCGGGCTCACGGCGGGACGGAATTTCGACAAGCAGCGCGAAGGCGTCGATATTCAGTGGATCACTCCCGTGCCCGGTCTGGGCGTGCGCGGCGAATACATCCGGGGAGTCCAGCCGCCCTCGCCGGGCGCTCCGGCCGCTTCGGCCAGAGCCGCCGACGTGGCCGGATGGTATGCCTACGCAATCCAGAACGTAGGCACCCGCCATCAGTTCGTGATCCGAGCCGACGAATACGATCCCGACTCCGATCTGCCGAACAACGCCACGCGCACGCTCGGCGGTTCCTACATCTTCCACTGGGACGGGAACAGCAAGGTGATGCTTGCGTACGAGAAGCCCGAAGTGGAGATCAACGATCCGGACGACGACGTCTGGTCGCTTCGCTATCAGTTCAGCTTCTGACAGGAGAAATCATGAAAAGAATGCTCGTCGCAGCCGCCTGCGCACTATTGGCCCTGCCGCTCGCCGCTCAGCGAGCAGTCACGATCAGGGGATCGGACACGATGGTGATCATGAACGCCCGTCTCTCGGAGGCATTCATGAGAGCGAATCCGGGAACGGTCGTTCAGGTCACCGGGGGAGGATCGGGAGTGGGCATCGCCGCTCTGCTGAACGGGACGACGGAGTTCGCGGCCGCGTCGCGCCCGATCAAAGCCAGCGAGATCGACAAGCTGAAGAGCCGCTTCGCAACCCGGGGAGTCGAAATTGCCGTTGCCCGGGACGGTCTGGCCGTGTATCTCAACGAGAAGAATCCGGTGCGCGAGCTCACCATGCAGCAGGTCGCCGGTATCTACATGGGGAAAATCGTGAACTGGAAGAAGGTCGGTGGTCCTGACGCGCCGATCGTTCTCTACTCGCGCGAAAACTCGTCCGGAACCTATGTGTACTTCAAGGACAACGTGCTCGGAGGGCGCGATTTCTCGGCGCGCGCGCAGACCCTGCAGGGCACCGCTGCCGTCGTCAACGCCGTCTCCAGGGATGTGAATGGGATCGGTTACGGCGGCGCGGCCTACGCAAAGGGCATCCGGTTCGCCGGCATCAGGAAAGATGAGAAGTCGCCGGCCGAAACGCCGACGCTGGAGAGTGTGAAGAGCGGACGCTACCCGATCAGCCGTTTCCTCTACCTCTATTCGCGGACGGCCCCGAAGGGTGACGCGAAGAAGTTCGTAGATTACGTGCTTTCTCCGGCCGGTCAGCAGATCGTCACCCAGGTGGGCTACTTCCCGGTGAAGTGAGTCTCGAGCGGGCGCGGCGTACAATCGCGGCACTGCCCATGGCCAGGACTCCTTTCCGCATCGCTGCGATCGACGTCGGCACGAACTCGATCCACATGATCGTCGTGGAAGCGCAGCGCCATGGTTATCGCGTCATCGACAAGGAAAAGGACATGGCGCAGCTCGGACGTGACAGCCTGGAGGGGCGTCCTCTCACGGACGACGCTATCGCCAGAGGTGTTGCGGCGCTCAGGACGATGGGCGAGATCGCGCGGCGCTGGAAGGTTTCGGAGATCGCCGCCGTCGCCACCAGTGCCGTCCGCGAGGCGCCGAACCGCAAGCTGTTTCTCGGCGCTGTGAAGCAGGAAGCCGGCATCGACCTGAAGATCATCTCCGGTGAAGAAGAAGCGGACTACATTTACCGCGCGGTCCGCTCCGCGATCGACTTTCACGGCGGGACGGCGCTGTCGATCGACATCGGCGGCGGCAGCGTGGAGCTGATCGTCGGCACGTCGTCCGAGGTCTATTTCACGCGGAGCGAGCCGGTGGGAGCGTTGCGCATGGCGCAGCGTTTCGAGCTCGAGTCGTCGGCTTCCGCCGAATCGATCGCTGAATGCCGCAAGTTCGTGAAGAAGTCGCTGAAGAAGACCCTCGCCGAAGTTGCATCGATCGGTTTCGACTTCAGCGTGGGAACGTCGGGGACCATCGTCACGCTCGCTTCGATCAGTCACGAGGGCGGCGACGGAGCGGATGAGATGACCTCGGGTCTCACATGGCTCAACCGGGGCAAGCTCCACGACCTCATCGAGATCCTCGGGCCGATGACGGCGGAGGATCGCGCGAGCACCTTCGGCTTCGATCCCAGGCGAGCATCGACGATCGTCGCCGGCGCGATCGTCCTCGAGACGATCATGGACCGCCTGCACATCAGCCAGATC
>CALMZP010000037.1 GCA_937870635.1 uncultured Acidobacteriota bacterium | reverse complement strand
ATTTCAAGTATCAGCCGAAGTTGTTCGCCGAGGTTCCCGACGACGAGCCTGAGGCCGACCTGCAGCCGGGGCCGAACTCACCGGTGGGCGTGGTCTGGATGGCGCTCAGTAAGCCGCACTATGGCATTCACGGGACGGGTACGCCCGACACCATCGGCTATGCGTCGTCGCATGGGTGCGTGCGCCTGACGAACTGGGACGCACTGGACGTTGCGCGAAGAACTGCCGAAGGAACGCGCGTGGAGTTCGTCGATACCCGTCATTGACCATTGGAGGATGCGCTTGAAATCTGCTGTCGCTCTTCTCGTTGTGCTGATGCTCGGTGGTTGTGGCGCGACGTCAGTTGGTACGTCGGCAACCGTCGCAGCGACGACGGACGATCTTCGCTGGATCGATACATTGCGGGAGCTCGATGAGAAGGGGGACAGCGTCGTCGGTGCGGCGAAATTCCAGAGCCCGCGTAAGGAGCTGAGCGCCTTCGCAGACGCCGCGTCCCATGCTCACAAGGAGCGCACCGAGGAGATCAAGGCCTGGCGCTCTTCCTCGTTCCCCACAGCGTTGTCTGCGGTTGAGTTGCCGCCATGCGCGCAGCGTGATTTCCGAGTCGGGCCGAAACCATCAGACCTTGAGATCCTCGACGCGTTCATCGCGCACCGTGAATGCGCGTCGAGCTATGCAAATCAGGCCTTGGCCGCGGTTCGGGCCACGAACGCGCAGCACGTGCTCGAGGAAACGGCGCGTACGTTTGCCGCGGAACTACAGCAGCTCCGCGCGTGGAGGGAGTCGTGGAAATGACGCGAGCCTTTCGTGCGCTGCCGCTGATCCTCTTTTTCTCGTGCAGTGCGCCCGATGTCACGGCACCGCTCGAAGATGATCACGTCCGCGGCCCCGCCGATGCGAAGGTGACGTTGATCGAATACGGCGACTATCAATGTCCGCCCTGCAGCAACACGGCCGTCGCGATCGAACGCCTGCTGAAGGAGCATCCGCGGGATCTCCGGTTCGTCTACCGCCACTTTCCCACGCGCCGCCATCGGAATGCCGTCCCCGCTGCAAAAGCCGCCGAGGCGGCCGAGCGCCAGGGGAAGTTCTGGGAGATGCACGCGAAGCTGTTTGCGAATCAGCAGCAGTGGTACGGCGCATCGACACCGCAGGAAGTATTCGTTCAGTACGCACGCGAGCTCCAGCTCGACGAGTCGCAGTTCCGCGAAGCGCTGAAGTCTTCCGACTTCGAGCGCCGCATCCGAGACAGCAAAGACTCCGGTCAGAGCTCCGGCGTTCGAGGTGCCCCGGCGTTTTTTCTCAACGGAGACCGAATCATGAGAACGCCGCTGACCTATGAGGATCTGCAGCGCCATGTTGTGGGTGCGCTCGCCCAGCCGCGAGGAGAGAAGCGATGAAACGTGTGCTGTTCCTGTTCGGCGTTTTGGTGATCGCGGTCAGTTGCCAAAAGGCCCCACCGCCCCCGACCGATACGCACCGTCTCGCCGAGGAGGTTCATCACAAACCCGAGCTCGCGCGCAAGATCATCGCCGATGTCGTCGCCGAACAGCACGGCGCGGCCATGATCGCGGAGGAGTTGGCGAAGAACGAGATGGCCGCCGCCAGCGTCGTCGATGAGCTGATGAAGCAACCCGCCATCGCCGCTGTGATCGCGGATCGATGCGCGGCGGCCGCTATCGCGCGACAGGTCGGGACGGACGATTCGTCGTCGAAGAAGAGGTGATGCGATGCGATACATCCTCCTATTTCTGCTGCTAACGGTGACCGCTGCCGCGCAGCCGCAAGACTCGACGACCTTGCCGCGCGTCGTCGAGGCAGTCGGTAGCCGTCCTGACGGCGCTGCCGGTTTAGGAGACCGTCTTACCGTCCGTGTCCGGAATCTCGATGCGCTCATCCAGACCGCAGGCGGTTGCAAAGGAGTGGTGCTGTTCCTCGCCGAGATGTCGGTGCCGAGCCTTCCGCCTGAAACGTGCGACACGCGAACGGGCGAGGTCCGTTTCCTTCTCGATCGGAAGCCGGAGGACGACGCGAACAATCGGGCGTGGCATCAGCTCCTCGGCAGTCCGCAAGCGTCATTGCGACGCATGCCCGTGAGCCTCGGCACGGCAAACCTCACCGTGATCCCAACGGACGTGCGCAGTTTCCCACTCTTCATGATTCCTCGCGACGAGCTCGCGATCTTCGTCGTCATGCGCTACGTGGTCCCGCCGTTCGCTAAGCTGTTTGCCAATTTCGGCGAGGAACTGCCGTGGCAGACACGCGGACTGATCGCACTGTCGGACTTCTTCGTCGCCAACGGGCTGTGGCTGTTCGGCGGCGCGGCCCTCCTCGGCCGCGGCCTCGGCGGCCTG
>CALMZP010000036.1 GCA_937870635.1 uncultured Acidobacteriota bacterium | reverse complement strand
GGCGAGGCGGCCGGGCTGTACTGCGCCGCGCTCGCATGGCCCCACTGGGAGCGCGCCGCGCACTGGCGCGCCGCCGCGGGCGAGATCCTGGAGCGCGAGGCGCTGCTGCAGAACGCGCCCGACGGCGTCAACCGCGAGCAGGCCGTCTCCTATCAGCAATTCACCTTCGACCTGCTGCTCTTCGCGATGCTCGCCTTGTTTTTCATGCGCCGTCGCAGAATCGTCGTCGTCGCCCTCGTTGTCGCGGGGATCGTCCTTGGCGCCGGCGCCTGGTATTTTGCCGCCACCTTTCTCCCGTTGACCACGCCCGCCGTCATCAACCGGCGGCAGGGGATCCCGTTCTGGAAGGCCGCGGCCGATGCCGGCAGGAAGGGGCTCGTCGTCCACGTGCCGGTCACCTTCCCGGCCGAAGAGTTTCATGAGGGGCACATGTTGTCGGGGCTGGGCGTGCCGGATGTCTCCGGCCGCGTCGGCAAGCCGTTCTACTTCACCTCCGAGCTCGACTTTCAGCGGAGCGGCTCCAACGAGTTCTCTATCGAGGTGGTGCAGCTCGAGGACAACCGCGGGGTGATCCAGACGACGATTCAGGGACCACCCAACAAGCTTTTCAAAGAGCCGGAGTACATCTCGATTCCGATGACCGTATCGGTCGCGGAGGATCGCAACTCGGTCGACATCGAAGTCAGCGGCCAGCGTTTCACGCTGAAACCGGGACAGTGGAGCGACTGGACGAGTTTCGTATTTCCGTTCAACCGGTTCATCAGGCTGAAAGGCGTCAGCCGCTTTCATCTCATCTCTTCGCAACCGGAAGTGAAGCTGTACCTGTCGCCGATCAACTTCGATCCGCGCGCGCTTCCGCCGGGATTCAGGGTCTCATCGCCCGCGTCGTGGGCGGGTGAGCTGGCGAACCGGTTCGGCCTCTTCAAGACCATCGGCTGGCAGATCGACACATGGGCGATCTCGGAAGGCTTCGCGACGGAGCGGATCTTCTGGGACGACATGAACTGGACCGTCGCGCAGTCGCGAAAGATGTTCGCGTCCTTTCTCGAAAGCGATGACGACCTCGTCGTCCAGTGCTTCGAGTTCCCCGATCGCGTCGGGCACGTCTTCTGGCGCATCGTCGACCCGAAGCATCCCGCCTACGATCCCGCCATCGCGGCGAAATGGAGCGGCGCGCTTCTGCAGACCTACCAGCTCATGGACGCCATCGTGGGCGACGCCATGACCGCGGCCGCGAAACGCAACTCGGCGCTAATCGTCCTGTCCGATCACGGATTCGCCAGCTTCCGCAAAGCGGTGAACTACAACACCTGGCTCGTAAAGAACGGCTACCTCGCCGTTCGCACCGGTGTCGAGGTCAAGGACCGCAATCTGGAGATGCTCTTCGATCAGGGGCAGTTCTGGGAGAACGTCGACTGGTCGAAGACCCGCGCCTACGCCATGGGCCTGGGAGAGCTGTACATCAACCTGAAGGGAAGGGAAGCGCAGGGGATCGTCGATCCCGGCGCCGAGTACGACGCGCTGAAGAAAGAACTGCAGGAAAAGCTCGTCCAGATGACCGATCCCGAGGATGGTGAGAGACCGGTGCGCCGCGTGTTGTCGAGGGAGGATGTCTATCGCCAGTTCGATCCGAACGTGATTCCCGACCTCTTCATCACCAACAACGACGGATACCGCGTCTCCTGGCAGACCTCCCTCGGCGGCATCCAGAAAAACAT
Organism: uncultured Acidobacteriota bacterium; assembly: GCA_937870635.1. Classification (GTDB taxonomy): domain Bacteria; phylum Acidobacteriota; class Thermoanaerobaculia; order Gp7-AA8; family Gp7-AA8; genus DATLEX01. Next base: position 2,323 of record CALMZP010000036.1, on the reverse strand, counting down.
GATCGAGCCAAACAAGAACGTATGGAGCGGCGACCACTGCTCCGTCGACCCCGAGATCGTGAAAGGAATCTTCTTCTACAACCGCAAGCTCACAACGAACCGTGAGCCCTACATCGCCGACATCTATCCGACCGTGCTTGGATTGCTGGGAGTGAAGGCGCCGTATGAATTGGATGGGGTGGAGCTCAAGTGAATGAACTCATCCCGAGCGAAGCGAGGGATCTCCGGAAGCATCGGCAGGATCACTCCGACTGGACGTCGTCAGAACTTTCAGCCTGCCGGTGGTACCGGAGATCCCTCGCTCCGCTCGGGATGAATTCAGATCCCTCGCTTCGCTCGGGATGAAAGAATAGAAGTGGACTACAAAAACCTCTTAAAACAAGTCGAAAAAACCCTCGAGCAGATCGAGACCACTGAATCCAAGGGTGGGAACATCGAGAAGATCGCGGAGACGATCGCGGCGAACTTCCGCGATCAGTTCGGGATCAGCGGCGGGCGTGTGTTCGAGCTGCGGGACGATGCGTACGAGCTCGTGGGGCGGTTCGGCGAGCATCGCGACGGGCCGCTCGGCATCGCCGTTCCCACGGACTACCGCCCGATTGAGCTGGTGGTGGAGAACGGGATCGTGGTCATGGATCCCAGCGATCCCGGCATCGATCCGGTGCTCGAGCGGCGGCTGGGAGCGCGACGCTTTGCCGCGCTGGCGACCGGCGACGACGACTACATCATCAGCTTCGACGTCGCACCCGAGTTCAGCCGCGAGGACATTCTTTTCTCGCTGAACCTGATCCGCTACGCGATCAACCAGAAGCTGCGGGCGGAGAGGTACGAGGCGCTGATCGTCGAGGCGCAGCGCATCCAGGCGTCGATTCTTCCTCAGCGCGTGCCGCAATACGCGGGGTACGACATCTGGGGGAAGACCGTGCCGGCGGAGATCGTCAGCGGCGACTTCTACGATTTCATCCCGGTGTCCGACAACGTCCTGGGCATCGCCATCGCCGACGGATCGGGACATGGGTTGCCCGCGGCGCTGGTCGTCCGCGACGTTTACATGGGGCTGCGCATGGCGACGGATCGCGACTTCAAGATCATCCGCACGCTGGAGAAGCTCAACCACATCATTCACCGCAGCCGGCTGACGACGAAGTTCGTGTCGCTGTTCTATGGCGAGCTCGAAGTGGGGGGCTTCTTCATCTACTGCAACGCCGGCCACAACTGGCCGTTCCTGCTGCGGAAGAACAGGGAGATCGAGTATCTGAAGAACGGCGGCCCTGTGCTCGGCCCCACGCCGGATGCGACGTATGTGCGGGGCTTCGCGAAGCTCGAGCCGGGAGATCTCATCTGCATGTACTCTGACGGAATCGTGGAAGCGCACGACGACAAGGACCGCGAATATGGCATGGAGCGGCTTGAAAAGATCGTCCGTGCCAATCGCGAACGCACGGCGGCGGAGATCGGCCAGGAGGTCCTTCGAAGCGTGGCGAAATTCGGACGCGAAGGGGAAGACGACCGCACGGTCGTCCTCGTGAAGGCCATCTGATGGCGGACGTGCTCTGGTTCAACGGACGTTTCACCACCACCGACGAGCGCGTCCTCGGCGTCGAGGACCGCGGCTTTCAGTTCGGCGACGCCGTCTACGAAGTCTTCAAATTCCTCGGGAAACGGCCGGTGTTCCTCTCCGACCATTTCAAACGGCTGCGGCGCGGCCTGCGCGGGATCGAGATCGCCGAGCCCTGGACGGAAAAGACGTTTCAATCGATGACGTACGAGCTGCTGTCGCGGACCGCGTTCGATGACGGGATCGTCTATGTGCAGGTCTCCCGCGGTGAGGCCGAGCGGGCTCACTTCTACTCGGATCACATGAAGCCGACGGCGCTGGCCTATTCGCGCAAGTTCCGGTTTCCGGACGAGACGAAGAAGGAGTACGGCATTCGCGTCGTGACGGCGCCCGATCAGCGCTGGCTCCATTGCGACGTCAAGTCGGTGAACCTGCTCGCCAATGCTCTCGCGAAAAAGAAGGCTCAGCGCGCCGGAGCGGATGAAGCGATCCTCGTTGCGAACGGCTCGGTGAGGGAAGGCGCGAGCTCGAGCTTCTTCGCCGTCCGCGATGGACGCATCATCACGCACCCTCTGGATGAACACATCCTCCCGGGGGTCGTGCGCGATCACACGATCGGCTTTGCTCTGGCCGCGAAGGTCCGCGTGGACGAGAGACCGCTGCGGGAAGCGGAGCTGTTCGACATGCAGGAGGCGTTCGTGACCAGCACGTCGCTGGGCGTCATGCCGGTGACTGAGATCGACGGTCGCGTCGTGGGAAACGGCA
>CALMZP010000035.1 GCA_937870635.1 uncultured Acidobacteriota bacterium | reverse complement strand
AGAATCTTAGTTCGAACGACTCCCGTGCAGTGGCGGTGCCGCCTATGCAAGAACAGCAAGAGATCGGAGCTCACATCGAACGAGAAACGCAAACGTTGGCGCATGGGATTCGAGTAGCCGAACACGAAATCGCCCTTCTCCGCGAATACCGCACTCGCCTGATCGCCGACGTCGTCACCGGCAAAGTCGATGTGCGCCAGGCGGCAGCGAGCTTGCCGGATGAGTCTGACGAAGACTCGGTCGACGAAATCGTCGATGTTCAGGATCTCGATGACGCCGAGGTACTCGTGGAGGACGAGGATTCCGATTGGGCGGCTGAGGAGAACGACGCTTGATCGAGTTGGCCGGTCTACCCAAAACGGGTATGATCGTTCCCGAAATGGGAAAGCCTGCGAGAACCAACCGTTCGAGCGGCCTGGCCGGAGCGCTCTTCACCCCGGTCCAGCAGCGCGTGCTCGCCCTTCTCTTCGGTCAGCCGCAGCGGCGGTTCCAGAGCGCGGAGCTCATCCGAATGGCGGGGAGCGGCACGGGCGCGGCGCACCGGCAGCTCCAGCGCCTCGCCGCCTCGGGGCTCGTCAACGTCACCACCGAGGGGAGCCAGAAGTATTACCAGGCGAATGCGCACTCGCCGATCTATCCCGAGCTGCACGGTCTCATCATCAAGACGGTCGCCGTCATCGAGCCTCTCCGCAGCGCGCTGAAGCCGCTCGCCGCTCGGATCGACGCCGCGTTCGTCTTCGGATCGGTGGCGAAGAAGAGCGACCGGGCCGGCAGCGATCTCGATCTCCTCATCGTCACCGACAGCGTCACCTATCCCGAGGCATACGAAGCGCTCCAGCCCGTCGAGGCGACTCTCGCGAGAACGATCAATCCGCTCGTCATGACCCGCGCCGAATGGAAGCGCAAGCGGGGCGCCGCTGACTCCTTTGCCAAGCGCATCGGCAGCCAGCCGAAGCTGTTCGTCATCGGAGACGAGAATGCCCTCGGCTGAGCTGGACCGTCTCGTCGTCGCGGGGACTCTCGAGTCCGAGGCGCCGATTCGCGAGGAGTTCGACGGTCTGCTTCGCGAAGCCACACTCACTGTCAATGATGCGAAGGTGGAGCAGCTCTCACTGGAAAGCCGCTTCCGTCTCGCGTACGCCGCGGCGCATTCCCTGGCGCTGGCTGCGCTGCGCTGGCACGGCTACCGCCCGCGCAACCGCCAGATAGTTTTTCAGGCGCTCGCGCACACCCTCGGCACACCGACGCCGATCTGGAAAATGCTCTCTCAGGCACATGCGCGGCGAAACCGCATTGACTACGAAGGCACGAGTGAAATCGACACGCGGCTCGTTGAGGACGTCATCGAAGCGACCGAGCAATTGTTGATCGCCGTAAAGGGCCTGCCGCCGATGAAGGAGTCGTCATGACCACCGACACGAGCGAACGTGGTCTCGAACGCCTGATCTGTACGGCGATGACCGGTTCGCCGTGCGATCCGGTTCCGGCCGGGCCCGACCGGCTGTATGAACGCCCCGCGGCCTACGGCACCGGTTGGATCGGCGGGAAGCCTGAAGATTACGACCGTGAGTACTGCGTCGACCTGGCGCAGCTTTCGGCGTTTCTGCAGGCCACACAGCCGAAGGTTGCCGAGGGGCTGGCCCTCGGCGTGGACGGCCCGATGCGGCAGAAGTTCCTGGCGCGTCTGCAGGGCGAGATCACGAAGCGTGGAACGATCGACGTACTCCGCCATGGAATCAAACATGGGCCGCACCAGGTCGATCTCTTCTACGGCACGCCGTCGCCCGGCAACGAGGCGGCCGCTGTCCGCTACGCCGCCAACCGATTCAGCGTCACGCGGCAGCTCCGCTACAGCCGCGACGAGACGCAGCGCGCGCTCGATCTCGGCCTCTTCATCAACGGCCTTCCCGTCGCGACGTTCGAGCTGAAGAACAGCCTGACGAAGCAGACGGTGGAGGACGCCGGAGAGCAGTACAAACGCGATCGCGATCCGCGCGAGAAGCTCTTCGAGCTAGGACGCTGCGTGGCGCACTTCGCCGTCGACGAGCACGAGGTGCGCTTCTGCACCCATCTGAAGGGCAAGGCCTCGTGGTTCCTTCCCTTCAATCAGGGATGGAACCACGGGGCGGGGAACCCGCCGAATCCGAACGGCCTCAAGACCGACTATCTCTGGAAGCGCATTCTGACGAAGGGCGGCCTGACCGACATCCTCGAGAACTACGCGCAAGTGATCGAGTTCAAGGAAGAGAAGAGCGGGAAGAAGAAGACCACCCAGATCTGGCCGCGGTTCCATCAGCTCGACGTGGTCCGGAAGCTCCTTGCAGATGCCGCGCATCACGGCGCCGGACGGCGATATCTCATCCAGCACTCCGCAGGCAGCGGCAAGTCGAACTCCATTGCCTGGCTCGCCCATCAGATGATCGGGCTGAAGAAGGACGACGCGCAGGTCTTCGACTCGATCATCGTCGTCACTGACCGGCGGATCCTCGACCAGCAGATCCGCGACACGATCCGCCAGTTCGCGCAGGTCGGCGCGACCGTCGGGCACGCGGAGCACTCGGGCGATCTGCGCAGGTTCATCGCCGAGGGAAAGAAGATCATCATCTCCACGGTGCAGAAATTTCCGTTCATCCTCGACGAGATCGGAAGCGAGCATCGCGGCCGGCGCTTCGCGATCATCATCGATGAGGCACACTCGAGCCAGGGAGGGCGGACCTCCGCCGCCCTCTCCATGGCTCTCTCCGCCGGCGGTGCCGAAGAAGATGACGAGACGCTGGAAGATCAGATCAACCGTGTGATGGAGGCGAAGAAGCTGCTGCCTAACGCCAGCTACTTCGCATTCACTGCCACGCCGAAGAACAAGACGCTCGAGATCTTCGGCGAGTCCGATCCGCAGCCCGACGGCAAGGTCCGGCATCTTCCCTTCCATAGCTACACGATGAAGCAGGCCATCCAGGAGGGGTTCATTCTCGACGTGCTGCGCCACTACACGCCGGTCGAGAGCTACTACAAGCTGGTCAAAAAGGTGGAGAGTGATCCGGAGTTCGACACCAAGCGAGCGAAGAAGAAGCTGCGCCGCTACGTGGAGAGCCATGAGCACGCGATCCGCCTCAAGGCCGAGATCATGGTCGACCACTTCCACGAGCAGGTCCTTGCTCTCAACAAGATCGGCGGTGAGGCCCGGGCGATGGTCGTGACGAATGGCATCGAGCGAGCCATTGAGTACTACCACGCCATCCAGGAGTACCTCGCCGAGCGCAAGAGCCCGCACCGGGCCATCGTCGCCTTCTCCGGAGAGCACGAGTACGGCGGCGGGAAAGTCACTGAGGCCTCGCTCAACGGTTTTCCTTCGGGCCAGATCGCAGACAGGATTCAGGAGGATCCCTATCGCTTCCTCGTCTGCGCCGACAAGTTCCAGACTGGCTACGACGAGCCGCTGCTCCACACGATGTACGTCGACAAGATCCTTTCGGGAATCAAGGCGGTGCAGACGCTTTCACGCCTCAATCGCGCACATCCACGGAAACATGACGTCTTCGTCCTCGACTTCATGAACGACACCGACACCATTGAGAAGGCGTTCAGCGACTACTACAGGACAACGATCCTGGCCGAGGAGACCGACCCGGACAAACTTCACGACCTGAAGGCGGCGCTCGACGACTACCAGGTCTACTCCGCTGCTCAGATCGACGACCTCGTCTCGCGGTACCTCGCCGGGGCGGAGCGCGACACGCTCGACCCGATTCTCGACGTTTGCGTTGCCAGCTACCGGGAACAGCTCGACGAGGATGGACAGGTCGATTTCAAGGGGAAGGCGAAGGCCTTCCTTCGTGCCTACGGGTTTCTTTCGCAGGTTCTCCCGTACACCAACGCCGATTGGGAAAAGCTCTCGATCTTCCTCTCTTTTCTGGTGTCCAAGTTGCCGGCGCCAGTGGAGGAGGACCTGTCGAAAGGCATCCTCGAAACGATCGACATGGACAGCTACCGCGTGGAAAAGCGGGCGGCGGTGAAGATCCAGCTGCCCGACGCCGACGCGGAGATCGAGCCGGTCCCGACGACCGGCGGCGGCCGGAAGCCGGAGCCGGAGCTGGACAAGTTGTCGAACATCCTCCGCGAGTTCAACGATCTCTTCGGGAACATCAGCTGGACAGATGCGGATCGTGTTCACCGCCTGATCACCGAGGACATTCCGCGGCAGCTCGCCGCCGACCCTGCCTACCAGAATGCTGTCAAACACTCCGACAAGCAGAACGCCCGCATCGAACACGACAAAGCGCTGTCGCGCGTCATGACGTCCGTCCTCAAAGATGATACGGAGCTGTTCAGGCAGTTCATGGACAACGAGTCGTTCCGGCGCTGGCTGCAGGAGCGGATCTTCAATTTGACATACGAAGAAGGCGGCAAGGTGGCCTGAGGCATGATCCCAACCTAGGATGAAGCCACCTCCTAGCTGTTATCTCGCTTTTCGACCCTGACGCGCGGCGCGAATTCACGAATGTCCTTCTCTCCGCCCGCCGGGTCGGTCCCACCGGCAAAGCCTACGGTCTCGACATGACCGACGAGATGCTCGCCCTGGCGCGCGCCAATCAGCGCGAGGCCGGCGTCACCAACGTCGAGTTCCTGAAGGGTGAGATCGAGAACATT
>CALMZP010000034.1 GCA_937870635.1 uncultured Acidobacteriota bacterium | reverse complement strand
GGTCTGCGCCACAGAACGATATCGCTTCTCCGATTCCTCCAGCGCACGCGCCGATGCTCTCTTAGCGGTAATGTCGCGCACCGCGCCGATCAAGCGCACGGCTTCGCCCTCGGAATCGCGAACGACGTAACAGTGATCCTCGATCTCGGCCCAGACCCCATCCGCGCGGAGGAACCGATAGACGCCGGTCCACTGCGATTGCCGGCTCTGGCGAAGATATGCCGCTACCTCCATCATTCTGCCGGCATCGTCGGGATGGATGCGTTCCGCCCACCACTGGCCTGGAACCAATTCCGGCAGGTCGGCGTACCCGAAAATCGAACGATACGGTTCGCTCAACCAGACTTGGTCTTCGACGATGTCCCAGTCCCACACGCCGTCGCTCGTGGCACGGGCGGCAAGGCGAAATCTCTCTTCGCTGGCCTGAAGTGCCTGCTGGGCCTCGTGCTCGAGGGCCATTCGCTCCTTCGTTTCGATTGCGCGAACCACGGCCATGGGGAGACGCGCCAGCCGGTCTTTCATGACGTAGTCGGTCGCTCCCTCCCGGACCGCTTCGACCGCGCGCTCCTCGCCGATCGATCCCGACACGAAAATGAATGGCGGCGGCGAGGGGCGCGTGCGACTCAGCCGCAGCGCATCGACGCCGTCGAATCCCGCGAGGTTGTAGTCCGCGAGAATCACATCCGGATGGAAGTTGTCCAGCGCCGCCTGAAATGCGTCCAGCGTCTCGACGTGCTCGAAGGCGAATTCGAGCCCGCTGCGACGAAGCTCTCGAAGCGCCAACTCCACGTCGGAAGGAGTGTCTTCCAGCATAAGAATGCGGATAGGACTCTGCGGCATGGGTTTCAGGGCTGACGGTTGACCACCAGCCAGTACAACCCGAGATCGGCGATGGCACGGCTGAAGGCGTCGAACTCCACCGGCTTCACGACGAAGCTGTTCGCCCCCAGATCGTAGCTGGCCAGCCGATCACTCTCTTCGGTCGATGACGTGAGCACCACCACCGGAATCCGGCGCGTCCGCTCCTCCGCCTTCAGCTTTCGAAGCACGTCGATCCCGTCCACCTTGGGCAGCTTCAGGTCGAGCAGAATGACCCTGGGCAACGGGTTGTCGCGCTTGTGACCGTTGCCGAAAAAGTAGTCGAGTACCTCGGCGCCATCGCGGAGGGCGAGGATGCGATTTCCAACGTTCTGGCGCTTGAGTGCCCGGAGCGTCATCTCCAGGTCGGTCGCATTGTCTTCGACGATCAGGATCTCGACTTCCTCATCCATCAGCCCCCATTCCTTTCTCGGGCAGCGCCAGGAAGAACCGCGCGCCCTTTCCGACCTCGCCTTCCGCCCAGACCCGCCCGCCATGACGTTCGACGACCCGCTTCACGATTGCCAGCCCCACTCCGGTCCCCTCGAACTCGTCCGCGTGGTGCAGGCGCTGAAACACGCCGAACAACTTGTCGCCATACCGCGGGTCGAATCCGACTCCGTTGTCCTCCACCTGATAGACTACCCATCCATTTTCTTCACGCCAGCCGCGGAAGTCGATCCGTGCCGGAGCGCGGTCCCGCGAGTATTTGATGGCGTTCGACAGCAGATTCGAGATCGCCTGCTCGAACATAGACGGATCGACGGTCGCAGGCGGCACATCGTGAACCGACAGATCGATGGCCCGCCCGGCGCCGTCAGAGGCAAGCAGCCGTCTGGCCACCGCTCGCGCCAAAGACGTCACATCCGTCTCCACCGGCTGCACCGAACGGCGCGAGAACCGCGAGAACTCCAGCAGATCGCTGATCAGGTCCCCCATGCGCGCGGTGTTCGCGCGAATGACACCGAGGAGGCGGCGCCCCTCCGCGTCGAGAATTCTCTCGTAATCCTCCTGCAGCATGCGCGAATATCCATCGATGGCGCGCAGCGGCGTGCGCAGGTCGTGCGACACGGAATAGGAGAACGACTCGAGCTGCTCATTGGCGCGCCGCAGCTCTTCGGTGCGGGCGTGCACCCGCTCTTCCAGCTCCACGTTGAGCCGGCGCACCGCTTCCTCGGCCCGCCGCTGCTCCGTGACATCGATGGCTACGCCGCCGAGTACCGCGTTTGCCCCGGCGCTGACCCGGAATCGAAAGACCATCCACCAGCGAGCCTCGCCGTCGACCCTCAGATCATCGATGGCCGTCGAGTCTTCTCCACTCGACAGCACCTCGCGGTCCCGGCGCATCACCTCGGCCGCCATCGCTTCGGTAAGCCAGCCATCGTCGGTTCTACCGAGGACGTCGCGCTCGGGATCGCCAATGGCGCGATGAAATGCGGCATTGCCGTACAAATAATGGCCGTGCGGGTCCTTCATGAAGGCAATGGCCGGGCTCCGGTCGACGAATGACCGCGTGGCACGTCGTATGGCATCTCGCCTGGAGGAGCCGCCGCGACGTCGAAGCCCGCGCGCCTGGCGATCCGTTCTACCGGCGCGCTGCCGCGACGCAGCGGCACCTCAGGCAACGACGGCGAAACGAACGTGCCCTGCGCCGCGCGCGACACCACCCAGCCTTCCGCGGCCAGCTCGTCGTACGCCGCTACCACCGTCAGTCGCTGCACGCCGAGTGATCGCGCCAGCGTGCGTGTACCAGGCAGGCGCTCTCCGGGTCGCAAACGGCCGCGGCGGACATCGTCGGCGATCGCACGGGCAATCTGCCGAAACAGCGGCATGCCTTCACTTCGATTTCGCACCAGCGCGATCGCGAGCTGCCAATTCGCCACATCGGAAGCGTAAGCGAATCGCACGGCGTACGCGAGCGGTGTGGGGGCCCCTTTACGGCTCAGCGGCCAGGGCCGCCGCGGTTCAAGCGTAGTCCGCGGCCTTCTCGTGGGACTTGACAGCATCGACGTTTCGAAATACTTCTATACGTCGCCAGGATCAAGGGAGCCGGACGTGGACGACCAGAAACTCGTGCGAGTGCTCAAGGCTCTGGCCGACAAGGGCCGCTTCAAGATGGTGCAGGAGATCGCCGCCGCCGGCGAGCTCTCGTGCGGTCAGGTCGGCGAACGGTTCGACCTCACCCAACCCACGATCTCCCATCACCTGAAGATCCTCGCCGATGTCGAGGTCCTGCTCGTTCGTCGCGAAGGTCAGCACGCGATCATCTCGGTGAATGAGGCGCTCCTGGACGAGGTGGCAGCCCTGTTGCCGCGAAGGCTCAGGACGAAGCCGCGCGCCTCCCCCGTACGCGCCCGGAACAGGAGAGGCGAAGACCGGGCGTAAGTAGTCCAGCATCGGGCGGCGGGGCAAACGTCGGAGTACAAGTTCGACGGATTTGAATCTCTCGATGGATGAACAGGGAGGCAGTCAGACATGGCACTCGAGAAATGGGACTTCGACTTCGTGCACTCCAGCATCAACTTCTGGGTGCGCCACATGATGGTGTCCAAGGTCCACGGCCGGTTCACCAAGTGGACGGGGACCATCGAGATGGACGAAGCGCGCCCCGCGAACTCGCGCGTCGAGGTCCAGATCGACGCCTCGAGCATCGACACCAGGGAGGCGCAGCGAGACACCCACTTGCGCTCGCAGGACTTCCTCGATGCCGAGAAGCACCCGCACATCGTCTTCCGCAGCACGGGCGTCGAGCCGAGCGGTGACAAGCGGTTCCGGCTCACGGGCGATCTCAGCATCCGAGGGACGTCCCGCCCGATCGTGCTCGACGTCGAGTACGCCGGGCGCATGAAGGATCCCTGGGGAGGTGAGCGCGCGGGCTTCTCAGCGCACGTGTCGCTCGACCGCAAGGACTTCGGCCTCACTTGGAACCAGGTGCTCGAGGCCGGCGGAATCCTCGTGGGCGACAAGGTCGAGATCGACATCGAGGTCGAAGCCGTGAAGAGCAAGGCAGCGTAGGGAGCGGAACGTGAGCGACCAGAGCCTGAGTGTTGGCGACCCCGTAGCGGACTTCACCCCGATCAGGAGGGCAAGGCCGCGTCGCTCCGTCACGTACGTGATCGATTCGCAGGGGATCGTTCGGCACATCTTCAACTCGAAGCTTCCGACGCGGAAACACGTCGAGGAGGCGCTTCGCCTCGTGCGTTCGCTGCGTCGCAACGCGAGCGCACCGCCGAGCGCGACCTCTGCTGCGCCCGGACATGAGAGTCGCGTATGACGCCCGCCGGCGAGACAGCTGCGGCGTGCATCGCGAACATCGGTCCCCGGGAGCGCCGAAAGCGCATGAGGTTCGGCGTGGTGCTCCTCGTCGCCGGCGCGGGGCTCGCGGCGCTTCTGGTCGGTCTGCAGGTGGACCGCCTTTGGCGGCTGCTCTCGTTCCTGCCGTTCTGGGCAGGGGCGGTGGGCGTGCTGCAGGCCCGGGAGAAGACATGAGTGGCGCTCGCGTCGCGCGGTCAGCGCGACATGGATACCGGGCCGGAGGCAATCGCGGACGACGTCGAGCTCGCCCAGGTACGCCGGCAGGCTCGAAAGGTCCACGTGAAGTCCCTGATCCT
>CALMZP010000033.1 GCA_937870635.1 uncultured Acidobacteriota bacterium | reverse complement strand
TGGAAGGACCTGACCGATTCGGTCAACTCCATGGCCTCCAACCTCACCGCCCAGGTCCGCAACATCGCCGAGGTCACCACCGCGGTCGCCAACGGCGACCTCTCCAAGAAGATCACCGTCGAAGTGCGGGGTGAGATCCTCGAGCTCAAGAACACCATCAATACGATGGTCGATCAGCTTCGGTCGTTCGCATCGGAAGTCACCCGCGTCGCGCGCGAAGTCGGCAGCGAAGGAAAACTCGGTGGACAGGCCGACGTGCAGGGTGTCTCCGGCACGTGGCGCGATCTCACCGACTCCGTCAACTACATGGCCGCGAACCTGACGACCCAGGTCCGCAACATCGCGGCGGTCACCACCGCCGTCGCGAACGGCGACCTCTCCAAACAGATCACCGTCGAAGCCCGCGGCGAGATCCTCGAGCTGAAGGACACCATCAACACGATGGTCGACCAGCTCCGCTCCTTTGCATCGGAAGTCACCCGCGTCGCCCGCGAAGTCGGTACCGAAGGAAAGCTCGGCGGCCAGGCCGAGGTCAAAGGCGTCTCCGGAACGTGGAAGGACCTCACCGACTCGGTGAACTACATGGCCGCGAACCTCACCAGTCAGGTTCGCAACATTGCCGAGGTCACGACCGCCGTCGCGAACGGCGACCTCTCCAAGAAGATCACGGCCGAGGCCCTCGGCGAGATCCTCGAGCTGAAGAGCACCATCAATACGATGGTCGACCAGCTCCGATCCTTCGCGTCGGAGGTCACGCGCGTCGCACGAGAGGTCGGCACCGAAGGACAGCTCGGCGGCCAGGCCGAAGTGCCCGGTGTAGCCGGCACGTGGAAAGACCTCACCGACTCGGTCAACGCGATGGCGTCGAACCTGACGGACCAGATGCGCAACATCGCCGATGTCACGACCGCTGTCGCCATGGGGGACCTCTCGAAGAAGATCACCGTCGATGTGCGTGGCGAGATCCTCGAGCTGAAGAACACCATTAACACGATGGTGGATCAGCTCAACAGTTTCGCAGCCGAAGTCACACGCGTCGCCCGCGAAGTCGGCACCGAGGGCAACCTCGGCGGCCAGGCGGACGTCAAGGGCGTGGCCGGCACGTGGAAAGACCTCACGGACTCGGTCAACTCGATGGCCGGCAACCTCACCGCGCAGGTGCGCAACATCGCCGACGTCACGACGGCCGTCGCACTCGGCGACCTGTCGAAGAAGATCACCGTCGAGGTCCGCGGCGAGATCCTCGAGCTGAAGAACACCATCAACACGATGGTCGATCAGCTCAGCGCGTTCGCCGCCGAAGTGACTCGCGTGGCCCGCGAAGTCGGAACGGAAGGCCGCCTCGGCGGTCAGGCCGACGTGCAGGGAGTCTCCGGCACCTGGCGAGACCTCACCGAGTCGGTGAACATGATGGCCTCGAACCTCACCGGCCAGGTGCGCAACATCGCCGAGGTCACGACCGCGGTCGCGTTCGGCGATCTGTCGAAGAAGATCACCGTCGACGTCAAAGGCGAGATCCTCGAGCTGAAGAACACGATCAACATCATGGTGGACCAGCTCGGAGCGTTCGCGTCGGAAGTCACCCGCGTGGCGCGCGAAGTCGGAACGGAAGGCCGCCTCGGCGGCCAGGCCGAGGTGAAGGGCGTCGCCGGAACCTGGCGTGACCTCACCGACTCGGTCAACTCGATGGCGTCGAACCTGACCGGTCAGGTGCGCAACATCGCCGAGGTCACGACCGCGGTGGCCATGGGCGACCTGACGAAGAAGATCACCGCGGAAGCGCGCGGTGAAATCCTCGATCTGAAAAACACCATCAACACGATGGTCGACCAGCTCAGCGCATTCGCCTCGGAAGTCACGCGCGTGGCGCGAGAGGTCGGCACGGAAGGGCAGCTCGGCGGTCAGGCCGAGGTCAAGGGCGTGGCCGGGACGTGGAAGGACCTCACGGACTCGGTGAACTCGATGGCCGGCAACCTCACCGCGCAGGTGCGCAACATCGCCGAGGTCACGACCGCGGTCGCGACCGGCGACCTGTCGAAGAAGATCACCGTCGAAGTCAAAGGCGAGATCCTCGAGCTGAAGAACACGATCAACACGATGGTCGACCAGCTCCGGTCGTTCGCATCCGAAGTCACACGCGTGGCGCGCGAAGTCGGCAGCGAAGGAAAACTGGGCGGTCAGGCGGACGTGCAGGGAGTCTCCGGCACCTGGCGCGATCTGACGGACTCGGTCAACTACATGGCCGCGAACCTGACGACGCAGGTGCGCAGCATCGCCGACGTCACGACGGCCGTCGCCATGGGCGATCTGTCGAAGAAGATCACCGTCGACGTCCGGGGCGAAGTGCTCGAGCTGAAGAACACGATCAACTCGATGGTCGATCAGCTCAACAGCTTCGCGGCCGAGGTCACGCGCGTGGCGCGTGAGGTCGGCGTGGAAGGGAAGCTGGGCGGGCAGGCCGAAGTCCGCGGTGTGGCCGGTACCTGGAAAGACCTCACCGACAACGTGAACATGATGGCGTCGAACCTGACCGGTCAGGTTCGCAACATCGCGCAGGTCACGACCGCGGTCGCCAACGGCGACCTGTCGAAGAAGATCACCGTCGAAGTCCAGGGAGAGATTCTCGAGCTGAAGAACACCATCAACACGATGGTCGACCAGCTCAATACGTTCGCCGGCGAGGTCACGCGCGTCGCGCGTGAGGTCGGCACGGAAGGCCGCCTCGGCGGTCAGGCGCAGGTGAAGGGTGTTTCGGGCACATGGAAGGACCTCACCGATTCGGTGAACTCCATGGCGGCGAACCTCACCGCGCAGGTGCGCAACATCGCCGATGTGACGACCGCCGTCGCGAACGGCGATCTGTCCAAGAAGATCACCGTCGAAGTCCGCGGCGAGATCATGGAGCTGAAGAACACCATCAACACGATGGTCGATCAGCTCAACACGTTCGCCGGCGAAGTCACTCGCGTGGCGCGCGAAGTCGGCACCGAAGGACGGCTCGGCGGCCAGGCCCAGGTGAAGGGAGTCTCCGGAACCTGGAAGGATCTGACCGACTCGGTCAACTACATGGCATCAAACCTGACCAATCAGGTTCGCAACATCGCGCAGGTCACCACGGCCGTCGCCAACGGCGACCTCTCGAAGAAGATCACGGTCGACGTCAAGGGCGAGATTCTCGAGCTGAAGGACACCATCAACACGATGGTCGACCAGCTCAACTCATTCGCATCGGAAGTCACGCGCGTGGCCCGCGAAGTCGGCACCGAAGGAAAACTCGGCGGCCAGGCGCAGGTGAAGGGCGTGGCCGGCACGTGGAAGGACCTCACCGACAACGTCAACATGATGGCGTCGAACCTGACCAACCAGGTGCGCGGCATCGCCAAGGTCGTGACCGCGGTCGCCAAGGGCGTCCTCAAGCAGAAACTGACCGTCGAGGCGCGCGGTGAGATCGCCGAGCTCGGCGACACGATCAACGACATGATCGACACCCTGGCGACGTTCGCCGAGCAGGTCACCACCGTGGCCCGCGAGGTCGGCACCGAAGGAAAACTGGGCGGTCAGGCCAACGTGCCTGGCGCGGCCGGTACGTGGCGCGACCTCACCGACAACGTCAACCAGCTCGCCGCGAACCTCACCACGCAGGTCCGCGCCATCGCTGACGTCGCGACGGCCGTGACGAAGGGTGACCTCACCCAGAACATCGCCGTGCAGGCGGAAGGCGAAGTCGCCGCGCTGAAGGACAACATCAACGAGATGATCCGTAACCTCCGCGAGACGACTTCGCGAAGCTCGGAGCAGGACTGGCTGAAGACGAACCTCGCCAAGTTCACGCGGATGATGCAGGGGCAGAAGAATCTGCAGACCGTTTCGCAGATGATCCTCAGCGAGCTGGCTCCGGTCGTGAACGCGGCACACGGCGTGTTCTACGTGATGGACAACGCCAACACGATGGGCGAGCCGAAGCTGCGCCTCACCGCGACGTACGCGTACAAGGAGCGGAAGCACCTCGCCCGCGAATTCAGAGTGGGTGAGGGGCTGGTCGGCCAGGCGGCATTCGAGAAGCAGAGGATCCTCCTCACCAACGCTCCCGCCGATTACGTCCAGATCAACTCCGGCCTCGGAGAATCCAGGCCGCTGGAGATCATCGTGCTCCCGGTCGTGTTCGAAGGTCAGGTCCTCGCTGTGATGGAGCTCGCCTCCTTCACGCACTTCAACGAGACGTACCAGACGCTGCTCGAGCAGATCACCGATTCCATCGGCGTCGTGCTCAACACGATCTCCGCGAACATGCGCACGGAAGAGCTGCTCGTGCAGTCGCAGTCGCTCGCCGAGGAGCTGCAGGCGCAGCAGGAAGAGCTGACCGAGACGAACAAGCGTCTCGAGCAGCAGGCGAAGTCTCTGCAGGCATCCGAGGAGCTGCTCAAGACGCAGCAGGAAGAGCTGCAGCAGACCAACGAAGAGCTCGAGGAAAAGGCGCGCCTGCTTCAGGCGCAGAACGAGGAAGTGGAACAGAAGAACCGCGAGGTCGAGTCGGCCAAGCGTCAGCTGGAAGAGAAGGCCCGCCAGCTCGCTCTCACTTCGAAGTACAAGAGCGAGTTCCTCGCGAACATGTCGCACGAGCTGCGCACGCCGCTCAATTCGCTGCTCATCCTGGCGAAGCTGCTCGCGGACAACCCCGAGGACAACCTCAACCCGAAGCAGGTCGAGTTCGCAAAGACGATCCACGCATCGGGCGTCGACCTGCTCACCCTCATCAACGACATCCTCGACCTCTCCAAGATCGAGAGCGGCATGATGACGGTCTCCCTCAGCGACTTCGGCATGAAGGAGCTGGACGATCTGATGGAGCGCACCTTCCGTCAGGTGGCCGAGGACAAGGGCCTGTCGTTCGATGTCGAGATCGGCGAGTCCGTGCCTCCAACGGTCAAGACCGATCCGACCCGGCTCCAGCAGGTTCTCAAGAACCTCTTGGGTAATGCCTTCAAGTTCACCGAAAAGGGCGGCGTGACGCTGCGCATCGAAAAGGTCAATGGCGGCTGGACCCCGGGACACGAAGTGCTCGACCGCGCCCAGGGCGTGGTGGCCTTCTCCGTTCACGACACGGGGATCGGCATCTCGGACGAGAAGCAGAAGATCATCTTCGAAGCCTTCCAGCAGGCAGATGCTTCGACCACGCGGCGTTACGGCGGCACCGGTCTCGGCCTGTCGATCAGCAGGGAGATCGCCCGGCTTCTCGGCGGCGAGATCAAGGTGGAAAGCGAGCCGGGCAGCGGTTCGACGTTCACGCTGTTCCTCCCGCAGTCGTACATCTCACCCGCACGACGCGACCGCGAGCGCGTGGAAGAAGTTCCGCGCGAGGCTTACGAGTCCCCGGTGTCCATCTCACCGAAGCGGCTCAACCTCGACCTCGGGGAAGACTTCGCGCCGTCCGAAGAAGAGCAGCAGGTGGTCGTCGAGGACCAGGTACCCGACGACCGCAACGACATCCAGGCCGGCGACCGGACGCTGATGATCGTCGAGGACGACATCAACTTCGCGAAGATCCTGCTGGACATGGCTCACGACAAGGGCTTCAAGGGCATCGTCACGACGCGTGGCGAGAACGTCCTGCCGCTCGCGCGCCGGTATCGGCCGGATGCGATCACTCTCGACATCCAGCTCCCCGACATGGAGGGCTGGACGGTGCTCGACCGCCTGAAGCACGAGAGGGTGACCAGGCACATCCCGGTTCACATCATCTCGGGCGATGACGAGGGCGGCCGCGGTCTCCGGCTGGGAGCCTTTGCGACCGTGCAGAAGCCGGTCACGAAGGAAAACCTGGACGACGCATTCGCGAAGATCCGCGGGTTCGTCGAACGCCCGAACAAGACTCTGCTGATCGTCGAGGACGACGTCGCGCAGCGCGGCGCCATGATCGAGCTGATCGGTGGCGAAGGCGATGTCGAGATCACGACCGCCTCGAGCGGAGAAGAAGCGCTGGACATCCTCCGCGAGCGGCGCTTCGACTGCATGGTCCTGGACCTCGGCCTCCCGGATATGACCGGGTTCGATTTCATCAACAAGCTGAAGAACGACCTGCACGTCGAAGACGTCCCCATCGTCGTCTACACCGGGCGCGACCTCACCCGGAAGGAAGAAGCCGAGCTGAAGGGCATGGCCGAGGCCATCATCGTCAAGGACGTGAGCTCTCCGGACCGCCTGCTCGACGAGACGGCGCTGTTCCTCCATCGGGTCGAGGCGAACCTGCCCGAGCACAAACGGCAGATGCTCGAGCAGCTGCACGAGTCCGATCCCGTGCTGGCCAACAGGACCGCGCTGATCGTGGACGACGATATGCGCAACATTTACGCGCTGACGTCGCTTCTGGAACGCCACAAGATGAAGGTCCTCTACGCCGAGAGCGGCAAGGAAGGCATCGAAGCGTTGCAGAAGACACCGGACATCGACGTGGTCCTCATGGACGTGATGATGCCGGAGATGGATGGATACGAGGCCATGCGCCGCATCCGCGAGATGGAGGAGTTCAAGAACCTTCCCATGATCGCGCTCACCGCGAAGGCGATGAAAGGCGATCGCGAGAAGTGCATGGAGGCGGGCGCTTCGGACTACATCACGAAACCGATCGACGCCCAGCAGTTGGTATCGCTGTTGCGGGTATGGTTGTACAGGTGAGCGGGCGGTGAACAGTGTCGACCGCGGCGCCGCCGACTCTCATGACCGACGCACTTCCAGTCGCTGACAATCAGCAGCAGCTGGATCTCGAGATGATCGAGATCCAGCTGCTCACGGAAGGCATTTACCGGCATTACGGCTTCGATTTTCGCGACTACTCGCTGCCGTCGCTGCGCCGCCGCATCTGGAAACGCATCTACTCGGAGGGGCTGACGACCGTCTCCGGTCTCATCGAGAAGGTGCTGCATGATTCGTCGTCGATGGAGAGGCTGCTCCTCGACCTTTCCATCAACACGACGGCCATGTTCCGCGACCCGACCTTCTATCTGGCCTTTCGCCGGAAAGTCGTGCCCGTCCTGCGTACGTATCCCTTCGTCCGCATCTGGCATGCGGGCTGTTCCACGGGCGAAGAGGTTTACTCGATGGCCATCCTCCTCCAGGAGGAAGGCCTTTACGACCGCTGCCGGATCTACGCGACGGACATCAACGAGGCCGTGCTCCAGAAGGCGAAGAACGGGATCTTTCCCATCAACACCATGCAGGAGAACACCAGCAATTACATCGCGGCCGGCGGCACCGGGACCTTTTCCGATTACTACACGGCGCGGTACGACTATTCGATCTTCCGCCCGTCGCTGCGCGACAACGTCGTATTCGCGCAGCACAACCTCGTCACCGACGCGTCGTTCAATCACTTCAATGTGATCTTCTGCCGCAACGTGCTGATCTACTTCAACAACGAGCTGCAGGAGCGAGTCCAGCAACTCTTCCTCGACAGCATGGAGATGTTCGGTATCCTCGGCCTCGGCAAGAAGGAGTCGATCCGCTTCACGCGCGTGGCCGATCATTACGAAGAGCTCGATGCCGAAGAGAAGATTTACCGGAGGGTGAGGTGACCGGGAGAACTTCGGCGCGGGCCTGTCACGCCGGCCGTTCTTCGGCTTCGGGGGGATCGGACCCTGGACCCTGGACCTTGGACCCTGGGACTTCACGATTCGACCTTCGACCTTCGACCTTCGACCTCAGGTGGAGCCGCGGGCGATCTCGCCCGCGGAATTGGGCCGCGAACACAGGGCACGCGGGCGAGATCGCCCGCGCTCCACTGAGTTCTACTTCGAATGTCCAGGGTCCAAGGTGCGGGGTCCAGGGTCCAAACGCGGCCGAAGCCATAACAGCCCACTCTCGCGGCGAACGGAATGGAGTTCTCCCGTGAAGCCCCCCGAGCTCATCGTGATCGGCTGCTCCATGGGGGGGATGCACGCCATCAAGGAGATTCTCCAGGCGTTGCCTGAAGATTTCCCGATCCCGATCGCCATCGCGCAACATCGCCACAAAGCTTCGAATGAGGGTTTGCCCTCTTACCTGCGCCGCGCGTCGAACCTCTGCGTCGTGGACGTCGAAGACAAACTGTGGATCAAACCCAATTGTGTCTATCTCGCACCCGCTGACTATCACCTTCTGGTCGAGCGGGGCGTCTTTCATCTTTCGGTGGACATGGCCGTTGCGTACTCGCGTCCGTCGATCGACGTGCTCTTCGAGTCGGCCGCCGACGCATACGGCAGCGGTCTCGTCGGCGTCGTGCTGACCGGCGCGAACTCCGATGGTGCGAAAGGCGCACAGAGGATCAAGAACCGCGGGGGGCTGGTCATTGCCCAGGATCCTGCTACGGCTGAGTCACCGGTCATGCCTCAGGCGACGATCGATGCCGTGCGGGTGGACCGGATCTTGCCTCTCGATCGCATAGGGCCGTTTCTGGTTGAGCTTGGCCGAAGCTCGGTGACCGCGGCGGGTCGGAAATGAACGAATACGACGAGAAAGTGAACATTCTGCTCGTCGATGACCAGCCGAAGAACCTGCTGGCCCTCGAATCGATCCTCGCCGAGGATGGGCAGACCCTCGTCAAGGCACATTCCGGCCGGGCGGCGCTCCGCCATCTCCTCGAAACGGACTTCGCCGTCATCCTTCTCGACGTCCAGATGCCGGAGATGGACGGGTTCGAGACCGCGACCCTGATCCGCCAGCGCGACAAATCGCGCGATACCCCGATCATCTTCCTCACGGCCCTGAGCCGCAGCGAGACGAACGTCTTCCGCGGATACGAGCTCGGTGCCGTCGACTACATCTTCAAGCCGTTTCATCCGGAGATCCTGCGCTCGAAGGTCAACGTTTTCGTCGAGCTTTTCCGGAAGCGGGAAGCTCTCAAGCTCCAGACCGAGGAACTGTCGCGCGTCAACCAGCAGATGGAGCTGACGCTCAACGCCGCCGCGGAAGCCATTCTCGGCATCGATCTCGACGGAATGGCGACGTTCGTCAATCCTGCTGCGTCGCGAATGCTGGGGAGGAGATCGGACGAGATCACCGGGCAGGAGCTGCATTCGCTGGTGCACCCGATTTTCCCCGGTGTCATCACCTGCAACGTTCAGGACTGTATCGTGGCCGCCGCGATCCGCGACGCCGTTACGCACGAAAACGTCGAAGCCGTGTTCTTCCGTGCCGATGGCCGAAGCTTTCCCGTGGAGTTCTCCCTCGCCCGCATGCTCGAGCCGGACGGAACGCCGCGCGGAACCGTCATGACGTTCCGTGACGTCACGGAGAAGCGCGCCGCGGCGCAGGCCGCCGAAGCGGAGCGGCGCTACCGTGAGGCCGAGGCCCAGAATCGTGCAAAGGACAATTTCCTGGCGACGCTCTCCCACGAGCTTCGCACTCCCATGACATCGATTCTCGGATGGGTTCAGTTCCTCCGAAGCGGCGACTACACCCCGGAAGAGCTCGAAGAAGCGCTGGCCACCGTCGAGGCGAGCGGCAAGCTGCAGGCGCACCTCATCGACGACATGCTCGACGTGTCCCGCATCATCCTCGGCAAATTCCAGATCGATCTGCGCCCGGTCCGCATGTCCGACATCGTCGAAGCTGCGCTCACGACGGCGCGCCCGGTCGCAAACGAGCGCGACGTGAAACTGTCCTCGGCGATCGATGAAGGCGGCGACTCGGTCGTCGAGGCAGATCCGAGCCGGATGCAGCAGGTCATCGGAAACATTCTCTCCAATGCCATCAAGTTCACCCCCTCGGGTAAACAGGTGCGTCTCGAGCTCAAGAGAGTCGACAGCAAGCTGCGTGTGAGCGTGATCGATCAGGGCGAAGGCATCGAGAAGGGCTTCCTCCCGCACGTCTTCGAGCGCCTCCGTCAGGCCGAGGGTCCCACCAAGCGGGCCGGCCTCGGACTCGGCCTGGCTATTGCGCGCCATATCGTCGAGCTTCACCACGGCGAGATCACCGCGGAGAGCGAAGGGCCGGGGCACGGCGCCCGCTTCACTGTCACTCTCCCCCTCGTAGAGCAACCGGTCGCAATCTCGGCGTAGGATATTCGGACCATGTCCGAGCTCGAACGCGAAATCGCGGCGTTTCGCCAGTTCCTCCTTCCCCAGGGTCTCAAGCTGACCCGGGAGCGGGAGTCGCTGCTCCGCGAGATCTTCGCCACCCACTACCACTTCGAAGCCGACGAGCTGCTGTTCCGGCTCAAGGAAAAAAACGTCAAGACCTCCCGCGCGACGATCTACAGGACGCTCGACCTCCTCGTGCGCTCAGGCCTCGTCCGCCGCGTACACCTCGGCGAGGATCACTACCACTACGAGCGGATCACCCGGAACTCGCATCACGATCACCTGATCTGCACCGCGTGCGGCGCGGTGATCGAGTTCCACGATGACAAGCTGGAGGAGCGGCAGCAGGAGATCTGCCGCAAGAAGAAATTCACGCCGACCTTTCACAACCTCCAGATCCTCGGCATCTGCGACGACTGCCGCCAGAAAGGCGAGCAGCCCGACTCGCCCGACCGAGTGAAGATGATCCAGGAAGCAGCGATGAGTTTGCGAAGGTGACGCGCATCCACCAAAAGCATGTCATCCCGAGCGTGAGCGAGGGACCTGGGGGATGGGCGGCACGAGGCATGATGTTGGTGGACGTGGCGCCGGCTTCAGCCGGCGGTTTTTCGTCCGAGGGGATCGCCGGCTGAAGCCGGCGCCACGTCAATTTCCGCCACCCGCGTGATCACGTCCTTACGGCACGACCACGTCCCGCACTTCTCCCGTCGAAAGAAAAACCCGATAGAACCCCGGCTTGAGCCCGATCTTCACCAGCGTGCCGATCTCGCCGGCGCTTCGCGGAAGGCGCACGCGGACCGTGCGGCCGTCCTCGAGCTGCACCTCGTCGACCACGTCGTGGCCGTAGAAACGGGAGCTGATGATCGTTGCCGGCGCGCCGTCGGCGGTGGTGGCGAGGCTTTCAGTTGCCACGCGGATCACGCAGGTCCCATCGGGCGCGTCGACAGGCAGCGCTCCGAAAGGTGTGATGACCGATCCAGACACGATCGTGGCCTCGAGCAGGTTCGCATCGCCGACGAGGCGCGCGACATCTTCCGACCGAGGACGGTCGTAGATCTCGCGCGGCGAGCAGCTCTGCAGGATGCGGCCGTGACGCATGACGGACACCTCGTCGGCGACGCTGAGCGCTTCCTCCTGATCGTGAGTGACGAGGACCGCCGTCGTCGCGGTCCGGCGCAGGATGTCGCGCACTTCCTCGCGCAGGCGCGTGCGCAGCGATGCATCGAGCGCGGCGAATGGCTCGTCGAGCAGAATGAGCCGCGGCTGCGGGGCGAGTGCGCGCGCAAGCGCGACGCGCTGCTGCTGGCCTCCGGAGAGCTCGTGAGGCCGGCGGCTGCGCAGATTCTCGAGGCCGACCAGCCGCAGTGCCTCGACTCCGCGCTCGTCACTCCCATCCCGAAGTCCGAACGCGACGTTCTGGATGACGGAGAGATGCGGGAAGAGCGCACCCTGCTGGAACAGCATTCCGATGCGTCGCTTTTCAGGCGGCATCCCGTCAACCGATTCTCCCCCCACTTCGATTGATCCTCCCGCAGGAGTCTCGAACCCGGCGATGGCGCGGAGGATCGACGTCTTGCCGCAACCGCTCGGACCGACGAGCGCGGCGAGCGTGCCGCCGCCGACGAAAAGTGAGACGTTGTCCACGGCGACGACGTCGCCATAGCGGACCGTGAGCTCGCGGATCGCCAGGTTCGCGCTCACGAATTCTTCCCGATGACCGGGCGGATCACGAGCGCCCACAACGGAACGATCGACGCCACCAGAAGGAGCAGGGATGGTCTGGCGGCACCGGACCACGCGGATACGGACGTCTCGGACCAGATGCGGGTCGCGAGCGTCTCGAAGCCGGTCGGCCGCAGAATCAGCGTGGCAGGAAGTTCTTTCATCGCGGTGAGAAAAACAAGTCCGCCTCCCGCCAGCAATCCCGGGCGGATCAGCGGAATCGTGACACGGCGGAGCACATCGAAGCGAGTGCTGCCGAGGCTTCGGGCGGCTTCTTCGTAAAGAGGGGAGAGGGAGGAGAGCGCCGACCGCGTTGCCGCCGTCGCCTCGGGCAGGAATCGGATGACGTACGCGCCTACGAGGAGCGCGGCGGTCTGGTAGAGCGGACGGGCCAGACGCGTTGCCGCGACGACGAGGGCCAGCGCCACCACGATGCCCGGCAACGCATATCCGGCGAACGTGAGCCGTTCCACCGCGACCGCGACTGCTGAACGGCCGCGGACGGACCAGAGCGCGACGGGCAGGGAGAAGAGAACGCATACGATCGCCGCCGCGGCCGATACGGCGAGCGAGTTCGCGATCTCGACCGGGTTCGATTGCGATCCGGCGCCGTGCATCGACCACCCTGCGATCGACACGAGGGGGACGACGACGGTCACCGCTGCGACCGATCCCACAAACAGCAACGCGGGAACACGCCAGGGACCGAGCACGGCCTTCCGCGCACGGCGGGCCGTGCGTGATGCGCCGTGGTAGATGCCGCGCATCAGCCGCCATTCGATGAACAGGACGACGAGCGTCAGAAGCGCCAGCACCGTTGCGAGGAGTGCCGCGACGGTGCGGTCGAAGAGCCCGCGGTAAGCGTCGTAGATGGCGGTCGTGAACGTGTCGTAGCGGACGATGGAGACGGCGCCGAAGTCGGACATCGTGTAGAGCACGATCATGAGGCCGCCCGCCGTCAGTGGCGCGCGCAGTTGCGGCAGCACGACTCGGATGAAGACTTCTCCCGGCGACTTACCGAGCGAACGCGCTGCCTCTTCGAGCGCGGGATCGAGGCCTTTCATCGTCGCGACGAGGAGAAGGTAGAGATATGGATAGGAAAAGAGCCCGAGCGCGAGCAGCGCTCCCGACCACCCGTACGCAATCTCGGGCAAAGGACGCCCGATCGCAGTCGCCAGCGCACCGCGCGGTCCGAGGATCGAGACGGTCGTGAAGGCGGCGATGTAGGAGGGGAAGGCGAGCGGCAGCGCGCCCATCACGGCCCAGAAGCGGCGCAGCGGCAGGTCGGTGCGCGAGACGAGCCATGCGTACGGCACCGAGATGAGAATCGACAGAGCGAGGACCGCGATGGCGATGCCCGCTGTCGACCTGAGCAGTTCCACGGTGCGCCAGGTGAGCAGATGAAGGCGCCAGGCATCGCTTCCCGCTTCCGCCGCGCGCACGAAAAGGTACACGAGCGGAAGCGAGATGAACGCAGCGATTGCCAGCGCGCTCGCTTTGGTGAAAGCGGAGACGCGCGCTCTCCGCCGTTCGCTCAATTTCTGCTCAATCCGCTCGCGTTGATCCTCGACAGCGTCTCCGGCAACACCTCGGAAACACGCGCGAAGTCGATGTCCGGAGTACGCAGCTGATCGAGAGGCTGCAGCGCGGTCACAGGCTGGACGGTCGACACGAGCGGATATTCGAAGGTCTTCTCGGCGAAGTAGCGCTGCGCTTCGTCGCTGACGAGGAATCTGAGCAGCTCGACCGCGTCAGGATCGTCGCTGAGGAGGGCGACGCCCGCGACATTCACGAGGCTCGACGCATCGCCCTTCGGCATGAAGAAGTTCTCGACGGGGAGATCCTTGCGGTCCTTCTTCGCTTCCCACGCGTAGTAATGATTGACGAGGCCCCAGTCGATCTCGCCTGATGCCACGGCGTCGACGATCGCGCCGTTGCGCGGATAACGCCGCGGCTGGTTGTCGACCATCGATTTGAGAAGGCGATCGAGTGCTTCCGGGCCGTTCAACGCGTGATAGACGGCCATTTGCGACTGGAACGACGCGTTCAACGGAGCAACACCCCATCGGCCGCGATACCGGCGATTCCCCGTGTCTTCGAGCGACTGCGGAAGCTGCTCCGGTTTGATCTTCTTCGGGTTGTAGACCACCGTGCGGGCGCGGCCGGAAACGCCGGCCCACTTCCTGTCGGGGCCAACGAAACGCGCCTCGATGCGAGAGGTCACGTCTTCGGGGAGCGGCTTGGCGAGTCCGGCCTTCGTGACGGCGCCGAGAGCGGCGGCGTCCTGCGAGAGGAAGACACCCGCCGGCGTGCGCGCGCCTTCTTCGAGCAGTGTCGCCGCCATCTCGGCCGTCTCGCCGTAGCGAGCCTCGACCTTGATGCCGGTCTTCTGTGTGAACTGCTGGAGGAGCGGAGCGATCAGCTTTTCGTTCCGGCCTGAATAAAGTGTGACCGACTGATCTCCGGCCGGAGCGGTGGATGTCGTGGGAGCGGTGTCGGACGTTGCGGTGGTCGTCGATTCCGGCGCGCCGCATGCGGCGAGCGAGACGACGGCCAGGAAGAGGAGGGTGTTGCGAATCACGGGTAAGGCTCCTTTTTGAGTACTTGGTGCTTGGTGCTTGGCGCCTGGTGTGGTTGTCCACGTCATCCTGAGGCGCGAAGACGCCGCAGAACCTCGAGATGCGCAATCTGAAGTCCAACGCCCGCGCTTCGCCGGCTCAGGATGACGTGGTCGATCATGGCACCAGGCACCAAGCAGTTGAGACTTTGTCTCAGGAAGAGCATTCTGCGGGGTCGGTTTCCCGAGGTCAAGACTCAATCAGAAAGCGTCAGAACTCCGCCTCTGTGTATCTCTGTGAACTCTGTGTGCTCTGTGGTTATCGAGTCGTTCAGCTTCTCCCACGGCGGTCGGCCGCAGGCCGGGGATGCCTGCGATCGGGATGACACCCGCAGCATCAGGCGAAGAATGCCAAAGGGCCGGCCTTGCGGCCGGCCCTTCTTCACAAACTCACTTCGTTGCGTCGCGATACGCCTTCGCGAATTCCTTGAAGGCGTCCTTCTCACGGCCGGAGTTGAACAGCGACAGGCCGGTCTCATAGAACTTCTGAGCCTGGCCCACACCCTGTCCCGCCGCGGACATGGAATCGATCGTCTCGCGGACCACATCCCGGACGAGACCGAGGTAGCCCATCGGCTCCATCAGCTGGAACGAAGCGACTTCGGATCCCACTCCCCCCTGCAGCACCCTCTCGATGATGAGGCGCAGGTTGAGCTTCCGGAAATCGGCGATGTCCTGCTGCGAGTCGTCGCTCTCCCTCTGCAGAAGGTTCTGGATCTCGAGGCTCTCCGCGCTGAGGAAGTTCTGGTTCGAAGTGCTCCGATTGTTGATCAGCGCCTGAATGGCCGTGCTCTCGTTGAGGAGCGTCGTCTGGATGTTCGAGCTCTCCGTGTTGATCAGCACCGAGATCGTATTGGTCTGCGACTGGTTCTGATTGCTCAGCCCCGTGACCTGCGTACCGATGAAAGCCTGCAGGTTCGTGAAGCTGGTCAGCACGATGTTGTGGCGCGAAGCCGCTTCCGCTGAATCGGCATTGGCCGCGGCCTGCTCGAGGCAGAGTCCGAGGAAGTCGAAGGCCATGTAGAGGACCTGCGCGGGGATCTTGATCGCCAGGCTGGTTTCCGTATCGGGGATCATCTCGACGATTCCGTCGATGACCAGTTTGTAGCGACCGTAGTTGTCAGCCGCGGCACTCTCGCCGACATTGCCGAACGGAGTGTGGAAGCCCGCGGGCGGGCAGGGGATAGCCGGCAGCGTGAACGTCGACACCGCATTCCACCAACCCTCCGCCAGGCCGAGCAGCGTCTTCATCGAAGTCAGCGCATGCTCGGCGCCTCGGGCGACGAGGTCGCGGACGGTGATGCCGTTCCGGATCTCGATGTCGAGCAGCAGATTCAATGCGGACTTGATGGCATTCCAGGCGAGGCTCGGGACGGTCTGGATGAACGACCAGATCTGGTTGGCCAGGTTCTGAATCGACGAGACGATGCTGTTGACCGTGTTCGTGACGGCGCTGATCGCCGAGTTCAGGGCGCTGGAGACGGTGTTGATGGTCGTTTCGAGTGCTGAGCGTACGCCGGCCACGATCGTGTTGACGGTGCTGACGATGCCGTCGCGGATTGCCTCGAGCGCGTCCTCGATGGGATTGCAGATGAAGTCGAGGCTGATGTCGGGCACCGGGCTGGGCATGTCAACCGCGCAGTTGAAGTTGATGTCGTCGAGCAGAACCACCGAGAGGCGGTCCTTCTTCGACGCGCTGTTGCCGAGGCCGGCGAGGGTCATGCGCATGATCTCGAGGCGGCCGACGGGCGCGTTCTCGAGACTCTTCTTCGCCCGGGCCATCATGAGTGAATCGGCACCGGGCGCGGAGGCCTCGGCATCGATGAAAGCGAGCGTCTTCGAACGGAAGTCCTCGAGGGACGCGATGGCGGCCGGATCGGCGTTCTCGCCCTGCACGGCATCTAGGCGCGCCTGGAGGTCAGGCGACGCGAGGGTGCGATACAGAACGGGAAGCGCGGTGCGCCAGTTGCCGAAGCGATCCATTCCCTGTTTCAGCAGAGTGAGATGCTCCGGTCCCAGCGTCGACAGCATGTCCGCGGCGCTGGCTGCTTCGGGGTTCCCTTCCTTCTGGTCGAGCTCGGAGAACACCGAGGCGAGGTCGTTCCGGAACTCATCGAGCTCCTTCTTCTCGCCATCGGAGAGATTGGCGATCCGCTCGAGGAATGTGACGTTCTCGTCGAGGGCGTCGATCATCTCGGGCGGGAGGTTGTGGCGGACCATGAACAGCGCGTCCGGGGCAGCGAGCTTGAGCTGATGGACCTGATCGCGGATCGCCTCGGTTTTCAGCGTCTTGCGTGTCTCGGGCGGCAGGTTGTCGATCCGGCGGAGGAGATGTACGACCTCGGCGCGGAACTTCTCGAGATCGTCGATGTCAGCAGGCGTGATCTTGCCGTGCTCGGCAAGCGCGGCCGCGCCGCGGCGCATCGCGGTGGGCAGAGCATCGATGGCTGCGCCCGCAGCCGGCGTCCAACCGGCGCCCTGCTGCTGGAGCATCGCCGCCTGGAGGGGAGACATCTGGTCGAACGTCGCTTCGAGAGAGGTCACGAGCTGGCGGTCGACGCCGAGCTCTTTCAGCTTGTCTTCGGGGAGAACCTTGAGCACGGCCACGAGCGAGAGAACGTCCTCGCGCATCTCCGCACCTTCGGGAACGTTTTCCGTGTAATTGGCGCCCACGCGTTTCACTTGTTCGAGCACCTCGGGCGGAAAAGCGCTGGCCAGTGCTTCGGGAGCGATCTTCCAGTCCGGGGTCTGGGCCGTGAGCTGCCGGAACTGCGCGAGCTCGGCGTCGCTCATCTTCGCGATGCGTTCCTGGATGGCCCGCATCGTCTCGGGTGATTTCGACAGGCCGCCCAGCACCGTCGGTGAGTTCTTCGCGATGTCGGTGAAATAGGAGGACAGCTCTCTTCGAAGGCTCGCGTTGTCCTGCGGCGCGACTGACGCCTGCATCGGCAACACGACGATGAGAGCCGCGATGGTCAGGTATAAGAAGGCTTTTCTCATGATGGCTCCTTTCCTTTGACCGTTACTTCGTGGTCTCTCGGTAAGCCAGTGCGAACTGCCGGAAGGCTTCCTTGTCCTTGCCGTCAGCCATCAGCGCCATGGCGGTGTCGTAATACTTGCGAGCCTGACCGATGCCTTCACCGGACGTGCTCATCGAATCGATCGATTCCTTCACGATCTCGCTGACGCGCTGCAGGCGACCCCACGGTGCGCGCAGCTGCAGGTGCCCGACCTCGTTGTTCGTGCCGGCCTGCAGAACGCGTTCGATCGTCAGGCGGAGGTTCAGTTCCTGGAACTCCGCGACGTCGTTCTGGGTGTCATCGCTTTCGGCCTGGATGAGGTTCTGGATCTTCGTGCTCTCGGTATCGATCAGGCTGTGCATCTCGGTCGATTCGCTGTTGACCAGCGTCTGGATCGTCGAGCTGTGATTCCTGGTCGAGTTCTGAATGTTCTGGCTCTGCGCGCTGATGAGCGCCAGGATCGTGTTGGTCTGGGTGCCGGATGCGGCGGCGAGGCCGGAGATCTGGGTGCTGACGAAGATCTGCGTGTTCGCGAAATTCGTCACGACGAGGTTGTGTCGCGACGTCAGCTGGGCCGAATCGGCAGCAGCCGAGGCCTGTTCGAGGCAGAGGCCGAGGAAGTCGAAGGCCATGTAGAGCACCTGCGCGGGGATCTTGATGGCCAGACTGGTTTCCGTGTCGGGGATCATGCCGATGATTCCGTCGATCACGAGCTTGTAGCGGCCGTAGTTGTCGGAGGCCGCGCTGTCGCCGACATCGCCGAACGGGGTGTGGAACCCGGCCGGCGGGCAGGGGATGGCCGGCAGCGTGAACGTGGACACGGCGTTCCACCATCCTTCGGCTAGGCCGAGGAGCGTCTTCATCGAGGTGAGGGCATGTTCGGCGCCGCGGCCGACGAGGTCGCGGAGAGTGATGCCGTTCCTGATCTCGATGTCGAGAAGAAGATTGAGAGCGGCCTTGATCGCGTCCCAGGCCTTCCCCGGCAGCTGCTGCAGGAATGTCCACACGTCATTGACGGTGCTGGTGATGGCGCTGACGACGTTGTCGATGGTGCTGGTGACCGCGGCGATGGCGTTGTTGATCGCCGACTGCACGTTGCTGATCGCTGTGTTGATGCCGGCCTGCATCGTGCTCACGATGCCGTTGGCCACGCTCGTGACACTGTGTTCGACCGCTTCCATCGCGTCCTCGAGCGGATTGCAGATGAAGTCGAAGCTGACCGAGACTTCCACGGCGGGCGTGCACACTTCGGCGCAACCGAGGATTCCCGTAGGATCGCAGATCACCACGCATGCGCGCGGGACCGCGGTGAAACTGAGGTCGCAGCCGAAGTTGATGTCATGCATCAGCGCCACGGAAAGCTTGGCTGCGTCCGAAGATCCGGCGGGCAAGCGCTCGACGGTCATGCGGATCAGCTCGAGCCGTTTCAGCGGTGCGCTCTCGACCGACGCGCGCGCCCGCTTCACGAGCTCGGCATCGAGACCGGAGGTGGGGCCGGCGGCGTCGATGTAGCGAAGCGCCTGGGCGCGGAACTCTTCCAGCGATTCGACCGTGCCCGGATCGGCCGCCGGGCCCTCCACCAGGCGGAGGCGGTCCGGCAGTTCCGGCGCGGACATCGTCTGATACACGACCGGCAGAGCCGTCTGCCACTCGCCGTAATGTCCCATCTGCTTCCGCAGCATGAAAAGATGGTCCGGTCCGAGGCCGGCGAGCATCTTCTGCGCGTCGTCCCCGGCGGTTCCATGCAGCGCCTCGCCGAGCTCGCTCCGGAACTCGTCGAGCTGCTTCTTCTCTTCGTCCGAGAAGTTGGAGAGTCTTTCCAGGAATGCGACGTTCGCCTTGAGGGTCGCCATCATCTCCTTGCTGAGGTTGTGACGGACCATGAAGAGGACGTCCGGCGGCGCATTGCGGATCTGCTCCATCTTTCCTGCGAGCGGTCCGATCTTGAGTTTTTCGCGCGCCGAGGGCGGCAGAGTGTCGATCCGGCTCAGCACCGACACGAGCTCGTCCCGGAACATGTTGAGCTCAGCGATGTCCTTTTCGCTCAGCGCGCCATGTGCCGTGAGAGCCATCGCTCCACGCTGCAATGCGGGAGGCAGCGTGTGGATGGCCAGAGCGCTTTTTTCGTTCCACTCGTTCGCACCTGTGGCCTGGCGTTGGAGCATGGCCACCTGCAGCGGTGTCATCTGCTCGAACGTCGTGCCGAGCGAGGCGATCATCTTCCGGTCGATGCCGAGCTCCTGAAGCCGCGTGTCCGGCACTCGCTTCAGGACTTCGACCAGCGTCCGGACGTCGTCGCGCATCTTCTCGGCTTTCGGGACCGCCGCCGTGTAATCCGCGCCGACACGTTTGATCTGCTCGAGCATCTCCGGAGGAAATGCGCCGGCAAAAGCTTCGGGAGCGATCTGCCAGTCAGGCGTCTCGCTCAGCAACTTCTGAAGCTTTGCGGCCTCCGCATCGCTCATCTTTGCGATGCGCTCCTGGATCGCCGCCATCGCGTCGGGCGATTTGGCGAGGCCTCCTAAGACAGTTGGGGAGTTGGTACCGATGTTTTTGAAGTACGACGACAGCTGGGCTCGAACCTGGTCAGGTGCGGCCGGCGCGACATTCGCGACGAGCGTTCCCGCACACAAGACAGTCAGGACCACGGACATGGATCGGGTCAGGACCTTCATGCTTCCTCCTCTCGTTGAACGGCTGGGGATCGGTTGGACGGACCGATGAGTGGGCACTGCTAGGAGGGATGATGTTTTCGCCCGGAACGTTACGTTCCGTCCCGGCGCCGTCCTGGCGTCAGGTCTGGACCCAGGACGTTTCTTCTGAAAACAGACGCTATTTCTGGAAAACGGTGGTGGCCGCGAGGGGCGAGCGGCGCTCAACCCTGCGGCGAGGGTCAAACGCCCATCGCGGGCGAGGTCGCCCGCGCTCCACCAGGCGATCCCGGTGCGAGGTGGAACGCCGCCGCATCGACTTCATGATCGTGACGGCGATCAGGTTCCCGGGGGCATCGCGCCGCGTCAGCACGACCACCGCATCGCCGGCCTTGATCGACGGATCGATGCGCGTCAGACGGGCGCCTGTGGATTTATGATGGTCGCGACGATCTGCACCCCTGGTCTGACGTCGGCGATCGTGGCACTGCCTCTCCGGCCATGGAAGGACGCGCCGGTGGTATCGATCGTACCTCGGAACTCGTGGTGTCTCGAGCTATGGGAGGACGACCCACCCGATCGGTTTCGCGGCCAACAAGGCCTCGGCGATGCGGATGCCGGCGCCCCCGACCCGCATGTGTTTGATGGCTTCCTTCTTTTCCACGTCGAAGAGGATCGCGCCGCAACATCCTTCTTCCGACGCCATGAATAGGACGGCGCGCTTCTGGTCTGGCGTGAATGCGATGGAGTGCGGCACGCCGACGTAGCTCACCGGTTTCTCATCCTGCTGCATTGTGGCAATGTCCAGTACGCTCGTGTCGGTGCTCGAGTGAATGAGCGCGCGCGTCCGATCGGGCGTGAAGGTCATCTTCGTAGGGTAGTCGGTAGTCTTCAGGGCATGCTCGACTTCGCCGTTCCGGAAGATGTCGATCCGCCCGTTGAAACCGTGTTTGCCCCGCGTGGACGACTGGCTGAGAACGTACAGGCGCGAGGCAGCGGGGTCGAATGCGCCGATCGACGCAACCTCGCCGACTGGATGCGTTGCCACCAGCTTCCGCTGTGCGATCGACACGGCGTAAAGCGTCGCCGGACGGAAGCCCGACTGTTCAAGAAGGTAGATCAGATCGTGATTCTCGAATGCAGCCGGCGCGACGGTTTTCCTGTCGATCCGAACCTCCTCCGCCATCTCGAGCGAAGGAAGCTCGAGGAAGCTGAGCAGCGTCGGCACGCCGTTTTTCGGCGCGCCTTCGAAGTACACCGCGACGTGGCCGCTGCCGGCCAGAAGCGAACCGGCGGCGCGGCGCGGCAGGTGCTGTCTGGCGACGACGTTTCCGCTGGCCAGGTCGACGACGTAGATCGAGGAGAACGGTTTGGAGGCCGCGCCGGGGGAAAGGATGACCGCCGACTTCCCGTCGGCCGTGATCTGAGCATCGCTCGCGTCCCATCCGAGCTCGTTCCGCGCGAGCACTGTCATCGTTGAGGAATCGATGACGGCAACCGCGGCCTTGCCGGCCGGGTTGAACTTGCCCAGCCAGCTCGTCGCCCCCGGACCCCGGCTGATGGCGACGAGGCGCGAACCGTCGGGTGATGCGAGGACCTGCGACCAGGGAACCGCCGCAGCAAGCTGCCGCACTCCACCTTTACTTGCGACGCGCGGCGGCCAGATCGTCCGGGTCGAATTCGAGATCGGGGCGGGGAGGACCTTCGCCCATCTCCGCGTCGTACACGGCGCGCGCCGACTTTCGGTCGAGGTGCGAGTACGCGGTGCCGCCGGGCTGGACCACCATGTTCGGACCGACCTCACAGAGGTCGAGGCACGAGACGGCGCACACGCGAACGGTTCCCTTGCGGCCGAGCTTCTTGTTGAGCTCTTTCAGTTCGGCGCGAATTTCTTCGCCCCGGTCCTTGCCGCGTTTGTCATCGTTGCACCTCTCCCCGGTACAGATGAGAAATAGTCTCTGAAACGGGTATTTCATCCGGGAGCCACGAATTTCTTGCCCGCATCGAGCAGCTTCTTCAGATCCTTCGGCGAGCACGCCTCGGCGTAGATGCGCGCGACAGGCTCAGTCCCCGAGACGCGGAAGAGAAGCCAGGTCTGCTGGTCGAAGATCAGCTTCACGCCGTCGACTGTATTTACGTCCCTGACGCGAAGGCCCTCGATCTCGTCGGGAGGATTGGCGAGCTTCGCAGCCAGAGACTGCTTGACCGACGTGGTCAGCTTCATGTCGAAACGCTTGCTGTAATACGTGCCGAACTCTTTGTACATCTCGTCGATCAGCTCGCCGAGGCGTTTGCCGCGCCGGGCGACCATCTCGGCGACGAGGAGGCAGGCCAGGATGCCGTCTTTCTCCGGAAGGTGCCCGTGCATCGACATGCCTGCGCTTTCCTCGCCGCCCATGGCGACGAGGTCCTGCAGGATGAGCTCACCGATGAACTTGAAGCCGACGGGCGTCTCGTAGCAGGGAATGTCGAGCTTCTTTGCGATCGCATCGAAGAGGTGCGTGGTGGCCACCGTGCGCGCCAGCCCGCCGGGAATCTTGCGCTCACGCTTCAGATACAGGGCGAGCAGGGCGAGGATCACGTTCGGCGACACGAACCGGTTCCGTTCGTCGATGACGCCGAACCGGTCGGCATCGCCGTCCGTCGCGAGGCCGAGGTCGTACTTCTCGTTCGAGACGATCTTGCGCAGCTCGCCGAGGTTCTTCTCGTTGCACTCCGGGGAGAACCCGCCGAAATACGGGTCGCGATAGTTGTGAATGATCTTCACCTCGGCACCCGACTCGAGCAGGAAGTAATCGAGGTAGTCGCGCGAAGTGCCGTAAAGCGAGTCGATGGCGATGCGAAGGCCGCTGTTGTGAAGGACGTCGCTGTCGATCTTCGTCCGCAGCTCGTTGAGGTACCGGTCCTTCGGATCGATCTCTTCGATCAGCTCGCGCTTCTCGTAGACGTCGATGCGCTCGTTCTTCTCCTGAACGGCGTGGATCTCCCGCTCGATTGCTCGCGTGACTTCCGGCAGCGCGGGGGCGCCGGTGGAGGTGGAGAACTTGAGTCCGTTGTATTCGGGCGGGTTGTGCGAGGCAGTGAAGTTGATGGCGGCCATGGCCTTGCGGCGCGTGGTCTCGAACGCCGCGCACGGCGTGGGGACGTCGCGGTTACAGAGAAAGGCCCGGATCCCGTTGAAGGCCAGCATCCGGGCGGCTTCCGAAGCGAACTTCTCGGAGAGAAATCGCGTGTCGTAAGCCACGACCACACCGGTACCCTTCTGCCCGGTCTTGTTCAGGTAGTTGGCAATTCCCTGTGTGGCGACGCGGACTTTCTCGAATGTGAAGTCCTCACCGATGATGCCGCGCCAACCCGAAGTCCCGAATTTGATCATCAACTCTCCCGTGCGGAGCGGAGGGATCGTTACCTTAGCACAGGCTGAAAAGAGGGAAGAGGCTAGGAGGTTCGAGGGAAGAGGCTCGAGGGAAGGAAGATGTTCCGGAAAAGGAACAGGGGACGGGAATGGTCAATGGTGAATGGTGAATGCAGACCGCTTTCACCGTTTGACCCACTCACCATTCACCATTGACCATTGACCATCCACTCACCATTGACCATTGACCATCCACTCACCATTGACCATTGACCATCCACCATTCACCATTCACGTCCCCTCTCTCGTGTCCCTCCCCAGCCCCGGGTATCGTGTTTCCGTAAAAGTATGAGTCGACAGGGGGATGCTATCGCAGGACCCCGGCCCTATCGCTCTGGCGCATTTTCCGCAATCATCACAGGTAGATTGATGTCCGAACGGCCTGTCGTCCTCATAGCGGACGACGATGAAGACGTGGTGGCACTGCTGAGGACGTACCTCCGTCCGCTGGAGTGTGACGTCGTCCAGGCCCGTGATGGGGAGGAAGCGCTCTCCGTCGCCCAGTCCCGTCTTCCCGACGTCGTTCTCCTCGACGTCATGATGCCCAAGCGCAGTGGCTGGGAAGTCTGCCAGGCGCTGAAGGCCGTACAGCGGACCGCCGGCATCGCGGTCGTCCTCATGACCGGGCGCGGCGACGTGAAGGACCGTCTGACCGGCCTTCAGGTCGGCGCGGACGATTACCTGGTCAAGCCCTTCAACCGCGACGAAGTCGTCAAGCGCATCCAGGCCCTCCTAGGCCGCGGGCGTTCGGCCGTCGAAGAAGTGGGCGCGGCGCGGACCATCCTGGAGAGCGCTCTGGTAGATCGGGCCACGGGCCTGCCGACCGTGGCCATCGTCATCGACCGTTTGAAGGAGATCCTCATCGAGCAGGGCGAGATGGGGATCGCGTTCATCGACATCGAACAGTTCGAAGCGATCGAAGCCGAATACGGCTGGGCGTTCTTCGACGAGTTCCTCCGCCGCGTCGGCATGGCGCTCGAGGAAGAAGTGAAGCATCGGTATCGCAACGCACTCGTCACGGCCCATCGCGTCGGCGGTTCGAGTTTCTATGTCTTCTTCGAGACGCGAGGGCAGGATCTCACCGAGGAGAATGCTCTGGAAGGCTCATCGAACGAGATGCGGCAGCGCCTCATCGACTCGGTACGCGAGAGATTTCCGTCGATGCAGGCCGGGCAGATCGGGTTTTTCGTCGGCACCACGCGCATCGACTACCGGCCGCAGATCCGGCTGGAGCGCCAGATCTATCAGGGAATGGGCACGGCCAGCGACGCGGTGCGCGACGCCGAGCAGCAGCGCAAGAAACAGCTGACGAAAGAGCTGCGCGACATCATCCGGCGCAAGCGTGTGACAACGCTCTTCCAGCCGATCACATGGTCGGCGGACGGGAAAGTCTTCGGCTACGAGATTCTCACGCGCGGCCCGGCCGGCTCGTCGTTCCGCAATTCGGACATGTTGTTCTCATTCGCGCGCGAGGCACGCCTGGCGTGGGCACTCGAATCGATTGCGCTCGAGAACGCGCTGCGCCGGCTCCGCGACATGAGTCTCGAGGGGCGGAAGTTCCTTCTCAACCTCGAGGCGGAGATGTTCGGCGAGTCGGAGTTCCGCATTCACGAGATGGTGTCGTTCTTCGCCGAGCATCGCGGACATTTCGTCTTCGAGCTGACCGAGCGCGCCGCGATCGAGGATTACGCGACGTTCCGGAAGTTTCTCGACGAGTTCCGTGAGAAAGGTATCGAAGTCGCCATCGACGATGCAGGGTCGGGGTACGCGTCGCTCGAAGCGATCGCCGCGCTGTCACCCGATTACCTGAAGATCACCAAAGGGCTGATCTCGACGCTGGCCGACGAGCCGATCAAGCAGGACCTCGTGCGGATGCTGGTCGACCTCGCCGGAAAAACAGGCGCGAAGACGCTCGCCGAAGGCATCGAGACCATCGAGGAGTACAACGCCTGCAAAGACCTCGGCGTCGACCTGATCCAGGGCTACTACATCGCCCATCCCCACCAGGCCCTCGATATCGGTGATGCCGAGGCCGCAAAAAGCCTGGAGGCGTACCGCGCCGCCGGGGCGAAGAATTGAGAATACGGTGCTTAGTGCTTAGTGCGCCCAGTGGAGCGCGGGCGACCTCGCCCGCGAATTGAGAATCGAGGAGCCACGTCACCCTGAGCCGCGAAGACGGCGAAGGGCCTCAAAATACGCAGCTCTCGCATCCTGAGGCCCTTCGGCGTCTTCGCGCCTCAGGGTGACGTGCACTTCTCGATTCTCAATTCTCAATTCTCGTTTTCCCGACCACCCGCCCCTTCTCCATCATCACCATCTCGTCGCAGGCCACGGCAGCCTCGTCGCGTGAGTGCGTGACGTAGACGAGAGGGATGGGGAAATCGCGATGCACGCGCACGAGGTAGTCGAGGACGCGGCCGCGCAGATCGGGATCGAGTCCCGCCACCGGCTCGTCGAGCAGCAGGACCTCCGGATTGCTCAGCAGAGCGCGGGCAAGGGCCACGCGTTTCCGCTCGCCCCCCGACAGATCGCGGACGCCGCGGTCGAGCAGGTGACCGATCTCCAGCACATCGACGACGTGACCGAAATTCGCGTGATGCGGTGTCTCGTTGCGGCGCGACCCGTAGATGACGTTGTGCCGGACCGTCATGTGCGGGAAGAGTGCGTCGTCCTGAGGAACGTAACCGATGCGCCGCTCTCGCGCGGGCACGTCGATGCGCGCGTCACGGTCGAAGACGGTCCGCCCATGCACGATCACGGTTCCGCGCGACGGCCTTCGCAACCCGGCAATCGTTTCGATGAGCGAGGTCTTGCCCGATCCGGACGGGCCGTAGAGCGCGGTTGCGGAGCCGCTCATCTCCACCGTCGCGTCGAGGTCGAAGTGCGCGAGAGGGAGCGTCACGTCGCGCAGCACGATCGTCATCGGCGGGCTCCTGCACGCCGTGCGGTGAACTCGGCAAGCCAGACTGCTGTGAACGCGGCGGCCACGGAATAGAGGAGAAGCCGGAACGCGTCGCTATCCCGCCCGAGCTGCACGGATTGATAGATAGCAAGGGAGATCGTGCTCGTGCGTCCCGGAATGTTGCCCGCCACGAGAATCGTCGCGCCGAATTCGCCGAGGGCGCGGGCGAAGGCGAGGAGGAGACCGCTGATGATGCCGCGAGCCGCCAGCGGCAGCGTGATCGTCAGGAAGACCCGCGAATCGGAGGCGCCGAGCGTTCGGGCGATCTTCTCGAGCCGCGGCTCGACTTCTTCGAACGCCACGCGCGATGCCCGGACGAGGAGGGGGAAGGCCATGACCATCATGGCCAGCACGACCGCGCGCCAGGTGAAGACGATGTCCAAGCCGAGGATCGAGCCGATCGGTCCGCGGCGGCTGAAGAGCTCGAGGAGAATCAGTCCTGTCGCCACCGGCGGCATGACCAGTGGGAGAGCCACGAGCGTTTCCACGAGCGACTTGCCCCGCCACTGATAGCGGGCCAGGAGCCACGCCACGGCGAGCCCCGGCGGGACGATCATCAGCGCGGCGAGCGCGGCGACGCGCACCGTGAACCACACGATCTGCCAGTCGTCAGCCATTCACCACGAACCCATGTCTCCGGAATATCACGCCCGCGGCACCGGAGCGCAGGTAATCGAGGAACCGGCGCGCTCCGCCGGCGTTCCCGGCGTCGGCGGTGACTGCCGCCGGATATGAGATCGCCGGGCCATCCGCGATGACATGCGCGACGCGCACGCGTCGTGACGCCCGTGCGTCGGTCGCATAGACGATCGCCGCGTCTGCGTTGCCGCCCTCGACCGCGTAGAGCGCTGCGCGGACGTTGTCGGTCGGAATCATCTTCGGCTCGAGTGAATGCCACAGCGATGCGCGCTCGAGATGCTGCCGCGCATAGATCCCTGCCGGGACGGTCGAGGGCTCGCCGATGGCGATCGTGCGAAAGGACTGCAGGTCGTGGATCCCGGTGATAACGGCCTTCGCGTCGAGCGGGACCACGATTACGAGCGCGTTCGACAGCAGCGAGACCCGCGTCGCGGGAACGATTCGCTTCCGCCCCGCCAGCCAGTCCATTTTCATCTCGTCAGCCGAAAGGAAAAGGTCGGCAGGCGCCCCCGCGTCGATCTGCCGCGCCAGCGTCGCCGAAGAGCCGAAGTTGAAGACGACGCGCTGTCCGCCATTCTTTTCCCACGCCGCGGCAATCTCGGTCAGCGCATCGGTGAGGCTGGCCGCGGCAAAGACGCGCACTTCCGCCGGCGAAGAACATGACAGAACGAGAAAGACGAGGAGGACGAGCCTCATTTCTGGCGAGTATATTGCCGCCCGCCATCTTCATTTTGGATTTTGGATTTTGGATTTTGGATTTTGGATTACCGTCAATCCAAAATCCAAAATCCAAAATCCAAAATCCAAATCCCCCCCGCGGTGTTGTACGCTATCCCCCTCCCATGACCGACACTCCCCGCGACCGCCGCCGCACTGAGCGCCTTCAGCTGACGCCGCCTCTCTACGCGACGATGAGCGGGCATCCGGTTTCGGTCCACGAGATCGGGCTTTTCGGCAGCCGAGTCGAGAGCGATACGCCGATCGTCGGCAACGGGCGTGAGAAGCTGACGATGGTGTGGGAAGGGGAGGAGATCAGCGTCGACTGTTCGATCGCCCACTCCGAGAAGCTGCGCGTCGATGGCGCCGGCGATCGCTTCATGTCCGGACTCCGTTTCGAGGTGGCCGAACCGCCGGCACTGCGGCGGATGATCGCCACGATCGCCGCGCAGGAAGAAGTGGAGCGGCTCCGGACGATCGTCGAAGCGTCGAAGCTCATCAACTCATCGATCGAGCCGAACGCGCTCTTCGAGTCGATCCTCGCCGTTGCGAAGAAGGAGCTCGGCGTCGACCGCGGCACGCTCTACTTCGTCGACGAGGCCAGAGGCGAGATCTGGTCGAAGATCGCGGACGGGATGAAGGTCACCGAGATCCGCCTTCCGATCGGAAAAGGCCTGGCCGGTACCGTCGCGCGCAACGGAGAGCCGATCATCATCTACGACGCCTACTCCGACGAGCGCTTCGATCCTTCGCAGGACCAGCGCACCGGCTACCGCACTCGTTCCATGCTCTGCGTGCCGATTCGCAATCGCGAGCAGCGGATCGTCGGCGTGCTGCAGCTGCTCAACAAGAAGACCGGAGCATTCGGCGCGAACGACGTCGAGTTCCTCGCGGCGATCTCCGAGCACATGGCCATCGCCATGGAGAATGCAACGCTGCACATCGAGCTGCTCGAGAAGAACCGGATGGAACGCGAGCTTCAGCTCGGCCGCGAGATTCAGGGACGCCTTCTTCCTTCTCCGCCGGTCGATGTTTATGGCATCGAGATCGCCGCGCAGAGCGTGCCCTGCTACGAAGTGGGCGGCGACTACTACGACTTCATCGAGTTCGCGGAAGGCGATCTCGGTCTGGCGATCGGCGACGTCTCCGGAAAAGGCGTGGCCGCGGCGCTGATCATGTCGTCCTTCCAGGCCGCCCTTCGCATCGCCGCGCCCCTCGAAGACGACCTCGGCGAACTGATGGGGCGGCTCAACCGGCTCCTCTGCCGGATGGCCGGCGGCCGGAAGTACGTGACGTTCTTTTTCGGCCGGTATTCTCCCCAAACCGGCGAGCTTCATTACGTGAACGCCGGACACAATCCGCCGTTCATCGTCATGAATGGCGAGCTGCAGGAGATCCATGCGACCGGCAAACCGATCGGACTGATGCCCGACGCTACGTATCAGGAGGGAGCGGTCCTGCTTCCTCCGGGCGCGACGCTCTTTCTCTACACCGACGGTCTGAATGAAGCTGCCGATCCCGAGGAGAACGAGTTCGGGAACGACGCGTTGCGGGATCTTGCGCTGCAGACCGCCCGAGGCGAGTTCAGCAATATTGCACCGACGATCCTCTCCACGATCCGCCGGTTCGAGCGCGGCTCGCACGCCACGGACGACAAGACGATCGTCGTTCTGCGGCGAGGGGGATAGGGATTTTGGATTTTGGATTTTGGATTTCGGCCCAATCCAAAATCCAAAATCCAAAATCCAAAATCGTTTCAGCTCCCATATACTCGCCACGCTTGAAAACGATTCACGACTTCGCCAGCGCCGCTTCGTCGTTCGTGTGGGGACCGTACTTTCTCATCCCCCTCCT
The DNA here is from genome assembly GCA_937870635.1 of uncultured Acidobacteriota bacterium. Taxonomy (GTDB): domain Bacteria; phylum Acidobacteriota; class Thermoanaerobaculia; order Gp7-AA8; family Gp7-AA8; genus DATLEX01. The sequence goes on along the minus strand of CALMZP010000033.1, from coordinate 2,655 downwards.
TCTGTTCACCGGCTTCTATCTCACCGTGGTGTTGCACGGTCTTCAGTTCCGCGATCTGTGGCACTCGTTGTGGCTGGCCCTGGTGGTCCGTCACGAGAAGGACGCCGAGGGCGACATCAGCCACTTTCAGGCGCTCGCGGCATCTTCTCGAATGAGTCAGGCCTCGGCTCGGCCGGCATCGCCGCCGCTGCTGGGCAGACGAGGGAACCGGCCCGCCAGGCACTGCGGTTATCGCGAACGAAATCGTCGAGGATGAGAAACGTCCTTCGGGGTTTTTCCGTAGCTGCCACCGCCGTTCCAATCCTCGGAACGGTCCTCAGCCTCATCCGCCATCCGCACTGGATTTTCCGGTTGTGGGATTTTCCGCGCGTTCAGCTGGCTGTCACGGCGCTGATCGGCGGCACGAGCTACCTCCGTTTCTTTGCCCGTGGAAAAAAGCGTGACGCGGCGCTGCTCGTGCCGGCCGCCCTCGCCGTCGGATGGCAGTTCTACAAGATCCGCCCTTACACGAAACTCGTCCGCAAGCAGGTCAAAGCGGCTTCGAAGCTCGACCCGAAGAACACGATCTCGGTGATGATCTCGAACGTGCTCATGGAGAACGAGGAGCACGGCCGCCTCATCGCGCTCGTCGAGGAGCGCCAGCCGGATGTTCTGATGCTCGTCGAGACGGATCATCGATGGGCGGAATCACTCGACGAGCGCCTTTCGGCTGATTATCCCTACCGGGTCGCGCAGCCGCAGGACAACTGGTACGGGCTGATGCTGTTTTCGAAGCTGGAGCTGAAGGACTACTCCATCCAGTTTCTCATTCAGGAGGACATCCCCTCGGCGCACGCCCGCGCGGTGCTGCCGAGCGGTGTGGAGATCGAGCTGCATCTGCTCCATCCACGGCCGCCCGAACCGATTCGCGATCAGCGGTCGACGGCGCGAGACGCGGAGCTCATCGTCATGGGCAAGAGCATCGAGAAGAAAGGCGACACGCCGGTGATCGTCGCCGGAGATCTCAACGACGTGGCGTGGTCGGAGACGAGCCAGCTGTTCGTCCGTATCAGCCGGCTGCTCGACCCGCGGATCGGCCGCGGTTTCTACAACAGTTACAACGCGAAGAATCCGCTCGCCCGTTTTCCGCTCGATCACATCTTCCACTCGAAACACTTCAAGCTCGTCAGGCTGGAGAGGCTGCCCGCGATCGGATCGGATCACTTCCCGATCTACGCCGAGCTGCTCTACGCGCCCGAAGCGCCTGCCGAGCAAAAGCCGTCGAAGAAGAAGGCCGGCGACGAAGCGCAGGTGGAGAACCGCCTCGAAAAAGAGCGGGAAGACGCGGCCACGGGCGCCGACCGCCCGTCCCGCTAAATTTCAGTGCGGATTGCCGCGACCTCGGCGATGAGACCGACGAGGCAATCCTTCATTTCTGACTCTTCGTCGCGACTCGCCGCATCCTCGATGCGGCGGCAGAGCGATGCAGCCGCCGTCGCGCCGACGTTGAGGCTCGCGCCGGCGAACCGGTGCGCCTCGCGGTGCGCGGCACGCATGTCTCTCTGTTCCAGGGCGATCCGAAGCGTCTCGATCGCCTCGACGCTCTGTTCGAGATAGGTTCCGAGAAGGTCGTCGAGGAAAGCCTGGTCGCCGTCGGCGAGATCCATCAACGATGCTAGAACGGCTGGATCGAGAGAGCTCGCCGTCATCATGACGCCACCGCCATCGCGACCTCTTCCGCCTCTTCCGCGAGCTTGCGCAGACGCGTGGGATCAACGGGCTTCTCGATGTATTCATCGACGCCGAACGAATTGATCGCTTCGATCCGGTAGCGCGTTCCCTTGTATAAGGCAGTCATCAGGACCACCTTGATCGCGCGCGTGGCCGGATCGCTCTTGAGCCGCAGTGCGATCTCGCGGCCGTCGAGCTTCGGAAGGAGCGCGTCGGTGAGCACCAGCTCGGGACGAAGCTCGCGAGCCATCCGCAGGCCTTCGACCCCTTCGTGCGCGTGAAGAAGGGTTCCCGGGAAATTCTGGAGGGCCCGCTCGACGAGCTTGTGAACGGTCCGATCGTCGTCGATGACGAGGATCGCGGGACGGCGGATCGTGGTCGACTCAGTGTGCATGTACGTCCTTTCCTGTCTGATCGGGAAGCCACCGGCGAATCGCCGCGGCAAGCTCTGGTTCGCGCACCGGCTTTGAGAGGAAGTCGTCCATTCCTGCGTCGATGCAGCGGGTGCGATCGCTGGGTGACGCGCTGGCGGTGAGCGCGATGATGGGAGTCCGGGCCGCGCCGCCCTCGCGCCGCCGGATCTCCGCGGTCGCCTCGTACCCGTCCATCTCCGGCATCTGGCAGTCCATCAGCACGAGCTCATAGCCGATGCGGCCGAGCGCGTCGAGCGCCTCCACCCCGTTCCCCACAGCCTCGGCCGCGATGCCGAGCTTCTGAAGCTGGCGGACGGCGACTTTCTGATTGACGACGCTGTCATCGACGACCAGCACGCGCCTCTTCGTTGCCACGACGCCGGCTCGTTTTACATTCTCCGCGGTCGAACGGCGAGGCACCGTGCACTGACCGAAAACCGCCTCGTACAACCGTTGAGGCTTGAGCGGCTTTCGGAGCGCCGTGGTCACGCCGAGGTGGGCGAGGGAAGCGGCATCGAAGGCGGAGGTAGCG
>CALMZP010000032.1 GCA_937870635.1 uncultured Acidobacteriota bacterium | reverse complement strand
GTGAGCGAAGCAGCGCCCCCCGTCGAAAAGGCGGAAAAGCCGGCACGTAAGCCGCGCAAGGCGAAAGCCGAGAAGGCGGAAGAGGAAGTGCCGGTCAACGGCAACGGTGGAGCGCGGGCGGCTGATGAATCGCGCCAGACCGGTGGAGCGCGCGCGACCTCGCCCGCGCCCGACACCGACGAATCCGACAAGGCGGAAGCTGTGCCTTCCGACGCGGGCGAGGTCGCCCGCGCTCCACGGCGCGCGCCCGATCAGCCGGCCGCGGAGACGCTCGACATCCGCGTCCTCAAGGAGATGAAGCTCCCCGACCTCACCAGGACGGCCAAGGAGCACGGCATCGAGAACGCGACCGGCATGCGCAAGCAGGATCTGATCTTCGCCGTCCTGCAGGCGCAGACGGAGAAGTCGGGGCTGATCTTCTCCGAAGGCGTTCTCGAGTGCCTGCCGGATGGTTTCGGCTTCCTGCGCGCTCCTGAATACAACTACCTCCCCGGTCCGGACGACATCTACGTGTCTCCGTCGCAGATCCGCCGCTTCGACCTGCGCACCGGCGACACGGTCTCCGGGCAGGTCCGTCCGCCGAAGGAGGGCGAGCGTTACTTCGCGCTGATCAAGGTCGAGGCAGTGAACTTCGAGCATCCCGATGTGGCGCGCGAGAAGATCCTGTTCGACAACCTCACGCCTCTCTATCCGGAAAACCGCATCAAGCTCGAAGTGCCGGACAACATGTCGTCGCGCGTGCTCGACCTGATCGCGCCGGTGGGCAAGGGGCAGCGCGGCCTGATCGTCGCGCCGCCTCGCACCGGCAAGACGATGATCCTGCAGGCGATCGCGAACTCGATCACCTCGAATCATCCCGAAGTCACCCTCATCGTTCTCCTGATCGACGAGCGGCCCGAGGAAGTCACGGACATGCAGCGCTCGGTGAAGGGCGAGGTCATCTCCTCGACGTTCGACGAGCCGGCGTCGCGTCACGTCCAGGTTGCGGAGATGGTCATCGAGAAAGCCAAGCGCCTCGTCGAGCACAAGCGCGACGTCGTGATTCTCCTCGACTCGATCACGCGCCTCGCGCGCGCCTACAACACCGTCGTCCCGCCGTCGGGCAAGGTTCTCTCGGGTGGTGTCGATTCCAACGCGCTGCAGCGCCCAAAGCGGTTCTTCGGCTCCGCGCGTAACGTTGAAGAGGGTGGCTCGCTCACGATCATCGCCACGGCGCTGATCGACACGGGGTCGCGCATGGACGACGTCATCTTCGAAGAGTTCAAGGGAACGGGTAACCTCGAAGTCCACCTCGACCGCAAGCTCTCCGACAAGCGCGTTTTCCCGGCGATCGACATCAATAAGTCGGGCACCCGCAAAGAGGAGCTGCTCCTCGAGCGCAACGAGCTCAATCGCATCTGGGTCCTGCGCAAGGTGTTCTCGCCGCTGTCGACCGTGGAGTCGATGGAGCTGCTCGTCGAGAAGCTCGAAAAGACACGCACGAACATGGAGTTCCTGAACTCCATGAGCAGTATGTGACGTGGCGTAGCGCACGTCATCCTGAGCGAAGCGAAGGATCTCAAGTGACCCATTTTGAGGTCCTTCGCCGGCGCGGCTCAGGATGACGTGATTGCGCGTACGCGTTCCACCCCCAAGCGGTCGAATGGCCGCCTTCTTTTGTTTGTTACGCTGTCAACGAATGCCTAAGCGTTCCCGAATCAAGGACTTCCTATGGCGGCACTCAGCGGGCCTCGCCTTCATGGTGATGCTCGCCTTTGTCGTCCTGATCGGCTTCGTGGGCTGGGCCTACGTCGTCATCACCCGGAAGGTCGATTCCAGCCGCCGCTGGGACCTCCCCAGCCGCGTCTACTCCGACGCCACACCCCTCGTCCCGGGTGTCACGATCCCCAGGGCTCTGCTCGAGCCGAAGCTCAATTACACGGGTTATCGCGAGGTCGAGTCGAAAGTGGCCCAGCCGGGTGAATACCGATTCGTCGGCGACGATCTCGAGATCTATCTTCAGAACTTCACCTATCCGGACATGGAGTTTCACGCCATGCCCGTCGTCGTCAGCTTCGACGGCGGCACCGTGCGCTCGATCAGGCGAATCGCTGACGGCGTGACGCTTCGGGGCATCCGGATCGAGCCCGAGCTGCTCACCTCGATCTTCAACAACGAAATGGAAGATCGCCTCCCGGTATCGCTCGACGCGGTGCCGAAGGTGGTCATCGACGCCATCATCGCGACCGAGGACCGGAACTTCTATTCGCACGAAGGGATCTCGATTCGCGGGGTCTTCCGCGCCATCGTCGCCAACGTACAGAGCAAGTCCCTCGGCGTCGGCGGCTCGACGCTCACGCAGCAGCTGGTGAAGAACCTCTACCTGAATCCGGAGCGTACATTCCGGCGCAAGGCGATCGAGGCGGTCATGGCCCTCATCCTCGAAGGGCGCTACTCGAAAGACCAGATCCTCGAAATTTATCTCAACGAGATTTACCTCGGTCAGAACGGCTCGGTGCAGATCGCCGGCGTCGAGCAGGCCTCACAGGTCTTCTTCGGCAAGAAGGTCACTTATCTGACACTGCCCGAGGCTGCGACGCTCGCGGGCATCATCCGCTCGCCGAATGTTCTCTCGCCTCTCCGGAACCCGGAGCGCGCGAAGGGCCGCCGCGACACGGTGCTCAAGCTGATGCTCGATCAGAACAAGATCTCTGAAGCCGAGTACGAGGACGCTGTGGCGTCGCCGCTGTCAGTGACGAAGTTTCCGAGGAGCGGGCGCACGGCGCCGTTCTTCGTGGACCTCGTGCTGAAGGAGCTGAAAGAGACCTATCCCGAGACGCAGCTCAAGACCGAAGGGCTTCGGATCTTCACGACGCTCGACACGATCATGCAGCGTTCCGCCGACCGGTCGCTGGAGACCGGCATCGCAGCGCTCGAGAAAAAGCACAAAGCGATCCGCACGTCGACTTCACCGCTGCAGGGCGTGATCGTGACGATTCAGCCGGGCACCGGTTACGTGAAGGCGCTCGTCGGCGGCCGAAGCTACGGCAAGACTCAGTTCAATCGCGCCATTCAGGCTCGCCGTCAGCCCGGCTCGCTCTTCAAGCCATTCGTCTACGTGACGGCGATGGATCCGGCCCGCGGACCGCAGGCCTTCACCGCGGCGACGCTGCTCGATGATTCGCCGATCAGCGTCAGGGCCGGCAATGGGGAGTGGCGTCCGCAGAATTACGACAACCGTTTTCACGGCCTGGTCACCGTGCGGGAAGCGCTCGCTCATTCGTACAACATCCCTGCTGTCCGCGCGGCGATCGATGCAGGAGTTCCGAACGTCATCAAGACCGCGACGAGCATCGGCGTCCATAGCCGGCTCGAGCCATACCCCTCCATCTCGCTCGGCTCATTCGAAGTGACGCCGCTGGAGATCGCGTATGCGTACTCGGTTTTTGCCAATCTGGGCGTGAAGGCAGAGCCGGTGTCGATCCTCGCCGTGGCGGGGCGCGATGGAAAAGTACTCGAGAGCCGGAATGTGAAGATGAAGCGTGTGGCGCCGGCCGGCGTCGCGTACGTGATGAACGACATCCTCCAGGACGTGTTCCGCTACGGTACGGCCGCGCGGGCGAAATCGCTCGGGTTCACGCGTCCCTTCGCGGGGAAGACCGGAACCACGAGCAACTACCGCGACGCGTGGTTCGTCGGTTACTCGCCGCATTCACTGTCGCTGGTGTGGATCGGATTCGACGATGCGCGGAGCGTCCGCCTGGCGGGCGGCGACGCCTGTGTGCCCATCTGGACCTCGCATATGAACCGCATCGGCGGGATGATTCCCGACGTGGACTGGAAGCGGCCGGACGACGTAACGTCTCGGGAGATTGATCCGGAGTCAGGACAGCTGGCCACGCCGTACTGTGCGGTCACGCGGCGCGAGATCTTTGTCGCCGGAACGGAGCCGTCAGCGGTCTGCGCATTGCATGCGGGGAGCGGCGAACCGAGTCCGTTCTGGCGCGACTTTCCCGAGGGGGCTGTGGAAGGGGAGAGCGCCGGGAGCCGTGCGGAGCGCGAGCGCCGTGCACGCGAACGGGAGAAGGGAATCCGCGGTCTGCTCCGGCGGATTTTTGGTGGGGACTGAATGCTGTTGACGCGTGCGAGAAGCAAGGCTGAGCGGTCGCTGTACGAGCTGGGGGAGATCACCGATCTCGCCGTGCAGACCGTGAAGCAGGCCTGGCGCGGGCCGATCGAGAAAGCGCTGCTCATCCATCAGTTCGACGCGGTGGGCGTGCGCTCGATCTCCATCGTCGTCATCACCTCGGCGTTCATCGGGATGGTCCTGGCGCTGCAGACCGCGTATTCTCTGGCGGACTTCGGCGGGAAGCTCTTCGTCGGGAAGGTCGTCTCGCTTTCGCTCGTCCGCGAGCTCGCGCCGGTGCTCATGTCGCTTATGGTCGGCGGCCGGGTCGGGGCCGGCATGGCCGCGGAGATCGGAACGATGCGCGTCACCGAGCAGATCGACGCGCTGCGGGCGCTGGCGACGAATCCGGTGCGGCGCCTGGTCGTGCCGCGCGTGATCGCCACGACGCTCATGTTTCCGCTGCTGACCGTGCTCTCGAATCTGCTGGGAATCCTCGGCGGCCTCCTGATCGCCGTCACCAACCTTCACGTCAGCGCGAACTACTACATGCGCAGCGTCATCGAGAGCGTCAAGTACAACGATCTCGCTTCCGGCATCGGAAAGACCTTCTTCTTCGGCTTCGCGATCGGACTGATCGCCTGCTACAACGGGCTCAAGACCGAAGGCGGGGCAAACGGCGTCGGGCGCGCCACGACGGTGACCGTCGTGACCGGGGCGATCACCGTCCTGATCATGGACTTCTTTCTGACGAAGCTCTTTCTGGCGGTCTTCTGATGACGGACACCATCACGACAGATCGACGCGCAGAGCGTCGCGACACACCGGAGCGGAGAACGCATCCACGCGACGTCTTCGTCGAGTTCCAGGGAGTCCACAAGTCGTACGGCGTGAAGGATGTTCTCCGCGGGGTAGACCTCAAGGTGTACCGCGGCGAGGTCCTCGTGATCCTCGGCGGGTCGGGCAGCGGCAAGTCCGTCACCCTTCGTCACATCCTCGGACTGGAAGCGCCGGACGAGGGGAGGGTCCTCATCGAGGAAGAGGACATTACCGATCTTCCGGAAGAGGAGCTCTACCGCGTCCGGAAGAAGTTCGGGATGCTCTTCCAGAGCGGCGCGCTGTTCGACTCGATGACCGTGTTCGAAAACATCGCCTTCCCGCTTCGCGAGCACACGGACATGTCCGACGAAGAAGTGGGCCGTGCCGTTGTGGAAAAACTCGAGCTCGTGGATCTTCCGGGGACGGAACATTTGATGCCCGTCGACCTTTCGGGCGGCATGAGGAAGCGCGTCGGCCTGGCGCGATCGATCGTGCTCAACCCGAAGATGATTCTTTACGACGAGCCCACGACCGGGCTCGATCCGATCACGGCGCAGAAAATCAACGAACTGATCATCGATCTGCAGTCGAAGCTCAATGTGACGTCCATCGTGGTGACGCATGACATCCAGTCGGCGTTCTCGGTGGGCGATCGAATCGCGTTTCTCAACCAGGGCGTTTTCGAGTGGACAGGAACCATGGAGGCCGCTCGGGATACCGATCACCCGCAGCTGCGGGAGTTCCTGAAGTCGTCGGCCGTGGTGGCCGCCCAACCTACCAGACAGTGAGTCGATCCTTTTTATGGCTACCAAAACAGAAAAAACGCTGAGAGTGGGCATCCTCGTGGCGGTCTCGCTATTCGTGCTGATGCTGTTCGTGTTTTTCATCGGCGCCGAGCAGCAGATCTTTGCGCGGAAGAACGAATACGACGTCCAGCTGGAGAACGTGAGCGGACTCGCGCAGGGCAATCCGGTGCGCATGGCCGGTGTCACGATCGGAACGATCAAGGACATCACGCTGCCGCGCGATCCGAAAGAGCGCAACGTCCGCATCGAGCTGATGCTCGATCGCAAGTATGAGGATCGCGTGCGTCAGGACTCGCGTGCGCGCCTCAAGAAGCTCGGCCTCCTCACCGGAGACAGCTACATCGACATCACTCCAGGCACGCCGCGCTTTCCGGTCCTCGAGCCGGGGTCGCTCATTCCCGCGCAGAAACAGACCAACGTCGATCAGCTGATCTCCTCCGGTGAGGACCTCGTCGACAACCTCGTGCAGATTTCCTACTCGCTCAAGAACGTTCTCGGGCGTGTCGACCGCGGGGAAGGACTTCTCGGCGAGCTGACCAGTGCCCCGGAAAACAAGCAGCGCATCACCGACACCCTGCTGATGACGTTGAACAAAACGAATGCCGCGCTCGCTCACATGGAGAGCGGCAAAGGCGTCCTCGGCAAACTCGTTTACGACGATGCCTATGGCGATCAGCTGACCGCCTCGGTCGCCAGCGCCGCGCGCTCGCTGGAATCGGTCACGGCCAATGTCCAGCGCAGCTTCGAATCGGGCGATGGCATGCTGCCGGCGCTTCTCAGCGACCCCGAGGGGAAACGTCGTGTGAACGAGCTCGTCGAGAACCTCCGGCTCACGTCGGCAAATCTCTCGGCGTTCACCACGACGATGAGCAAGGGCGAAGGTCTGGTGCCTCGCCTCATGAACGACAAGGCTTACGGCGATCAGGCGCTCGCGGAGTTCACATTGCTCGTCTCGCAGCTCAATGAGACGGTGCGGAAGCTCAACGCCGGCGAAGGAACAGCAGGGAAGCTGATCGCGGATCCATCTCTGTACGAGTCGGTGAACGACATCCTGATCGGCATCAACGAATCCCGTCTTCTACGCTGGCTGATCAGGAACCGTCAGCAGGAAGGGATCGAGAAGCGATTCGAGCAGGAGCAGCGCCGTCCGGCGATCGAGCGGGCCCCCGTTCAGCCGACGACCGAGGAGCTGAAGTCGCTGGTGACGCCGACGGAGACCATCGAGCCGCCCGTCGTCCCGCCGACAACGACTTCGGAAGAGACGACGACGACGAACCCGTAGGCAGCCCGCGGCCTTTGATTTTGGATTTTGGATTTTGGATTTTGGATTGGCCCAAATCCAGAATCCAAAATCCAAAATCCAAAATCGCCGGGCTGGAGCGCTCGGTCAACCCCCGTGCTACGATGCGCCGCTCGCGGCGCGTTTTGTGAGTGCCGCAGTCGCTCCCCAGGGAGGATTCCACGTGGAAATCGCAGTCATAGGTACCGGCTACGTCGGGCTGGTCACCGGCGCCGGCCTGGCGGACTTCGGCAACGATGTCGTCTGCGTCGATATCGACGTCAAGAAGATCGAGGCGCTGCGCAACGGGGCCATCCCGATCTACGAGCCTGGCCTTGACACGCTCGTCAGCAAGAACGTGGCGGAGAAACGGCTGCGATTCACCACCAACCTGTCCGAGGCCATCGTGAGGGCGCGGGCGATTTTCATCGCCGTGGGGACGCCGCCCCGCGCCGACGGCTCCGCCGACCTCCGGTATGTCGAGGAGGTCGCGCGTTCGATCGCCGAGCACATGAACGGGCCGAAGCTGATCATCACAAAGTCCACCGTGCCCATCGGTACGGGGAAGATGATCGAGAAGATCATCGCCGAGTCGGGAACGTCGCACAAAGCTTCGGTCGTCTCGAACCCCGAGTTTCTCCGCGAGGGGTCGGCGATCGAAGACTTCATGAAGCCTGATCGCGTCGTCATCGGTGCATCGGACGACGAGGCCGCCGAACTCATGAAGGAGATCTACGCGCCGCTGCATTCGCTGGAAATCCCGTTCGTCGTGACGAACGTCGAATCGTCGGAGCTGATCAAGTACGCGGCAAACGGTTTCCTCGCCACGAAGATCACCTTCATCAACGAGATCGCTCAGGTTTGCGAGCGTGTCGGCGCAAACGTCCAGGATGTGGCGATCGGCATGGGCCTCGACTCGCGCATCGGCCCGAAGTTTCTCCAGGCCGGCCCGGGTTTTGGCGGCTCCTGTTTTCCGAAGGACACGTCTGCGATGGCCGACATCTCCCGGCGACATGGTTACGAGTTCCAGATCATGGAAGCGGTGCTTCGCGTCAACGCCGACATCAAGGAACGGATGGTCGGCAAGATCGTGGATGCTCTGGGCGGCGACGTGAAAGGCAAGACGATCGGCATCCTCGGCCTCGCCTTCAAGCCGGAGACCGACGACATGCGCGACTCTCCGACGATCCCCATCATCAAAGGGCTGCAGAAGAAGGGCGCAACCATTCGAGCTTACGATCCTCAGGCCGTGGAGAATGCCAAGGCGTTCTTCGAGAACGTCACTTACTGCGATACCGCCTACACCACGGCGGAGGGATGTGATGCCCTCGTGATCGCGACCGAGTGGAACGAGTTCCGCGCACTGAACCTCGAGCGAGTCAAGACAGCTCTCCGGACTCCCGTGATCGTGGATCTCCGCAACGTTTACGACCGCGTTCGCATGCGGGGCGAAGGCTTCCAGTACTTCTCCGTCGGCCGGGCCGACGACATGCGAAGGAAGCGGAGACACTGATGGGCCGCGCACTCATCACCGGCGGCGCCGGATTCCTCGGATCTCATCTCTGTGAGCTGTTTCTGTCCCGCGGTCACGAAGTGATCTGCATGGACAATCTGATCACCGGCAACCCCGCCAACGTCAGCCACCTCCTCGGACAGCCGGGATTCTCGTTCATCAGGTACGACGTCACGAACTACATCCACTGCGAAGGGCCGCTCGATTACGTTCTGCACTTCGCATCGCCCGCGAGCCCCATCGATTACCTGGAAAAGCCGATTCAAACGCTCAAGGTCGGATCGCTCGGCACTCACAAGACCCTCGGCGTGGCCAAGGACAAGAAAGCGCGTTACCTCATCGCGTCGACGTCCGAGGTGTATGGGGATCCGCTGGTGCATCCGCAGAAGGAAGACTACTGGGGCAACGTGAACCCGGTCGGTCCGCGCGGCGTGTACGACGAGGCGAAACGATTCGCGGAAGCGATGACGATGGCCTACCACCGCTTTCATGGCGTGGACACGCGCATCGTGCGCATCTTCAACACCTATGGCCCGCGTATGCGGGTGAAGGACGGGCGCGTCGTCCCCGCGTTCATTTCGCAGGCGCTGCGCAATGAGCCCCTGACCGTGTTCGGGGACGGCTCGCAGACGCGCTCCTTCTGCTATGTCACGGATCTCATCGAGGGGATCTATCGCCTTCTGATGTCGGACGAAGTGCAGCCGACCAACATCGGCAATCCGAATGAGATGACCGTGTTGCAGTTCGCCCAGGAGATCAAGCGCCTCACCGGCACGAGCGCCCCGATCGAGTTCCTGCCTCTGCCGGAAGACGACCCGAAGATCCGCCGCCCGGACATCTCGAAGGCCAGGGCTCTTTTGAGCTGGGAACCAAAAGTCCCGCTCGCCGAAGGGCTGCAGAAGACGATCGATTACTTCCGGACGGTGGTGGGCCGTTAACCGTTAACCGTTAACCGTTAACCGTTAACCGTTAGGCACGCCTATCACATCGGCGCGGTCCCCTCGTCAGGCGTTCGCCTGTTCGCCGGTGATCGTGCCCACGTCACCCTGAGCCGCGAAGACGGCGAAGGGCCTCAGGTTTCGTAACTCGAGGTCCTTCGGCGTCTTCGCGCCTCAGGATGACGTGGTGGCGGTTACGCTGCTCGCGGTTAACGGTTAACGGTTAACGGTTAACGGTTAACGGTTAACGGTCACAACTCCGGCGACAGGTCGAAGTGCAGCACCATCTCTCGCTGAATCCAGATCGGCTTGAGGCCGGCTTCCAGAAGGTAGGGGTGAAGGTCGCTGTCGGCTGGCTCGTTCATCAGAAGCGCTTCGCGGTCATCGTAGAGTTGGCGGACGACGGCGAGCAGGGGAGCGACGGAGGATGGCGAGCCGGCGAGGTCGAGGATGCGCGTCGTGTTGTCGTCGTTGCGATCGCACACCAGCGCTCCATTGCATTCGGGCTGGTTGATGACGGCGCCGATCGTAGTCGGCGTCAGCGCCCGGGTCACCGTCGCGAACTCGCGCTGCCACGGCCACACCTGTCCGCGGCGGATCTGCTGGATCTGCTGCAGCGCGACGCGTGGCGATACGAGCTCCACACCGTTCGAAGACGCCGCGGTCTCGACCCGGCCTCGAAGCACGAAGAGCTGCCGGGTCGTCGTGAATCCGGCGCGCTCGTAGGTCTTGCTCGCCCAGTTCTGCATGGCGAGGTCGATGTCGTGGACGGCGACGTGGGCCGCCAGCCGGCGTTCATCGAACCGGAGGTCGGCGAAATACTCGCTGTAGGCCAGCGTCCACATGGCCGCCAGGTCCGCCGTCGAATAGAGGCTGGCCGGGCGAAGCAGAACCCTCGTCTCGTATGCCGGATACATTCCGATGAGCCATCAACTAAATACGCGCATGACGGGCAGAGTTTCATGAACTCTGTGTCGTTTTTTGGAGCACGCTCCGTTACGGAACCATGTCGCCGTAACCGTTCGGACTGGGCGAGGGCGCATTGCCGGCTCAAGCCGGCGCCACCTCAGAGGCGCCGGAGGACGGTTTCCTCGCGCCGTGGCCCGGTGGAGATGATCGACACCTTCACTTCGAGCTCGTCCTCGATGATCCGGACGTAATCGCGCGCCGCCTGTGGCAGCGCCTCGTAGCTGGTCATTCCGGCGGTCGCCTTCTTCCATCCCTTGACCACGCGATATTGCGGGTCATAGGCCTGGTGCTCGAGCATGAAGGAGGGATAGGTTTTCCACTCTTTCCCCCGAATGCGGTAGGACGTGCAGATCGGGATCTCGTTGAACTCGTCGAGGACATCGAGTTTCGTGAGGGCGATTTCATCGATTCCGTTGAGCATCGACGACGAGCGCAGGATCGGCAGATCCAGCCAGCCCGTCCGCCTTGGACGGCCCGTCACGGTGCCGAACTCGTTGCCTCGCCTGCGAAGGTGCTCGCCATGCTCGTCGGACAGTTCGGTAGGGAACGCTCCTCCGCCGACGCGCGTGGTGTAGGCCTTCGCCACGCCGATCACCTTGTGGATGTGTTTCGGGGCCACGCCTAGGCCGGTGCAGACGCCGCCGACGATGGTGTTGGAGGAGGTGACGAACGGATATGTGCCGTGGTCGACGTCGAGGAGCGCTCCCTGCGCGCCCTCGAACATCACCTTCCGCCCTGCCCGGATCTGCTCGTTGATGAGGATCGGGCCGTCGGTGATCCTGCTCGCCAGGACTTCGCCGAACCGGAGGTACGCGTCGAGCATATCTTTCGGATCGAAGGGGGGCTTGCCGTACACGGTCTCGAGAAGCGGATTCTTCTCGGCGCACGCGAATTCGATCTTCTCGCGGAGAACCTCCGGATCAATGAGGTCGGCGATCCTCACGCCGGTCCGGGCGACCTTGCTCTCGTACGTGGGGCCGATACCGCGTCCGGTGGTCCCGATTTTCGCCTTGCCGGCCGCTTCTTCGCGCGCCAGGTCCAGGGCGCGGTGGTACGGCAGGATCACATGCGCCGACTCGCTGATCTTGAGGTTCTCTTCGATGCGGACACCCATCGCCCGCAAGTTCTCCATCTCGTCGAGCAGCGCCTCGGGGTCGATGACCATGCCGTTGCCGAGAATGCAGAGCTTGTCAGCATGGAGGATCCCCGAAGGGATGAGGCGGAGGGCGAAGTGCTTATCGCCGAACTTCACCGTGTGCCCGGCGTTGTGGCCGCCCTGGTAGCGGGCAACGACGTCGAAGTCCTCGCAGAGGAGATCGACGATTTTCCCTTTTCCTTCGTCGCCCCACTGGGCGCCGATCACGGCCACGTTCCTGATCCCGTCCTTCATTGGCGGGCGGAGAGTAGCAAAAAGGTTTGGAAATTGCTCGGTGAATCGGCGCGGCGATATAGTGGCTGCCGGAGGACGGACTCGATGGAAACCCAGAAGATCAGCCCTGTTCCGCAGGCCGTCTATTCGCCGGAGCCGGTGCCCGCCGGGCAGTTCGTCGAGGGCATCCGGGAGCTCTCCCGCGGCCTCATCACCAAGCAGAAGATCTACGACTATCTGGTCCGCTACGAGATCCGCCCGGCGGACCTCGAGCAGTACAAGAACTGGCTCCCCGACCGCCACACGCGGAACAAGATCTTCCGCAACGAGATGATCGAGGTGATGCTCATCTGCTGGCCCGTCGGCGCTATCACCCCTCTCCACACCCACAACGGGCAACTCGGCTGGATGACCATGATCGAAGGGAAACTGAAGGTCGAGAACTACCGGAAGATCGACTGCAATCGCCCCGAGGCGCAGCAGGTGGTCGGCATCGATTGCCTGACGGGTGCAACGAAGATCGAGATGCAGCATCTCCAGGACGAGTTCGCGGTCCCCGGCGGCCCGCTGAACACCGTCGACAAGACCCAGACCATTCATCGCATCATCAATGCAGCCGAGTGGAACCAGCGCGCGGTCAGCATGCACGTGTACTCCCTGCCGATCGACTCCTGCGTGGTCTTCGACATGGACGCGCAGCGCTGTTTCCGGCGCGATCTCAAATACGACAATGAATGAATTTTGGATTTTGGATTTGGATTTTGGATTGCCCGTTCTAATCAATCCAAAATCCAAAATCTAAAATCCAAAATCTAAAATCGGCCGGGGGCCAGAATCCAAATGTCATTACTGAACGTATTAGCCGGTGAGCTGGACCAGATGACCACTGCCGGCACGCTGAAGCGCGAGCTCGCGCTGAAGTCGCCGCAGGGCCCTGTGGTCAATGTCGAAGGCAAAGGCGAGGTCGTCATGCTGACCTCGAACAACTACCTCGGACTCGCGAACCATCCGGCGATCGTCGAAGCGGCCGAGAAAGCGGAGCGGGACTTCGGATACGGACTCGCTTCCGTGCGGTTCATCTGCGGCACGCAGACCATTCATCGCGACCTCGAGGCCCGCATCGCCAAGTTCTTCGGGACAGAAGACGCGATTCTCTACGGCTCGTGCTGGAACGCCAACGAAGGCCTCTTTCAGACCGTGACGACGGAGAACGACGCGATCGTCTCAGACGAGTTGAATCACGCGTCAATCATCGACGGCATCCGCCTCGCCAAAGCCAAGAAGGAACGGTTCAGGAACCGGGACATAAACGACTTCCGCCGCGCGCTGGAAGCAGTTCGCGGATCGCGGAACATCCTCGTCATGACGGACGGCGTCTTCTCGATGGAAGGCTCTCTCGCTCCGCTGCCGGAGATGGTGAAGATCTCGCAGGAACATGGCGCGTTCCTCGTCGTCGATGACTCGCACGGCACCGGAGTTCTCGGCCGTACAGGCCGCGGCACGGCCGAAGAGCTCGGCGTCTTCGGAAAGATCGACGCTTACACGTCGACGCTCGGCAAAGCTCTCGGGGGCTCCCACGGCGGATTTACGACCGGTCCGCGCGTCCTCGTCGACTATCTGCGGCAGAAATCGCGACCCTATCTTTTCTCCAACACGCTTCCGCCGGCGGTCGTGATGGGCTCTCTCGCGGCGTTCGACCTGCTCGACAGCGATCCATCGTTCGTAACCCGCCTGCGCGAGAACACGGCGCATTTCCGCCGTGAGCTGACCGCCAGGGGGATTCAGGTTCGTGAGGGCATCTCGCCGATCGTCCCGATCATCATCGGAGACACGGCGAAGGCGATCTCCATGTCGAAGGAGCTTCTCGATCGCGGCATCTACGTCTCGGGGTTCGGTTTCCCGGTCGTGCCGCAGGGCCAGGCGCGCCTCCGCTGTCAGATCAGCGCCGCCCACACCCGCGAGCATCTGGACCGCGCCATCGGGGCCATCGTCGAGGTGGCGGAGAAGTTCGGCGTGACCGCCGCAGCCGTTAACCGTTGACCGTTAACCGTTAACCGTTGACCGTTAACCGTTAACCGTTAACCGTTAACCGTTAACCGTTAACCGTTAACCGTTAACCGTTAACCGTTAACCGTTAACCGTTCAATCGCTTATCACATGGATGCTGACGAGTCGATGAGTCGTTCGCTGTTAGCCGATGATCGTATTCACGTCACCCTGAGCCGCGAAGACGGCGAAGGGTCTCAAGATGCGTAACCTGAGATCCTTCGGCGTCTGCGCGCCTCAGGATGACGTGGTCCGGTTTACGCTCTTCGCGGTTAACGGTTAACGGTTAACGGTTAACGGTTAACGGTTAACGGTTAACGGTTGCCGCTCAGGGGCACCCGCAGATCGATCCCCGTCGCCCATGGGATCACCAGGAAGGTCAGCAGCGTAATCACGATCATCGCGGCGAGATCGAGCAGGACGCCGGCTCGCGTCATGGCTCTCACCCTCACCAGCCCCGTCCCATAGACGATCGTGTTCGGCGCCGTCGCCACCGGCAGCATGAATCCCGATGACGCGGCCAGGACCGTTGGCAGCATGAGCATGTAGGGATGTACACCGATCGACGTCGCAAGCGCGGCGGCGATCGGCATCATCGCCGTCGCTGTCGCCACGTTCGACGCCATCTCCGAGAGCAGCGTCACGGCGATGCACAGAGTCACGATCATCAGCACCGGCGGCCATCCGCCAAGGAACGACATGCGCGCGCCGGCCCATTTGGAGAAGCCGCTGATCTCCAGCGCTTCCGCGAGCGCGAAGCCTCCACCGAACAGGATCAGGACGTCCCACGGCACCTTCCGGAACGCGTCCCAGCCGAGCAGGCGCTGGTTGCCCCCGACGGGCAGCACGAACGCCAGCGCGGCCATGGCGACGGCGACCGTCGCATCGCTGATCGAACGCGGATGCGGAAAGAGGTTCGCCCACCCGTAGATGCGCGTCGTGCCAATCGTGACGTCGGCGCGCGTGATCCAGAGAATTGCTGTCGCGATGCAGAGAATCAGAGCCGTCTTCTCCGGCCGCGTCATCGGCTCGCCCCGGCGCAGGCCCAGCTGCTCGAGCGGAACCGGTTCGCCGCGCCGCACCCTGCACACGACGATCAGCAGCAGCCAGCACGCGGGAACGAGGATCGCCAGGTAAACGATGCCGAATAGCATCCACTGCGCGAACGTCACCGTCGTCGCCTCCGGGAACAGCTCGCGCGCGGAGCCGAGGAAGATGAGATTCGTCGGGGTACCGATGGGAGTGCCGATGCCGCCCAGTGACGCCGCGTAGGCGACGCCGAGCAGCGCCGCCTCGCCGACGGGTGATGTCCCGTCTTCGCGCGATGAGCCGAGACCGCGGACAATCGCCACGACGATCGGCGTCATCATCAGGGTCGTGGCGGTGTTCGACATCCACATCGAGAGAAACGCCGTGACGAGGATGACCGCGAACACGAGGCGCCTCGGCTCGGTGCCGACTTTCGTCAGGGCGAAGGCCGCGACGCGGCGGTGCAGGTTCCATCGCTCCAGAGTCGAGGCCAGCAGAAAGCCGCCGAGGAAGAGGAACACGGCGGGGTTGGCGTATGGGGCGGCGATCTGGTCGGTCGTGGCGATGCCGGAGAGCGGAAATGCGACGAGCGGAATCAGCGCCGTCAGGCCGAGCGGGATCGCTTCCGACATCCACAGCAGGGCCATGAAGAGCCCGATGGCGGCAGTGAATCGGACCTGCTGGGTAAATTCAGCGGACGTGGGGAGAAGGAAGAGGAGGCCCGCCGCGAAGGCACACGCCAGGAGTCGTCGCAGCGAAACGGCCTCGGACATGCACCGCCGAGTGTAGGAGAATAGCCCCCTGACCGTAAACGGTTTCAGCCATTGATGCGATCTTCAGCCGACTCGCCCGGATCCCGCGGGTACGTTTCCCTCCGCGCAGGCATCGAAGGCTTCCTGCGCTATCAACGCGGGCTGGTCTGGACTGAAGCGTCGCCGCGAGAGCGTCTGGAGTCGCTGGCCGTGGCCGTCCGCCGCCTGGCGCTCGACGCCATGCGCGACAGCGAGCGACGCTACGAGGAGCAGGATGCGAAACGGGTCTACTACCTCTCCATGGAATTCCTCATGGGGCGGACCCTCGGCAATACCCTGACAAATCTCGGCCTGTACGAGGAGGCGCGCGGCATCCTGTCCGAGCTCGGAGAAGATCTCGACGAGATCCTCAACCTCGAGCCCGACGCTGCTCTCGGCAACGGCGGTCTCGGGCGGCTGGCTGCATGCTTCCTCGATTCGATGGCGACGCTCGATTATCCCGGCTTCGGCTACGGCATCAATTACGAGTTCGGTCTTTTCAAGCAGACGTTCGTCAACGGCTATCAGCACGAGAAGCCGGATCACTGGATGGCGTCGGGCTCACCGTGGCTGATCGAGCGGCTCGACGAATCGGTGATCGTTCCCGTGTATGGCCAGGTCGCGCACCTCACCGACTCGAAAGGCGGCTACACGCCGAAGTGGGTCGACTACAAGATTCTGATCGGCGTGCCGCACGACATGCCGATCGTCGGATATGGCGGCCAGACCGTCAATTTTCTCCGGCTGTTCTCGGCGCGGTCGTCCGATGAATTCGACGTGGGCATCTTCAACACCGGCGATTACATCCGGGCCGTCCAGGAAAAGATCCAGAACGAGGCCATCTCGAAGATCCTCTATCCCTCGGACCTCGTGGCGCAGGGCCGCGAGCTCCGGCTCCTGCAGGAGTACTTCCTCGTGGCCTGTTCCGTTCGCGATCTCCTGAAGCGCTATCGCGAGTCGCATGAGTCGCTGGAACAGTTCGCGTCGAAGGTCGCGATCCAGATGAACGACACGCACCCGGCGCTCACCGTGGCGGAGCTGATGCGGATCTTCGTCGACGAGGAGCGGATGCCGTGGGAAGCGGCGTGGGCGATCACCGTCGACACGCTCGGCTACACGAACCACACACTGCTGCCGGAAGCGCTGGAGAAGTGGCCACTCGACCTGATGGCGCGCGTGTTGCCGCGCCACCTGCAGATCATCGTGGAGATCAACCGGCGGCTGACCGCGGAAGTGGAGCGGCGCTTTCCGGGTGACATCACCATGCTGCAGAAGATCGACATCATCTCCGGCAACGACGTGCGGATGGCCAATCTGGCCATGGCCGGCAGCCACTCGGTCAACGGTGTGGCGGAGCTGCACTCGAAGCTCGTGACGACGTCGCTGGCACCCGAATTTCACCGGCTCTATCCGGAGCGCTTCAATAACAAGACGAACGGCGTGACACCTCGACGCTGGCTCCTGCACGCGAACAGGCCGTTGTCGGCGCTGATCACGAAGTACATCGGTGACGAGTGGATCACGGACCTGGACCGGCTCCGGCAGATGGAGATGTTCGTCGAGGACCAGACGCTCCTCGACCGCCTGGAAACCGTGAAGCGCCGCAATAAGGTCGGCCTGGCGCGGCTGTCGAAGGAGCTGACCGGGATCACCGTCGATCCGCTTTCGATGTTCGACGTCCACGTGAAACGGATGCACGAGTACAAGCGGCAGCTGCTGAACGCGCTGCACATCATTCACCGCTACTGGCAGATCGTCGAAGACGGCAGCGTGCCGCTGCAGGCGCGGACGTTCTACTTCGCCGGCAAGGCGGCGCCGGGCTATTTCATGGCGAAGCTGATCATCAAGCTGATTCACTCCATCGGCGAGGTCGTGAATGCGGATCCGCGGACGCGCGAGCTGATCCGCGTGGTGTTCCTTCCTGATTACCGGGTCACGCTGGCGGAAGCGATCATCCCGGCGGCGGAGCTCTCGGAACAGATCTCGACGGCGGGCAAAGAGGCGTCCGGTACCGGGAACATGAAGCTGTCGCTCAACGGCGCGCTGACGATCGGCACGCTGGACGGTGCGAACATCGAGATCCGCGACGAGGTGGGGGAGGACAACATCTTCATCTTCGGGTTGCGCGCCGACGAAGTTTCCGACCTCGTCGAGCATTACGATCCGCAGTGGTACATGGCGCACAACCGGTCGATCCGCCGCGTGGTCGATTCGATCGCGGCCGGCCATTTTTCGCGCGGTGACAAGGACCTGTTCCGCCCGATCGTGGCGAAGCTGCTGTCCGCGCGCGACGAGTACGTTCACCTGGCGGATCTCGAGTCGTACATCGATGCGCAGGAGCGCGTGGACATCCTCTACCGGGACCGCCGCGCGTGGCTCCAGAAGTCACTGCTCAACATCGCCAGGATGGGCAAATTCTCGGCTGACCGGACGATCCGTCAGTACGCGACCGAGATCTGGAACATCAAGCCGGCGGTGATCGGAAACTTCGCGCACGCCGCCCTGCTGGAGTAGGGCACCGGAGTGCGGCAGCTGCTTCCGCTCTGGACCCTCTTGTCATCTGAGATATTCAGAGCAGCAGCGAGGGATCTGGGGGAACGCGAGGCGCGAACATCGAGCCTTGTGCGGGGCTTTGTTGCCGCTCTGCCTGAGCCCCGCTCCGCCCGCCTCGCGGTACAATCTGCCGGTCCAACCAATCCCGATCAATGACCCGGCTCGCAGCGCCCTGCCCGCGGCCGCAGGAGGTTTCATGACTTCGATTCAGACTGAGACTCGCGTTGTCGCTGAACACCGCCGGGGTCCCTCGAGAACGATGCTGGTTTCGTTCTTCGGCACGCTGGCCGTGATGAGTCTCGGGGCGGTCGCGGCTCTCAGAACCATCCCCAATGCCGCGGTTCCATGCGGGACCGTCTACTCGGTCGGCGTGCTCGGGACGGCCGCGGTGCCCTGGACTGCCGCTCCATGGTCGGGCGGCCCGCCCAGTTCCTATCCTGGTCAGACGGCGACGAATGACTGCGCCAGCATCAACTACGGACTCGTGTCCCTGAACGGCACCAGCATCCAGGTCGCCGGACTCGACGTGACTTCGACCGGTGTGGCCTCGCGGCTGGAGGTCGGAGCGGGCGGCAACCTGACCATCATCGGCAACGGTTCGCTTTCGGCGATGAGTCTCACGCCCAAGGGACAGCTGTGGGTTACCGGCGGCTCGGTCACGATCGCGTCCGGCACGCAGGGCGTCGACAACAACGGAGAGCTCGTCGTCAGCGGGAGCGGCAGCGTCACCACGCTCAGCTCCGGTGCTCTCGTCGTCAACTCGGGCGGGGTTCTGAATGTGGGGCAGGGCGCGTCGCCGGGCAGAATCACGGCAGTCAACGCGGGCGGAGTCAAAGTGGCAGCGGGTGCTTCGGCGACCGTCTTCACCGGCACGCTCGATGGCGCCGGCTCGTGGACGGTCGGGGAGACCGCGGCTGGTCCGACCGCGCAGATGACGCTCCAGAATCCCGGTCCGATCCTGATCGATGGTCCGACGATCGGTGTGGACCAGAGCGGCCTGGTCAGCGTCGTCACGAATACCACCGGTCCGATCAGCCTCACGCTCGACAACGGTGCTTCCATCGACGTCAACCTCAACGGCACGCTCGAGCTCGTGGGGGCTGGAACGGCCACTCTTTCGCAGGGAGTTGGTGGAGGACAGATCAGCGTCAACACCGGGGGTGCGTTCCTCAGCCCGGTCAATGGCGTCGCCAACCTGCCCGTGAACAACAACGGTGTCATTTCACTCAACGGTCCGTCGGCGAACCTGACGCTCAATGGCGGCGGAACGCACGGCGCAAGTGTTTTTGCGAACAACAACTCCGTTGGAACGCTGGCGTTCAACGGCACGCACAATCTCAACAACGGTTCACTTCAAGGCGTCGGGGCCATCACCAATGCCGGAACCTTCAACTGGAACGGCGGCACGGCGAGCGGAACCGGCGCGTTCACGAACACGGGGACGTTGGACGTGACCGGCGGAACGGTCACTCTCGATACCCGTTCACTGCAGAACAGCTCGCTGCTCAAATGGACGGGTGGATCAGTCGCGCTGGCCAGCGGCGGGACGATCGTCAACAACTCCATATTCGACATCGGCAGCGATTCGAACATGATTCAGGGCGGTGGTGCGGCAGGTTCATTCAGCAACCTGGCCACTGTTCAGAAGACGGTCGGCACTGCCATCTCGACGATCGCCGTTCCATTCACCAGCAGCGGCACGGTCGACGTGCAGACCGGCACGATTGCTCTGACCGGGGGCGGTTCATCGACCGGATCGCACCTCATCAACAGCGGTTCGGTTCTCAAGATCGGCGGCGGCTCGTACACGATGAGCGGCGGCGCGACGATCGGCGGCAGCGGTTTCTTCGATCTCGCGGCCGGAACCCTCACTCTCAATACGACGGGTGTGTTTCCCGTCGCGCACTTCAGCCAGGGAGGCGGCGTTCTCACCGGTCCCTCAACCCTCCGGATTCCGACGGGCGGAACCTGGAACTGGACGGGAGGAGCGCAGACCGGCTCGGGCGCATCCACGCTGATCGACAACGGCGCCGTCGTGAACATCGGTGTTTCCGCCAAGCAGCTCGATGGCCGATCACTGACCAACAACGGGTCGATCTCGTGGCTCGGCTCCACGCTCACGCTGAACAACAGCGCGCCCTTCGTGAACGGCATCAATGGGCAGATCGTGCTCAACGGATCCGTCCCGCTGATGATGGACACGGTGACCGGCGGATCGTTTCAGAACGACGGCGTCGTCCAGAAGATCGGTGATACCGGTACGACCACGATCAGCGGGATCCCGGTCCTGAACAACGGCTCGCTCGATATTCAGAGCGGCATTCTCAACATCACCGGCCCGTTCAGCAGTGGACTGGCCAGCTCCGTGGGGCTGCTCATCGGCGGCACGACGGTCGGTACGCAATACAGCCAGCTCAGCCTCGCCTCGAATCCGACGCTGGCCGGAGACCTGTTCGTTGGACTCAACGCGTACGTGCCGGTCGGCGGCGACACCTTCCGGTTGGTGAACATTCCCACCGGCGTGCACACCGGTGATTTCAACACGCCGCGCGGTTACCCTGCACCGCCCCCGCCCGGCACCGTCTGGACCGATGCATACGACGCCAACGGATTGCTCCTGACGGCGCAGGCGGTGGTGACTTCCGCCGTCGTCACGAATCTCAACGACAGCGGTCCCGGCTCGCTGCGCCAGGCGCTGACGGATGCCGCCAACGGCTTCTGTGTCCCCTGCACGATCACCTTCAATATTCCGGTTCCGGGACCGATTCCGGTTCTGAGTCCGCTGCCGATTTCCACCACCGTGGTGACCATCGACGCCACCACGCAGCCGGGCTATGCGGGGACGCCGATTGTCGGCGTCGATGGATCGGCCTGTCCCTGCGATGGACTTTCGCTCCAGGGCAACAGCTCGATCATCGGGCTGGCGGTCTACAACTTCATCAACGGTGGCGGCGTATGGCTGGAAGGGACGGGATCGAACTCGCTCACGAACAGCTGGATCGGCATCGACCTCGCCGGTAACGCTGCGCCCAACCTCGCCGGGGCGATCATCGACGGCGCGAACAACAACACGATCTCGAACAATGTCATCTCCGGCAACACCTACGGGGTCTACATCTTCGGGAGCCCGGCTTCCAACAACCAGGTCGTGAACAATTTCATCGGCACCGGCCCCGGCGGCACCGGATCGATTCCCAACGCCGTTGGTGTGTTCCTCGACGCATTCGCGACTCAGAACCTCATCGCGAACAACACCGTCGCGAACAACACCGTGTCGGGCGTCTCGCTCTTCGACGCGACGACCTTCGGCAACGCCATCAAGACGAACTCGATGTTCAACAACGGGATCGGCATCGATCTGAACGACGACGGTCCGACCGCAAATGACCCGGGCGACGCCGACGGCGGCGCGAACGGCCTGCAGAACTACCCGGTCATCACCGCGGTTGCACCGGGAACGGGAACCGATACGGTCACGCTGTCGGTCGATTCCGCCGCCACGTCGACGGGCAGCCTTCGCGTCGAGATCTTCAAGGCCGACGTCATGGGCCAGGGGCAGGTATTCCTTGGCCAGCAGTGCTTCGCCGGCAACTCCGTCGCCGGACAGAATGTCGTCCTCTCCTCCAACCTGATGGGCGGCGATTCCATCGTGGCCACGGCGTCGTCGTACAGCGACGCGGCCTGCACGACGATCCTCGAGGGAACGTCCGAATTCTCGGCGGCCTTCGCCGTCGTATGTCCGACGCCGGTGATCAGCCTCACCGCGCCGGCGAGCGTCTGCCCCGGCGGAACCTCTTCGGCGAGCGTGACTGCGATTGCCGGCGCAACGTATGCGTGGTCGATCGTCAACGGAACGATCACGTCCGGCGCGACGACGAATTCGATCACCTTCACGGCCGCGGCGTCCGGCTCGGTCACTCTCAGCGTGACGGTCACGAGCGACTGCGGATCGACGGCTTCGACCAGTGCGGTCGTCCCCATCAACGCGCCGACCGCAACGATCACGGCGTCCGGCCCGACCACGTTCTGCCAGGGCGGCAGCGTCACGCTGGCCGCCAACTCCGGCACGTCTTATCTCTGGTCGAACGGTGCGACGTCGCCGTCGATCACCGTCACCACGGCGGGGAGCTACAGCGTGACCGTCACGGACGGCGGGGGATGCTCGGCTACGTCCTCTCCGGTCACCGTCACCATCAACCCTGCGCCCACGGGCGTGATCACGGGCGGTGCCGGCATGTGCCAGGCCGGCGGCTCCTCGACGATGACGGTCACCGGCACCAATATCGCCAGCATTCTCTGGTCCACGGGCGCGACTACTCCGGCCATCACCGTCTCGCCGACCACGACGACCACCTACACAGTCATGTTGACCAGTAGCGCTGGCTGCTCGATCTCGCTCAGCCACACGGTCAGCGTCGGCACCGGCGGTCCTGCGCTGACCGTCCTGGCCCCCACCTCAGTCATCGCTTTCTCGACGGGCAACACGGCCACGGTTCTCGGCGGCGACTCGGGGACGTTCACATGGGCCCTCTTCAACGGCACGATCACCGCCGGACAGGGAACTTCCTCGATCACCTTCACCGCCGGCGGATCGGGCTTCGTCTCCATCGCCGTGACGCGTGAAGACGCGAGCGGCTGCGCTTCGAACGGCGCGATCAATGTTCCGATCGACGCATGCTCGACGACGCCTCCCACGCTTCTTTCGCCCGCGGCCGGTGCGAGCGCGACGGCTCCCGTGACCTTTACCTGGTCCACGGTCGGCGGCGCCACGCTCTATGACGTATGGCGCGTGGCCGACGGAGCGAATCCGGTCTTCATCGGCTCATCCACGACGACTTCATTGTCTGCGCCCGTTCCCAGCGGCGCATTCTCCTGGTACGTCGTCGCTCACCTGCCGCAGGCCTGCAATCCGTCCGAGCTCGCATCGGAGATGCGCCGGCTCAATGTCGTGCCTTCCGTTTCGTGCCCGACGGCAGCCCCGGTCCTCCGCAGTCCGACCGGCGGGTCGGTCTTCTCGCCGGTCAGGTTCGACTGGGAAGGCGTCGACAACGCAATCGGCTATCGAGTCATGGCCAGCCTCGGCGGACTCCCTGCTTCGGAAATCGACACGACGGACCCAGGCGTCACCGAGCTGATCGCCGAAATTCCGGTCGGCTCCGTCTCCTGGTGGGTGGAAGCGATCTACTCCGGCTGCCCGCCCGTCTCTTCCGGCATCGCCACGTTCCAGGTTGCTCTCGAAGAATGCTCGCGACACGATTCGGCGACGCTGCTGTCCCCGCCGAACGGATCGACGGCGCCTTCATCGTCCGTCACTTTCTCCTGGACCGCCGTGGATGGCGCAGATGGCTACGCTGTCTGGGTCGCGCTCGATGAAGGTCTCTCCACGGTCGGGACGACGCTCGGCGACCTTTCATTGACGGCGGTGATCCCGCCGGGAGCGCGGGAATGGTTCGTCGAGACAAAATTCGAGGGATGTCCCTCGACTGAATCGGCGAGGCGCGTCATCAACGTTCCCGCGGCGTCCAACTGCCCCACGAACGGTCCGGCCCAGCAATCGCCCGCCGCGGGTGCGGGCGTTTCCGCACCGCTCGTCGGTTTCTCGTGGAGTGCCGTCCCGAACGCGGTCCTGTATGAGCTCTGGCTCTCCGTGGCCGGAGGTGCTTCCGCGCTGATGGGAAGCACGACGGGCACCTCGCTCAGTGTCGAAGTTCCTGCGGGCGACATCGAATGGTTCGTGCGCGCCCGCGTCAACGGTTGCTCGAATGTCGATTCGACGTCGCGGTCGCTCGCATATCGTCCGCCTGCCGCGTGCAACAGCACCGCCCCGATCCCGATGCTGCCGCTCGACGATGGGCGGCCGCTCACCTCGCCGGCGACGTTCCGCTGGACAGCCGTGCCGGGAGCGACGGAGTACCGGCTCTATCTGCAGCGCGGCAATTCTTCGCCTGAGCTGATCGCCACTCCGCGTGTGGCGGAGGCGGAGGGCCTCGCGGTGCCCAACGGGGAGTCCCGCTGGTTCGTCGAAGCACTCTTCAACGGCTGTCCGCCGACGCGCTCGTCGCTCAGCCGCTTCATCGCCGTGCCGGAGCCGGACGCATGTCTCAACGTGGTGGCGCCGGTGCTCTCGGTGCCTGGTCAGGTTTCCGCCGGTACGAGTTACACGGTGCAGTGGACGAGTGTCCCCGGCGCCGAGTCGTACCTCCTGACGGAGTTCGTCGGGTCCACCGCTAGAACGATTCCGGTCGACGGACAGACTGCCGTCTTCTCCTATCCAAACACTACGTCGTCGCCGATCACGTACGTCTACAGCGTGCGCGGCGTCGACAACGACTGTAACCCGGCTCAGCCTGGTGCCGTCTCGGCGGCTCTCGGTGTGACGATTCTTCCGGCTCGCAGCGACGAAGCGTCGACCGTGGTTGGATCGGCGCCGACGGTTCAGCACGTCATTCCGATCGCCCCGCGGTTCGCCGGCCAGTCGTTCACCGCCATCCCGGCGCAGCCGTGGATCACGGTCACGCCCCGCGGTGGCGTCGTGCCGGCGGGCGGTATCGATCTTCTCGTGACGGCCGACATCACGGGCCTCCAGCTCGGCACGAGCATCGGATCGGTCGCGATTGCATTCGGCAGCGGAAGCGGCAGCCGTCAGACGACGAACGACGGACCGGTCACCACGACGGTCTCGGTCAGCCTGGTCACCCCGGTGACGCCGACGCCGAAGTCGACGCCGCCGCCCGACGCGCTCATCATCCCGGCAGTCGCTCACGCCGAAGGTATCAACGCGCAGTTCGAGTCGGACGTGCGCGTGAGCAACACGTCGCCGCAGACGATGAAGTATCAGCTCACGTTCATTCCGAGCGGCGAGGCCGGTATGACCCAGGGCCGTCAGGCTACGCTCGACATCGAGCCGGGACGGACGATTGCTCTCGACGATGTGCTGCGCAGCTGGTTCGGAACCGGGACGGCGAACGTCGTCGGTACGCTGGAGATCCGGCCGCTGACGCAGTCCTCGAGCACGACCTCGAGCTCGGCGGTGCGAGGCGTGCCGAACGTCGTCACATTCGCTTCGTCGCGCACCTTCAATCAGACGCCGAACGGAACATTCGGGACGTACATCGCCGCGATTCCGTTCGCGAACTTCGTCGGCCGTCCGATAGGCACGGCCGCGGCGAACGTGCTGTCCCTCCAGCAGATCGCGCAATCCGCCGTCTACCGCACGAACCTCGGCCTCGTCGAGGGATCGGGCAATCCGGTCGATCTGCTCGTCTCCGTGTTCGACACCACCGGATCGCGCGTGACGCAGTTCCCCGTGGCGCTCACCGGCGGCCAGCACGTGCAACTCGGCTCGTTCCTCAAAGAACGCAACATCCAGCTCGATGACGGCCGTCTCGAAGTGCAGGTCACCTCGGGCACCGGCAAGGTCACCGCTTATGCATCGGTGGTCAATAACGTCACCGGCGATTCTCTCGTCGTGACTCCCGCATCGCTGTCGCAGGCCGGTGCATCGAAGTACGTGCTCCCGGGTGTGGCCGAGCTGTCGGCAGGTGTGCCGTGGCAGACCGACGTGCGCCTCTTCAACGCCGGCACACAGCCCGTCACTGCGACGCTGACGCTTCAGTCTCTCAACGGGAATCCGCCGCGGCAGACGACTGTCGAGCTGGCGCCGAAGCAGGTCAGACAGCTCGATCGGGCGCTCTCCACCCTCTTCGGCGTCACGAACGACGGCGGAGCTCTTCACATCTCGACGTCCGGCAACACGAACCTCATCGCCACCGCGCGGACGTTCCGCCCGGCCGGTGAGGGCGCCAACTTCGGGCAGTTCATCCAGGCGGTCACACCGAACGAGGCGATTGCCGCCGGCTCACGGCCGCTGCAGATCCTGCAGGTCGAGGAGTCGCCGCGGTTCCGATCGAATATCGGTATCGCCGAAGTGAGCGGTCAGCCTGCGAAAGTCGAGCTGACCGTAATTCCGCCGGATGCGAAAGTCTCCGCTCGGATCGAAGTGGACATGGCCGCCAATCAGTTCCGGCAGTTGAACTCGCTCCTGGCGTCCATGGGCCTCACTGGAACGCACAACGCTCGAGTCACGGTCAAGGTGCTCAGCGGCGCGGGCCGGGTGACAGCGTATGCAGCAACGATCGATGCATTGACCCAGGATCCGACGTTCATTCCTGCGCAGTAATTGGACCCTGGACCCTGGGCACTGGTCGCTGACGCGTGGCGACTCGGCAGAAGCAGCGACGGAAACGGTCCGGAACGCACTGCAGTCCGCGACGCAGCGGCGGCAGCATCGGACGACGATCGGCCACATCAACATGCGGCTCGTCGAGCACGAACCTGCCTCACGCGCGGTGGTGTCGGATCACTTTTTTGCGACCGTGCTGGAGCAGCTCTCGGACGGTGTCGTGATGGTTGGTGCCGACGGGAAAGTGCTCGCGGCGAATGTCGCTGCGACACAGATGTTCGGGTCGAACCTTCTTCGCGGAGCTCCTTTTGACTCCGTTCTGCCGGCAGGCGGCGAGCGCCTGGCGGAATTGATCGGGCGCGCGGATGACGACTTGACGTCGGAGCTCACCCTGGCCGGCGGCGAAGAGTCGCGCATTGTCGAGGTTCGCCTCACAAAGGTGCGGAACGAGCTCCACGAGGCGGCCGGCGTGAAGGACATTCGCGTCGATATCGACGCGGGCCACGAGACGTTCGTGATCGGCGATGCGAATCGGCTTCAGCAGGTCGTCTGGAATCTTCTCAGCAACGCCGTGAAATTCACCGAACGGGGAGGTGCCGTGAATGTGACTGTCCGACGCGAAGATGCGGACGTTTCGTTGACCGTGACCGACAACGGCCGGGGCATCGAGCCGGAGTTCCTGCCGGGACGGCCAGCCCTGATGGTTCGCCGTTAACCGTTAAACCGTTAACCGAAGATGCGCTGGCGAGAGCGTGGCCACGTTACCCTGAGGCTCGGCGTAGCAGAGAGCGCCTGCGACCGAGATCGCGGCACCGAGGACCCATACGAAGATGAGGATCGATGCATCGCCGGTGTTCGCGGCGACGAGTGAAGGCGTCTCGAAGATCGCCGATCCGATGACGATGCCGACGACGATGGCCACGCCGTCGCTGATCGACAACGTCGCCCTCGGATGGCCGGGACCATCAGTCATGCTTCGCGAGCCATGCAGCCTGACGGTTGCCCGCCGTGATGCGCCCCTGTATCGCGCCGTTCGCCAGTTTGCCGGCATATCGTTCGAGCACTGGCGCGGTCTCATCGCCGGCGCGCACCAGCTCAAACGAGACTTCGGCGCCATTGATGCGGCCGTTCCGGAGGTTGTAGCGATCGCCGTCCGCGCGCGCGGTTCCTGTGAAAGTCTGGAATTCCTGTTCAATCGTCGCGACGATTGAACGCCCGGCTGCATCCTTCCACTGCCAGTTTCCGTCGACCTTCGCCGGCACGATCCACAGATAGATGTCGTCGTCTCCTACGCGCTTGTGATCGTCGGGTGCCCACTCGCCCATGTCGAAGTCGTGCGAGACGACCGGAGTTCCCGGCCGCAGCTCAGCAAGGAGTTTGGGGCGCAGGCGAAGGTTGACGCTGCGCAGCAGATACAGCGTCACCGCCGTAGCCTGGCCGAGGTCCGCATTGAACAGATCGCCCTGAACGAACTTCACTTTGTCCGTGACTCCCGCCGTGCGGGCATTTTCGTTCGCCTCTTCGATGCGTGTGGGGTCGATGTCGATTCCCACGCCGCGCGCACCGTGCTTCTTCGCCGCGGTGATCACGATGCGCCCGTCGCCGGAGCCGAGGTCGTAGACGAGGTCGTCGCGCGAGACCTGGGCGAGGCGCAGCATCTCGTCGACGGTTTCCTGCGGAGTCGGGACATACGGAACATCCCTCTTGATAGCCGCCGATTCGAACTGCTCGATGCTCTCGTACTGCGGTTCGGCCACGGTGGTTTCGACGACCGGGCTCGCGGAGGCCTGCGATCGAGCCTCGCCGCCGCATGCAGTCAAAGTTGATGAGAGTCCCAGAACGAGCAGCAGGGTCGATGAGGGGCGCATGCAGGTTTCTCCTTGCCTGGACAGAGGGAAGGCGTTCACGGGGCATACCACATGTAACATTTCCCTCGATGCCGCGCCCGTGGGCCTTCCTCGCGATCCTCGTTCTCCTCAGCGGATGTCATGCGTTCCAGGACGAATCGGCGACTCCTCTGCAGGGGCGCCTGGCCCTCGAAGTTTTTCCCAACCCGATCATCGCCCGTCCCCTCGGCCACGACTGGTACGAGCTTCAGTTCGATATTGTCATGCGCGAGGAAGGAGGCGTCGGCGTGCGGATC
Source organism: uncultured Acidobacteriota bacterium (assembly GCA_937870635.1). GTDB lineage: Bacteria > Acidobacteriota > Thermoanaerobaculia > Gp7-AA8 > Gp7-AA8 > DATLEX01. The sequence goes on along the minus strand of CALMZP010000032.1, from coordinate 131,056 downwards.
GAGAATTTCACCGTGGAGGCGGTCGCCTTCCGGACCGTAACCGTCTCGACGCGGACCTTTCCGGCCACGTACATTACGGAGCGCGGGTACCCCGCATCGGTGGAGGCGGGGAAGCATCTGCGCTTCAGCTTCACCCGGCGCTGGCAGCTTCCGACGCCGCTGCTCCTCTCCGGCGCGTCGGCGAGGGTGCGGGCCCGGACGGTCGACGCGAACGGCCTCCGCGCCGAGTCGACGGTTCGTGTCGGTGTCGACGTTGGCGATGCCATTGCACCGGAGAAGGCACTGCAGAGAGAGGAAAGTGAATGAAAGTACTCGTAACAGGCGGGGCCGGGTTCATCGCGTCGCACGTTGTGGATGGATATGTCGAGAGAGGCCATGACGTCGTGGTGGTCGATGATCTGAGCAGCGGCCGGCGGGAGAATGTGAACCGGCGCGCCGAGCTGATCGAAGCCGATCTCCGCGATCCGAAAACCATCGAGGGCCTTCGCGGCCGCGGGTTCGATCTCGTCAATCATCACGCCGCGCAGATCGACGTTCGCGTCTCGGTCGCCAATCCGGCCGCGGACGCAGAGCTGAACATCGTGGCGGCGCTTCGCCTTTTCCAGGCGATGATCGACGATGGTGTAAAGAAGATCGTGTTTGCGTCGAGCGGCGGAGCGGCATACGGCGAGCCGGTTTTCGCGCCGCAGACCGAGGAGCATCCCGTGAATCCGATCTCTCCGTACGGCTGCGCCAAGCTCGCCATCGACCAGTACCTCGGCTACTACCGCAGTGTGCATGGCGTAGCCGCGGCATCGCTTCGTTACGGGAACGTGTACGGCCCGCGGCAGCGCAAGGATGGGGAGGCCGGTGTGGTCGCCATCTTCGCCGGCGCTCTGCTGGACGGTTCACCGGTCCGGATCAACGGCACTGGTGAGCAGACTCGCGACTACGTATTCGTGGAAGACGTCATGCGAGCCAACATGGCGGTATCGGAGAGCGACCTCACGGGCATCTTCAACGTCGGCACGGGAAGAGAGACATCGGTGAACGAGCTGTTCGCGACGCTGCGCAACGCCATCGGCTCGCAGGCGAAAGCCGAGCATGCGCCGGCCAAGGCGGGTGAGCAGATGCGAAGCGTGCTGGACGGGTCGAAATTGCGGAAGGCCGCGGGACTGCCGGAGCCGGTGCTCATTGAAGAAGGGATCCGGCGGACCGTCGAGTGGCTCCGTAGTATGGGTGCTTAGTGCTTAGTGCTTAGTGCTTAGTGCTTAGTGCTGGGATGAATGTCACGTCATCCTGAGCCGCGAAGACGGCGAAGGACCTCGAGATGCGCGGTCTGTGCATCTTGAGGCCCTTCGGCGTCTGCGCGCCTCAGGGTGACGTGGTATACGCCGCCTTTCATCCTTCACCCTTCTGCCTTCCAACGCTGCGGGCAGCAAGGCTGCCGCACTCCAGCTGACGCACTCCGCCTATGCCGACCGGGTCGACCATGCCTCCACCCTGTGCCTGCGGAAGATGGAGAGGATACCCAGGAGCGCGGCGGCGTTGACGAAGCAGAAGAAGTAGGGAACGGTGAGGATCTTCGAGCGGCCGATGCGATGGCTGCGCAGCGCCGTGCCGGCGATCGCCAGCGCATACACGAAGATCTGGCCAGCCATCGTCACCGCATAGAACGGCGATTCTCGCACGAGCACCGCGTTCGCGATGAACAGCGGCACCAGGAAGAACGGGATGAAGTGGCGCACCAGTTTGTGCGACAGGAGCTCGACCGAATAAAACCCAGAGGTGACGAGCGGGGGGCCGATGGCGAGGAGAGCGCGGACGGAGTGGTTCGTGACGCGGATCTTGCGCTGAAACTCCTCCCGGGCGCTGACGACGGCTTCCTCCCACGCCGTCGCCTTCGGCTCGAAGAGCAGCCGATACCCCTGCAGGACGACGCGTGTGGAGATCGCGATGTCGTCCGCCTGTGATGCCAGAGAGACCGGAACGTAAAGGCCGCGGCGGATGGCGTACAGCAAGCCATCGGCGGCAAAGACGCTGCCGATGCTGCTCTCCCTTATCTTCTGCCACTTGTCCCAGCGGTGGTACATCCCTTCGCCTTCGCCGGTCGATTCGGCGGCGGTTCCGCCGGGGCGGCGAGCGCCGCAGACTCCGCCGACTTCAGGGTCGGCGAACTTGCGGGCGATCTCGAGGAGTGAGTGAGGATCGAGATAGAAGTCTGCGTCGGTGAAGATGAGGATCTCACCGGTGGCGGCTTTCGCGCCTTCGTTGAGTGCCTCCATCTTTCCCGGTTGCGGAAGGGCGATGAGTTTCACGCGGCTGTCGGGCCAGGCGCGCACGATCGCGTCGGTCGAGTCCGTTGATCCGTTCGACACGACCAGGACCTCGATGCGATCGGCAGGGTAATCGAGTGACAGCGTGTTCTCGATCTTCCTCGCGATGCCTCCCCCTTCGTTGTACGCGGGAATGATGAATGTCGCGAGCGGATGAACGTCGCCCTCGCGGACCGGCCGCGAGCGGAACCGGCTCACGACCCAGAGAAGCAGGGGATAGCCGAAGTAGATGTAGACGCACACTGCGAGCGAGATCCAGAAAATGATCTTCGCGACGATCATGCCGCGTTCTCCCGATCGAGCCGTGCGACGAGCATGCGTGTGCACTCCTCCAGCGTGAATTCCTTCCGTACCTTTCGCTGGCCCTGCTTTCCCATCTCGGCGCGCATTGCGGGGTCGCTCAGGACGCGCTCGAGCGCCGCGGCGAATGCCGGGGCGTCCCCGGGAGGGACGAGCAGGCCATTCACTTCGTTTTCGACGAGCTCAGGGATCCCGGAGATGGCGGTCGTGACCACGGGGCGTGCGCTGGCGAGCGCCTCCATGAGGGCGACCGGGATTCCCTCCATCTGCCCGTCGGCAGCGATGATGCTCGGAAGCGCGAAGACGCTCGCTTCGGCCATCATGCGCGTCACTTCTTCCTGCGGCCGCGCGCCGGCGATGCGAACGACCGGTTCGAGTTTCGCCGCGCTGATCATCGCCTCGAGCTCGGCTCGCATCGGGCCGTCGCCGACGATGTCGCAAACGAATGACACGCCTTTGTCGCGAAGGATCTGGCAGGCTTCAATCAGGACGGGAAGGCCCTTGTAAGGTTTGTGCGCGGCCACGCACACGATCTTCGGAGGTCCAGCGGGCGGTTGGATGCGCTGTCCGTTCTCCTCATACGGCTGGGGTTCGATGCCGACATGGATGACGTCGATCTTGCCCGCAGCTTCGGCCGGATAAAGCTCCTCGAGGAACCGGCGGTTGAAGTCGGAGATCGATCGGACGAAGCGTGTCTCGCGGAGCTTCCATCGCAGCAGAGCACGGTTGACCTGGATGTCGTGCGCATGGACGGTGAAGCTGAAGGTGATGTCCGACAGGCTCGCGATGATCAGCGCCATCGTGGAGGGATGCGTTGCGTAATGGGCGTGGACGTGCCGGATCCCTTCCCGGGCCAGCTGCTCTGCGAGATAGACGGACTTCGGGAACACCGCCAGAGTCCGCACAAACACCTCGGGGCTGGTCAGTGTGCCGAGCTTGAGCCGCGCCAGGAGCCCGAAGTAACGGAGCGGCCGCCGCATCATGGTGCGGAGGTTCGCGCGCAGGATCGGGAGCGAGAGGAATGGCGTGTAGAGCGCACGGCCGACCCACGGTTTCGCGGCCTCGTGGATCACGCGGGGGTTCTCGCGGATCATCGGCACCACCCGCACCGGTTGAGCCTGCCTTTCCATCTCGATCATCTCGCGCAGGATGAAGGTCTCGGTGACGGTCGGGAAGCGCGACATCAGAACGGCGACGGTGCGGCGGGTGGGGGAGCTCATCAGTCGGAGTCAGACTAGCAAGCACGCGGCCATACCACCGAATCCGGCAGATCGCTTGCACTGGTGTGCGGCCGAGAGCAGTTGCCGCAGCCTCACGCAGTCATCCAACCTGGGGACCCGAGACCATGAACCATCGATTCATCTATATCACCGCCATCGCTCTTGCCATGGCGGTCTCAGCAAATGCACAGTGGACAGTCCGCGAGTTCAACTTCCACGCGATCGCCAGGCCGGACGCCACGCATGAAGGGGGACACGAATCTCCAAAGCTCCGGACCACGGATCACGCGCTCCGGACGGCTCCGAACGCGCTCGACGACTTCATGCTGTATCCGGTGGCAGGCACGTTCGGCAAGGACATCTTCGTCCCTTATTTCGTCGACCTGGACAAGGCGCCCGTCGGCGAGCGCGACTTCCTCTGCACCGACTATACGTTCGATGGCCACACGGGTCATGACCCCTACATCCGCAGCTTCCGGGAGCAGGAGATCGGGGTTCCGGTCTTTGCGCCGCTCGACGGCACGGTCCTCGAGGTGCATGACGGCGAGCCCGATCAGCACACGAGCGTCGATCCGAACGCCGTGGCCAACTACGTGGTCCTGAGCCACGCCAGCGGGTATCGAACCGAGTTTTTCCACCTCAAGCGCAACAGCATCACTGTACGGCCCGGGGACTTCGTGACTGCCGGAACGCAGATCGGGATGGTTGGCAGCAGCGGACCGAGCGCAGCTCCGCACGCGCACTGGGAAGTACGCGTCAACAATGAACCGGTCGAGCCCTTCGCCGGGCCGTGCCGCGCCGGCGGATCGATGTTCGATGAGCAACCGGCCGTTTCGACCGCACCCGTTGCGATCGGCGTCGCGTTCAGCGACGTACCGTTCAGCGGTTATCCGATCGCGCCTCACGACACCGCACCGCGCCGCAGCATCTTCCTTCGCGATTCGCGGGCGCTCAACTTCAAGGTTGAGGTTGCAAACGTTCGGGCCGGTTCCCGCTACAGCGTCAGCATCACGCCACCGGGCGGGCAGCCTCAGGTCGTCAGTGAAGGAATGCTGACGGCTTATACGGCATACCTTGCATCGGCGAACTGGTCGTTTGAGGCGCCGCTGATGCAGGCCGGCACCTGGATGGTGACGCTGAGGGTCAACGACAGCCGTGTCGTCGAAGTTCCGTTCACCGTCGTGAATTCAGCGGCGGAGATGGTCAATCGACCGCCGAACACGCCGAATGTCACGCTCGAACCGCATGCCCTTCGATCGAGTGAGGTGGCGGTATGCCGCGTGAACGGTAGTGTTCTTGCCGATCCGGACACGGACGTCGTCAGCTACCGCTATGAATGGCGCGTGAACGACACGGTCGTCCGTGACGTGACCCATGCCGCGCGTACGGACGCCCTGGCCCGCCAGCATCTCACCGCGGGTGCCAACGTCAGCTGCAGCGTCACCGCATCGGACGGAGCGCTCACCTCGGCTGCCGTGGCCGCGCACGACGACGTGCAGGCGCCGGTGCGGCGAAGAGCGGCGGGGAGATAGCGTGGAGCCGCGGGCGATCCCGCCCGCGGACTTTGGAGTGCGGCAGCAAGGAGGGCAATCTCCAAAAGCGTGTCATCCAAAAGCGTGTCATCCCGAGCTTGAGCGAGGGACCTGGGGGATGGGCGGCACGAGGAATGATGTTCGCGCCACCCGCCCCCCAGTTCCCTCGCTCACGCTCGGGATGACAGAATGTTGCGGCAGCGAGCAAGCTGCCGCACTCCATCAGAACCCGATCGTGATGCCCGTCAGCAGGAGCCCCGTGTTGAAATCGCGGCTCGGCAGCGATGAATCGATACTCTCGGTCGAGTAATAGACCCAGACGTTCACGTTCTGGACGAGGCGATAATCCACGAGTGCTGTCCAGGCACCGCGATTCTCCTCGCGGCCGAAGTTGCCGGCCGCGCGATCTCCGATCGTGTACGAGCGATTCCGCATTCGATAACGGAGGCTGACATAGAGCGGATCGCCGGCCATCGTCGGGATGTAGGCGACCTGCAGGTACTTGTCGAAGGAGTCGTAACTCTCTTCCTCGTCCTCGACATCACGGTTGCTCAGGAGAATCCCGGCTTCGGGCGCGATGCGGTACCCGAATCCGCGATACCGGACATTTGCTCCGATGGCCTTGTAAGAGTTCTCGCGATCGCTCTCCACGTCGTAGGTCTGTCTCTGAAGGGCGGTCTCACCACCGACTTCCCAATCCTTCGAAAGGCGATACGAGTACTCGCCAGCCAGGGTCGTCACATCGGCACGCGCGAACGTGTTCGCGACTTCGAATGATGGGCGATTCTCGGCATGGTCGAGAAAAACGATCCATTCATGACGTTCGTCGTCGAAGGAGGTCCCGATCCGCGCGCCGTAACTGTTCGACGCTTCATCGACACCGTATTTCGTTGCGCTGACATGACCGAAGATCTCCAGCGGCTGCTGACCAGGCCTGAAGGCGGCGCGCAACTCCGCTCCCAGCGCCGTGACATTCTCTTCGTCCGCCGGGCGCGTGCTGTGGAAAAAGTTGTCGAAGTAATAGCCCTGGATGCGCATCTCCGAGCGGAGCCCGCCCGGAGTGCTCCGGCCGCGCGGCTGCGCGGAGAGCGGAAGGGCTGTGAAGAGAAATGCCGCGGCCATCGCGGCGCAGAAATGGGTTTTGTTCAAATCGTCCTCCGGTTGTCGTTTGCGAGAATCGTGGTGGCAATGCTGGACCATGAGAACGGCCCCTGCGCGTCGGCCGCGGCGCGGGATCCGAGACGGGCGGCCAGCTCGCGATTTTCGAGAAGTCTGGTCACTGCGGCCGCGAGCGCTTCGACGTCCTCCGGCGGTACGAGCAGGCCCGACTCGCCGTCTTTGACGACATCCTGCATCGCCCCCACGGCGCTCGCTACGATCGGAACGCCGAAGGTCTGAGGAACGTGCAGCGCTCCGCTCTGATAGATGTCGCGATAAGGAAACACGATGACGCTGGCAAGTTCCATCCATGCCGCGATCTCTCCGGAATCGATGTACTCGGCCACCCATTTCACAAAGTCGCCAACGCCCAGCGTTCGCGCCAGCTCCTGATGCTCGGCCACGTTGAAGTCGTGGAACGGAAAGCCGGCCAGCACGAGCCTCGCATTCGTTTTGGCCCGGATGGAGGGGAAGGCGCGCAGCAGAACATCGGTGCCCTTGTAGCGGGACAGCGTCCCGAAAAACAGGACGACCGGGTCGCCGCCGAGGCCATGTCGCCGGCGCAGAGCCGCGGCATCGACAGCGGTGTTGCGGAGGTCGCGGAAGATTTCTTCGTTTCCGTGGACGATGACGCCGACTCTCCTCTCGGGAATTCCGAAGCTCTCGATGAATTCCGCTCGATTGCGGTCGTAGTGGACGAAGACCCGATCAAACAGCCGGTAGATGCGGCGATAAAACAATCGCTTGAACCGCGAACGGTCGAATAGGCCGCCCGACTTCCCACCGGCGGAGAACGGGTGGACGTTGTGGCAGATGTCCGTGAGGCTCCGGGCCGTCCTTCTGAGCAGAAGGAGAGGGAAAAGGTCGAACGGAAAGCGGATGTCTCCGAGTAGCACGATGTCGGGACGCGTCTCGGCAATGTATCGGTTGAGCCGCAGCCATTGGCCGTAATACCTCGCGGCGCGGAAAATGCGGCGGAGCTTGCGCCCTCCGACGGCCCAGGGCGTCATCGAGAGAAGGCCCGCGGGTTTCGGGTCCCAGAGATTGATGAGGCGCTCCACTTTGAACGGTGCCTGGAGATGTTCGAGCTCGTAATCGGTCGAGGTAACGAGCGTGACGTCCGCGCCCTGCGCGGCCATCCCGCGGCAGAGCTGAAAGGCGTAGTGGATCATTCCGCCTTTCCCCGCAAATTCGACGAAAGCGATCCTGGGAGGACGTGGAGCGCGGGAAACCTCGCCGGCGGTGCCCGTTGAGGACGCGGGCGAGGTCGCCCGCGCTCCACTGTAGATCTCGTCGAGACGGGCCAGCCACGCACGTGTCGAGAACCTGGTTGTCGCGATACGTCGTGCGGACTCTCGCATCGGTTCCGCCACTGCGAGGATCGCGACGATCGCTGCAGCCAGAGCCGCCGGATCGCCGGGCGGAACGAGCTGGCCCGTGATCCCAGGCTCGACGATCTCCGGAACCCCCCCGACCGACGAGGCGATCACGGGCAGGCCGGCCGCCATCGCCTCGAGCAGGACCGTCGGAAACGCGTCAGCCAGCGTTGGATGCGCGAGGATGTCGCACCCCGGCAGAAGTTCCGACACGTCGGCCCGGTGACCGGCCCAGCGAACGAAGTCGGAGATGCCGCGGCTGGCGGCGAGCGATTCCCACTCGGCGCGCTTCTCCCCATCTCCGATGAGTAGGAACATTGCGCGGGGCCGCTGCTCGCGAATTCGGCGCGCCGCGTCCAGCAGCACTTCGATCCCCTTACCCGGACGCATCACGGAAACGGTGGCGATCACCTCCGCTCCGGCCGGAATGTCGAACTCCCGTTCGATCTTCGCCCGCGCTGCGCTCCGGTCGCCGTGGAAACGCTCGACCTCGATGCCGTTGTGAGCGACGACGACCTTCGATCGCGACAATCCGCCGCGCTCGAGGTAGTCCTTTCGCAGGGCATCGGAGACCATGATGACTTTGGACGACCAGCGATTCAGCCCGAAACGCATCAGGCGGTCGCGGACCGCCGCACCTCCATGCAATGGAGGAGCAACATGCAACGTCGCTACGGAGGGGACCTGCGTCAAGCGTGACGCGAGCGCGGCCCACGTTGCGGCATAAGTCAGATGCGCGTGAATCAGATCGATCTTCTCGCTGCGAATGAGCCTGAGCAGCCGGCGAAACGCCGCGACATCCCGAAGGTTTCTCGCTCCAAGATTGACTGCGCTGACGCCTTCCGCGGCGAGCTGGCGCTCGATCGGATTGCCTCCGATCGAAGTCAGGCAGCAGAGAACGAGCTCGTAGCGGTTCCGATCGTAGTTGCGCGTGAACGGCAGGACCAGCGATTCCGCGCCGCCGACGTTGAACGAGTCGATCAGCCACAGAAGACGCATCTTCCGATCGGCGCTCATGAGGTGGACGTGGCCCTCGCGAGCTCGTCGGCCGGCGGAGTTTTTCTCTTGAAAAGGACTTCCCAGGCGAAGGCGAAGATCGTGGGATCCACCAGCCGGAGAGCGATCGCATAGATGATGCCTCCGCCGATCACGCCGACGATGACCTGCGTCAGTGGGCCGAGGTCAACCGAGTAGTAGTTCCAGGCCAGGAGAAAGCCACCAAGGGTTGCCGCGGCCACTCCGCTGCGGGCAAAGGAGCGGACGATCTTGAACAGGCGAACGTTGATGAGGCGCGACGCAATCACCAGTTTGACCGACGCCGCAACGAGCTCGACGATCGCAAGCGCCGCCGCGACGGCGACCGCGCTTCGCATCGCACCGATGAGGAGTGCCGGCAGCAGAAGAAGGGCCTGCACCACCGCGATGCCGGCCAAGACCTGGGCGCGTCCCGTCGCCTTGAGAATGTCGCCGGCGTGGCTCGTGATCGACCGCAGCCCGGAATAGGCTGCCAGCGCGGTGAGGATCGGCGCCGCGCTTGCCCACTGCGGTCCGAAGAACAGCAGCAGCAATGGGCGCGCGAGCAGCGCCAGGCCGACGGCCGCCGGAAATGTCACCGCCGATACATAGCGCGTGGCGATCAGATACGGCCGCTCGAGGCTGCTGCCAGCGGCGTGCAGCTTCGAGAACGTCGGAAAGAGAACACTGCTCACCACCCACAACAACACGATCACCGTCGCCTCGGGAATCTTCGCAGCGATCTGATACAGGCCGAGCGAAGTCACTCCCAGGAACCGGCCGACGATCGCGAGGTCGGCATGATGGAGCACCGACGCGATGATGTTGACCGCGATGATCCCCCTTCCGTATCGGAGCATGGGCTTCACGAGATCTTTCGGCACGGTGAAGCCCGGCCGCCAGGGAACCATGAACCAGAGAAAGGCCGTCCAGCAGGCAAGCCCCGCCAGGTGCCCCCAGACCAGACTCCACGCGCCGAACCCCGCGTAAGCCAGAGCGATCGAGATCACGGCCTTCAGCAGGGCCAGCCCCAGCTCGGGAACCGCACGCGCCCGAAAGCGAAGATCTTTCCTCGCCAGCGCGTCGTGTGTGTTGCCCAGATACTTGATCAGGAAGCCGAACGCCAGCGTGCGGACGATGGGAGTGCCGTTGGGGCTGTTGAAGAAGTGGGCAATGGCGGGAGCGATGAGGATCGTCAGGAGGCACCAGAACGTGCCCGCTGCCAGGTTGATGAGAAAGGTGACCTGCGATGCTTCTTCTCGACGGTCGGGCCAGTAGACCAGGGCGGTGCCGGATCCAAGGTCGCCGATGGTTTCGGCGTACGTGATGTAGACGAGGGCAAAGGCCAGCAGTCCGAATTCTGCCGGCGCGAGAAGGCGCGCCAGAAAGATCAGGCCGACGAGGGTGATCACCTTGGCGCCACCCGTCGATACGAAAGCCCACACGGCTGCTCGCGCAGTCGTGCGGGCGACGCCCCCCTGCCGCGTCACCTCGCGCTCTCCAGGATCAGCTCGCGAAGACGCGTGCGATGCCACCGCGCACGCGGTCCGCGCGCAGATGCGACACCGCCGCGCGCGAGGACCTGCAGACCCTTCGCGATCTTGAAGAGCCGCAGCGCGTCGTCGTCGGCCCGCAGCGAACCATCGGAGAAACCGTCCAGAAAGGACTGCTCCAGTCGCGGCAGGTAACGGCGGAAGATCGGATAGTCGAAGTACATCCTGAGATGGATGAGGAAGTATGCGACGTCTTCGAGCGAAAGACCCTCGCGAAATCCCTCGAAGTCGATCACTTCCACTCGGCGCTCTCCGACGAAGACGTTGCCGGGCCAGTAGTCGCCATGATGCCCCACGGCCGGTATGGGATTCGACGCCACACGCGTTTCGAGCATCCTCAAGGTCTCGATGATCCTCTCCCGCTCACGCCGCAGCGGACGATGAGCTGCCGCGGCGAGCTCGAGATCCCGCGCGGCGACGACAACGATGGCCGTCAGCAGATGGCGCCCGTCGTCGTCGATGTGCGTCACCTCCTGCATCGCTTTCAGCCAGCGTCCCGCCCTCCGGAGCGGCGTCAGAAGTCCTCGGCCGAGGCTGCTGTTGCGCGATGAACGGATCAGGCTTTCCAGTGCTTTCCCGCGAGCGCGCTCCATGATGAGAGCCGCGTGCTTCTCGTCGAATACGAGCGGGCGTGGAACCGTGTAGGAGATGTCGTCGGCCCGTTCGGCGGCGGGACCGGGCATTTTCTCGCGCAGCTCCCGTAGGATGCGGTATTCGTCGCGAGCCCGGTCGAACGCTGATCTCGATTCGCCGCTTCGGCCACGCTGCCTCTTGACGACCACGTCGCGCCAGGAGATTCCGTCGGTGATGGTCAGCTCGGCGACGAATGAGTCGCGGCGCTCGCGCAGGCGGCGCAGGCCGAGCGCGCATGTATTGAGCCGGCCCCAGTTGAGTCTGGAGATCTCTTCGTGCGCGGACCGCTCCGGCCGATCGTGTCTGGAGAAAAGGTCGATGACTTTCGCCGAGGTCACCCTCACGTCGAATTCGGAACGCACGCGCTCCTGGCCACTCCGGCCGAACTTCAACCGCAGCTCGGGATCGTCGGTCAGCCTTCGAATCGCGGCGGCAATCCGTTCCGGATGAGTCGCGTCGACCAGAACACCGTTCGTCTCATGCTGCACCAGCTCCGGAATGCCGGAGATTGCGGACCCGACCACAGGCTTGCCGGCGGCCATGGCCTCCATGAGCGAAATGGGAATCCCGTCCATCTGGCCGTTCCAGGCAATCACGCTCGGGAGTACGAAAATGTCGGCGTCGCCGAGCAGCCGCGCCACTTCGTGCTGGGGCAGTGCGCCCATCATCCGGAAGCGGTCGCCCATTCCATGCTGCGCGATGCGTTCGGCGATCGCGTCCCGTTGCCGGCCGTCGCCGACGATGCGGCATTCGAGATCGACCCCCTCCTTGACCAGTGCCGCAACCGCGTCCACCAGAAAGTGATACCCCTTCGCCTCGGTCAGCGCCGCGACCGAGAGGATCTGGATGCGCGGGCTTCGCCTCGTCGAGTTGATGGCGGCATCCACGTACACGTCGGGGTTCACGCCGACGTGGACCACTTCGATCTTGCCTTCGCTCTCCTCCGGATAGAGGCCGCTCACGAACGCTTTGATGAACGTCGAGACCGCGCGGACGAACTTCGCCTTGGCGATCTTTTCACGCAGCAGAAGGCGATGGACGAAGACATCCGGGCCATGGATCGTGAAGCTGAACGTGATGTTGCTCAGCGAAGCGATGATATAGGCCATCGTCGCCGGATGAACGGCGAAGTGTGCGTGGGCGTGCCTGATGCCGAGCTTCGGAAGGCGGGAAGCCAGGTAGACCGACTTCGGGAAAAGAGCGATCGTTCGAAGCATCACGCTGGGCCGGATCAGGGTCTGGATGATCAGCGTGAGCAGAAGGCCGAGGTAGCGTCGAGGCTCGCGCACCAGCCGGAGGACGTTCGCGCGAAGGATGGCGAACGACATGAGCGGCATGAACAGCGCGCGCCCCATCCATGGCTTCGCCTCTTCATGCACGACGGGGCTGTAGTTCCTGAGAAGAGGCACGAGAACCACCGGCTGGCCGAGCCGCTCGAGCTCATTGATCTCCCGAAGGATGAACGTTTCGGCGATGCGCGGGAACCGGGTCACCAGCACCGCAACGGGCGTCCTCACGCGCGGCCCCGTTGCGGGCGATACCGCCGGCTGTTCCTCAGATTCAGGGAGCGCAGCTTTGAGCGCCGACTCGTTCGCCGCCGTCATGCCGACTCCGGTGGTCCGGACGCCGCGCTTTCCCGCGAAGCGAGCCGGGTCACCGCGGCGGAAAGGCCGAGGAGAAGCCAAAGGTAGCGCTGAAAAGCGCCGTGAAGAAAGATGCTGGAAACGAGATAGCCGGTCAGGGCGATGAAAAGCGCCGCCGTGATTGCCGCGTAGCCGGGGAGGCCGCGGGCAACGAGTTTCCGGCGTGCGTCGAGCAGCATCGCGAACGCCGCTGCCATCATCGTTCCGAACGCGATGAGCCCGGCCAGGCCCGTTTCAGCCGCCAGCTCGAGATAGAGAGAGTGCGCAGCCTGATTAGCATTGAGCAGCCCGTACTGCCGCGCGCTGGATCCAACCTCGTTCGCGTATCGCACGTAGTGATGGCTGAACGCGCCGGTTCCCACGCCCACCAGAGGATGTTCATCGAACATCCGAAGGGCCACCGCCGCGTCGAGCTTCCGCCGGTCGACCGAGGAATCGCGCTCGATGCCTTGCACCACTCCTTCGGTACCGCCCAGGGAAAGGAAACGCTGCGTCAGGTTCGACGGGGCCAGGACCGCCGCGAGGAGCAGGAGCGCGAAGACGTGCATCAACCTGACCCTGAGCACGACGACTGTCATGGCGCCGGCAATGGCCAGGGCCAGAAGCGACCCGCGCGAATAGGTCAGTGCCGTGCCCGCGGCGATGAGAGCCGCTGCCGTGAGGAAGACGACCCTGTCGCGCCGCCGGGCGGCGTTCCAGCCGAAGAATGCGGCCAGAGGGAAAGCCATCACGAGGATCTGTCCATAGAAATTCGGATCCCCGATCGGCCCGCTGGCGCGGATGTCCGAGACCCGCGCGAAGATGTGGCCGCGTTCGCTGCGCGCAAGACCGAAGAAATCGAGATCGAAGCGCCCGGTCACCCCCTGGAAGAGGGTGAGTGCCGCGAGCAGGGCCGCGCCGAGTGCGATCACCGCCACAGCCCGGCGCACCGCCGTCCAGGTCGAGCCGAGCGATCCGGCGATCAGAAGGATGATCAGCCCGCGCACTCCCTCGAGGACCTTCGCGTCGGCCGCGGCCGGGTTTTCGGACCACGACGTGCCGGCGACCAGGACGACGCAGTAGACGAGCGCCAGCAGCGCCAGCGCGCTCGCCGCGATCGCTCGTGGCTGAAATCGGTCTCTGTGAACGATGACGGCGATCGCCAGGAGAAGAATGAGTGGCTGGAGAAGGGAGGGGATCGGGGTGCGGCGGGCTACGACGTCGGAGAGATTCAGGTAAAGGATTGCAGCGAGAATCGGCAGCCCGAGCGATGCCGCCAGAGCGCTGCCGCGGCTCTCATCGAGGCCTTGCGCCGACGCCTCGGCGCGCGCGTAAGTCCGCGCGGCAGTTGTGATCTCTGCTGACATGAAGTGCGAATGGGCGCCCCCTTGCCACTGAGATCCGTTACGCGTGGATTCCGGTGGGTGAAAGGCGGCGGGATTTGTCGATACCGATTGCGATGGCAGCGCCGATGACGAGCCCGATCAGCAACCCGGCCAGAATCGCGCGCGCCGAGGCCGAGGAGACAGGCTCCGTCGGCCGCGTAGCGGGTGACACCGGCGTTACTCCGTACAGCTTGAACATCGAACGGGTGTGCTGACTGAGGATTGCCGGAAGACCGTTCGCGATTGCTGTGGCGCGTGCGGCGTCCGGACCCTCGACATGAATGCGCACGAGGTTTGTGTTGGGAACGACAGACGCGTCGATCGTGTACCCGGCGGTGTCAGGCTGGGTCGCCGGCCGGGTCGTGGAGGGTGTCGATGCGAGCGCAGCGACTGTCGCGACGACGGTGCGCTGCTCCAGGACCTCCACGCCGCGCAGAACATCCGTAGCGTTCAACGTCTCGCCGAGAGGGGAGACGGCGGCGAGCAGAGTGGCCCGATAGCGGTCGGGTTGCAGGGCGGTGAAGAGCCACGCCACGATCATTCCGGCGATCGCCGCCGCCGCGACCGGCTTCCAGTGCCGGCCGATGGCCGCATAGGCATCGCGCGAAGCAAAGGGGGGCTGGGCATGTGTCGCGGAGTAAGCCGGGGCGGCTGCTGAAGGCGTCGCCAGAACGGGCTCCGAAAAGCCGGCTCCTGCTACGGCTTCCGATCGTGGAACGAAATTCTGTCTTGCGTTTCTGTTTCGGTTTTTCAAACGGCCCCTCGCCCGGTCACTACGTTTTCAAACGGCCCCTCGTCCGGTCACTACGACTGAGATGGTGCGGATCAGGATGCGCAGGTCCAGAGACAGACTCCAGCGATCGACGTACTCCCTGTCGAGCTGAAGCCTTTGCTGCTCTGTGCAACTGCTGCGCCCGGAGACCTGCCATAGGCCGGTGATGCCGGGAGGGGTCGCGAAACGACGAAGCGTGCTGCGACGGGGAAGCTTGTCGAGGTCCGATTTCAGAAGAGGCCGTGGACCTACCAGGCTCATGGTCCCTTCCAGAACGTTGAAGAGCTGCGGCAGTTCATCGAGGCTGTATTTGCGCAGAAAGCCGCCGATCTTCGTGATGCGGGGATCGTTCGCCAGTTTCAGGAACGACCCGCCCGCCTTGGCGGCCAGCTCCTTCTCCTTCAGGTGCGCGCCGTCGTACATCGTGCGGAACTTGTACATGTCGAATTCGAGACAGCGGAATCCGATGCGGCGCTGCCGGAAGATGATCGGGCCCGGACTGGTCGCCTTCACCAGGAAGATGATCAGGAGAAACAGGGGCGCGAGGAGGGTGATCAGGATGGTGGAGCCGAGGAGGTCGACCGCGCGTTTGAGCGCGGCCCCGACGGGGTGACGCGTGGAAAGATCGTAGTAGTACGCGGCTGTGTCTTCACCGAGAAAGATGATGCCTTTCGCCCGGCGGGCCTGTTTGCGCGAACGAGGAGCGATCTTCTGGCGGCGGGGAGTCTCGTATTCGAAGTCGTAGGTGGTCATGGCTCGGAACCCACGTGCCGTTTTTGCACGTCCAGCCGAGCCTCAGTGCAAATCGACGGCCAGAATTATTTGCGTCCTGCCACACGAGCTCGACCGTTCGAAGCCGCTGTGGTCGCGCTCGCCGTGGCCCGCCCCGAGTAGTTGCCGGCCGCGTCATGCGCAGCGACCTCGTACGTGTAAGTCGTTGCGGCGGCGAGGCCGCTGTCGATCCAGGTCGTGGCAGTGACCGTGGCCACATGCGCACCGTTCCGGTAGACGTCGTACCCCGTGACGCCGTTGTTGTCGGTCGAGCGCTCCCAAGTCAGTTTGATCTGGGACGTGCCCAATGCCTCGGCCTTCAGAGCTCCCGGCACCGACGGGGCCTGGGTCTCACGCGCCGCCGGAGTCGTCACCACAACGGTCGCGCTCGGCGCGGACTCGTTCGTGCCGGCCACCGCCGTGACGACGTAGGAATAGCTGCGAACCGGCGTCAGGTCGTCGTCGCTCCACGAGGTCGTGCTCGCGCTGCCCACGAGCGAGCGATCGCGATAGATGCGATAGCCGCTCGCCCCTTCGACGGCCGTCCAGCTCAGGTGCACCGACACGGCGCTCTGCGCGACGGCGCGGAAACCCGACGGAGCATCGAGCTCGATGCCAACCGGGCTGCTGCTGCCGAGAGAGACGCTCTGCTCGTGCGCGCCGATGTCATACGCTGCCGAGCGCGTGTTGCCCCAGAAGTCTTTGGCGACGCTGGCCACGTCAACCGCGGTGTGAATCGACGGTGAGAGGGCCGCGAGCTTGTAGTCGTCCGCCCGCAGGCCGCCGGCATTGACGAGCTTCGGGTCGCCGATGATGTCGCCGGCACCGGCCGCGATACCGGCGTTGCCGCCGTACCAGTTGTTGTTACGGAACGTCGAGCCGGTCACCGTGCCGGTGTGCATCACGCCGCCGCCAGCCTGGAAGAAGATGTTGTTCTGGAACGCGTTGTTCGCGTGCGCGTCGGCTTCGAGCCACACCATGGCCGTGCGCGCTTTGTAAAACGTGTTGTTCGCAACCGTCGTGTTCTTCAGGCCGCCGCCGGCTTCGAACGCACCGTAATAGAAGCCGTAACGGGCATCGACGACGATGTTGTTCGTGATCGTGAGATCCGTGAGCGGATTCGCAGAGCTGTACGACTCGTTTGCCGTGGCGATTCCCGACGCCGGGTAACCCGACCGGAAGTAGCGGCTGTTGCCCGTGCTGTAAACGAAGTTGCCGTCGACGGTCGTGTACTGCGCGTTGTCGAGGTAGATGCCGACGCTGAAGCTGTCGGAGACCTCGTTCGCCTGAACAAGGACGTTGTCGCTCAACACGACGACGATTCCCTCGCCGTCGTTCTCGTACACGCGGTTGCGGGTGATCGTCGCGCGGTCGGTGTTCTGCACTGAGATCGACTGCCCCCATCCACCGTTGAGATTGTGGAGCTGATTCTCGAGCACGTTGTTGTAGACGACGTTGTCCGCGATGGTGATGTCGGAGACCGCGCCGGGAGTCGTGTACCCGACGTAGATGGCGCCGCGGTGCGAGCGCGTCACGGTGTTGTTCAGGATGCGGACATTCTTCGAGCCCCAGCCGGCGATGCCGAGGCGCGTTGAATTGCGGACTTCGAAGCCGCTGAAGTCGAGATATTCGGCGCTCCCGAGCTGCACGAGATCGGTGGACGCTGCCGTGCCGCTGCCGTCGATGACCGCTTTCTCGCCGGGATACGATTGAATGGTGATGCGCGCGGCCGCGGTTCCCTTCACGGAAGCCTTCACGATTTCGTTGTAAACGCCGCCACGGACGCTGATCGTGTCGCCGGGACGAGCGACCGCTGCACCTTTGGTGATCGTTCGGAACGGTGCCGCGATGGAACCGTTGCTCGCGTCGTTGCCGGTGGTGGCGACGTAGTACGTCGCTGCGCGCGCAACGCCAGGAACAAACAAGGCTGACACCGCAACGGCGGCCAGGAATCGCATCAGGGTCCTCCGGCACGACCACGTGTGCCGGACGCCCTGTTCTGCAGGCTTCACGTTCGGCAGCCCGGCTGCCTGAATGAACCACTCATTCAGGCCCGTAGCTTTGCGTCACCCCGTCACCGGGGGTTTGCCCTTATCGCGTGGTCGCGATTCTTGTTGGTGCGTATAACAATATCACACGCGATCTATTTCGGGCGTAAGCTCTTGAGTATCCGAGATTTGGCGAACCCGGCTGTAGGCGTCTGCCGGGTGCTGGTGCCGGGTGCTGGTGCTGAGTGCTGCGTGCTGAGGCGCTGCGTCCAGCTTTGTTTCCTGCACCCTGCACCAGCACTAATTCTTGGCGTATTTCCAGTCCATGGCCTTCCCGTCGGCGAGCCATTCGATGGCCGTGGCCAGCCGACGTTCGCCCATGATTGACGGAGTGTATCGAGGGTTGACATGATTCGTGCACGACTGTAACCGGTTACACAGGAGCCCTCCCGTGATTGAGCAGACCCGTTTTGGAACGAGAAAAAGAGTTCATCAGCATTTCGATGAAGCCGTCCAGCGGACGAAGCGCGCCCTGGCCGAGCAGGCGCTCAATGTCGTGTCCGAGGTCAACCTCCCCTCCACCGGCCCGAAATGCACACTCCTCGGCGCCTGGACCGCGCTCTCTTCACGAGCGGTGGAGCGGGAGCCGGATGTCGGTGCGATCCTGCAGAGTAACGTGGTGATCTACGAGGAGTCCGCGGGCAAGTGCATCGTGTCGGCCGTCGATCCGTTCTGCGCCCTCGAGGCCGCCGGACCCGATGCATTCATCGAAGAAGCGGTGCTCGATTCGCGAGAGCGGCTGCAGCGAGCGTTCGAAACGCTGTAAAGAGAGTGCTTGGTGCGGAGTGCTCAGTGCTGCCGGTCACGTCAGCCTGAGAGGCTGTGAAAAATCCAGAGCGGCCCGGGTTGTGTGCGTCCCGCCCACAGCCCTCCGGGCTGGTGGCGGTTACGGCCCGCTCGCTTCGTTGCTCGTCGTCCGCGATGTCCCAGCATCGCCTCCTCCTCGCGCCTCGCGTTCGGGCCGTAAGCGCCACCAGCGCGGGCCACTCTGGATTTTTTCACAGCCTCTGAACTGCGAAGACAGCGAAGGGTCTCTGTCGACGCGATCTTCGCATCTTGAGATCCTTTGGCGTCTTCGCGCCTTCTAATGACGTGCCTGGCGATCAAGCACCAAGCACCGCACCAGTAACTCAGTCCTGCCTTCCCTCGAGTGTTCCGAGGATCGAGGCCAGAGCGAGACCGAGGCGGCGGTCGAGGGAGCGGCGCGCGTCGAGGCTGAAGTCGATCCGCAGATGCAGCACGAACGGGTTGAAGTTCTGGTGGATCTCCGCGACCGGCGAGCCGTTCACCAGGATGTGATACGACTGGGGAATCAGGTTGGAGAGGAAGCGGCGCAGCAGCGCCATGGCCTGCGAGTCTTCCTGCGCGACCGCGACATGCTGTTCGTTCGCGTCCAGAATGTGCCAGCAAATAATGTTACCGACCCTTTCTAAAGTGCTGAAGCGATTAACCAAGCTCAGCACCTGTGGCGATCGGTACGGTGGTTGCGGAGAGAGCGCGCATGTGGCGAAACAACAGTCTCTCAATCGTCCTCACGATCCTGTTTGCTGCGTGTCTCGTCGCCCACAGCTGGTCGGGCCTCCATCATTTCAATGCAGAGCAGCGCGAACATGACGAGGCCGAAGTCTCGTATCTCGAATTCGTCGCTTCGCCGGAATTCGGAGAGACGGTCTTCGAGAACTGGGAGAGCGAGTTCCTGCAGATGGCGTTCTATGTTTTCCTGACGGTGTTTCTTCGTCAGAAAGGTTCCGCGGAGTCGAAGAAGATCGATGAAAGGGAAGAGGTGGACGAGGATCCCGCCGATCATCGTGACGATGCGAAGGCGCCCGGTCCGGTCCGCAAAGGCGGCTGGTTGCTCTCCCTCTACAAGAACTCCCTCGGCCTCGCCTTGTCCGCGCTGTTCCTGATCTCGTTTGTGGGTCACGCATGGGCCGGAGCGCGGAAGTTCAACGAAGAGCAGCTGCAGCACGGTGCGAAGGTGAACCTCACCCCCATCGAGTACATGGGCACTTCAGCGTTCTGGTACGAGTCGTTCCAGAACTGGCAAAGCGAATTCCTGGCCGTTCTCGGAATCGTTGTTCTATCGATCTGGCTGCGGCAGTGGGGATCGCCTGAATCGAAACCGGTTCACGCCCCACATGAAGCGACCGGCTCATCGTAAATTCATGAGAACCGCGGCCCCGACTGCCACGGGTGTGCCAACCGCACGCCGACGTGGACGACGTTCGACAGGACCTCCGCGTCGTTCACCCAGCCGCTGACGAGACTGTCAGGCCGCGCTCCGACAGAGCGGCAAGGATGAGATGGGTCGCCCCGTCGCGAACCGGAAGCCACGGGGCAGCGAAGTCGGGCGCGCCCAGGCATCCAGGAAGCGACTCATCGCAGCGGGGTCCGTTGCGCGCAGAAGATCGTTCGCGGACGAAAGCCGCGAACAGTGAGAAAAATCCGACGACCAAAATCGTTCCGGTCACGCCGGAAGAATCAGTGGAACCGGCTCATAGATGTTGCCAGAAACGTGATCCAGGACACGTTTGCCGGGCGCACACGGGAGCAGAGTTGGCCCGTGGGACTTTCCAACGACAGATTCCAGGCGGTGGCCACTCTGGTTTCTCCCGGAATCTCAGAGCTCGAGCGCTGGTCCGAGGCGGAGAAGGAAGGTCGCTGTCTGCTCGTTCAGGACATCGATCTGCTCGACAGCATGCTTCGCAGTCCCGTCATGCAGGCCACGCGTGAAGTCGTCCGGGTCGTGATCGATGGCAGCGCGGATCTCGACCGTTTTCTCCTGCTCGTGGCGACACTTCCTGATGGCTTCAACGGCGAGATCCTCTACATCCGCCGCGACGGATCCGGGCATTTGAGCACGCGCGACCTCAAATCGCTGCGTACGGTCAAAACCATCACCGACGTCGACGTCGAGGTGTACCTCCTCTGGCACAATCTCCCCGCGCGGCCACGCTCGAGCTATGTCGCCGAGCCGATACCGGACCACAGCCTTCACAGCGACAGACACTGAGAAGACGAGGGGATCTTGGACCCTGGGAGCACCGGTGTTTATTCCAGGGTCCAGGGTCCAGGGTCCAAAGTCCATCAACATCGGCGCTACTTTCCCCGGTACCGCTCGAACCAGGCCAGCGTGTACACGAACTTCGAGAGCATCGTGCTGGGGCGCGATGCGAAATCGTGCGGCGAATCGGGAATGCGTACCAGCGCGGCAGGGACTCCGCGGATCTTGAGCGCCGTGTAGTACTGCTCGGATTCGGAGATCGGCGTCCGATAGTCCGCCTCGCCGGTGACAATCATGGTCGGCGTCTTCACGCTGCCGACGAGTGAGATCGGTGAGCGCCGGAGATATTGCTCGGGATCGTCCCAGGGCAGAGCCGAGAACCAGTAGCGGTAGAAGAAGCCGGGGCCGTCCGACGTCAACACGAAGCTGTACCAGTTGATGACCGGTTTGGCGACGACGGCCGCGCGGAACCGGTCGGTCTTGCCGATGATCCAGCTCGTCAGCACGCCGCCGCCGCTGCCTCCGGTCACGAAGAGATTCGCCGGGTCGATGTAACCCTTAGCGATCACCGCGTCGACTCCCGACATAAGGTCGTCGTAATCGTTTCCGGGATAGTTGTGATGGATGAAGTTGCCGAACTCTTCGCCATAGCTCGTGCTGCCGCGCGGATTCGTGTACAGGACGACGTATCCGGCGGCAGCGTAGAGCTGCATGTCACTGGCGAACCGGTCGCCGTAATTCGCGAACGGGCCGCCGTGGATCTCGAGGATGAGCGGATACTTCTTCGACGGATCGAAGTCGGGAGGCTTGACGATCCAGCCCTGAATCTTCCGGTTGTCGTGCGACGACGCATAGGTGATCTCTTCGACCGCTCCGAGTTTCTTGTGGCCGAAGAGATCCTCGTTGAGGCGCGTGATGCGCACCGGTGAGCCACCGCGACGCGCGACGGCGAGGTCGGCGGGGTGATCGGGACGCGACATCGTGTACACAAGCGTTCCCGACGGCGCGACCGAGAAACTGCCCCCGTCGTAAGGGCGATCGAGCGACGTGCCGCCGAGATCGCCGGCCAGCGTCTCGACTTTTCCGGTGAGGCCGATGCGGGCAACCTTCGTATTGCCCTGGTCGTCGTACTGAAAGTAGAGGCTTTGCCCGTCGGCAGCCCACTGGATGGCGTCGACGTCGCGATCGAGAGTGGAACTGATCAGCCTCGAATCGCTCCCGTCGCGATTCATGACATGGAGCCGCGTGAGCTGATAACCGAGGTAGCGTTCATCGCTGCCGAGGTAGGCGATCTTCGAGCCGTCCGGGGAGAGGATCGGAGTCTGATCGGGACCGTTTCGGCTGGTCAGCGCGCGGATGGATCCGTCGCTCAACGATACTTCGTAGATCTCGCTGTTGCGTGGATCGAGTTCCCACTTTTCGTTCCGGTTCGCTGAAAAGAGAAGGGATTTGCCGTCGGCACTCCATTCCGGACGCCCGCCGCTGTGCACCGCGCCGCGCGTCACCTGCCGCGGCGTTCCTCCGTCGGCTGACATGACGAAGATCTGGGAGAAGACCGGTTCCACGTAACCCGCACCGTCATTGCGGTACTGGATCGACTCGATGACTTTCGGCGCCTTCGACCACTCCGCTCCCTCAGGTGCCTTCGGCATCGTGGCGAACGAGGTGGTGTCCGCGTCGACCGACATCACGAACGCGATCTGCTTTCCGTCGCGGGACCATGTGGCCAGGCGCGGAGCGCGGGCGAGCCGCGTGAGCATCGCGGTCTGTCCGGAGTCGAGCCATCGAACATGAAGTTGCTGTGATCCGCTCTCGGATGATGTGTAGAGAAGCCGCCTGCCATCCGGCGACCACCGCGGCGCCGAATGGTTCACGATCCCGGTGGTGAGCGGACGATGGTCGGTGCCGTCGAGGTTGACCACCCACAGGTTGGAGCGGTAGCGGTCCTTCATGATGTCCATGAAGTTGCGCACGTAGACGATTCGCGTGCCGTCCGTCGAAATGCGCGGGTCGGAAGCCCATTCGATCTCGAAGATGTCGATCGGCTCGAACCGGTTCGAAGATCCACGCGCCAGCGATTCGGCGGGAAGTGTGGGCGCGAAGAGGGCAAGGAGCGACACGAGCAGCAGCGAGCGTTTCAGCATGCCGGGTAGTTTACCGCCCGGGCTGTCGGTGAGCCGGGATCGCGGGAGAGATCGCCCGCCGCTCCACTTCTATCTCCACTCCCCGTGAATTCCGAAGGCTGCCCAGTAATGAGGGTCGTGCCATCGGGCCTGGGCGAGCATCGACAGCTGGGCCTTGCGCAGAGCTTCTGCAGGACGCAGTCCGTCGCGGAGCATCGCTCCGTAAAAACGTGACATGAGCTGCGCGCTCGCGCGGTCGTCGATGTTCCACACCGTCGACACGATTCCGGCCGCTCCCGCATAAAGGAAACCGCGAGTCAACCCGATCAGCCCTTCGCCGTGAACTTCCTTGCCCAGCGCCGTCTTGCACGCGCTGAGGACGACGAGCCGCGCGTCGAGATCGAGGTTGTAAATCTCATGAAGGCGAAGAAAGCCGTCGACGGTGCGCCCCTCTCGGTTGAAGAGGGAGAAGACCAGTCCCGACAGCTCCGGGTGTTCCGTGTCGAGCGCGCCGTGGGTCGCGAAGTGCAGGATGTCGTAACGCCGCAGGTCGGTGGCGAGAAGCGTTCGCTTCGACGCGTCGAATCCGACCGCTGCGAACGTTTTCGAATCGGCCGCCGCCGCGACGATGGCCGACGCCTCGCCGCGCGAGAAGCGCAGCCGCTGGAACCCCGCGGATCTGACGGACGCAGTTTTCTCAGCCGCGGTGGCGTTGAGTCGCGGATCTTCCCGATTGAACACAGGATCCGCGAACACGGCCACCGACGTCGCTCCGCCGGTGTGTTTTGGCCGCCGGATGTTCTGCATCACCGACGCAGAGGGGAGGTAGACGATCTCGTGCTCCGCGATCAGAGGCTGGCCGGTGCGGGGAGACGGGAGCGCGGCGAAAGGAACGTAATGAAGTGCCCCGTCAGGCACGATGAGCAGCCGTTTTCCTCGGACCCGCGCCGACACGGGCCGGAAAATCATCTCCGCCAGCGTCTTCCCCACGTCGGCGGACGGCGAGGCGGTCTCCTGGCTGAGAGACTCGTGATAACGGCGCGCCAGGGCGTCGATCGCTCTTGCCCTCGGCAGCACGTGGACGGAGATCGATTTTCGGTCGATCACCCAAGCATGGCTGGACTCCTCCCCGAGATGAAACGAGAGGAGGACCGAATCGGCGTCGAGCAGCGACTGCTGCACGGTCTCGACGCTGACGGGCTCAGGCATCTTGAGCGCTGCGTATTCCGGACTGGATGACCGGATCTGCGCCTGCACGTCGCGCAGCTCGTCGAGCAGATGGTTCACTTCAGCCGTCGCGCGTGCGACAGCCTGGCTGCCGCGCTTGGGCGCCTGCCGTGCGCGGTACATCTCCCTGGCGTTGAGCGCCGCCTGAACTTCGCGCTCGCGCCTGCGCAGCGCAGGATCGATCCCCTTCCGGATCTTTGCCGCCGATTCAGCGAGAGACTCGAGCAGGGTGCGCGCGCGGGCACGCTCGCCAGCAGTGAACGCCGTCTTGACGCCTTCTTCGTTCCCCTGCCGCAGGAGGAGGTCGACGAGAAGATCGTAGTAGCTGCGGACGATGCTCAGATAGGAGTCGCGGAATTCGCGGCGGCTCATCGCCTCGCGCATGTTCTCGACGAGCGCAATCGACTCCTCCGCCGAAGCGATGGCCTCGCCGAGGTTCCCCGCCTTGTCGAGAGCCTTCGCGCGGACGTGCAGCACGCGGGCCTCGTTGCGTCGATCGGCGGCCTCGCGTGACAGCGTCAAGGCGCGCGACAACTTCTCCAGCGCCGCTTCAGTGCGGCCCGACTCGAGATCGATGGATGCCCACGTTGCCAGCGCGCTTCCTTCGCCCGCGCGGTTGCGGACTTCCTGGAGAATCGGAATCGATTTCTCGAACGCCGCGATCGCCGCAGCCGTGTCGCCAGCCTCGTCCTTCATCCGCGCGAGTGATGCGATGGAATTCGCGAGGCCTGCGCGGTCGCCCGATTCTTCCCAGAATGCGATGGCCTGCATCATCGTGCTCAGCGCCTTCTCACTCTGACCGGTCGAAAAATGAACGACCGCGAGGTTGTTGAGAGTGCTGGCCATGCGTCGCGGCGATCCCATCTTCCGCTTCACGACCAGAGCGCGCTCGTACGCCTCGATCGCCCGCGGATAGTCGCCCAGGTTTCCAAAGGCCTGGCCGAGGTTGTGGTGAAGGGCGGCCTCGACGTCTAACGATTCGGTTTTCTGGGCGAGCGGGATGGCACCCTCGAGCATCTCCACCGCTTCCTCCCACCTTCCCATCGACGAGAAGAGCAGCCCGGTGTTGTTGAGGATGTCCGCTTCTGTCTCGACGTCGCGCACCTCGCGCGCGATGGGCAGGGCCGCAGCGAGATACTCCTCGGCTTTGACGACGTCACCCGTTTTGCGGGACATGTCTCCGAGACGGTCCAGCACGCGGGAAGTGCGTCCGCGCAACTGCAGCGCTTCGACGATCGGAAGCGCGCGCAACTGGTACTCGATCGCCGTCGGCCACTCACCGAGAAGGTCGAGCGCCCGCGCAGCCTGATAGATCGCTTCGGCCTGCAGCCGGCGGTCACCCAGCTTCGCCGCCGCGTCGTGAACTTCGTCGTAGATCGCCACGCTCTGGCGAATGGAGTCACCTTTGCCCGTGCCGTGAAGCGCGTACGCTTGGCTGATCCGCGAGTGGGCAGCCGCACGCTGGCGTGCTGTGTCGCCTGCAACTTTCGTCTCGAGAACGATCGCATAGTCTCCACGGCTAGCCTGCGCCGCGGCTGGTTCGACAGTGACGACCCACGACGCCGGCGCATCCGCGATCGGAACGACGATGATCTCGGAGCCGCCGATGCCATTCGACGTCTCGATGCGCGCCGTCCTGGCGGCGGCGCCCGCCGGCATCAAAGTAGCTTCGACGTCGACGCCTTCTTCCGACACGATCACCCGCGAGGCGGTTCCGGCAGGGACGACGAACGAGAAGGAGTGCCTCTCTCCGGCGGCGACGGAACCGCGCAGCGAGGTTGCGGGCGAAAGAGGACGTACCGATTCTTCAGCGGACGCGAGAACCGCGACCACCGCGGCGATCAGGACTGCTGCAACCGAACGAGACGTCACTGCTCGCGACGAACCTCCAGGGACTGGAATCCGAGATCTTCGGCCGGCGCGGTGCCGGTCGTGCCGGAAACGGCGATTTCATAAGTACCGGCGCCCATCCGGTCGGCGGGTACGACCGCCACGATCGTGCGCGTGTCGGCCGCGGCGGCGGCACGGAGGCCTGACTGCTGCCAGATCGATTCGCCCTTCACATTCCGCACGTCGACCTCATAAGTGTCGTAGACATCTTCGGCATGCAGCCGGACGCCGAGCTCGACGTTCGTGGTGCCGTCCGGAATCGAAAGGATGTTTTTCTCTGCACCCGATCGTGACGAGCCGAGAGTAATGGTAAGAGCGATCGCTCGGGCAGGTGAAGGGATGGCTGCGGTTGCCGGCTCGGTCGTTCTCGCCGTCTGCGGTGGCACCGTCACCGGTGTTTTACGCAAGCTGACGAAGGCGAGGCCGATCGCGACGACCGCAATCGCAGCTGCGGCCAGGACGAGGCGGGCCGCGCGCGGACGAAAGGTGGCGATGCGCGTCGCGGCGGCGCGGCCATGAAGAGTCGTAGCGAACACGAAACGCGAACGCGCTGCCTGACCACGGGATCGGGAGAGAAAGGCCTGCTCGTCGGTCGAGCTGAGCCGTCCGGCGGCAAAATCGTCGTACAGCTCCGTCTCGATGATCCGCATCTTCTCGAAGAGATCCTCATCCTCGAGGAGCTCTGACTCGAGAGATTCGGCCGCCTCCCCCCCGAGCCTGCCCATGAGGTATTCGCGGAGTGTCGCCTCGTCGTCGATTCTCAGTTCTGGACTCTGCAACATCAATCCTCATCAGGTATGTCGGGATCGGCGAAAACGTTTCATCCGTCCGCGCGACAGCCCGCTACACATTGTTCCAGCCGGTCGCGCAGGCGGTGCATCCGTACACGGAGGACATTGGTCGAGATACCGAGCTCGTCCGCCAGTTTCCGTCGCGCGTCCATGGTCCGTTCGCCGGCGTCGTCGTAGTAACGGAGCAGGTTCTTTCGATCGGCCGCCGATAGCTTTGCCAGGCACTGGTCGAAACAGACGAGAGCCGGGCTCTGCTCTTCGTCGGTGACGGGAACGGAGAGGTCGAGATCGGGCGGCAGCGGATCGGTCTGCTGCTGCCGGGACGATTCATAGAAAACCATCCGAGCCACACCGCGCACATAGGCTCCCAGTGACCCGGTCCGCACCTCGGCCCCCTCGTCGAGTTTGCGGGCGACGCGATCGAGTGTCTCGTCGGCGAGCTCCGCTGCCCGCGGTGATCCCCACCATCCGAGGAGGCCTGTGATCCGGTCGCGGAGCCGCTCGTATTCGACTGCGGCCTTGTCGCGCTCTGGATGGAGGAGTGTCAGCAGCCGCTCGAACGCAGCGGCGGTGAGGGTCCATGTGTCTTTGGACCGGCGATGAAACGGATCCACGGTCATGGAGGGATGGACTGAAGTCCAGAATGGATTCTACATCGGGGTTGTCATGGTGTCAGGTCTGGAAAAGCAACTTTTCTTCCTTTTTTGAAGGCGGCATTTGTCGTCAGAAACGGAAGAAAAGTTGCTTTTCCAGACCTGACACCATGACAACCCCATGAAAGTCATTGACCCTGTGTGTGGAATGAGCACCGACTCTGAGAAGGCGGTAGGCTCCTCGCAGTTTGCGGGACAGTCTTCTGCTCGCGAGGCTGCGAGGCGAAGTTCGATTCCGCTCCGGCGGCTTACGCTGGCCGCGAGGGAACGGACGCTCCCGCGGCCAGCTGCTGCTCGCGCTGCAAGTGATAGTTGAGGGGGAATCCATGAACCATCAGCACGAACCTGCCGCGGCCGTCATCGATCCGGTCTGCGGCATGACGGTCGATCCGGAAAACGCCGCCGGCTCATCGCGCGTTGGAGGCAAGGTCTATTACTTCTGCTCGATCGCGTGCAAGAAGAAGTTCAACGCCGATCCGTCGGCATACATCGGCGAGGCGGCCGCGTCGAAGCCGGAGCCGGTCCCCGCCGGCGCCGAGAATGCGATCTACACCTGCCCGATGGATCCCGAGGTTCGCCAGAAGGGTCCGGGCGCCTGCCCGAAGTGCGGCATGGCCCTCGAGCCGGAGATGGTCACTGCGCTGGCGACGAGGACCGAGTGGACGTGCCCGATGCATCCGGAGATCGTGCGGGACGCGCCGGGCAGCTGCCCGATCTGCGGGATGGTGCTCGAGCCGCGCAGCGTGATGATCGAGGAGAAGAATCCCGAGCTCGAGGACATGGCCCGGCGCTTCTGGGTCAGCACCGTTCTCACCGTGCCACTCGTGATCTTTGCGATGGCGCGGCACATGCCGGGCGCGCACGACATGTTCGGTCACACACTGACGATGTACGCGCCGTGGTTCGAGCTGGCCCTGGCGACGCCGGTCGTGCTGTGGGGTGGCTGGCCGTTCTTTCAACGTGCATGGGCGTCCGTGGTGAACAGACACCTCAACATGTTCACGCTGATCGGACTCGGTGTCGCCGTGGCGTACGTCTACAGCCTTTTTGCGACGCTGTTCCCGCGCGTGTTCCCCGCCTCGTTCAAGGATGACATGGGACACGTCGGGGTCTACTTCGAAGCAGCGGCCGCGATCGTGACCCTCGTCCTTCTCGGACAGGTGATGGAGCTTCGCGCCCGCAGCCGCACCGGCGCCGCAATCCGCGCGCTCCTCGGCCTCGCCCCGAAGACCGCGCGCCGCGTGGAGGACGGGGTCGAGCGCGACGTTCCGCTCGAAGAAGTGCGGCCCGGCGACACGTTGCGCGTGCGTCCCGGAGAGAAGGTCCCTGTGGACGGCGTGGTCCTCGAGGGGACGACGAACGTCGACGAATCGATGGTGACGGGCGAGCCGCTCCCGGTGGAGAAGTCGGCCGGTGCGAGACTCATCGGCGCGACCGTCAACACCACGGGGTCGGTTCTCATGAAGGCCGAACGCGTCGGGGCGGACACGCTCCTCTCCCAGATCGTGAACATGGTCGCGCAGGCTCAACGCAGCCGCGCCCCGATTCAGAGGCTCGCCGACGTGGTATCGGCCTGGTTCGTGCCGACGGTGATCGCGGTTTCGGCGATCACGTTCGGGGTATGGTCTTATCTCGGTCCCGAGCCGCGGCTCGTGTACGCCATCGTCAACGCCGTTGCTGTCCTCATCATCGCCTGCCCCTGCGCCCTTGGACTGGCCACCCCGATGTCGGTCATGGTCGCGGCGGGGAAGGGCGCGACCGCGGGAGTGCTGTTCCGCAACGCCGAATCGATCGAGGTTCTGCGCACCGTCGACACGCTGGTGGTCGACAAGACGGGGACTCTGACCGTCGGCAGGCCGCAGCTGACGACGGTCATCGCTGCGGCCGGATTCGATGAGAAGGAAATGCTTCGCCTCGCGGCCGGGGTGGAACGTGCGAGCGAACACCCTCTCGCCGCGGCGATCATCGCCGGTGCGGAGAACCGCGGGATCGCCGTGCAGGCCGCGACGGAATTCCAGTCGGTCACCGGCAAAGGTGTGCAGGGGAACGTGGATGGCCACGTCGTCGCCGTCGGAAATCAGGCATTGCTCACGGACCTTGACGTCGATTCGCGCGAGCTCGCCGATCTCGCCGAACGCCTCCGCGGAGACGGGCAGTCGGTGATGTTCGTCGTCATCGATGGCAAGCCCGCAGGACTCGTCGGCGTGTCCGATCCGATCAAGGAGACCTCGAAGGATGCGATCGCCGGACTGCATGAAGCCGGCGTGCGCATCGTGATGCTCACCGGCGACAGCATCACCACGGCGAAGGCCGTGGCGGCGAAGCTCGGCATCGACGAGGTCGTCGCCGACGTCCTGCCCGATCAGAAAGCCGATGTCGTGAAGAGGCTGCAATCGCAAGGTCACATCGTGGCGATGGCGGGCGACGGCATCAACGACGCGCCGGCGCTGGCACAGGCTCAGGTCGGGATCGCGATGGGAACCGGAACGGACGTGGCGATGGAGAGCGCCGGGGTAACCCTCGTCAAAGGAGACCTGCGCGGAATCGTGCGCGCGCGACGCCTCAGCAACGCCACGATGAGAAACATCCGCCAGAATCTCTTCTTTGCGTTCATCTACAACGTCATCGGCGTTCCGGTCGCCGCGGGCATTCTCTATCCGGTCTTCGGCATGCTGCTCAGCCCGATGATCGCCGCCGCCGCGATGAGCTTCAGCTCCGTATCCGTCATCGCTAACGCCCTCCGCCTGAGGACGGTGAAAATCTGAACCCTGGACCCTGGACCCTGGACCTTGAAAAGCGCAGAACACGCAGTCCCAAGGTCCAAGGTCCAAGGTCCAGGGTCCAAATCGTGTTAGAAAACAGATGATGAAGATTGCCGCGATCCTGTTAGTGACTCTCGTAACTGGCTGCTCCGCCGAAGCACCGACACCTCCCGCGCCGACGGCCGCGGCGGCGCGGACCGGTCCGGACGTCGAGGAGATCGCTTCTCCGGCGGGGGCGGATGCGGCGGAGCCGTTTCTGTCTGCCGCGCGCGACGGCGTCCTACTGAGCTGGCTCGAACCGGTTCCGGGAGGGAAGGACTTCGC
Organism: uncultured Acidobacteriota bacterium; assembly: GCA_937870635.1. Classification (GTDB taxonomy): domain Bacteria; phylum Acidobacteriota; class Thermoanaerobaculia; order Gp7-AA8; family Gp7-AA8; genus DATLEX01. The sequence goes on along the minus strand of CALMZP010000032.1, from coordinate 100,583 downwards.
GCTCCGCTTCGCCAGATATCGCGACGGCGGATGGTCCAAGCCGAAGACGATCGTTCAACGCGCCGACCTTTTCGTGAACTGGGCAGACTTCCCTTCGATCGTCGAGGATGAGAAGGGGACGCTGTTCGCGCACTGGCTGCAGAAAAGCGGCAAGGGCACCTATGCGTACGACGTGAAGATGGCAACGTCGACCGACGGCGGCGCGACCTGGGGCACACCGTTCCTTCTCAATCGTGACGGCACACAGAGCGAACATGGATTCGTCAGCCTTGCTCCCTTGCGCGGCGGTGGTGTGGCCGCAACGTGGCTCGATGGCCGGAAGATGGCGGGCGGCGGGGATCACGAGGAAGGGCACGATGCCGGCGACATGACTCTTCGCTACGCGACTGTCGATGTGAAGGGAACGTTGTCCACCGACTTCGAGATCGATCCCCGCACATGCGAATGCTGCGCGACTGGCATGGCCACTACTTCTGCGGGTCCGGTCATCGTCTATCGCGATCGATCGCTGGCAGAGATCCGCGACATCTCCTATGTTCGCTACACCGGTACCGGATGGACGCAGCCGTCGCCCGTACGCGACGACGGCTGGAAGATCGCCGGTTGCCCGGTGAACGGACCGCAGATCGACGCAGCCGGAGATCGTCTGGCCATTGCCTGGTTCACCGAGGCAAATCAGCAGCCGCGTGTGTATGTGGCCTTCTCGGATGATGGCGGAGCGACACTAGGAACCCCGGTCGTCGTCGATGATGGCAAGCCCGCCGGGCGCGTCGATGTGCTGATGCTGGACGGAGCGAAGGCTCTCGTCACGTGGCTCGAACAGACAGCTGGCGGCGCAGAGTTGCGCGCGCGCCGCGTCTCACCCGGCGGCGTCGAGCCCTCGAGCAGGATCGCCGACACCACCACGGCCCGCGGGGCGGGATTTGCACGGACTGCCCGTTCCGGCCCCGACGTCTTCTTCGCCTGGACGGAGCAAACGCCGTCCGGGAAGAAGATTCATGTCGCCCGACGGCGGATTTGAACCCTGAGGAATTGAGGATGAGGACACGCTGGTGCGCTGCTGCCCGCGGCGCTGGCCAAAGGTGTCGAGATCGGTGGTGGCCACGAGCATGGCGGTCACGAGATGCCCGGCACGACGGGATCGGCTGATGCGCACGAGGGGCATACGATGACGGGCGCGGGATCAGCGCCTGATGCACACGCCGGGCCTGTTAGCTGCAGTGGAACGCGGGCGACCCCGCCCGCGCATCGCGCCCGAGGTCGGCGCGCTCCAAAAAAAAGCCCCGCGTTTCCGCGGGGCTTTTCGTTTTGCGTCGCGTGGAAACTAGTGGTGATCGCCGCGGTTGCCCGGGGCATCGATCGCCCATGTGACATGAGTGAGGTCGAATTCGAGCTCGCCGTCCGCGTTCATGCCGGTCGGGCGGGCAAAGCGGTTCGGGCGGCCGTGGCCGTCGTAGCCGACCGCGGTTCCCCAGTCGTCATCGGTTGCGTCGAGGATTTCGACCATCGTCGGCGGGCGGCTGGCCGCTTTCGCCATCGAGTCGATCACGGCCGCGATGGTCGTCGTGCTGTCGGTGTGCGAATAGATCGTCTGGATCTGGTCGTAATCGTGCTGGTTCGGATGCTCGTTGGACGGATCGTTGCTCGACGCGCCCCCGGCTCCGCCATCGGGATCGTTCGTGTAATCCATACAGGAGCCGAGGTTGACGTTGTCGAAGGTTTCGTCCTGATGGGCGAGACCGAAGTCGTGCCCGATTTCCTGGCAGGTCACCATCCGGCGCCACGCCGGGGTGTTGTACTGCGCCATCTCGAAGTACGTATCGTTCAATTTCGTGTAACCCTTCGTGATGTGGCTGCCGCTAACCGAGATGCCGGCAATGCCCAGCCAGCCATTCTGGCCGTACTTGGCGTTGCACACTTCGATCTGTCCGGTGACGGAGGCGCACTTACGGACGCTCGACAGCGGGTTCTGCCAGCGGACATCCAGATCGAGCACCGTCGACCGGTTCCAGTCGGACTGAGCTTCGGACAGATACGGCTCCCAGATCGCCGTGAGATTGTCGTTGACCTTCAACGTGAACGGGTTGGCTGTACGGGCCCAGTGATAACTGCCCCACGCGTGATTCGCGTACATCGGAACCGCACAGACAACGAGAACGACCGCAACCACGAGGGACCGGCGCCAAACGTGCGAAAACGACATAGATAGGATCTCCGACATCGTCAGAAGGTTAATGATGTGGCCGTCTGGACAGGCGGCCGCCTCTACACGGAAACCGGTGAACAGCTTGTTACAGGGCCTTAATAAAGTAGTCCTACTCCATTTGAAGTACAAGCAAAATGATTCAGCCCTGTGACGGACGCGGCCGTGGTGAAACGTCCAGGCTCAGTCCTCGTTCTCTCGCGTCTCGCTGGTCACCAGCGCGCCGGCGCGGGAGGTGTCCTGCCGGCGCTCTCGCGGCGTGACGTAGAGCTCCTCGAAGACCACCTGGACGACCGCCGCCAGCGGCGCCGCGAGCACCGCCCCGATGATGCCGAGCAGCGAAGCGCCGACCATGAACGCCAGGAAGATGCCGAGGGGGGAGACGTGGAGTTTGTCGCCCATGAGGCGGGGGACGAGCACGAGATTCTCGATCTGCTGGATTACCACCGCGACCACGAGCATCGTCCAGAACTGCCACGGTGATTGAAGGAGCGCCACGGCAAGAGCGGGAATGGCGCCGACGATCGGGCCGACCACGGGAATCATCTCTCCGACCGCAGCGATCAATGCGAGTGGAAGCGCGTACGGGATGCGCAGCGCGGCAAGCGCGATGAACGTCGCGGCGCCGATGACGCCGGCGAGGATCAGCTGCGCGGATAACCACGCGCTCATGCGCCGGCCGGCGCGTCGAAGCAGCGCCTTCCTCGAAGAGCGATCCCCCGACGGAAACGCCAGAAGGATCAGGTTCTTGATCCGCTCCGCATCGATCAGCATGTAGAAAACGATGAAGAGCACTGCGATGCTCGAGGCGACGAAGGTCGCCGCGGCGGTCACGTATGTGATGACAGGCTCCGCGCCACCGGGCGCCGGCTCGCCACCGGGCAGCATCGCCCTGATGCCGTCCATCGAAATGTATTTCTCCAGTGGGATGAAGATCCTCTCGTCCAGCAGGCGGGGCAGTTCGACCATCAGCTTCCGCGATTCTTCCCAGAGATACGGAAGACCGAAGAAGATCGTGAGCGCGGCCAGGATGAAGAAAGGGAGGTACACGAGGAGCACTGCCGAGCTCCGCGCGATACGGCGGCGAAACCAGAGCCGGATGAGCGCGCGCGTCCGCTCGACGACCGGCGCGATCCCCGCCGCGAGCACGCCGGAGACGATGAGAAGGACGGCGATGTCGCGGATGAACCAGAGAAAGACGAGCAGCAGGACGATCGCGACTTTCTTCGCAAACACCCGGATCTGGTCGGCATCGTTCATGGCTGACCTCGGCTACTGCGCAAGGGATGTGCCGTCGTTCCGGTGCTGAGTGCTTGGGGCTGGGTGCTGAGTGCCGGGACCCACGGTGAAGCCGCGGGCGATCCCGCCCGCGATCACACGGACGGGCGGACTCGCGACGGATGGTGGGAGAGCGCGGGCGACCTCGCCCGCGGCCACTGACCCGGCGGGCGAGGTCGCCCGCCGCTCCACGCGGTCGCGCGGACGGGATCGCCCGCCCAAGCACCAAGCGCACCCAGCTGTTGCATCCCCCGCCGTCCCGGCCATACAATCGCCCAAATTACAAACCGACCGGTCGGCCGGTATTTCGGAGGATCGATGAACCGCCGCTTCCTGACCCTCGTCCTGTTACTCCTCTGTTTTATTTCCCTCCCCGCGGGTGCGCAGATCGACAAGGGGTCGATCGAAGCCGTCGCCCTCGACCAGACCCAGAGCTCGCTTCCCGGCGTGACCATCAGCGTCAGCCGCCCTGAAACCGGATTCCAGACCGTTGGCGTCACCGATACCGCCGGCCTGGCGCGGTTCCCTTCCCTCGCACCCGGTGAGTATCAGGTGGCCTTCTCCCTCGAAGGGTTCGCCGCCCGGTCTCAGAACGTCGTTCTCCGCATCGGCGCGAACGCGAAGGTGAGCGTCGTGATGCAGCCCTCGGCGAGCGAAGCGATCACCGTCACCGGCGACGCGCCGGTCGTCGACGTGCACAAGACCGATTCCTCCACCAACATTGTTCCGGAGCAGATCGAGTCGCTGCCGGTCGCCGATCGCGACTTTCAGCGCCTCGCCTTCATCGCGCCCGGCGTGCAGCGCGAGCGCGGATCGTTCCGATTCATCAACGGCGGCCCCGTCGTCGGTGCGGGCGGCAACGCATCGCAGGCGACGATCCTCGTCAACGGGGTCGACATGACCGATCAGGTCAATGGCCTGGCCCGCGCGCGATTCAGCCAGGATGCCGTTCGCGAGTTCCGCGTCATCACGAGTCGATTCGACACGGAGATCGGCGGGTCCGCGGGCGGCGCCCTCTCCATCGTCACGAAGTCCGGCACGAACAACATGAACGGCAGTGTTTTCGGATTCTTCCGCGACAGCGCGCTGCGCTCGCGGGGCGCGCTCGATCTCAAGAAGAACGACGACTACTCGCGCCGCCAGATCGGTTTCACTCTCGGTGGCCCGATCACACGCGACAGGGCCTTCTACTTCGCTTCACTCGAGCAGATCAACGAGAAGAACATCACCCTCTTCCGCCCCTCGGGAGCGTACGCATCGCAGGCGGCCGACGTCGAGCGTCCGTTCGACCAGACCCTGCTCTTCGGCAGCGTGGACGCGACGTTCAATTCGCAGATGACCGGCGGGCTTCGCGCGGTCTACGAGAATTACGACGAAGAGAACTTCCGTGTCGGCGGGGTCGCTGCGCCTGACTACGGTCAGAAACTCGAGCGCCGCAACTGGAACGTGACCGGTGAGCACAACTGGTCGCTCTCGTCGGCGACCTCGAACGACGCGCGCATCCAGTACGGAACGCGCCGCTTCTTCGAGCCCACCAACAGCAATGGCGTCGCGGAATGGTTCTCGAGCGGCAACACCCTCCAGACCGGCGGCAACATCCTTGGCGATCTCCTCGGCGACGGCTCGACCTGGGAGCTTCGCGACACCTTCCACCATCACCTCGGCGCCGGCCGCGGAACTCACGACATCAAGGCGGGACTCTCGTTCCAGCACATCGACGAGCGTTTCCGCCTCGATACCTACGAGACCGGCCTGTTCATCTACGTCACGGACACCCGCGCCCTCCCGCTCGCCTATGCGTACGGAGTCGGTTCGGCCGACGTCGAGAGCGACACGGACATCTACGGCGTCTTCCTCGAGGACTCGTGGCGCCCGAACACGAATCTCGTCCTGAACCTCGGCGTCCGCTACGACCTCGACACCAATGGCAACAACAGCGGCTTCCGTCACGCCCTCATTCCCGACGGCCGTGACCGCGACTCGAACAACATTCAGCCGCGTTTCTCGTTCAGCTACGACCTGCGCGGCGATGGAACGAATGTCGTGCGCGGCGGGGCTGGCCTCTTCTCCGGCCGCTTCCTCCTCGTGCCGGCGCTCACTGAGCTGCAGGCGAACGGTGAGAGTGGAAGACTTCTCCTGACCCGCATCAACGGCGCGCTTCTCGGGCTTCCGGCGCTCGCGCTCGATCCGAACAATCCGACCACGACCGGCATCCTCGCGAAGCCGTCGATCACCTTGCTCGCTCCCGACCTGGTCACTCCGCAGTCGACGCAGGCCTCACTCGGCTACACGATGAAGCTCGGAGCGTCGCGCCTCTTCCTCGACACCGAAGCGGTGTACGTGAAGGGTGAAGACGAGATCACGATCCGGGACGTGAACTGGACCGGCAACGCGACGCGCACCCGGCCGATCACAGCATGGGATCAGGTCAACATGTACACGAACGACGGCCGCTCCGAATACAAGGCTCTCGTTTTCAGCCTGAATGGCAACATCCGTCAGCGCGACCTCGTCACCGCATCCGTGACCCTCGCCGACAAGGAGAACATCAGCGACGACTTCAGCCCTGATTTCCCGACGGGCTATCCGAACGATCCTGCCGACATGGAAGGGGAGTACGGCCGCGCGCGCGGCGACGAGCGTTATCGCGTGGTCCTGAGCGGCGTGTTCCACCTGCCTCTCGGATTCATCGCCGCTCCGATTTACGAGTACGGCTCGGGCCAGCCGTGGACGCACCGCCTCGGATACGACTTCAACGCAGACGGGAAGAACTCCGACCGTCCGATGGGTGTCGGCCGCAACGAAGAGGATGGCCCGTCGTTCCAGTCGCTGTCGTTCCGCCTGACAAAGTCGTTCCCCGTGGGTGGCGGACAGCTGCAGGCGATCGCGGAAGTTTTCAATGCTCTCGATCGTACGAACTATGACGTGCAGTCGGTCGTGAGCGGCGAGTTCCTCAGCGGTCCGACCGCGGCGAATCCGGCGCTCGCTTACAACCGCAACCCCCGCTTCGGGCAGTACAACGCGACGCTTCCGCCGCGCGAGTTCCAGCTCGGCCTGCGGTGGATTTTCTAGCGTGAATCTCAACCTCAGGGACAAAGTCGTCATCGTCACTGGTGGCGCGGCCGGAATCGGCCGCGCCACCGCCGAGCGGTTCGAAGCGGAAGGGGCGCGTGTCGTCGTGTGGGACGTCACGACGGAGCCTCGTGTCGACGTCACCAGCCGCGAATCCGTGGAAAAGGCTCTCGCCGCGGTGATCGAGAAGCACGGCCGCGTGGACGTTCTCGTCAACAACGCCGGCATCGTCCGCGACGCGCAGCTCGTGAAGGCGAAGGACGGTGCAGTCGTCTCGACAATGGACGATGCCACGTTCGACGCCGTCATCAACGTCAATCTCAAAGGCGTGTTCGTCTGCACCCGCGCGGTCGTGCCGCACATGATCAAAGCCGGACGCGGCGTCATCCTCAACGCGTCGTCGATCGTCGGGCTGTACGGCAATTTCGGCCAGACGAATTACGCCGCTACGAAAGCGGGGGTCATCAGCTTCACGAAGACCTGGGCACGGGAGCTCGGCAAGTACGGGATCCGCGTCAACGCGGTCGCGCCGGGGTTCATCGCCACGGACATGGTCAAGGCCATGCCGGAGAAGGTAGTCGACTCGATGAAATCGCATACGCCACTCGGAACACTGGGCGAGCCGGAAGACATCGCGAACACATACGCGTGGCTGGCTTCGGATGCCGCGAAGTTCGTCCACGGTGCCGTCATCTCCGTCGACGGCGGCCTGGTCATGGGAACCTGAATGTCATACGCCAACATCGTTTCGACCGGCAGCTATCTGCCGGAGATCGAGATCTCGAACGACGCGCTGCGTCAGCGGTTCAACGCCAAAGTCCCCGATTTCATCGACAAGATGGAGGCGTCGAGCGGGATCCGCACACGGTGGTACGCGCCGGCCGGCTGGGCGGCATCCGATCTCGCTGAACGTGCCGCGCGCCAGGCGCTCGAGCGCGCGGGACGGACCGCGGAAGAGCTCGACCTGATTATCCTCGGGACCGACTCGCCGGACTACATCACGCCGGCGACCTCCGTCGTGCTGCAGAGCAAGCTGGGAGCGAAGAACGCCGGGACGTTCGATGTCGGCTGCGCGTGCGCTTCGTTTCCGACGGCGATGTCGAACGCCGCCGGGCTCATGGCGACGAACCCTTCACTGAAAGTGGTCCTCGTCGTCGGCGTCTACATGATGCACAAGCTCGCGAACGCCGATGACCCGATGGTCTTCTTCTACGGCGACGGCGCGGGCGCGGCGATCCTCGAACGGGGGGAAGAGCCGGGATTCGTTTCCGCCGCGTTCGCCGCGGACGGCTCGTATCACCGCCGGTGGCTGATCGAAGCTGGTGGAACGGTCGAGCCGGCGACGGACGATGCGTTGCGCGAGGGCCGGACCACTGTGAAAATGCTCGAGCGCTACCCGCCCGAGATCAACAACGAGGGGTGGCCCCGTATCGTCCGTCAGGCCGCGAAGAACGGCGGCTTCGAGGTGCGGGACATCGACTTCATGATCCTGACGCAGGTTCGCAAACCGACGATCGAGCTCGTCATGAACGAGCTCGGCCTCCCCATGGAGAAGACTCACATGGTGATGGAGAAGTGGGGCTACACCGGTTCTGCGTGCATCCCCATGGCCTTCGACGACGCGCTGCAGCAGAAGAAAGTGCGCCCGGGCGATCTCGTCGTGATGATCGGTTCCGGTGTCGGCTACAACCAGGCCGCCGTGGCTTTCCGTATGCCTTCGAAGAAATCGCGTCTGTTCGGTGAAGCATGAATGTCCTTTTCGCGGTCACATGGATGGTCCTCGGAATGCAGGATGATCCGATCGAGACGTACACGCAGCTGAGCCGGAAGGCGCTCGATCGCGCCGGGCTCACGAAAGTCGTCGACGATCAAGGGTCCGTTTACTGGACCGGGGGCGGGAAGGACGCGCCGGCGCTGGTTCTGCTGCACGGCGTGAACGATCAGGCCGGCACCTGGGCCGGCGTGGTTCCGTCACTCGCGACCGAGTACCGGCTCATCGTTCCCGATCTCGCCGGCCACGGTGAGAGCGAGCCGAAAACCGGAATCATCACGTACACCCTCGTACTCGAACGCCTTCATTCGATCATCGCGAAGGAAACGACCGGCAAGGTCATCATTGCCGGCAACTCGATGGGTGGCTGGATCGGCACGCTGTACGCCCTCGATCACCCGTACAAAGTCGCGCGGCTCGTGCTCGAAGACTCGAGCGGGATGGCCTGGCCGCTCACAGCTCCACTCTTTCCGAAAGATCGCGAAGAAGCCAGGGCGATGATGCGCGCCGTGAACGGGCCGGCCGACAAGACGCCGGACGCCGTCCTCGACGCGTTCCTGGCTCGCAAGGATCTGCCCATGTCGCGATTCATGATGCCGGACATCGTGCAGCACCTCCTCGACATGCGTCTGCCGAAACTATCGGTTCCGGTCACGCTCATCTGGGGGCGCGACGACGGAGTCCTTCCGCTCGCCTATGCGGAGGCGTTGCAGAAAGCGATCGCGGGCTCGGAGCTGCGCATCATCGACGGCGCCGCGCACATCCCGCATCGGCAGCAGCCGGAGAAATTCGTCCGATGTTTGAAGGCGACCTGCTAGCGGAGCGCGCCCGCATCACGCCCGACAGGCTGGCGCTGGTCTCCGTCGAGACCGGACGGCGCCTCACGTATCGGGAGCTCGATGCGCTCGCGGAACAGGCCGCCGGAGCGATCGCCGCCGCGGGCGTTCAGCCGGGCGACCGTTTCGGCATTCTCGCGCACAACTCGATCGAATACGTGGCGTTCTTCTTCGCCGCCGGGAAATGCGGCGCGATCGTCGTCCCGCTGTCCACGCGCGCCACCGCGCACGAGCTGCAGGCGATCGTCGACGACTGCGGCATGAAAGCGCTCTGGTATGGAGAAGATCTGGCGTCGATCGCAGAATCGTTAACCGTTAACCGTGAACCGTTAACCGAGATTCAAGTTGAAGCTTCGGTTAACGGTGAACGGTTAACGGTGAACGATCGTGCCTTGCACGATGAAGCCACGTACGCGCTGCTCTACACCAGCGGCACGACCGGCAGGCCCAAGGGCGTGATGATCCCGCGCCGCCAGCTGCTCTGGAACGGCTGCAACACCGTGATGAGCTGGGGGCTCCGCGAGGACGACGTCTCTTCGATCTTCACACCGCTGTACCACGCTGGAGGACTGGCGGTGTTCCTCATCCCGCTCTTCTGCGCTGGCGGGACGATCGTGCTGCACAAGGCATTCGACGCTTCGGAGGTCTGGAAAACGATCGAGCGCGAAGGATGCACCGTCGTCCTCGGTGTCCCCACGATCTGGAAGCTGCTCATGGAAGCTCCCGAATTTCAGAGCGTGTCGCTCGACCGTGTGCGGTGGTTCATCAGCGGCGGAGCCCCTCTCCCGGCGTACATCAGCGAGGCTTATGAGAATCGTGGCGTGGTTCTCAAGCAGGGCTACGGTATGACCGAGGTGGGAGTGAACTGTTTCACGATGAGTGAGGGAGAGTCGCGGGCGAAACGGGGGTCGATCGGCCGGCCGATGCTGTTCACGGAAGTCGAGCTGCGCGACGCCGACGGTCATTCCGTCGGGGCGGGCGAGGTCGGCGAGATGTACATCCGCGGGCCGCACGTCAGCACCGGCTACTGGGGCAATCCCGTGGAGACCGCTCAGAGCTATCTCGAAGGCGGCTGGTTCCGCACCGGCGATCTTGCCCGTTGCGATGACGACGGCTTCTTCTACATCGCCGGACGCCGCAAGGAGATGTTTATCAGCGGCGGCGTCAACGTCTATCCTGCCGAGATCGAAGCCGAGCTCGTTCTCCATCCGTCGGTCTCCGACGCCGCCGTGATCGCCGTTCCGCACGAGACGTGGGGCGAAGCGGGCGTCGCCTTCGTGGTGGCGCGCGACGTTTCCGCCGATGATCTCACCCGATATCTGACGATGCGCATCGCCCGGTACAAAGTGCCGCGGCAGTTCATCTTCGTCGATGCACTACCTCGGACCCCGTACGGAAAGGTGGAAAAGGCGCGTCTTCGCGCCGCCCTCACATGAGCCGTCAGGTGACACGCTCCGAACGGAGCCGCAAGCACATCCTCGACGCTGCGTTGAAGCTGTTCTCGCATCGCGGATACGGGGCGACCAGCGTCAACGACATCGCCGAGGAAGCGGGGCTTTCCAAGGGAAATCTCTATCATCACTTTCCCGACAAGGAGACGATCTTCCGCGAGCTGCTCGACCGGTATTTCGTGGCGATGTCCCAGCCCGATTTCCCGTTCAATCGCGCGCTGGCCACCGGGACTTTCCCGGAGAACCTCGAAGAGCTCGGCCACGCTGCCCGCGACGCCGTCCGCAATTACCGCGAATACGTCGCGCTCATTTACGTCGATGTCGTCGAGTTCGACGGGTCGCACGTCCGCAAGTTCTATGAGGACATGGCTACACGCTTCGAGACCTTCATGAAGAAGCACGACATGGAAGAGGGTCTCCGCGAGAAGCTCCAGGAAGGCCTCTCTCCAACCTCGGCGGTCATGCTCGCCACGCGCATCTTCTATAACTACTTTTCCATCGAGATTCTCTTCGGCGTCAAGGACCACTTCGGCAAAGGCACCGAGGAGGTGGTCGGCGAGATCTCGCGGATCCTCAGGCACGGGATGCTGAGGAATGGTCAACGATGAACGATGAACGATGAACGATGCGCGAGTGCCATCGTTCATCGTTCATCGTTCGAAAAACGAGGGTTATGTTGGTCGAAGGCACGAGCAGCGATCGGGTTCCCGCGTACTCCTGGTACGCGCTGGCCGTGCTCACGGCTGTCTATGTCCTGAACTTCCTCGACCGCACGCTCATCTACATCCTCTTCCAGCCGATCAAGAAGGAGATGCACTTCACCGATCTCCAGCTCGCGTTGCTCGGCACGACGTCCTTTGTCATCTTCTACACGCTTCTCGGCATCCCGTTCGGCAGGCTCGCCGACCGCACGAGTCGAAAAAACCTCATCGCCGGTGGACTGGCCGTGTGGAGTCTCTTCTCCGGTCTCACCGGATTCGCCGACAGTTTCTGGGCGATCTTCTTCTGCCGCGTGATGGTGGGCGTGGGCGAAGCGACGCTCGGTCCGGCCGCGCTGTCGCTCATCAGCGACTACTTTCCCACGCGCATGCGCGCGACCGTGCAGTCGATCTACTCCTCCGGCATCGCGCTCGGCGGTGGCCTGGCATTTTTCCTCGGCGGCTGGATCGGCCAGGCATACGGATGGCGCTGGGCGTTCTATCTCCTCGGATTTCCCGGCATCGCCCTGGCGGTCATCGTTTTCTTTCTCCGGGAACGGTCGCGCGGCGTGACGGAGACGACCGCGCCCACCTACAGCGCCACCGACTGGAAAATGCTGTTCCGTTCGGTCCCGCTGCGATACCTCTACGCCGGGTTTGCACTCTTCGCCCTCGCCTCGAACAACCTCGGCATCTGGGGCCCGACGTTCTACGTGCGCGTGCACCAGATGAGCATCTTCACGGTCGGAACGGCCGCCGGCATTCTCTCCGTCGTCGTGGGCATCCCTGCCATGATCCTCGGCGGTTACTACGCGGATCGATTCAGCAGAAAGATGAAGGGTGGCCGCATGGCGTTCTCCGCCGTCGCGGCGCTTCTCAGTGCGCCGTTGTGGGTCGGCGTGATCTTCATCGACAGCATCTGGCTCCTCGTCACCGTAAACGTGGTTCTCTACGCACTGCTGCTGATGTGGGTCGGCCCCGGGACGGCCGAAGTTCACGACATCGCCGGCCCACACCTGCGAGGCCTCGCGATCGGAGTCTTTTTCTCGCTCATCAACATCGTCGCCTACGGAATCGGGTCTCCGATCATCGGCCGCGCAAGCGACGTGATGGGCGTCCGCTACGCCCTCTTGATCTGCCCCGTAGCCTGCGTGCTGGGAGCAATCCTGCTTTGGCGGGGAAGTCAGGCGAGAGGAGCGGCGCTGGTGTGATCCAACCCTTCTCCCCCAGCGAAGACTGGGGGAGAAGGTGACCCCGAAGGCCGGATGAGGGGGCTGCGCGAGGTTCGAGGGAAGGTGTTCGAAGGAAAGTCGAGGGGACGGGAATGGTGAATGGTGAACGTTCAATGGTGAATGTTGAATGAGTCGGTTTCACATTCAGCATTCACCATTGAACATTCACCATTGAACATTCAACATTCCCGGCCCCCTCGACCCTCTCCCCGGGCCCGGCCCCCTCATCCGCCGCTGCGCGGCCACCTTCTCCCCCCCCACTCTTTGGTGGGGAGAAGGGATTGTGTCGAATCGCGCCATCCTCGATCGACGTATCAGCAGGAGGACGAAAAATCATGAAGTTCATGCTCATCCGCAAAGCCGACGAGGACACTGAGGCCGGAGCGAAAGCGAGTGAGAAGCTCATCCAGGACATGGCCGACTACAACCAAGAGATGCTGAAGCGCGGGGTCATGCTCGACGGGATGGGGCTGCATCCGAGCTCGCGTGGTGCCAAGGTCAAATTTTCCAATGGCAAGCCGCGCGTCATCGACGGGCCGTTCGCCGAGGCGAAGGAGCTGATCGCCGGCTTCACCCTGATCGAGGCGAAATCGAAGGAAGAAGCCATCGAATGGGTCAAACTCTGGCCCACGAGCGACGCGAACGGCAACGTCGAGATCGAGATCCGCCAGGTGTACGAGCTCGACGAGCTTGGCTCCGGTGAGGGCATCGAGCACCACCGCGGGCTTCAGGAGCAGATGAAGAAGAAGTAGACGAGGCGCGCTCATTGGTGGTGTGATCGGCAGCCGTCGTGGCTGCCGACATCCACCGCACGATCGACGCCGTATGGCGGATTGAATCCGCGAAGCTCATTGCGGCGCTGACGCGCATCGTGCGCGACGTCGGCGTCGCCGAAGACCTCGCGCAGGACGCGCTCATCGCCGCGCTCGAGCAATGGCCGGAGAGCGGGATCCCCGACAATCCGGGCGCCTGGCTGATGGGAGCCGCGAAGCATCGCGCCATCGACTTTCTTCGCCGAACGGCTATGCTCGATCGGAAGCACGGCGAGATCGGCCGCGACCTCGAAGAGAAACAGGAAGAGGCGGCGCGGGAGATCGAAGAGAGTGCGGACGACGATGTCGGCGACGATCTTCTCCGGCTGATTTTCATCGCCTGCCATCCCGTCCTCACTGCCGAGGCGCGCGCGGCTCTCACGCTCCGCCTCCTTGGGGGACTGACTACCGACGAGATCGCGCGCGCGTTCCTCGTGTCTGAGTCGACGATCGCGCAGAGGATCGTTCGGGCGAAGCGGACGCTTGGAGAGGCGCGTGTGCCATTCGAAGTCCCGCGGGGGCGTGAGCTCGCCGCGCGGATCACCTCCGTCCTGGAAGTGATCTACCTCGTCTTCAACGAAGGATATTCAGCCACGGCGGGTGATGACTGGACCCGTCCCGAGCTCTGTCAGGACGCGATGAGGCTGGGGCGCATCGTCGAGGGTCTGCTGCCCGGCGAGGGAGAGGTTCACGGCCTCGTTGCGCTCATGGAGATCCAGGCATCGCGGATGAAGGCGCGCGTTGGACAGGACGGCGAGCCGATTCTTCTGCTCGACCAGAATCGCGCGCACTGGGACCAGCTCCTCATCCATCACGGACTGGCGGCGCTCGAGCGCGCGGAAAAAGCCGGTCGACATGGTCCCTACACACTTCAGGCAGCGATCGCCGCATGCCACGCACGAGCGCGAACAGTCGAGGAGACGGACTGGAACCGGATCGCATCGCTGTATGGCGAGCTCGCGGCGCTGACACCGTCGCCCGTCGTGGAGTTGAATCGCGCGGTGGCGGTGTCGATGGCTGAGGGGCCGGCAGCCGGGCTGGCCATCGTCGACCGGCTGACGTCTGAGCCCGCCCTGAAGCTGTATCACTTCCTGCCCAGCGTCCGTGCGGATTTCCTGGCGAAGCTCGGCCGCAGCGACGAAGCGCGGCACGAGCTGGAGCGCGCGGCCTCGATGACGCGTAACGTCCGCGAAAAGGAGCTGCTGCTCCGCCGTGCGGCGAAGCTCAGTTCACCTGCAGCTTCCGATGATGCAGGCCGACCACTCCGGCATTGATCTTCCGCGCATCGACGAGTTGCAGCGGATGCGCGCCGTTCAATGACGGAGCAAGGCGTTTCCCGTCGCCCAGAATGACGGGATGGACGTTGGTGCGATGTTCGTCGACCAGCCCGGCGCTCATCAGTGATGAGACGAGGGTGCTGCTGCCGAAGATCAGGATGTCGTTTCCGTCCGCCTCCTTGATCTTTCCGATCTCCGCCGCGGCGTCGCCGCGGACGAGGGACGTGTTCTTCCACTTCACGCTCGCGAGCGTGCGCGAGACGACGAGCTTCGGCGTCTCGTCGATCCATTCACCGAATTCGACGTCGCGTCTGGTCGCCGAGGGATCCTGACGGACCACCGGCCAGTAATCTTTGAAGAGCTCGTACGTCACACGGCCGAAGAGGACGGCGCCTACGTTGCTGACCAGGTCGAACACCTCCTCCCACATTGCCTCATCGTGATACTCGGCCGTCCAGTCCAGCTCTCCACCCGGCCCCGCCACGAATCCGTCAAGAGTGACGTGCATGTGCGAAATCAGTCGTCTCATCGATGAAAGTCTATCCTTCGCCCGCTTCTGCTCGTGGTCTCTGTTCACGTCACCCTGAGCCGCGCAGACGGCGAAGGGCCTCAAAGTGCGCCGCCCTCGCATCCTGAGGCCCTTCGGCCTCTTCGCGCCTCGTACACGATCACGTTGCAGGGAAGAAGGAGCCCGAGGTCTGCCTCCTGCTGCAGCGCCTGATGTGCGAGGGGTGATTGCGGGCGCCCAGGATCACGTAGCGCGGATAGCGGAGACATCGTAGGGACTCACAACCCACCAGCAGCGGCAACAGAACCATCGCGAGAGCGAGTGAAGAATGCAGGTCGCGCATGCGACGTCGGCATTCACACTCCGCGCCCGCTGTTATTGAAGAACCTGATTGACGAAGCCGCGCTCTGCCGGTAAACAGGAGGAAGATGAGCAGTCGACAGCCGTTGTCGCCACCCACGGGCGATGAGTTTGCCCTGCTCGTCGATGCCGTCGAAGACTACGCGATCTTCCTCCTCGGTCCCGATGGAGAAGTGCGGACCTGGAATCGCGGCGCGGCACGGATCACCGGCTACTCCGCTGACGAGATCGTCGGCCAGCACTTCTCGAAGTTCTATCCCGAGCATGATCTCCGCGCGGGCAAACCACGCCGTGAGCTCGAGGTCGCCGCCGCGGAGGGCCGCATCGAAGACGAAGGATGGCGAGTGCGCCGCGATGGCCGGCGCTTCTGGGCCAACACGATCATCACCGCGCTTCGCGACGGCCATGGTGCGCTGGTCGGATTTGCAAAAGTCACGCGGGACCTGACCACCCGCCGCCTTGAGGATGAACGGCTGCGTCAGAGCCGGGAGCTCTTCCGTCTGCTCGTCGAATCAGTCCGTGACTACGCGATCTTCATGCTCGATCCCGAGGGAAACGTCGCCACATGGAACGCCGGAGCGCACAGGATCAAAGGCTATACGCCCGAGGAGATCATCGGCCGGCACTTCTCCCTGTTCTATACGGAAGAGGACATTCGCAGCGGCAAGCCCGCGCGAAAGCTCGAGATCGCGAAGGAAAAGGGGAGCGTGGAGGAAGAGGGGTGGCGCGTCCGCAAGGATGGCACTCGATTCTGGGCGAACGTCGTCATCACCGCGGTCTTCGATGAAACCGGCGAGCTTCGGGGATTTGCGAAAGTCACACGCGACATCACGGAGCGCAGGCACGCTGAGGAGTTGCGCCAGTCTCTCGTGGAGCAGCGTGAAGCGCGCCTGCAGGCAGAGGAAGAGCGCCGCCGGGTGGAGGCCTCGTACCTCGCGGCGCAGGAAGCGATCCGCGCCAAGGACGAATTTCTCATGACGCTCTCCCACGAGTTGCGCACCCCCATGACCGCAATTCTCGGGTGGGCGCGCCTGCTCCCGGCCCTTCAGCCGGACGATGAGATGTTCCGGGACGCGGTGGCATCGATCGGGCGGAGCGCGAAGCTTCAGGCCCAGCTCATCGACGAAGTACTCGACGTGTCGCGGATCATGTCGGGCAAGTTACGCCTGGCGCGTGAGAACGTCGACATCCGGAAGCTCGTCGTCGCAGCGGTCGATGGTGTTCGCGCGATGGCCGACGCCCGCTCGATCACGCTGACCGTGAATCTCGCTCCAGACATGGGGAGCTTCGCCGCCGATCCGACGCGACTGCAACAGATTTTGTGGAACCTTCTCACCAATGCGCTGAAGTTCACGCCGATCCGGGGCAAGGTCGAGTTCAGTGCGCGCCGCACCGCATCACACATCGAGTTTTCAGTGGCGGACAACGGCGACGGGATCGACCCGCACTTTCTCCCGCATGTGTTCGAGCCCTTCGTTCAGGCCGAGAACCCGCGCAGCCGCGTTCACGGCGGACTCGGACTCGGCCTGTCGATCGTTCGTTATCTGGTCGAGGCACACGGTGGAACCGTTTCTGCGGAAAGCGAAGGGCGCGGTCGAGGCGCAAAGTTCTCGGTCTGGCTGCCGGTAGGGGCGATCACCCCGGAAACGCGCAATGCACGGGGAGATTATCCTGATGCGCGTGAGGGAGACATCGACCCCGAGCGACTCAAGGGGTTGAGGGTCCTGATCGTCGACGACGACCGCGAGACGCGTGGTCTCGTCCGCGCGCTCCTTCGTCAGGCCGGTGCCCACGTGACCACCGCCGATTCCGCCGCGGCCGCCCTCACCGAGTTCGATTCGAGAGTGCCGGATCTCCTCATCACTGATATCGCCATGCCCGAGACCGACGGCTTTGCACTGACGCGATCGATCCGCGCGCGCAAGGGAGGCGACATGCTCAAGATCATCGCGCTGAGCGCCTTTCCGGCCGCGACTGCCGCGGCCGAGATAAGCGGCCTCGATCTCTATCTGCGCAAACCGATCGATCCCGCGGACCTCGTCGATGCGGCGGCAAAACTCACTGGACGGTGACCGCGAATCGCCTCCGGTGATGCGCGGAGTACATCGAGATTGCCAGGGAGCGCGGCGTTCCCATCATCGTTTTCGCCGACACCTGGCGAGCCAGCGCTGAGCGCATCGCGGCGTCAGCTGAGGGCCGTGGCGGATTGCTTCTTGCAGTAGAGCTTCCATGTCCTCCGATCCAGTAGCCGCCGAGAACGACGTTCACATCGTGATTCCGGCCGATCCGGTCCGCGAACAGCTCAGCGCGCTCGCGTCGACCCTGGTCGAGCGCCGCGATGCGATCCTCGCCGCATGGCGGGTCGCCGGTCAGAACGAGACCGATCGCGACATCGCCTCTTCGCTGTCCCGCGCACAGTTCAACGATCACATCCCCGCGGTTCTCGACTGCTTCGCGCACACCATTCAGGGGTGGCCCGGTCTCCAGGACGCGAAAACCGGAGAAGAACAGGCCGCGAAAGTCTGCGAGCATGGTCAACAGCGATGGCAGCAGGGGTACCAGCTGCGTGAACTGATTCGAGAATGGGGTCATCTGCAGATGTGTGTCGCGGAGGAGCTCGAGCGATACGCCGCCGATCATCCGCATCTGGACCCGAATGTGATGCCGGCGGCCCGGCGGGCCTGGGTGCAGCTCTGCGCGGACGGCGTGACCGAAAGCGCGACGCAGTACTGGCGCCTCCACCAGGCCGAGTCCGCAGGACACGTGAACGATCTGCAGCTCGCGTTATCCGCCCTTCACGACCTCGAACGTTCGCGCGCGGAAGGATGGCGCACCGCCGCGCACGATCTCCGCGGCAGCGTGACGGTCGTGAAGGGAGCGACGACGCTTCTTCACGAGAAAGGTCTCGCGCTTCCGGAACCGGCACGAGCTGAAGTCGCGGAGATGCTCAGCACGAGCGTCGCCGCGCTCAACGAGATGCTCAACGATCTCCTCAGCCTCGCGCGGCTGGAAGCCGGACAGGAACAGCGCGAGATCACCACCTTCGATGCCGCCTCGGTCCTTCACGATTTCTGCGTTGCCTCGCAGGCGGCGGCCACGGATCGCGGACTCTTTCTGAAAATGGATGGGCCGAACGAACTGATGGTGCGGGGCGACCGGAGCAAAGTCATCCGCATCCTTCAGAACCTTCTGCTCAACGCCGTCAAGTACACCCGGCAGGGAGGCGTGTCCGTCACGTGGAGCTCCGATCGGGGCCGCGATACGGATCGATGGACGTTTTCCGTCCAGGACACGGGGCCCGGCATTGACGAGGCGCATGCTGCTCCTTTCGCTCAGGAGCTTTTGAGCGCTACCCTGGTGGCAGACGAAGCCCGCGAGCTGAGTCTCGACCGCCGGCGCGACATTGCCGCCGCCACGTCACTGCCGTCCGCATCGGAGGCGCTTCCTCTGAATCAGCAGCCGGGCGAGGGCATAGGCCTGACGATCGTCAAGCGCCTCTGCGAGCTGCTCGGTGCCGGCCTCGAGCTCGCAACGAAACCAGGCCACGGTTCCACGTTTCGGGTGATCCTGCCGCGCAGTTATGACAGCTGAGCCGTCGGTTCCGGCCCCGGTGACTGCATCTGCGGCGGGATGCACCGCGCGATCACCTGTCCGACCATCGCGTTGTCCAGCGGTCGCCGGACCACGAGACACACCATGTCCGCAGGATCGGGCGGAATCTCGGTGTGTGGCGGAACGATGAGAATGACGATCGGTCGCGCCGCGCCCGAGCGAAGGGTCTCCATCACTTCCGGTCCCGACACACTCAACGCAGCGACGACGACTTTGAACTGATGAGATGAGAGGAGCCGCTGCGCTTCGCCGGCGCTGATCGCAACTTCGGCGCTCATCCCATGGGTCGACAATGCCGTGCGCAGAAGCCGGCTCTCCGATTCGTCGTCATCAATCACCAGCACATCGCCCGGCATGGCCATGACCTCGGCCTGTACAGTACAGGGGCCAGCGCGTGGTGAATAGGTGAAGCTATGGCAGGGTCAGGCGTGGAGCCGTTAACCGTTAATTAACCGTTAACGGTGAACGGTGAACGGTCATCTTTCGATCGGAATCGTGAACGAGAAGGTGCTTCCTGCCCCGACCGTGCTCTCGACGGCGATCTGGCCGCCGTGCGCTTCAACGGCCAGCTTGCAGAACGCGAGTCCGAGGCCTGTTCCGACCTTGCTGCGCGGGTCGAGCTGGCCGAATTTCTCGAAGATCTTTTCGAACGACGCCGCCGGAATGCCGCGGCCGTTGTCGCGGACTGAGAAGCGGAGACTGGTGCCGGCGCGTTCGGCGACGATCGTCACGACGCCGAGAGGTGTGAAGCGTATGGCGTTGGCCGCCAGATTCACGAGTGTGCGTGAGAGCTTGCTCTCATCGCCCTGGAAAGCCGGCAGGTCGGCGGCGACTTCGGTCACCAGCGTGGTCTCTGACCCTTTCGCGAGGACCGCCAGCTGCCGCGCCACGCCCGCAACCAGAGCATTCGCGGAGAGAGTCGTGAAGTGCAACGCGGTGGCGCCCGACTCCATCTTTTCGACGTCGAGCAGATCGTTGATCATTCCGAGGAGGGTCTTGCTGCTGCTGGCGGCGATGTCGACCATCTCCTGCTGCGCTTCGGTCAACCCGCCGTTGAGCTCGAGCATGTCCACCCCGACGATGACCGCCGTGAGCGGCGTGCGTAGATCGTGGACGATCATGTTTCGCATGTCATCGCGAAGTTTCTCGACGATCTGCAGACGGTTGTAGTTCTCCTGGACCTGCTCGAAGAGGATGGACTCGCGGTCGCGTCCCCGCTTCTTCTCGAGCGATGCACCGATACGGGCCTTCAGCAGGGTGGGGTTGAAGGGCTTGGCGAGATAGTCCTCGGCACCGGCTTCGAGGCATCGGACAACGGACTGAACTTCATTGAGCGCGGAGATCATGACGATGGGGATGTTCTGCAGGCGCTTGTCGCCCTTGATGGCCGCCAGGACCTCGTAGCCATCCATGTCCGGCATCATGATGTCTAGCAGCACGAGGTCGAATGCTTCTTCGCCGATCATCCGCAGCGCTTCGGGGCCGCTGCTGGCCGTTCGCACTTCGTGTCCCTGCCGCACCAGGCGGCGGGACAGGACGTCGCGATTGCCGGCGTCATCGTCCACGACCAGCAGGAGACCGGTGGAGGTCGTCGATTGAACTCTCGCGGAGAAATCGGCTGCCGCATCCGGATCGTCGTCAACGGCCTCATCCACGAGCGCCACTTCGGCCTCCGACGTGATGAAGTTCTTCTCGATGATGGAGAGCATGTGAAGACCGGCCGAACGAATTTTCTCTGCATCCGTTCCTTCCGGCGCATCGATCTCATCGGTCATCATCTCGGAGTAGCCGATGATCTGGTTGAGCGGGCTTCGCAGGTCGTGCAGAAGCTGAGCGGGAAGGCCCAGGCGCGGGCTGGTGACGGCGCTCATGACTGACGCCTCTGTGGCGGAAGCAGCGTTTCGATTTTTTCGAGAAGGCGGGGCAGGTTGATCGGCTTCGTGTCGTAATCGTTACAGCCTGCGCGCAGCGCGTCGTCCCGGTCGGTCGCCATGGCATGGGCCGTCAGCGCAATGATCGGAATCTCGAGAAGCTTCTCATCCGCCTTCATCCTGCGCGTCGCCTCCCAGCCGTCCATGATCGGAAGGCTCATGTCCATGAGGATGAGGTCAGGGACGTTGGCGCGCGCCATGTCGATGCCGGTCTCTCCATCGACGGCCAGCAAGACGTCGTAACCGCGCCGGGCGAGGCGCCGCGAAAGCATGTCGCGGTTCATCTCGTTGTCTTCGACGATGAGGATCGTGGTCATGGTGTCGAGCTTTCCTTCAGCCCGCGGCGCACTCGCGGAGCGTTGTTGTCGGCCAGCAGGTCGCGCACCTGCGCAAGAAGCGCCTCGCGCGAATCGGTCTGTTTGGCCAGGATCGTCTCGACGTGACCGTTGAGGCGGCGCCGGTCCTCTTTCGTCAGGTCGCGCGACGTCACGACGACGATCGGAATCGATCGCCACTCGGGATGACGCCTGACTTCGATGGCAAATTCGAAGCCGTCCATCTTCGGCATCATCAGGTCGAGGAAGATCAGCTGAGGACGCTCGCGTTCCATCGCTTCGAGCGCTTCCACCCCGTTGCCCGCCTCGCAGACGGACCATCCCGCCTTCTCCAGCATCGAGCGTGTCAGCGCGCGGACGGCCGGATCGTCATCGATGACGAGCACCGGGCACGGTGGATTGAGGCAGGTGAAGCGCCGCAGAATCTGCGAGAGCCGGCGGCGGTTGACCGGTTTCGTCGCGTAATCCGAGGCGCCGAGGGTGAAGCCGCGCACCGGGTCGTCGACCATGGTCAGCATGATCACCGGGATGTCGCGCAGGGTGACGTCGTCCTTGAGCGCGGACAGGACACTCCAGCCGTCCAGATCCGGCATCATCACATCGAGAGTGATTGCGGCGGGCAGGAGCTGCCGTGCCAGTCGCAGTCCCTGAGTTCCGCCGCTGGCGGTGCGCACGGTGAACCCCTCCTTGCGCAGGTACCGCTGCATGAGGTCGCGCTGGAGCGGGTCATCGTCGATGACGAGCACGCAGGTGCGAATGGGGGGCAGTGCTTCGTCGTCGTCGACGTCGGCCGGAAGCGGCAGGTCAGCGATGCTCCTGTCTTCAGCGGCCGGCGTCGAAACCGCATCGTCGATGACGGCAGGCAGCTTGATCGTGAACACGCTGCCCTCGCTCGGAACACTCTGCACGGTGACGTCGCCATTCATCATCTGGCAGAAGCGGCGTGTGATGGCCAGGCCAAGCCCGGTGCCGCCGAACTTTCTCGTGGTGGAGGCGTCAGCCTGCGTGAATGGCTGAAACAGCCGGACGATCTGTTCGGGGCTGAGGCCGATCCCTGAATCCGTCACGCGGAAGACGATCCACTCCGTCATGTCCATGATCTGACGCTCGGCCTCGACTTTGATGCGGCCGTCGTGGGTGAATTTCGCGGCGTTCGATACCAGGTTGAACAGTCCCTGGCGGACCTTGGCTAGATCGGCGCGCATCTTGCCGATCCCGGGATCGCAGAAGACCTCCAGCGTGTTGCCGTTGTTGTTGACCTGAATCAGGATCGTGGAAGTGACTTCGTCGATCAGGTCGGGGATGTCGAACTCTTCGAGGAAGAGCTCCATGCGGCCGGCTTCGATCTTCGAGAGGTCGAGGATGTCGTTGATCAGGCCGAGCAGGTGGTTTCCGGCGGTAGAGATCTTCTGAAGGTCGTTGCCGAAGTCCTCCAGATTGCGCTCGGCCGCATCCTCCTGCAGCATTTCCGAAAAGCCGAGGATGGCGTTCAGCGGGGTGCGGAGCTCGTGGCTCATGTTCGCAACGAAAAGGCTCTTGGTCCGGTTGGCCGTTTCCGCGGCTTCCTTCGCCTTGGCCACTTCGGCTTCGGCACGGCGGCGCTCGGTGACGTCCTCCATCGCCAGGACCAGCAGCTCCGCGTGGCTACCCGGACGGAGTTTTCGCGCGTTCAGCAGCATGTTCCGGCGCCCGATGACGGGGAAGTCATGCTCGAGCTCGAAATCGTTGAAGAGCGAGCTCATGGGCACGATGTCTTCGAGGAGCGTTCTAAGATCGGGGATGTCCCACTGCCCGTTGCCGAGCTCGTAGATGAGCTGGTTCTCGGTCTCCTCCGATGAGACGTGGAAGGTCTGGTAGAAGGCGCGGTTGGCGGAGTGGACCCGCAGGGTGCTGTCGAGGATGAGGAGCGGCTCGCGGACCGTGTCGACGACGTCCTGCGCATACGCCTCGATCTCGTCGACCAGATGCTGCGAGCGCCGTCGCTCGCTGACGTCTTCCATGGCCAGGAGAATCAGCTCGGCATGAAGCTTTCGCGCATTCAGAAGCATGACGCGTGGGCCGAGCTCGGGAAAATCATGCTCGAGCACGAAGTCGTTGAAGACTGAGCTTCGGGGGATGATGTCCTCGAGGAGCGTGCGGAGAGCGGGAAGGCCCCACTGGCCGTTGCCGAGCTCGTATACGTGATGGTTTTCGGTCTCATCGGGTGAGACGCGGAACTTCTTGTAGAACGACGCGTTTGCCGATCGCACGAGGAGTGCGGCATCGAGAACGAGCAGCGGTTCGCGAACGGTGTCGAACACGTCCTGTCCGAAGTTCTGGAGGTCGGCGACGGGGGGTACCGCGGGCACGACCGCCTCCGGCGAGGTTCCGGGCAATGGGAGCGGCTGAGTCATGATTCGCCTCCTGGTTCTTCAACCGGACGCGATCGCAAGGCGCGGGCAGTCGAGCAACTGCGTGAGAGAGAAAAGCGGGAAAGCTGCCGGGTTACCTGCAATAACGGGGCCCTTGGTCGAAATACTCCGGCATTGCCGACTAATTTCTTTCATGAAAATTCGACAAGGGGGCCGAAAGAGCGTAAGGTGTGGATAGGTCGAGGAAACTTCCTCGCCTCTTCAGTCATCTGAACTAAGTCAGATCCTCTGGATTCACCCTCTTAGCCTCCCCGTCCCGCGAACGCCAGCTGGCAGACCCTCGCCTGAGGTGCGCCGTTGCGACGGACGAAAACGCCGGCAACCCCGGCAGGAGCCTCAAATGAAACTGTATGTCGGAAATCTCTCCAAGAAGGTGAATGACGCGCGTCTCAATGAAATGGCCACCCCGTTCGGCACGGTCGTGTCTGCGAATGTCGCCACCGAGCGCGGCAGCGGTGAATCGAAGGGTTTCGGCTTCATCGAATACACCAACGCCGATGACGCGAAAAAGGCGATCACCGGCCTGGACGGAAGCGACGTCGACGGTCAGGCGCTGAAAGTCAACGAAGCGAAGCCGCGCAAAGCGTAAGCAGCCCCGATGTCGTGGCGCCGGCATGGCCGGCGCCACATCGCTTTCGCGACAAGGAGAATGCTCATGCTCACACTGCTGGCAGTGGCTGCCGTTGTCGCACTCGGATTGCTCGCCTGGAAGCTGTATCAGGGTGGGGGACGCATCACGGCACTGACTGAGAAACGACGAGCGACCTCGCGCATCGTCACCCGCGCCGAATTCGCAGACGGCAACCGCCGGACGGAAGTCGCGCTCGCTCTCACACACACCACACTTTTCTACGAAAACCGCGGCATGCAGGGCGCACTCGACCTGCAGTGGGTCCGCGAGATCGAATACGACGACGCGCTCGCCACCGGAACCGAAGCCGGCGGCCGCGAAGTGCTGCGGCTGCGCACCGACAGCCAGGCGTTCGAGTTCGTCCTGCCGAAAGATGAAGCGGGGAGGTGGCACCTGATGCTGCCGCCGCGCCGCGTCAAGCAACGTTTTCCTGCCCCGGTCGCAACCGCACTGGCCGCGCAGGGAGCGAATACCCCATGAGGGCCTCCGACATGAAAGTCACGATCAAAGACCTCGGCGTTTCCGCCCAGGAACAGCTTCGGGAGCGCCTCGACCGCGCTGCCAGTCTCCGCTGCAACGACCACGGACAGTCGGTGGTCGCGCTCACCATCAACGGCCGCGAAAACGGCTGGTTCGATACACGGTGGACAACCTGCTGCGAATCACTGGAGCAGCAGGCTTCAGCCATCGTGAAACAGCGCTGCTGACCCGCGACACAAAGGAAAAAATGTCTGAAGAAACCATGCGCCGCGTAGCGGTGCTCGGGAATCACCTTCCCCGCCGTTGCGGCATCGCCACATTCACGACCGATCTAGCCGAAGCGCTCTCCACCGCCGGGCCGGAGCTGGACTGCTTCGTCCTGGCGATGAACGACGCCACTCATCAATACGCATATCCGTCGCGCGTTCGCTTCGAGCTGCCAGACCATGACGTCACCGCGTACGCCCGCGCCGCCGATTTTCTGAACGTCAACGCCGTCGACGTGGTGTCGGTGCAGCACGAGTACGGGATCTTCGGCGGCAAGGCCGGCGCGCATCTGTTGCCGCTCCTGCGCGAGCTGCGCATGCCCATCGTCACCACCCTTCACACGATCCTCAGCGCGCCGAATCTCCAGCAGCGCCGCGTGATGAACGAGATCACGGCGCTCTCCGACCGGCTGATCGTCATGACGGCGGGCGGCGCGGGCATCCTGCGCCAGGTGCACGGTGTCGATGCCGCGAAGATCGACGTGATCCCGCACGGCGTCCCGAAGACGCCTCTATCAGGCAGCAAGAACCGGCTGGGGGTCGAGGGGCGGCCGCTCGTGCTGACGTTCGGGCTGCTCTCGCCGGACAAAGGGATCGAGTACGTCATCGACGCGCTCCCGGAAATTCTCAAACACTACCCTGATGTCGTCTACATCGTCCTCGGAGCGACGCATCCGCATGTCGTGGAGCGTGACGGCGAAACCTATCGCCTGATGCTCGAAGACCGGGCCAAACGGCTCGGCGTCGACGGCAGCGTCATCTTTCACAACCGCTTCGTCAGCCAGTCCGAGCTTTCCGAGTTTCTGGCAGCGGCAGACATCTACATCACTCCGTACCTGAATCCGGAACAGATCACCTCCGGGACGCTCGCCTATGCGCTGGGCGCGGGGAAGGCGGTCATTTCCACCCCATACCTTTACGCGAAGGAGCTGCTCGCCGGCGAGCGCGGGATTCTCGTCCCGTCGAGGGATGCAGGTTCGATCGCTGGCGAGATCATCGGGCTGCTCGACGATCCGGAGAAGCGTCTCGAGCTTCGCCGCCGCGCGGCCGAGCACGGTGAAACGATGCTGTGGCCGGCCGTCGCAAACTCGTATCTCGAATCATTCGAGCGCGCCCGCGCCGAGCACAAAGAGCGCAGACAGACCACCTTCCGCGCTGCCACGCTTGCGAACCGCCCCGCCGAGCTGCCGCAGGTCAACCTCGACCACATCGAGATCATGACCGACGACACGGCGATGCTTCAGCACGCGGCGTACAACGTCCCGCGTTACGAGGAAGGCTATTGCCTCGACGACAACGCCCGCGCGTTACTTCTGATGACGCTCATCGAGGATGCGGAGGCGGCCGATCCCAAAACGGTCCGCAGGCTCTCGTCGCGCTATCTCGCATTCGTCAGCCACGCGTTCGACCCTGCCTCAGGACGTTTTCACAACTTCATGTCGCACTCGAGGCTGTGGGTCGATCAGTTCGGGTCCGAAGACAGTCACGGGCGCGCTCTCTGGGCGCTCGGCACCGTGGTGGGACGGTCGTCCGATCCCGGCCGGCACAGTCTAGCCGGAGCGCTCTTCCATTCCGCCCTTTCCGCGGTCTCGGAATTCCGCAGCCCGCGCGCCTGGGCTTTTGCTCTGCTCGGAATCGAGCAGTATCTTCGAGCCTTCGAGGGCGATCGGAATGTGCAGGCGTCGGGGCGGGCGATTGCCGAGCGGCTGGCCGGACTCTTTCGCCGCATCGATCAGCCCGAGTGGCCGTGGTGCGAGAACAGCGTCACGTACTGTAATGCGCGCCTTCCGCAGGCACTCATTGCCACTGGCTCCTGGACCGGCGACGCTTCGATGACCGCCCTCGGGCTTCGTTCACTCGAGTGGCTGACCACGATTCAGCGCACCGCCGACGGCTACTTCGCGCCGGTGGGGACGAACGGCTTCTTCGAGAAGGGCATGACCGCGGCGGCATTCGACCAGCAGCCCGTCGAGGCGTGTGCCACGGTCTCCGCTTGCATGCACGCCTTTCGCGCGACAGGCGATCACATCTGGACCGAGCACGCCCGCCGCGCATTCACATGGTTCCTCGGACAGAACCAGCTGCAGCAGCGGCTCTACGACCCGCTCTCGGGCGGCTGTCGCGATGCGCTGCACGTCGACCGCGTCAATGAGAACCAGGGAGCCGAATCGACCCTGTCGTTTCTCATGGCGCTGATGGACATGCGCGCCGACGAAGTGCGGTGGAACGCAATGCAGATCCCGGCCAGCGAACCTGTAGAAACCCTCGTGGCGGTCACCTCATGACCGTTGCCGTCGCAAATGCCCGGGGGTACGAGACCCTCTTCCATCGCAGCGGGAGGAATCCGATTCTCAGCGCGTCCGACTGGCCGTATCCCGTCCATTCCGTGTTCAATGCCGGCGCGACGCTTTTGCGCGACGGAACCACGCTCCTGTTGTGCCGCGTCGAAGATCGCCGGGGGCACTCGCATCTCTGTGCGGCCAGATCCGCGGACGGCGTCACCGGATGGGTCATCGACCCCAAGCCGACTCTCCTGCCTGACCCCGTCAAGCATCCCGAGGAGTTGTGGGGCGTCGAGGATTCACGCATCACGTTCATCCCGGAGCTCGACAAGTATGCGGTGACGTATACCGCGTTCGGCAAAGGCGGTCCCGGTGTTTCACTCGCTCTCACCGAAGACTTCGTGACCTTCGAGCGATGCGGCCTGGTGATGCAGCCGGACGACAAGGACGCGGCGCTGCTGCCGCGGCGTGTAGACGGCATGTGGGCACTGATCCACCGTCCGATCGCCGACTCCGGCGCGCACGTCTGGATCTCGTACTCACCCGATCTTCGAAGCTGGGGCGGTCATCGCATGATGCTGCAGGCGCGGCGGGGCGGATGGTGGGACGCGAACAAGGTCGGACTCTCGCCACCGCTCATCGAGACGGAGCGTGGATGGCTGATGATCTACCACGGAGTGCGCACGAACGCCGCCGGAAGCCTCTACCGGCTGGGCGTTGCCCTTTTCGATCTGGAGCGTCCCGAGCAGCTGCTGCTGCGCGGTGACGAATGGATCTTCGGGCCCGAGGCCGATTACGAGACGCATGGCGACGTCGCGAATGTGACGTTTCCGTGCGGGTACACGATCGGCAGCGACGGCGACACGCTCAATCTCTATTACGGCGCCGCTGATACCTGTATCGCGCTCGCGACCGGAAGCATCCGCGGAATCCTCGAGTGGCTGGACGAGCATGGAGAACGAACATGAACCGGCAGACCGTGAGATCGACGGCGGCAAAGGTGCTGCGCAGTGACGACCTTCTCCAGGGAGAGAAGGCCGTTGCCGCGGCAATTCTTCTCGCCAATCCAAGCTTCGGCAATCCGCACGCGGTCCGCTGCGACTGGTGCCACGAGTCGCGAACGCTGTTCCGCGACGAGAGCGACGGCCCGTTCAAGGTCGCTGAACACGGCTGGGTATGCGAGCCGTGCAACGTCCGCGCGAGGAATCAGGAGATCAAGCTCTAGCTGCAGCGACGGCGCTTCGCACCGCGGGCGCGACCTTCGTGCCGAAGAGCTCGATCGCTTTCAGCACCTTGTCGTGCGGAAGCGTTCCCACGCTGATGTGGAGCAGGAAGCGGTCGTTCGCGAAGAGCTCGTGCTCGAACAGAATCTTGTCGATGACCTGCTGAGGGCCGCCGACCAGCAGCGCACCTCGCGGCGATCGCAGCGCTTCGTACTGCGCGCGGTCGAAACCGCCCCATCCACGCTCGCGTCCGATCTTGTTCATCATTCCGACGTAGGGACGGTAGTACTCGGCGGCGGCCCCGTCGGAATCCTCGCCGATGTAACCGTGTGAGTTGATTGCGAGCTTCAGCGTCGACGGATCGTGACCGGCCCGCTGCGCGGCCTCGCGATAGAGATCGACGAAAGTCGTGAAGCGTTCCGGCATGCCGCCGATGATCGCGATCGTCATCGGCAGCCCCAGCGTGCCGGCGCGCACCGCAGACTGCGGCGTTCCACCGACCGCGATCCAGACGGGCAGCGGATCCTGCTGGGCGCGCGGGTAGACGCCGCGATTGCCGATGGGCGGACGGTGTTTGCCGGACCAGGTTACTTTCTCGGACGCGCGCACCTTCAGCAGCAGTTCGAGCTTCTCGGTGAACAGCTCGTCGTAGTCCGCGAGATCCTGTCCGAAGAGAGGAAACGACTCGATGAAGGAGCCGCGACCTGCCCAGATCTCGGCGCGGCCGCCGGACAACAGGTCCAGCGTGGCGAAATCCTGATACACGCGGACGGGATCGTCCGAGCTGAGAACGGTCACCGCGCTGGCGAGGCGGATCGACTTCGTGCGCGCGGCGGCCGCGGCGAGAACCACCGCCGGCGCCGAGACCGAGAAGTCGGGACGATGATGTTCTCCGACCCCGAAGACCTCCAGGCCGACCTGATCGGCGAGCTCGATCTCTTCGATCACGTCGCGGAGGCGTGTCCCGGGATCGATCGCGCGTCCCCACTGCGGATCGGGAGTGACCTCGCCGAAGCTGGTGATTCCGAGCTCCATGCCCGCGAACTATATCCGGCCCGCGTGAGTTACAGTCGGTCGCGTGAATGGACCGGAAGTACTGATCGTCGGTGCCGGGCCGATCGGAATCGAGCTCGCGGTGCGGCTCAGACGCGAGCGGATTTCGTACGAGCAGGTAGACGCCGGGCAGATCGGCTCGACCATCTCCTGGTACGCACCACAGACGCAGTTCTTCTCGTCGCCCGAACGCATCGCCATCGCCGGCGTTCCGCTGCAGACGCTCGATCAGTCGAAAGCGACACGCGAGGAGTACCTGACCTACTTGCGCTCGGTCGTCCTGCAATTCGATCTGAAGGTCGAAACGGGCGTGCGTGTCAACGCGATCACCCGCGGCGACGACGGATTCGTGGTGACCGCGTTCGGACGGGACGGCGAGCGGAAGAGAACTGCTCAAAATGTCGTCCTTGCCATCGGCGACATGCACCGCCCCCACCTCCTCGGCGTCCCCGGCGAGGACCTTCCGCACGTCAGCCACTTCTTCGGCGATCCTCACGCGTACTTCCGAAGGCAGGTGCTCGTCGTCGGAGGCCGCAACTCGGCGGTCGAAGCAGCGATCCGGTGTGTGCGCGTGGCGGCGATTGTCACCCTGTCGTATCGCGCCGCGGAGCTCGATCCAAAGCACGTCAAGCCGTGGCTGCTTCCCGAGATCAACGCCATGATCCGTGACAGCCGGATGACCTTTCTACCGGGGACGACCCTTCGGGAGATCACACCCGCGCATGTCGTTCTCGATCCGGGAGGACGGCGCATAGACGCCGATTCCGTACTGCTCCTCACCGGTTACGAACAGGATTCGTCGCTGTTCGAGAGCGCGGGCGTGACGCTCGTCGGACCGCAGCGACGTCCACGCTTCAATGAAGCGACGATGGAGACGGACGTCCCCGGACTCTACGTCGCCGGTACCGCCGCCGCCGGCACTCAGGTGAGCGGCACCACGGCATTCATCGAGACGAGCCACATCCACGTCGACCGCATCGCCGCGGCGCTGAAAGGGGAGCCGGCGCCGGTGGAGACGCAGGCGTATGCGGTGCCGGAGCAGTGACTTTCCACAGCCTTCGGGGAGGGGGTAGAGGAGGGGAAGCGGGAATGTTGAATGGTGAATGGTGACTGGTGAATGGGATTCTCCCTCCCTCGCGGCGTCTCCAGTCTTCGCTGGGGGAGAACCCACCACCTTCAAGCTCCCGCACTCCCTCCCACAGCTCACACCCCTTACACTGCGCAACCATGCTTCCCTGGACCCTGCTGGCCACGGCCACGATCCCCGGAGACGGAGAGGAGATGCGCCTCTACCGCCGCGGCGGCGAATTCTCCATCCGCGTCAGCTCGTACGAGCTGATGAACAGCCGCGTGCACGGCTCGGAAGACGCACTCTCGACCCTCGTCGCCGACCGGCTCCGCGATCCTGCCTCGGCCCGAGTCCTGATTGGCGGATTGGGAATGGGCTTCACGCTCGCTGCGATGCTTGCCCGTGTGGGTCCGCGTAGTTCCGTCGTCGTCGCCGAGCTGCTGCCCGAGGTCGTGGAGTGGAACCGCGGGGTGATGGCGGAGATCAACGGTGCGGCGCTGAAGGATAAGCGTGTCACCGTGCGCGTGGCCGACGTCGCCTCTCTCATCATCGGAGCGAAGGATGCTTTCGATGCGATCGTCCTCGATGTCGACAACGGACCAGCCGCACTCACCGCGAAAGACAATAACCGCCTTTACACGTCGGCGGGTTTGCGCGCGGCGTTCACGGCGCTGCGCGAAGGGGGAATGCTGGCGATCTGGTCTGCCAGCGAGGACGCGGCGTTCACGAAGAAGTTACGCCGCGCCGGTTTCAGTGCCGAGGAACATCAGGTGCGCGGGGGGAAGGGCGGCAAGGGGAATCGTTTTCTGGTCTGGCTGGCGCGCCGCTGAAGACGAGGGAGAGGAGAGCGATGCCGACGAGCACTCGCAGGACGCGGTCGATGGTTCCTTCATTCGTGGTGAAAAATCCGTTCATGGCTTCAATCCCTTTCATGAGGGAAGAGCCAGATTGTGGAAAAAGGATTCACCCGCCTGCGTGACCGGCTCCTTGCTCTCGAGCGGTAGATCTTCGTCGTGGATGGTCCGGCCGCGAACGACCCCGCGGCCTGTAAAATCTCGGCGAGGAAAAGAGTTCCGCCGGCGAAGACATCGTCGAGAATGTCGCACCTATCCTTCGTCTCCAGGCCGCTTGTAGCCGATGGAGGCAGCCTTCTGCATCGCGGCCATGGTCTCCTCCACGCTGAGGAGCACGGTCGTGTGGAAGGAGCTGAGCGCTCCGCCGCCGCTGATCGCGAGCGCCGTCGCTGCCATCGACACGTTGTCGGGAGCCTCCCACAGGTTGTACCCGTCGTTGTCGCCGAACGCGTACCAGAAACCGTGCAGCTTGCCGCCCACGGATTCAATGTACTTCTTCGCCGCCGCCCGGCGATCCTCGGGATTTCTGATGAGCTTTGCCCACGTTTCGGGCGTGTAGCTGAACCGGGTCAGGTACATCGGCATCGGTTTTCTCCTTCGTTCATCGATTGCTTGCAGAAGCTCTCTACGGTCCCTCCGCGTACTCTACGCCTCTGTGGTGTACGGGTAGCTCTTGCAGAGAGAACAGGATCCGCGGCAGCCCGACGGCCCGGGCATCGCTTCCCACGGTTTGCATGGAGCCATTGTCGGACAGGCGCGACCCGCTGGAGGACGGCATGCTCTCGCCGCGACGTGAAGGGTTCGGCCGTTCGCCGGGCGGATCCCCGAGTTACCATGGATCCCGTCCATGAATCTGCCGTTTCCCGGGGACTCATACGACATCGTCAGGAAGTCGTTCATCAACTGGCTGTCGGACTTTGGCAGGTGGTCGGTTCATCCCATGTTCACCCGTGAGATCGACCCGGCGGCCGCCGGACAGCTCGCGAAGTTCCTGAACGCCACGATTCTTTCGGCCGAACGGTTGCGGACCGGGATCGATCGTGCCGCCTATTTCGAGCCGTGCCTCACCGCGCCGAACCTGCTCCTGGATCCGGACCACGGCGTCTCGCTCACCGCCATCAGCGGCGCGAAGAGCGCGCGTTACATTTTCCGCGACGAGCTCCTGCGCATCATCCGCGCGCGGCCGCACCGGCTGACGCTGGTGCTCGACCAGAATTTTTCGCGCACGGAGCGCAGCCGGATGGAAGAGAGCGTTCGGAGGAAGCTCTCGGCCTTCGCCGCGGAGGCGGCATTCGGCTTCGCTTACGTCTCGCAGATGCCGGTCTTGTGCTTCGCGGCAGATCCGTCGCTGCTGATCCGGGCGTTCGAGGCGCTGAAGGAAAACTCGTCGCTTCCGCCATCACGGCTCATCGCCTGAACCGGACGGCCGGATGCGTAATGGAGTGGACAGGTGGTCGACGCGACGGGCGCCGGCCTCCCGTCGGCGAACGTGAACATCGCCCTGTCCGAACAGAGCGGCTATCAGAGGCCGATCACGGTGAGTACCGGGTCTCTGTTTCGGCGAATGGCTACGCGTCCCAGACGGTGAGGACGACGATCCCGGGACCGGAGGTTCGCGTCGCGCTCACGCCGGGAGGCACGGTGGTCATTCACGCCGCGCCCGACGCGAAGAAGAAAGTCCGTTTCGTGCTGCCGGACGGCGAGGAGGATGTGCGCTGCTACTGCAACGGCATCGCCGAGATCCGCCTGGATGGCGCCGTGACCCGTGTCGAGAACGTCGCTCCCGGAAGCTATCGCACGGAGGTCCTCGATGGAACGGTGAAGATCGAGCAGACGCATCCCGTGGTGGTGATCGAGGGGCAGCCGACATCAGTGGATGCCACGAAGTAGCGGAACGGCGGAAGGAGATCAACCGCGCCGGCGCACCGTGATGACGGTGCCCACACCGGCGTACGTGTATTCGGCTTCCCAGATCTTCATGAATGAAGCAAACGTGGTCTCACCCGTGCAGTGTCCGGGAGCGATCGCTTTCACTCTCCATTTGTCACGAAGAGACAGACCGACGCGCTGGATCTCGGCCGGTGGCGTCGTCACGAGGTGCAGGCCTCCGGCGATGAGGCGAACGCCGGTCTGTTTCGCGTTGACGGACTCCACGATCCGTTCGATCCCCGGGTGTGAGCAGCCGACGACCACGATCGGACCATCGGGAGTGTCGAGTACCAATGACACTTCCGGCGTTTCGCTGAAGGCGCCGGTCTGCGATCGGTTCGCGACGAGCCGGATCCCCGGCGCCACTTCATGAGTTCCGCGAACCGGCCGAAACCTGGCCTCGCGCCACGGTGTTCCGTGCGGGATGACGTCGGGAACCGCGCCGCCGAAGTACCGCATGTGCCGGGGGAGAGAGGGAACTGGTTGCGAGAAGAACACGGGTGGCGTCGGCCCCCCGAAGTATTCGTCTTCAGGGACGTAGATCGGCACGTTCGGGTTGACGCTCAGCAGGTGGTGCAGGCCGTCGGTGTGGTCGCCGTGACGGTGAGAGATTACGACGAAATCGAGCCGTGACAGATCGATCCCCAGTGCTCGCACGTTCGCTGCGAACTTGCCGGCGTTGTTCCCTGTGTCGAAGAGGATGTGTTTCCCGTCGTGCTCGACGAGCGCCGCGTAACCCCAATCGAGATCCAGCTTCGAATTGCGGGAGAACGCATCGGACAGGACGGTGATCCGCGTCTCCGGCTTCGGCTTCGCGAGAAGCGTAGACGATGCAAACAGCGACAACGAGAGAAGTGCAACCGCCCACCGGACGAAACGGATCATCATCTCTGCCCCCTTGCTCACTCCGCGTTCTCCGCGTCTCCGCGTGACCGGTTCTCCGTCAGCCACGCTACGGCTCGCCGGAGCACCACATGCATGGCCTTCTCCGACCCGGCAAACTGCGCGCACTCGGGTCATTGGTTGTCCCTCTGCTCTGGATCAGCGGACCGGATATCCCTGAATGGTCCAGGGAGTCACGCTGAATGTAAACGGATCGGGCACGCATCGGTGATGACTTCCATTGTCTTCCCGCCATGTGAAAGTTCGATCGTCACTCCGGGAAGCGCGCCATTCTCGTGATGGACGTCGACCGTCAGTTCTACCGGCTCAGGTGTCGCCGTAACGATGGTGAGCGCGAGAAGAAGGAGAGTGGTCATTGTGTCGAAAGTGGAAGTTTACCGCGCTGGCGGAGTAGCCAAGGGGTCGCATTGCGCGTCGATACCGTCGATCCCCTCTAAGCTTTGCGCACGGGATAGCGCGGATGCGTGACGCCG
This sequence comes from uncultured Acidobacteriota bacterium, assembly GCA_937870635.1. GTDB lineage: Bacteria > Acidobacteriota > Thermoanaerobaculia > Gp7-AA8 > Gp7-AA8 > DATLEX01. The sequence continues at coordinate 65,633 of CALMZP010000032.1, read as the reverse complement.
ACAGTGGGATTGTCACCCGGGTGGAAGTACCAGTCGATACTTCGGCGACGCGTCGTTGCGGTCGGCGACGAAGCCGGCGAGTGACATGGACATGATGGCGACAACTTTGGGCATTCCATGCGCGTTTCTGCTGGTGAAAACGCGTTTCACTCTGCGGCGATGGTCGCTGCGGTCCCGGGCCTGTCAGCGTTGCGGCTTCACGATCGCGGTGTAGGTGCCGTCGGATCTTCGTTGTCCATCCCGAGCTCGAATCTTCACGACGACGGTGGCCTTGGAACCGTCCGCCGAGACGGAGCAGGTTGCGTTGTAGTCGATCCACGATGATGGCTTTGGATCCTCTGACCAGGTCACCGTCGCTGTTCGGCCCTCTTCCACGTTGATTTCTCGAGCGGCCAGGGTGACATCGTGAGGTTTGCCAACCGCCGCCACTCTGCAGACGTAGCAGTCCGGCGCGATCTCTGTGACTGTTGCATCGATGCCGACCGTTTTGGCGGTGACCGATGCTGCAAGTGCCGCAAATAGAGCAAGGCAGGCAACGTTGCGCATTCGCAGATTCTACGCTGCGCCCTCCCACATACGGGGTCGTCGACGAGCAAGGCGAGCGCTCTGGCTTCGTGAACGTCGGTCTTCCAGGAGTTAGACGTGAGTTAGACGGCTCCTGGAGCCAACTGGAAGTGATAGCCGCATTCCTTCTCCGCAATCCGAATGCGCAGTTCCACCGGAACCGCTTTCATGGCGCCACTCGGCGGTGTGGTGACTGCAGGATCGAGGTACTGCTGCATCAAGGCAACGGAAGCCAGTGCAACGCGCTTAGCTGAGCGCGATCCAACCTGCACCGCAGGGTTAGCAGAGCGGTCATTCAGAGGACCGACGATCACGGATTCCCGTCTAACGGTTTGCCGCTCAGCCGCGGCAACCGCACGCGAAAGTCTACCGCGCTTGGAGCTATCGCGGCGCCGTTGCCGTCGGATACAGCGGCCTGGTTGGGCGGCAGATCAGTGCTCGACCAAGCCGAGAATTGCCCGCGAAGGGTTGGGCGCCTCGACCTTGGTCGCGCGTGCGATACCTCGCTGAGCCCCAGCATCAGGCCGGTTCGTCCCGTTTGACGAGCGATCGCGAGATTGAGACACGTAGGGTTGTCACCTTCCGCGGCGCTCAGGAACAGCGCGTTTCGCAGCCGCTGAAAGCCTGTGGGGGTCCGCGTGCAGCGGGGAAATAGCGTGCCAGCTCCGTACAGTCGGGTCACCGCGCCGGACGCTCTCACCGAGAGCCAGGTCTTCCATGCCGCCGTTACGCGCTGGGTTTGTATCAGTTCCCGCTGAAGCGTTGTCGCGCGTCACCACACGCAAGCAACACGCGTTCGACGAGTTCCAAACATGTCCGCCCAACGTTCCAACCTCAGGCGGTTCGGCCCGCGCGAGAAACGTGAAGGCTGCCGACCCGAAGCCGGGCCGCGACAACTACTGCGTGGAGTTGGGCAGCCGCCACTAGCGTAGCCTTTCGCGCCCGTAGTCCGGTCTCTTGCTATGACTTTCAAGTGAGACAACAAAGATTATCTGGCTTTCAACGAAGTACACGAGCGAGAAAGGAAACGACCGAAAGCGCTTCTGAAATGACGCTGCCGGCGTGATCGAGCTCGCGAAGAAATGCAGTTTCGGCGGTGATGCTGCGCTGGCGGTAGTAGCTCCGCTCGTGCTCGATTTCTTGGCTTGCTTTCTCAAAGAACTGCAATGGAAGCATCAGCGGCTCGAGCGATGCCGCTGCGAACGGAGCTCCTGCCACGAAATCGTGCGGACCCGGCCGGCGCGATAATCAGCAAGGCGACGTTCGATGTCGTTCGCCCATGCCTGCTCCACTCCTGGAACGCCAGGCTCCTGAAGTGTTTCTAGGAGAAGAACGGCGAGTTCCGCCCGGTCGTTTTCCGAAAGCTGGGAAGCCTTCTCGTAGAGCTCGCGTACCGCTTAGTCATGACGTCATCCTACAACCGGGAAGACGCAGACCCGATTCTGCGCTCTCTTCGGTCAGCCCAACGGCCCAGCGCTCACCGGCGTGAACCGCGCGCACTGAAGTATAAACCTGCGGCAAATGTGGCAGCGGTTCACGTCCGGTGCAGCGCAAGGTTGGATGGCGCGGCAATTCGGTGTGGCGCGCGGCCGATCATGCGTGAGACGGATTCCTCGATCCCGCTTCAGGTCTGAGACTCACGGCAAATGATTAAGTGAGTAACCTGACGATGATGAGGACAAGGATGATCACGAGCAATATGTGAATCAGATTCCCCGTCCGTGGGATTCGAGGTATGCGCGCCGGTCCAAAGAATCCAACAAGCCAAAGAACCAATAGAACAACGATGAGTAGTTCGAGCACATTAACCTCCAGCTCCGCGCTTCGCTGTTCCTAACCGACTTCTCGTTGGCTAAGAACTCTCATTCCGCCCGTCCAACGGATTTGGCGATCACCGGCGCCAACCGGGGCCGCTGTTCTCCGCCATACAGCCTGAGCGGTCTTCAGAATTTCGACCTCGCCGTCCAACGGTTTGCCGCTCAGCCGCGGCAACCGCGCGCGGAAGAGTAACGCACTTGGGACTCACGTGGCAGCGGTTGCCGTCTGGGCTCAGCTGCGCGGCCAGTTCCGCGTGCCGAAGTCGTGCTCCATCTTAGCTTGCCCGAACACTGGGAGGGTCAGATGGCAGGCGCTACGCCGGGCCGCGACAGCTGCTGCGTGAAGTTAGACAGCGTCGCTACGCGAAGGATCGAAAAACAACGGGAACTTCTCGGGATGCTCGATCGACTCAACAGACAAATCGATGTCGAGATCAGGCCAATGAAGTTGATCGGGCGGCGACCAGCGAACATTCACGATCTGCTTAACCGACGCCTCGGCAAACCATGGGAATTCCCGAAAGTCGACGAAGAGCTCTCGGCCGGCCAAATAGAGCCAGAAACCATGACGAGAAATGCTGGTGACTTCAGCGTCGGTGATGTTCGCGCCAGCGTTTTTCGATTTCGCCATGTCGTTCTTCGAGGATGCGGAGAATTTTGGTGACATCGCGCTCCGGTACGCCGTGATTCTGCGCCAGTTCGATGCGAGGCTCAAGCCACACCTTCAACTGACCGTCAGGCGACTCGACGTGTGCGTGTATTCGGTCTTCTTCGCGCGAGTTAAAGTAGAACCGAAATTGACCGTCGCGAAAAACTGTGGGGCTCATCTGCGCTCGATCGTAGCATCGAGACGGAACCGCTCTACGACGAGTGGATTTTGCGACTGTCTAACGGATCAGCACTCAGCCGCACCAACCCGCACGCGGAAGAGTAGCAAACTACGACCCACGCGGCGCGGGTTGGCATCGGCTGCAGCGTTGAGTTAGACGCATGTTGCCCCCACCGTGTAACTCATTCTCGCGGCAGCGGCAGACGATGCATTCGTAGAAATGAGAGTTTGTCCCAGTAGCCGCGCTGAAACTGAATGAGCGAGCCACGCACCTGAAAGAAGCCGCAGCCTCTCAAGCCCAGCGGATCACTCCATTCGAGAATTGCCCATTCGCCATCCTCAAAGAGATTTTCGACCACGCACACCATTTTCGCCTGCGCGAACTCCTTTCCAAACATCTCCCGGATCCGCGCCTTTCCTTCGACCGGCGCCTCCGCGACCTGATGGTTGATGGCATTGTCCGCGTAGAGCCGGGCGAGAGCATCTGCGTCACCGCGATTGAACGCGTCAACCCACGTCCGGACCACTTCCTTCGGTCTCACGGGACTGCATTCTCCATGCGTCTAACGTCCCTGCGGTTCAGCGGTTTCGGCCCGCCGCGCAGAGCGTGGCTCTATTCTAAACGTCGTGGCGGGCCGCAGTCCGCTGCAATCGCGAGTTAGGCGACTCGTTGATTCTGGAAGTTGTGTGTGATCTCCAGTATCTGGCGGAGGCTTCCCGAACGTTCATCTGCCTGTCCCACCAACTTGGCCTCCGCGCTTATCGACGCGGTCAAGCGGACATCGCCGGAACGCTCCTGCTCGATCAGCCGCCGAGCAACCACGCGCGCTTGCTGGTAGATCGGTTCCCTATACCGGTAGCGCACACACACGAGGCGCTCCCCATATCGCTCCACCAGACTCTTCGTCCCATTTGCCCCCGGCATCAGTGTCAGCCTCGTCCTCAGCATCATCCGAGGTCCCTCGGCGCACCCAGTCTGTCAAACGCGGCACCACCCGATCTCCAGGCAACAGGTTCGCGCGCCGGCGGCATTCAAGGTTCGCGGCGCTGCGCCGCCAGTCCCACGTTCGTGAATCCCGCGTCACGACACAGGCCGAGCAGCACAGCCAGGTCACCATACGGAACGCTCTTATCCGCCTGGACTACCACCGGGCGACCTTGGACCTTGGACCTTGGACCTGGGGATGGCATGATCCGAGACCTAAGCAAAATCCAAAATCCAAAATCCAAAATCCAAGGTCCAAGGTCCAAGGTCCAGCACGGTCCAAAATGAACTTCGATCTCGATCCGCAGCTCATCGACCTCCGCGATCGCGTCGCCGCGTTCGTGCGCAACGAAGTCATCCCCGCGGAATCGAAACCGTTCACGCCCGAGCTCGTCGCCGAGCTGCGCGGCAAGGCGCGCCGCGCCGGCATCTTCGGCCCCCAGCTTCCCCGCGAATACGGCGGCCTCGGCCTCGGCACTATCGCCATGTGCGTGCTCTTCGAGCAGGCCGGCCGCAGTTTTCTCGGGCCCGTCGCGTTGCACTGCTCCGCGCCGGACGAAGGCAACATGGAGCTTCTCGCGCATCAGGCGACCGATGAGCAGCGCGAGCGATGGCTGCGGCCGCTCGTCGAAGGAAAGATCCGCTCCTGCTTCGCGATGACCGAGCCCGCACCGGGCGCCGGATCCGATCCAACGATGATGACGACGCGCGCGACGCGCGTCGACGGAGGATGGGAGATCAACGGCCTGAAGTGGTTCGCGACCGGCGCCGAGGGCGCAGCGTTCGCGGTGACGATCGCGGTGACGGATCCGGATGCCGATCGCCATCATCGCGCGACGATGTTCCTCGTTCCGACCGATACCCCGGGCTACCGTTTCGTGCGCAACGTACCGGTGATGGGCGAGCACGGCATCGGCGGACACGGTGAGGTCGAATTCACCAACGTCCGCGTTCCCGATTCGGCGATCGTCGGCAAAGTGGGCGACGGCTTCCGGCTTGCGCTGGTCCGCTTGGGACCCGCGCGGCTGACGCACTGCATGCGCTGGATGGGAATCGCGCGGCGCGCGATCGACATCGCCACCGATTACGCGAAACAGCGCGAAGCATTCGGGAAGAAGCTCACCGAACATCAATCCGTGCAGTGGATGATCGCCGACTCGGAAATCGAGCTCCACGCGTCGCGACTGATGGTGATGCAGGCCGCCTGGGCTCACGAGCAGGGGAGTGAGATCCGGCACGAATCGTCGATCTGCAAGGTGTTCGTGGCCGAGGCGGTGAATCGCATCATCGATCGAGCGGTGCAGATGTGCGGAGCCCTCGGCGTCTCCGGCGACACACCGCTCGAGCATTTCTATCGCGAGGCGCGAGCGTTCCGCATTTACGACGGGCCGTCAGAGGTGCACCGGATGGTCATCGCGCGCAACGTGATCAAGGGGAAGCGGTGAGCGCGGAGGACACCCGGCCGGTCCGCGCAAGCGAGCAGCTCGATTGGGAAAAGCTCGCGGACTACCTGCGCCGCGAGCTGAAGCTCGATGGTGAGATGACCGTCGCGCAGTTTCCCGGCGGACATTCGAACCTCACCTACGACATCCGCTTCGGCAACTCCGAGCTGGTCCTGCGGCGTCCGCCGTTCGGCCCGGTGCCGCCGCGCGCGCACGACATGGCGCGCGAATATCGAGTGCTCACGGCCGTGCATCCGCACTTTCCGCTGGCGCCGAAACCGTATCTGCTGTGCGAGGACACGAGCATCATCGGGTCGGTGTTTTACGTGATGGAGCGACGCCGCGGCCTCGTGATACGAACCGAGGAGCCGCGGGGCTTCGATGAAGCGATGCGGGCGCGGGTCAGTGCGGGCGTCGTCGGCACGCTGTCGAATCTTCACGCGATCGACATCGCCGCTCACAGTCTCGACACCCTCGGCCGCCCCGCCGGATTCGTGGCACGGCAGATTCGCGGCTGGACCGAGCGCTGGCACGGTTCGAAAACGAGCGAGGTTCCCGACATGGAGTGGCTGGCGCGATGGCTCGATGAGCGCATCCCCGACGACCCGCCGCGGCCCGCGCTCGTGCACGGCGATTACAAGCTGGACAACGTGATGCTCGATCCCGCGGATCCATCGCGCCTCGTCGGAGTGTTCGACTGGGAGATGAGCGCAATCGGCGATCCCCTCGTCGATGTCGGGATCCTTCTCTGTTACTGGGTCCACGCTCTGCCGGAAGTCACTGGTTTGCCAGGGTGGTTCACTCGAGAAGAGATCCTGGCGCGCTACGGATGCGAGAGCAGCGAGATCGCCGTTTACGAGGTGTTCGCGGTATTCAAGCTGGCCGTCGTGATTCAGCAGATCTACGCGCGGTTCGTGCGCGGCCAGACGGACGATCCACGTTTCGCGCCCCTCGGAGAGAGGGTGGCGATGCTGGCAGCGATCGGACGGGGGCTGGCGAGGTAAATGGAGCCGCGGGCAATCTTGCCCGCGGAATGCGAATCAAGACCCGCGGGCGGGATCGCCCGCGGCTCCAAGTCGTATCGCGGCATGAGTTCGTCGAGGAGCACAATTCGCGCGGGACGTGGAGCGCGGGCGACCTCGCCCGCGTGATCCCTATCGGACTCCGGATGGCATGATGTGCAGATGCCGTTCGCTCCAGGCGATCTCGTTCACGTTGCAGGTCTCGGGAAGGGAACCGTGCGCGAGGTTCGGAACGGGGGGCGGTATCTCGTCGAGCTGAAGGGTCGCGCGCTCGTGACGACCGGTGATCAGCTGACCCTTCAGGAAACCCCGCGGAAAGGCGCGCGGGCGAGATCGGCGACGGCTCCACGGCCTCCCAAGGAGGACGACGGGCCACGCGCCGAACGTGCATCCTTCGATCTGCACGGGAAGACCGTCGCCGAGGCGATGGAGGCGGTGGGCGAGCTCCTGAACGGCGCGCTCCTGGCCGGAAACCACGAAGTCCACTTCATCCATGGTCGCAGCGGGGGGAAGATCAAGGCCGCGCTCCACGCGCTGCTCGAGAAGATATCTTCCGTGCGCAGGTATCGCCTCGATCCCCGGAATCCGGGTGTGACGATCGTCGAGCTCTGATGACTCCGCGCAATGCTCATGTGCAGATTCACATCTGCGTCGTGCTCTGGGGATTCACCGCGGTCTTCGGCAAACTGATCACGCTCCCCGCGCTGCCGCTCGTGTGGTGGCGCATGATCCTCGTCTCGGTCATCCTGGCGATGGTGCCGCGGGTCTGGCGGTCGGTGCGCGCGATGCCGGTGAAGCTCATCGCCGCGTATGCCGGCGCGGGCGTGATCGTCTCACTGCACTGGCTGACGTTTTACGGCTCCATCAAACTCTCCAACGCCTCGGTCGGCGCGACATGCATGGCGCTGGGGCCGGTGTTCCTGGCATTCATCGAGCCGGTGATCATCAAGCGCCGCTTCGACGTTCGCGAAGTTCTCCTCGGCGCCGCCATGATTCCGGGCGTCATCCTCGTGGTCGGCGGGGTGCCCGCCGGGATGCGACTCGGAATCGCTGTGGGCGCGTTGTCCGCGTTTCTCGTGGCGATCTTCGGGACATGGAACAAGCTTCTCGTCGACCGCGCCGATCCGATCGCGGTGACCGCGATCGAGCTGACGGCCGGCGCTCTGCTCCTCACGATCGTCACAGCGCTGCTGCCGGGAAGCGATACCGGATTCATAATTCCGGGGACGCGCGACGCCATCTATCTTCTGGCTCTGGCGATCGGATGCACGATCATCCCGTTCACGCTGGCGCTGGTTGCGCTGCGACAACTCTCGGCGTTTGCCGCGCAGCTGGCCGTCAACCTCGAACCGGTCTACGCGATCATCCTCGCCACGCTCCTTCTCGGCGAACACCACGACCTCAACTCCCGCTTCTACGCGGGCGTCGCCATCATCCTCGGCCTCGTCCTGATCTATCCGCGGCTCGTGCGGCGCTCTCCGGCATCGGCGCACCCTGAGGAGCTGCAGGCCGTGGAGTCGGTGAGGGATCACTAGAGCGCCGCGTGGACGAGCATGAAGGTGGCCACTCCGATCAGGAAGGTTGCGAAGACGCGCTTCAGCAGGATCGGCGAAAACGTACGGGCGAGCGATGACCCGACGAGCACGCCGGCGATGGCCAGTCCGGTGAAGAGCGCTGTGTAGACCCAGTCGAGCCGCACGGTTCCCGAGTATGCGGCGAAGCCCGCGGCCGAGTTCATGGCGATGACGACGAGCGATGTGCCGATGGCACGCGCCATCGGAACGCCCGCGAACAGTACGAGAGCGGGGACGATCAGAAACCCACCGCCCACGCCCGCGATGCCTGTCAGGACACCCACCGTCGCTGCGGCGAGCGCAACGAGCGGAAGCCTCGTGCTCGGACGTTCGCCGGTTCCCGAGCGGAACATCGAGACCGCGACGACCAGCATCACGACAGCGAACAGAACGAGCTGAAAGGTATCCGACAGATGAGAGGCCAGCCTGCCGCCCGCGTAGGAGCCGGCCATCGAGATCAATCCGAACAGGATCGCCGTGCGAAGCTCGACGTTCGCGTGGCGCCAGTGGCGAATGGCGCCGATGAAGCTCGTGGTTCCCACCACGAGCAGGCTCGTGGCGATGGCGGGCTTCGCGTCCATGCCGCCGACGTAGACGAGGATCGGAACGGCGAGCGTCGACCCGCCGCCGCCGAGCAGGCCGAGCGACAGGCCGATGAGCGCGGCGAGGGACAGCGCAAGGAGCGACATCGCCCGCCACTGTATTTCAAGTGGTCACGGCACGACGGTGCCTTTAAGATCGGCCGTCATGCGGATCCTGACAGCCCTTCTCGTCACGCTCACTCTTGCCTGCGCATCGGCGACCCCGGCGCCGAAAGCGGAACCGGGTCGAAACGGGGAGAAGTCGATGCCCGGCTTCCTTCCACTCCACTGGAACGACGGCGAAGGAAAGCTCCTCCTGGAGATTCCCCGCCTCGACCATGAGTTGATCTACCAGGTCTCGCTGGCCTCCGGCGTCGGATCGAATCCACTTGGTCTCGATCGCGGGCAGCTCGGCTCGACGCACCTCGTCCGCTTCGAGCGGCGCGGACCGCGAGTCCTCATGGTGCAGCCGAACCTCCGTTTCAGGACCGTGAACGGCTCGGCCGGTGAGCGGCGGGCCGTGGAAGAGTCGTTCGCCTCGTCGATCCTCTGGTCCTTCCCCGTCGAGAGGGAATCGGCGGGAGGGCCGATCGTCGACGCGACCGAGTTCTTCCTGCGCGACGCACACGGTGTGGCCGCGCGGCTTCGCGATGCGAAGCAGGGTTCGTACAGCGTCGATCCGAAGCGCAGCGCGATCTACCTGCCACGGACGAAATCGTTCCCCGAAAATACCGAGGTGGAAGCGACGATCACGCTGGTGACGAACGATCGCCCGGGGTCGCTCGTCAGCTCCGTCACGCCCACGCCCGAGGTCGTGACTGTCCGACAGCACCATTCGTTCGTCGAGCTGCCGCGGCCGGGTTACGAGCCGCGACGACTCGATCCTCGCGCGGGCTTTTTTGGCATCGAGGTGTACGACTACGCCAGTCCGTTCCCCGGGCCGCTCGAGAAGAGATTCATATCCAGGCATCGTCTCCAGAAGAAAGATCCGGCGGCGCCGGTGTCCGATGTCGTCGAGCCCATCATCTATTACGTCGATCACGGCGCGCCGGAGCCCATCCGTTCGGCACTGGTCGAAGGGGCCAGCTGGTGGAAGGAGGCGTTCGAGAAAGCCGGGTTCCGGAATGCCTATGAGGTGCGGATCCTGCCGGAGAACGTCGATCCGATGGACATCCGCTACAACGTCATCAACTGGGTGCATCGGTCGACACGCGGCTGGTCGTACGGTGCGGCTGTCGTCGATCCGCGCACCGGCGAAATCATCAAGGGGAACGTCTCGCTGGGTTCACTGCGCATCCGCCAGGATGTGATGCTCGGCGCGGGACTCATTCCTCCGTACGAAGGTCCGAACCCGGAAGTCCTGGCAACGCTCGACAAATCGGTGTCGCCTACGAAGCTTGCGCTCGCGCGCATCCGTCAGCTCGCCGCGCACGAGGTCGGCCACACCCTCGGAATCGCGCACAACATGGCGGCGAGCACCTACGACCGCGCATCGGTGATGGACTATCCCGCACCCATGATTCTGATCCGCGATGGCCGTCTCAACTTCTCCGAGGCGTACGACGAAGGGATCGGGGAGTTCGACATGTTCGCGGTTCGATACGGATACAGCCAGTTTCCGCCTTCTGCGAATGAGGAAGCAGAACTGGCTCGCATCATCCGCGAAGGCGTTGCGCACGGAATGCTCTTCGTCTCGGACGAGCACTCCCGCGACGTCGGCGCCCCTCATCCCCTCGGTTCCGTCTGGGACAACGGCAGTGATCCGATCGCGATGCTCCGTCACGAGATGGAAGTGAGAAAGATCGCACTCGACTCGTTCGGTGTCGCAAACCTGAGACCGGGAGCACCTCTCTCGGAGCTCGAGCCGATTCTGCTTCCCCTGTATCTCCACCACCGATACCAGCTCGAGGCCGCCGTCAAATCTCTCGGCGGTGTCATGTTCACGTATGCCGTGCGCGAGGGAGTGGCGACGGAGATCGTTCCTCAGCCGGTGCGAGAAGTCGTGGCTCCCGCGCGGCAGAGGGAAGCGCTGAAGGCGGCGCTCGAGACGATCGAGCCGGCGTTTCTCGCGATTCCGCAGCGGATCATCGATCTCATCCCTCCCGTTGCGGACGGGTTCGAGGGCGGCACGGCGGAGAGGTTCGACCGCGCGACTGGCGCGCTGTTCGATCCAATTGCAGCAGCGCGTGGCGCGGCGGCGGTGACAGTCAACGCCCTTCTGCATCCTGCACGAGCGGCGCGCCTGCTCCGCTTTCACGCGGAAGACGCGCGCAATCCCGCGCTGGCCGAGGTGACGAGGAGTGTGGTCGATGTCGTCGTGGCGGATGTGAGTGAGCCCGAATCGCATCGCGCGCTGCGTCGAGCGGTGCGATCCGTAGCCGCCGGCAAACTGATTGAAGTCGCCGCCGATCCGGCGACGGATGCCTCGGTTCGGGCTCAATACGAGCAGGCGCTGTCGGATCTGTCGCGCCAGCTGAAGGCGCGGCCTTCGACCGATGTCGAAGCCGCTGACCGCCGGTCCGTCGTGGCGATGATCGAGCGATTCCTGAATCGCCCGGCCGCGCCATTCGTCGCTCCCGCGGCGCCACCCATTCCGGCCGGTCCGCCGATCTGACCGCGTCATGGTGTCAGGTCTGGAAAAACAACTTTTCTTCCAACAGTGTCCGGTTTGTCACCCGGTATCGGAAGAAAAGTTGTTTTTCCAGACCTGACACCATGACACTTCCTGCGAGGCTGAGCGGGATCGGGAAAGGATCCGCGGCCGAAGAAAACGTGGCGGACGAGCCGTCGCGCGACGGCAGTTCCGCCGACGGCAAATCCGATCTCGATCAACGCGCGTGACTGTGTGGCCAGGTTGAACAGCTGGCGCATGGCCAGCCGCGATGCGAAGCGGCTGCGGAACGCACAACCATCGTAGCGATCCAGCGCCACCCCGTCCCGCAAGGCATCCAGGAGGACGGAAGCCGCGTGAGAGGAAAGGCGCATGCACGCATCGAGTCCGCCAGCTGTCAAAGGGGAGACGGCGCCGGCCGCATCGCCGACGAGCAGTCCCCGCGCGTTGGCGATCCGCCGCAGAACACCGTTGACCGGGATCAATCCGCCGCGGCGTTCGATCGGACTCCGCGCCGCGAGCCGCCCTTCCTTTCGCATGCGCCGCTCGAATGCCTCCAGCGCCGCCGACGGATCGAAACGTGCGCGATCACCGCCGACGCCGACATGCATGTCCTCGCCGTCGTCGACCATCCAGGCAAGGTAGCCGGGAGCCACGCGTCGATCGATCCAGCAGTCGAAGCGCGGAACGCCCCTCGACTCGGATGGAAACACGCTTTCCACACCTGTGATCCATTCGCTGTTCTGGTCGAGGCCGAGGTCGCGGGCGACGCGGGAGCGGGAACCGTCGGCGGCGACGACGAACCGCGTCTTCACCTCGCTGCCGTCTCGAAAGACGACCTCGGAATGTCCCCGTGAGGCGCGCAGCGAAGCGTAAGTCGTGTTCGGCCGCCACTCGACGCCGGCGGCGATGGCCTGCTGCAAGATTGCCTCGTACAGCGGTTTCATTCTTCCGACGCGGAACTCGTCGCGATCGCTCACGAGTCCGATCGACCGGCCGGCAGGAGAGTGAATGCCGATGGAACGGATGGGAGAGCCGAGGAATGGGAGGAGTGAGGGGTAGTCGTCGAAGGTACGGCGGACGAAGATCCCCGTGGTGCGCACGCACTCCGTGACGCTGCGACGCGCGTCGACCAGAAGGACCGCTGCGCCACCGCGCGCAGCGAGCCGTGCGACCTGCAGTCCGGCGAGGCCGGCGCCGACGACCGTTATGTCGTACACGGGATGCTTTCCATCGCCGGCTGGACCAGGCCGAAACGGCGATCGCGCCGGTGGAACTCGTCGATGGCAAGCATCAGATCGTCACCGGCAAAGTCGGGCCAGAGGCGGTCGCTGAAATGCAGCTCCGCATAGGCGGCCTCGAACAGGAGAAAGTCGCTGAGGCGCTTCTCGCGGCCCGTGCGGATGAGAAGATCAACGTCTTCGACGGTGCTGTCGGCGTTGATGGCGAGGGAGAGGCGCTGGCGGAAACGGCGGGCGTGATCGCCCGCGGCTCCACTACTCTCGTCCTCGGAGCAGAGTGTGCACGTGGCGCGGGCGATGGCGTCGCGCGACGAGTAATCGATGGCAATGCGCAGCCGCAGCCGCTCGCAGTGCCGCGTCGCGTCTTCAGCGGATTCGATGAGACGGACCAGGGTGGGTGTGAGGCGGTCGCGCCGGCCGATGATGTTCAGGCGGACACCCGATTCGACGCAGCGCGCCGTTTCTGCGGAGAGGAAACGCTGAAAGAGTGACATCAGCGCTTCGACCTCCAAGGGGGGCCGTTTCCAGTTGTCGGAGGAGAATGCGTACAGAGTGAGAAGGTCGATGCCTGCGGCCGGTGCGGCTTCGACGATGCGGCGGACGGCATCGGCGCCGGCGCGATGGCCGGCGGTGCGGGAGAGGCCGCGCTCAGTGGCCCAGCGGCCGTTGCCGTCCATGATGATTGCTACGTGGAAAGTACTTTGTGTCATAAAGTAACCTCGCAAAAAAAATCAGCGGCGCATGGCATGGATCAGCGCCTCCATGTGATTGAGATAACGCTCCAGCGCTTTGCGTCCCGTCGCGGTGAGCTTGTAGGCCGTGCGAGGCAGCCGCCCTTCGAAGGTCTTCGCACAGTGGATGTACCCCGCCTCCTCCAGCTTCCGCGCGTGGACGCTCAGGTTGCCATCCGTCGTGTCCAGCATGGTCCGGAGATCGGTGAAGGAGAGCGATTCGTTGACCGCCAGCGCGGAAACGATGCCCAGACGCAGGCGCTCATGGATGAGCCGGTCGAGCTCGCGGGTCGAATCGCCGGTTCGGTTGTGCGGACGCGGCCTGGCGTCGACAGTTCCAGTTTTCTTGAGCGGTTTAGCCACCATACCTCCTCATGATGACAACGCCTCCTGCGATCTGCACGACACCGAAACCGATCCCCAGGAGAAGGTTCGCCGTCTGGAACGGAACGAAGAGAGCCAGCGCTCCGATGACCAGGAGTCCCACGCCCATGAACGGAACGACGCGGACGGAAAGCGCGCCGCCGGCCGATACGGCGACTCCATACAGCAGTAGCCACAACCCCGGGAGCACATCGAACAACCCGTGGCCGACCAGCGCTGCGGTCAGCATGGCGGCCGCGCCGATCGCGGGAAAGAAGGCCAGAGCGAATCGCCGGGCCGGAGCGGAAACGAGCGACGCGCCGGCCCGACGGGCCTTGCGGGCCATCGCCGCGGCTCCGATCGCGCACGCCACGACGGCGGCGATGAGCCACACGGTGAGCCAGCGGCTGGGAGTGCTGGTCTCGGTGGCAGCGATCATCGCCGCCACCAGTCCGACCGCACCCAGGGCAACGCCGCCGACACCCGACACCGCCGTGAAGGAGCCCGCGTTCTCGACGGCCGATCGGATATAGCGGAGGTCGGCGATCGCGCGCTCGTGAATCGAATCGGGTGCGGGGCTGCTCACAGGTTCCATAGTATCGCCACGAAGTACTTTGTGCAACAAAGTTGCCAGTGGGCTGTTTTGAGGGTCACGTCTGCACTTGGCACTTTCTCTCCGGTGAGTAGTAAGCCCACCGGGCCAACCTCCCGCTCTCTACTCACCGGAGAGAAAGTGCCAAGTGCAGACGTGACCCTCAAAACAGCCTACGGAAAATCAGGCGGCGGCACCCTCTTCTTCGTGGCCTGCTCGAAGGCGTAAGCGAGCTTGAGCAGCGCCGGCTCGCTGCAGGCCATGCCCGTGAAGCTGACACCGAAAGGCGCAGGCTTTGCCTTGAATGACTCCGGGAACGCCGGCGTCGGCGCGTTCGGAACCATGCCGTACGGAACGATCACCGTCGGATATCCCGGCCGTGCGCCGATGGCCGCGCCGAAGCCCGCGGGGAAGATGAGGGCATCGAGCTTCTCTTTCTTCATCACTGCGTCGATGCCGTGCGTTCCGGCGAGATAGATGTCGCGGGCGCGGTCGGCTTCGTAACGGGCCTTGAAGATCTCCTGGTCCATCGCGCTCGAGAAGTCGAGGATCCCCTGGCCATACTTCAGCGTGCCCATCTTCTCGTGCTCCTCGTTCCACTCGCGCAGTTCGGCGAGCGTCTTCACCGGAGCCGCATCGCCCAGCGACTTGAGCCACGCGTTGAAGTCACGCTCCATTCCGTACGCGAAGTCGATCGAGCACTTCCGCTCCTTCAGGTCATCCATCGTCGTGCAGATGCCCCAGAGGAGATAGTTGTTGTCGGGGTTCGTGTCGATCACGCTGGGGATGTTGGCCGGATCGACGATCGTCGCCCCCTGCGCCTTCATCACGGCGATGGCCTCGTTCATCGACTTGAGCTGGTCGTCATTGAGTCCGCCGCGGGGCCGGTCGGCACCGGGAGGCGTGAACTTGTCGTAATAGAAGGCGCGGGGGATGCCGATCCGCGCGCCTTTGAGTCCATCCTTCCTCAGATAGACGGTGTAGTCGCGGTTCGGCGGAGGCATGCACTTCGACGTGGCCGGATCGTTCGGGTCGGGCGACGATCCCTCGAGCACGCCGAGCACGATCGCGGCATCCTTCACCGTACGGGCCATCGGGCCGGGTGTGTCCTGATCGGCAGTAATGGGAATGACGCCGTAACGGCTCACGCGCCCCACGGTCGGTTTGATGCCGGCCAGCATGTTCTGGTTCGACGGGCTCAGGATCGACCCGGAGGTTTCGGTGCCGACGTTGCCGGCCCAGAAGCTGACCGCGGTACCCACACCGGAGCTCGAGCCGCCCGTTGCCAGTACCGGACGGCCGTCGCGCGTCGCTTCCCGCGGATCGCGCCGCGCGTCGTACGGGTTGAACGCGTAGCCGTGCATCGAGTTGTAGTTGGTCGGCATCGGACGCGATGAAATCCAGTTCGCCAGCTCGGTCATCCCCGTCTTGGCGAGGATGATCGCGCCGCCCTCGCGCAAATTCTTCGTGACCGTTGCGTCGTAGGGCGGAAGGAGCCCGGCAAACGCCAGCGCGCCGCCGGTCGTCGGCATGTCGGTCGTGTTGATGTTGTCCTTCAGGGCGACGGGAATCCCGTGCAGCGGCCCGCGCACTTTGCCTGCCGCGCGCTCGCGGTCGAGGCGGTCGGCCTCCTCGAGCGCCTTCCGGTTCACGGTCATCACCGCGTTGAGCTGATCCTCATACATCGCAATACGTATGAGCGACTGCGTGACCAGCTCGCGCGACGTCACGCGTCCGCTGCGCAACGCTTCCTGCATCTCGGGAATCGTTGCCTCGACGACGGAGAACGGCGCCTTCCGCTGAGCGAGAACAGGAATGCTGCAAGCGAGAACGAGTGCGACGCCCAGAAGTCTTTTCATGGTGCGGATTGTACCTATGTGCTTGGTGCTTGGTGCTGCGTGCTGGGTACTGCGTGCTGGGGAACACTGTCATCCCTGCGTAGCGAGGACCTGGGCGTGAAGGGGGCGCGAAAATCAGGCCTCGCGCCCCCGCTCCCCCAGATCCCTCGCTACGCTCGGGATGACAGCACTGGCTACGCAGCACCAAGCACTCAGCACCCCGAATCACACCGCCAGGGGCGACAGAATGTTCACTCGATCCGAGTAGGTCCGCAGCTCTTCCGCCATTCGTTCCAGCGCTTCGGTCTCCGTCTGCACGAGCCGCTCGAGGTCGAGCACCAGGCGCTCCTTGCGCCTCCGGAGATTCCTCACCAGATCGGCGGCCAGCCGCTCTGCGCCTTCGACGCTCAGCTTTCCGGCAACGGAAACCCACACTGTCGATTCGGAACGAAGCTCCACCTCGACACGATGCCCGCTTTCATCCTCCCCGCTCAGCCTCCGCCACATGCGCGCGGGCAGCGACTCGTCGGGAAGACGGAACGTACGCCTGATGAGCTTCGGATGCTGAAAGAGCCCGAGACGCAGCGTGATGCCCGTCCACGCGGCGAGACCGACGGCCGCAACCGACGAGAGGCGCTCGCTCATCGTGGGCGCGCCGATCGCCGCGTGGACCCTGCGCTCGAGCTCCGCCAGACGGCGGCGAGTGTCCGCGCCACCTGCCAGCACCTTGCCGGCAAGGAACACCGGATAGGCGCTCCGGATCTCTGACGCGAAGCGCTCCCGCTTCAGGCGCAGCGTCGGATTGTCCGAATCCGCGAGACGCTCATATCCATTGAGCCACGTCTCGATCGAACGGAACATCGAAGGCCCCAGCCGCCGCAGATCTTCCTCGAAGCAGTGTGCCTGCGATGCTTCGATCTGCGCCGCGGTCATCGTCGGATGGTGAACCATCGCCCGGAAGCCCGTGCAGTTGCGGTAGTACTTCTCGCGATCGTCGACCAGCTCCCGGTGCAGCCGTCCTTCACTCATGATCTGTTCGTAGAACGGCGTGCCCGGAGTCGGGCCGTAGATGAGGAACTGCGAGAGCACGGGATGAAGATCGAGAAGGCCCTGTAACTCCTCTTCGATGATCTCCGGCGTCTGATAGGGAAGGCCGACGATCATCGACGCCAGCACGCTGATCCCGTGGGCGCGCAGCTCGCGAAACAGCTCGTCCACCGGCCGGCCCGCCTGCTTGGCATACCCCGAGCGCGTCCCTTCGTATCCGATCCACAGGCCGTCGATCCCCATCTCGAGAATCTCCGTGACGGTGTACTGGCTGATGGCCTTGATGCTCGCGAACGCGAAGATCGAGACCGCACGGCCACCCTCCACCACGCAGTCGCGGAGTTGCATCGCCCTCTTTCGATTGAGCAGAAAATCCTCGTCCAGGATCACCACGGACATCCCGGTCTCGATCTGCTGATACCGCTCGATCACGCGATAGAGATCAGCGCCGGTGTCGAGCAGGCGGATGTGCTTGCGTTTGAAAAAGTGCGACGTGCAGCAGAAGTCGCACCCATTGGGGCAGCCCAGCCCGCCGAACACCATCCCCGTGCGCGAGGCCTCGCGGCCGAATACTCGAAGACGGCTCACCACGACCGGATGCCGCTGCGGCCGCACGTCTTCGCCGAGGAGACGCTGCATGAATGCGGCCCCTTCTTCGCGGCAGATGGAATCCGACCACGGCTTCAGTTCTTCGTCCGACAGAACGGTTCCGTATCCGCCGAGGACGATGTGCGATGCGGGTGAGTGCTTCCGGATGAGAGAGACGACCTCTTTCATCCGATGGAATGTCGAAAGGATGAACGAGACTCCGACGAAATCAGGTTCGTTCTCGAGCTCGCGGATCAGCTCCCGCTTGCTCGGATAGTGCAGCACGATCGCGGGCGCCTGGAGGTTCTCGGCGATGTACTCGAGCCCGAACTGCACGTGCGTGGCGCGCGGGCTGAAAAGTCCCTGGTTCCTCGTGACCTGACCGAAGAGAAGCTCGTAACCGACGCTGGGCGCATCGCCATACCGTTCGCCGAGCGGACGGCAGACACTGGTGAGAAGAACTCGACTCATGACCCTCCCGTTTCCTGAAGCAAAACGGGCATTGGATCGCGCGTCCGGCACATCACCGCGTGCGTACGGTCACTCCTGCATGTGCTTAGTGCTTGGTGCGGGGAGGACCAGCGACGACGGGCTTGCAGTCGGCAGCGGCCGGGATCGCGACGAGGAGGACGAGGACACACGCGGACAGAGCCTGACCATGTCGGTTCATGGGATCCCTCCTGAATGTTCGATGTACCGGCGACTATAAGTCTATTTCTGTCGAATCGCCACGTAACCCGCGATCGGCGCGACCAGGAGGAGGAGCAGCCATGCGCCGACGGTCACCATCAACGGTGTGCTGAGCCGGACAGCCGCGACGATCTCGCGTAGTCCGACCGTCAGCTCCACACCGAAGAATGCGCCGACCAGGATCAGCGAGATCACCAGCGTGGCAGCCTGCCCGACGAACAGCGATCGCCGCGCCGCGGCCTGGACTTCATGGCGATGACGGATCTGCATTCTCCACCACACCGTTCCGGCGGTCGGCATCGGCGCTTCGCTCACCGCGGTTGCGTGCTCATAGAGGAGCGCGCCCGCAACGAGCTGCAGTTCACTGCAGGAGGAGCATCCGGCGACGTGCGCCGCGAGCTCCGCGTTGACGTAGCCACGCCCGAGGGCGTCGAGCAGTTCGTCTTCGAGAGGGCAGCGGACGGCGCTCATTGTTCTTTCCCTTCGAGCAGCACGGCCAGCTTCTTCCGCGCGCGGAACAACAGCGTGCGCACACTGATCGCGCGTACGCCGAGGACGGAGGCGATTTCTTCGTGTGAGGCACCCTGAGCGTACGCAAGCCAGATAAGTTCGCGCTGCGAGGCCTCGAGTTTCTGCATCGCTCGTGCAACATCGGTCCGCACGGCGGTATCGCGCTCGGGACTCGGTGCCTCGCTCTGCGGAACGAATCCGACCAGAGGATCGTCGTCGATCGCGACCTCTTCGACACCCTTGCGCCGCCGCGCCGCATCGCGCACGAGGTTCGTTGCGATCTGGAACAGCGAGTTGCGGCGATGCGCTTCATTTTCGTGACGGGCACCGGCGCGGTAGAAACGATAGAACGCTTCCTGAACGAGATCATCAGCCTGCTGACGGTCGCCCGTAATGCGGGAGAGGTAGGACCAGAGCGGGCGCGCGGTCCGTTCGTAAAACGCCCGGAACTCGTCTTCGCTCATCAACGCGGCGGTGCCGTCGAGCTCGCGGCTCGACGGCACCGCCCCGGTTCCCATCACGAGGGAAAGGCTCATCGTGTCGATCATCTCACCAGTCCCGAGTCGTTGAGTCGATTTTCGGCGGCTCCCCGGTCGTCCCACGCGGAGAGGCGGCGCGTGAGGAAGAGCGAGATGAGGGCCGAGGCGATGAACCCGCCGCCGACGCAGAAGGCGATGGCGCCGAGCGCGAAGAACCCGCTGCCCGGAGAGCCGCCGTGTCTGACACCCACGAGGAGCATGCCCAGGCCGCCGGCCGCGATGACCACGCCGACCTGGATGGACCAGAGGATCCGGCTGTATGGGCTGGTCGAAGGGGCGCGTTCCGCGTGCAGCGGAATCGGCGCGGACTCGAGGAATTTCGTGCCCGCCGGGGTCTTGATGTAGGCGAGCAGCTCCTCACTCGAGCTGAACCGATCCAGGATCTTGTTATGCACCTCGGTCTGCTGGCGGGAAAGGCGGTTCCAGCGCTTCTGCTCGATGATCGTCCGGACCAGCCAGGCCAGGGCGAAGGCGATGAGAGCGAACGTGGCCATGATGATCATCGCCTCGACGGCTTCTTCAGCCGGGTCCTCACGGTGAATGACGGCCTGCTGGAAGTTGCGCGTGTAGTAATGAGGGTTCCGACGGATCTCCGGGTGCTCGGCGACGAACGCGGCGAGGTCGGGATAGCCTGCGAGGAATGAGTCGTTGAGGAGCAGCATCGGCTCGTTGGCGAGGACTCGCTCGAGCTTCTCTGGGTGGCGGTTGATGATCGCGTTGAAGTCGGCGGAGATCTGCTCGCGGTCGCTCGCGGACTCCTCGGCCTGGGCCGGCGCGGCGGTCGCCGTGGCCGGAGCCGGCGAGGTGGATGTGGTGACTACGGGGGCTGTGGCGGTTTCCTGGGCCGAGGCGGTGGCGGCGGCGAGACTGATGGCCAGGCTCAGGATCAGGGCTGTACGAGTGAAAGTCATGGGGCTGCGATCTCCTTCGCCGGGTAATACGCGGGGAGGGGGGGCGTGGTGTACATCCCGAGCGAAGCGAGGGATCTCCGGTACCACGGGCAGGGACGTCCCCACCGTCATTCAACATTCAACATTCAACATTGAGCATTGAACATTCAACATTTCGGTCTTTGTCCACAGAAACGGCAATGTTGAATGTTCAATGTTGAATGTTGAATGACGGTGCTTCCGGAGATCCCTCGCTGCGCTCGGGATGAGGTTTCGGTGTCCACCAAACCCTCTCCCGAACGTAATGCCTTTACATGCTCAGGACTCTCTCCCGGCTCTTTACGCTCAAGCCGTACGGGAATCAGCTCGTCAACGGCGTCACAGAGACGTGGCTTCTTCTGGCGGCGGTCAACATTCTTTCAATCGCGTTCTGTGACGCGGTGGCGTGGGCATACTTCGGGTACACCACGGCGCACGGCTACGCGGCCTACGCCACCCTCGATCCGCGTGAGAAGGCGTCGGGAGCAGCCATGAGTCCGGTCCGGTTCGCGGACTGGTACGAGAACGATCAGCAGGTCAGGGACATGACCGAGAGGCTTCGCGATCAGACTGCATCAGCAGTGGAGAGGTTGAAGGTGCGGGAGGACGCCGTGCGCGTTCTGCACGAAACGCTGCGGGAGGACATCGGGAAGATGCACGAAGAGGTGGCCGCGGCGTCGAAGGCCAGCGACGATCTCGAGCTCCAGGTCGAGTCCTGCCGCCGCGAGCTGGAGCCCCTCACGGCGAAGATCGCGGAGCAGCAGCAGGCGGTCGATGATTTTCAGTACGACTTCAGCGCGGAGCTGCCACTGGCCGATCAGCAGCTTCTCCTGGCCAGCCGCAGCAGGACGGCGCGATCGCTCGCGGAGAATCGCGCGGTGGCCGCGACGCTGTCCGCGTCGCTCGATCGTCTCACGCGCCGCCTCGAAGCGAGCCGTCAGTACGAGTCGCAGTTGCGTGCCTCGCTCTCCGCGTCGGATCGAGAAGTGACGGACCTGACCAGAGCGCTGCAGGAAGCCAGGCAGCGCGGGCTCGCAGAGATCCTGGGTTAATGGAGCCGCGGGCGATCCCGCCCGTGACGTCGTTCTATTCGTGGAGAATGACGTTGAGCAGCGAACTGTGCACGTGCAGTCCGCCGTTGTACTCGATGAAGCCCAGCTTGCGGAACCGGTTCATGAAGAAGTTCACGCGCGAGCGGGTGGTGCCGATCATCTCGGCCAGCACTTCCTGGCTGATCTTCGGAACGACGGCCTCCGGCTTGTCCTTTCCGAAATGCGCGAGCAGCAGGAGGACGCGGGCCAGCCGTTTCTCACTCGAGTTGAAAAGCTGATCGACGAGATCTTCCTGGATGCGCGCGTTGCGGGCCAGCAGGAAGGAGACAAAGACATCGGCGAAGGCGTGCTCCTGGTGCAGGACGCGAATCATCTCGCTCTTTTCGATGCGGAGCGCCGAGGTGCGGACGATTGCGGTGGCGGTGATGGTGCGGGTCCTTTCTCCCGCCGCGACGCACTGCTCACCGATGAAATTGCCCGCGGGCATCAGCGAAAGCGTTGCTTCTTTCCCTCGTGGCGAGACGACCGTGAGCTTCACGGTTCCCTTCTGGATGTAGTACACCGCGTCGGCCTGGTCTCCCTGCGCGAAGATGACGGTGTTCTTCTTGAGGTCGACGACGGTTCTTCCGATTCCGGTCTCCTTGAGGAACAGCTCTGGATCAAACGTTGCGGTCGTTCGTCCGTTTTTCTTCATGCTTTCAAAAAATACCACCATTCATAAGTGTGCTGTATTGAACAGACAGTGTGGCAGGCCGTCAGTAGCATCGCGCCCATGCGCACGAACCCACTGTACGCCCATCCGCGAAGCCTCGCCCTCATTGCGCTGTCCGTCCTCGCATTGGCGATCTCTGCTATTGCACCATCCGCGGCGTTTGGGCAGGTAGCTCCGCCCGCCGGCATGACCGCTCGATTCTCCGTCCTCGGAAACTCCGGCGTGACCGGTTCGACCGGCTTGGGCACCACGGTCAACGGCGACGTTGGCTCTTCTCCGACAGCCTCGATTACGAACTTCCCGCCGTCCAGCGTCCTGCCGCCATTTGCGCTCCACCTGACAAACGACCTGATCGTGCAGCAGGCGCACACGGACGCCATTGCCGCCTACAACTTTCTGGCCGCTCAGGGGCCGGGCACCGTGCTGGCCGCCCAGCTCAATGGGGCGGTGCTCACGTCTGGCATTTACTCGTTCGCGGGCGGTGCTGCTGACCTCGCCGCGGGTGGAACGCTCACGCTCAATGGTCCGGGAGTCTTCGTTTTTCAGGTGGACAGCGCGCTGACTGCAAACGTTCTCTCCAACGTGATCGGCACCGCTGATCCCTGCAATGTGTACTGGCGCGTCGGCACCTCCGCGGTGCTGAACGGTGTGACCTTCCGAGGGATCGTCATCGCGGACGCCAGCATCACCGTGGGTGATGGGGCCAACGTGAGCGGCAAGCTCCTGGCCGGAACGGGAGCGACCGGCGCGGTGACGATGGCGGGTGGCGGCGGCAATACGATCGGCGGATGCGCCGTGCCACCCGGCGTGGTCTGCCCGGTGATCACGCTGAATCCGGTCCTGCTGCAGGACGGAACCGTCGGCATTGCGTACAACGCAACGATTACCGCAAGCGGCGGTACCGGACCTTACACATTCCTGGTGACAGCTGGAACTCTGCCGGCGGGTCTGACCCTGAATCCGGCGACGGGCGGGATCTCCGGGATCCCCACTACGAACGGGACGTCGAACTTCACCATCACGGCGACGGACACGGCGACCGGCTGCCCAGGCACCCGCGCGTACTCCATCATCGTCGGCGCTGCCGGGCCGGTCATACCGGTCAACGTTCCGGCGCTGGATTTCGTCGGGTTGACGGTGCTCTTCGTTCTCCTTGCCGGAGCTGGTCTCTTCGTCATGAGCAGGTTCTGACACGATGCGATCCCGCGAGACTCGCGTTACGCGGGGGCTCGCCCCCCGCTTCATCTTCGTCGCGAAGTTCGGCGCCGCGATGATCGTGCTCTACGTCATCGTGGCGCTGAACCCCGTGAACGACCGCGTCATCGTTCCATTCACGGAGCTGGTGGCGAAGGCATCCGGCGCCGTGCTGCGGATGAGTGACGGTGGAATCGAGACGGCCGGGACGGTGATCCATTCGCCGCGCTTCGCGATCGATGTCCGCAATGGCTGCAACGGGATCGAGGCGATCATCCTTCTCTGTTCAGCGATCATCGCGTTTCCGGCCACGCTGCGCTCCCGGCTGACCGGGCTGCTTGCGGCCAGCATCGCCATTCAGCTGATCAACGTCGTTCGCCTCAGCTCGCTGTTCTGGCTGGGCGCGTATCAACGCCGGATCTTCGAGATCTTTCACGTCGCCGTGTGGCAGTCGCTGATCATCCTTGCGGCCATCTCGATGTTCGTTCTCTGGAGCTTCAAGTTTGCGGAAAAACCTCTGGTCGCCACTCGCTAAGGGCGCGACGGGCTTTCTCGCCGGTCTCGCTCTCTGGTTCGCGCTCTCTTCGCCCTATGCGCGCCTTCTGGCGTCGCTCAGCGAGCCGCTGGTGCGAGTCGCGGAGAAACCGTCAGTAACGCGTCTCATCCCGAAGGGAAGCGAGCTGACGATCGAGCGATCGGATTTTCCGATCGGTGCGCCGCGCCCGGGGCTGGCTCTCATGGATCTGACCTTCAACATCATCCTGCTGACGACACTGTTCGCCGTGAACCGAAAGCCGTTCAGTGATCGAAACATGCTGGGGTTGCTCCTGGCCAGCCTTTCGCTCGTCCTGGTGCACGTCGCCGCCGTCGTGACGAACGTCCAGTCGATCTACGCGTTGCGCCTCGGTCCCTGGAGTGAGGCGAACTATGGTGCCTTCGCCCGGAACTTCTGGGGTGGGGGAGCGCACTTCTACACGGTGATCGGTGTGTTTGGCGCAGGCTTCGCGCTCTGGTGGCTGTTCCGGCCTCCAGCCTCCGCGCCGCTGGACGGATCGAGAGCCGGTCGCAGCCGGGCCTGAACGATGTCGGAGCGGCCGGGGCTGGGGGTTGCGATCCGGAAGACGTATGCGGAGTTCGAGCGGCACAACGCTTCGCGGTTCGGTGCGGCCCTGGCGTTCTACATCGTGTTCTCGGTCGTGCCGATCCTGCTCTTCGCGATTGCCATCGCCGGGTCGATGCTCGGCCGCGACCAGGCCGAGCGCGAGATCATCGGACGCGTCGGCAGCAGTATCGGCACCGCGCCGGCTCTGGCCATCGCCGCGATGGTCAGCGACGCCGCATCGCGGCCCGTGGGCTGGATCGCAACGATTTTCGGAGTCACGAGTCTTTACTTCGGACTGTCGGGCGTCTACCGGCAGATCGACGATGCGCTGCGCACGATCTGGCGGGAGAGGAAGAGCGGAGATCCGTCGACGGTGGCCGTGATCGAGAAGAGAGTCAGGTCCGCACTTCTCGTTCTCGGCGTGGTCGTCGTCATCCTTCTGTCGGTGGTGGCCGATGCGGTGATCGCCGCCACCGGCCGCTACGCCGGAACCCGCCTTCTCGGTGCTGAATGGCTCTGGCACACGCTGAGCCTTTTCGTATCGATGCTCGTACTGACCGCCATTTTTGCCGCCGTGTTCCGCTATCTGCCGCGCGCACGCGTGACGTGGCGCGATGTCGTCCTGGGTGCCGCCGTGACCGCTTTCCTCTTCGTCATCGGCAAATTCGCACTCGGCTTCTACCTCGGCAAAGCCGCTGTCGGCTCCACGTTCGGGGCGGCCGGCTCCATCGTGGTCGTGCTCCTGTGGTCCTACTGGTCCGCGCAGATCTTCTTCTTCGGACTGGAGTTCACACATGTGTATGCGCGCGGCACGCGAAGTGAGAATTCTCCGACGGCCAGTTGAGGGATATGCGCCTCGCAGGGGTTACCTCATGCAACTCGGTATCGTCGGACTTCCTCGGCGAAGGGTCTCAAGCTACGCGATCTTCGCATCTTGAGCACCCCGGGGGCTAAAACTTCCCGCGCACCGAGAACGTGAAGATCGGACCGATCTGGCGGTCGCGCTCTTCGATGTAGGACACCGCGCCGGTCCGGCGTCCTTCATAGACCGTCCGGTCCCAGACGCTGTCGGCGGCAAAGAGATTGTTGATCCCGGCGCGCACGGTCAGGCCGTGGACGTCCTTGTGCTCGAGGTAGACATTGCCCCACACCGGCCCCTCCCACTGCCTTCCCACTTCCGTGAGACGGTAGTTGAGCGCGTTGTATTGACCGGAAGCCCCGGCGCCCCAGGCCCAGGCGGAGTTCGGAACGTCGTGACGCAGGGCAATGCTGCCCCACCGCAGAAGGCTGTTGCTGATGTCGCGCGTCTTGCCGGTCAGCGGATCCTCGACGGCGCTCTCCTGCAGCTGCGCTTCGACGTCGAGGCGCGCGCCGGTCCATCCGTACCGGTCGAGGTTGAGCGTACTGCGCGACTCGATTCCGTAGACCGTGGCGTGATCAAGATTGCCGGGCGCCTGGCCCGTCTCGCCGATGGGGATGTAATCAATGATGTCGTCGATCAGCCGCGCGTACAGCCGCAGTGTCGTCGATCCGAGGGTGCCGAGGTTGCGGACGCCTTCGAGGTCGAGGTCCCAGCTTTGCTCGGGAACCAGGTCGGGATTGGCCGCCCGCTCCTGGTCGTCCTGCAGATCGACCGACGCCAGAAAATCGAAGAAGTTCAGCTGGCCGATGCGGCGCGCGAGCTTGATGTTGAAATCCGTGCGGGGGGAGACCTTCCACGCCGCGGACAGCTCGCCTTTCGGCCGGTAAAACGTTCGCGTCGTACCGCCAGCGCCGACCTGTGCGAGCTGCGAATACTCTCCACCCGCGGAGAGCTTCATGGTCACGCTGGAGGAAAGCGGACGGCCGTAGCTTCCCATCACTTCGTAGCGATCCTCTTCCACGTTCGCGATGCCGCCCGGAAGATCCACCTCTATGAGCTGCCCATCCTCCCGCACCTCGAAAAGCCGCGAGATGTTGTCGAGGCTGTTGAACGCGCCTTCGGCTGACATCTGCCACTCCGCGCCGTTCGAAGTCCATCGATACTCCGACCGTGCGATCAGCTCACGCTCATCGCCGACCTGCGTGAAGCGGTCGGCCTCGACCGGAGAATCGTCGGAGAAGCGCGTGATGACGTTCGTCTCGTTCGGAAAACGGGATCCCCGTCCGACACCGATGAACTTTATCCGTCCCGGGCCGAGCCCGAATTCGTAGTCGCCCGCGACCTCGTAATTCTGACCGTGCTCGTCGACCCGCACTTCGCGCTCGCGCTCGACGCCGCTCACGCTGGTGCGCGTTCCGGTCTCGAGATAGTCGAAGTACAGCCGCCCGTACAGAAGATTGACGTTGCCCTTCGACGAGCCCGGGCCGTCGATGACGAATCGTCCGCTGAGGCGGGGCTGGTCGGCATTGCCGCGCCACTTTTCATCGCGCGCTTCGATGAGCTCGCCCGCCGGGTTGTAAACCCAGGTCGGTCCGCCGGCGCCGCTGCGGTTCCCGCGGTTGTCGAGACCGAGCGTGTACTGCACGGGACCCTTCGTCCCGCTGACCGAGACTTCGAAACGCGTGAAGAGCGGGTCGGTGTAGTAGGAGCGGAATTCGGGGCGATAGGCCCACTGTCCACCGATGCCTGTCGACCGGACGATCACGTTCGCGACCTGGCCGGAGAGGCCCGGCACGTCGAGCGTGGCCGCATCGACGATCTCGATGCGCTCGACGTTCTGTGCCGGGATGCGGCTGAGCTCCGTGACCACGTCGTTCGACTTCGCGGAGATGCGCTGCCCGTTGATCAGGACGTTGCCGCTCGCTTCACCCAGTCCCCGTTCCTGATTTTCTTCCTTGATCCCGAATCCGGGGACGCGGTTGAGCATGTCCAGCGCCGTGCGCGGCGCGAACTGAGCAAAGTCCGCCGGCACGTAGGTCCGCGGACCATCGACCGGAGGAGTTTGCGCGGAGAGCGGAAAGACGAGGCAGAGGAGAACCAGAAGAGGGAGGGTACGCGGTCGTTTCGACATACGACGATATTCGTAGACGGATACGAAAGGTTTCGACGGCCACCCACCCTGCCGCCGTGACGCCACCCACCCACGCCGCCTTGACTCCGTCCACCCTTCCCACCGTGACGCCGGCCATCCGCCCCGTGACGGGGGTGCAGTTACGGTGGCCGGGGTGGCCGGCGTCACGGGGGCGTGGGTGGGTGGCGAAACGGTGGATGGGCGGGCGGCGTCACGGGAAGGGTGGGCGGGTCAAGGCGGTGTCGAAATTCGTCACCAGCGTCGCCGGCCCGTGACTTTCGCTCGCGATCTGCGCCGCGACGACGAGGCTGCCATCCATGCTCGACGACAGGCCGCGGCGATTCGTATTGACGTTGACTCGAAACTCGAGCCGGGGAGCGCTGAACTGAACGGCGCCGCCCTCGAACGTCAGGGCTACCGACTTCACATCGCCGTTACCGGTCAGGTATCGCAATTCGTTTCCAGCGCCGACCCACCAGACCCAGTACGCCGAGTCCTCCCCGAGTTGCCATTTCGGACCTGGATTCGGGTAGGTCGTGATGAATGCCGCGCGGCCTGACGCATTGATTTCGACGAACGCGAGCCATCGCCCGTCCGGCGAGATGGTGCCGCTCGTCTGCTGGCCCGGACCGCCGAGGATCGTAATCGGCGCGCCTCCCACGAGGGGTACCGCCATGATGTCGGAACCGCCGGGGCTGCGAGGATCGAGAGCGTTGTACAGAACGAGGCCACGTCGCGGATCGACGGCCGTCGATTGCATGGGAAAGGACGTGCTGGCCAGAACGCGCTCCGCGGCGCTGCCATCCACGGGCTTGATGAGAAGGTCGAAACCGCCGCTCTGCTTCAGCGCGCTGAAGGTGATGAAGCGGCCGTCAGGAGTCCAGCACGGGTAGCCTACTGAATTGAGCAGCGTGAAACGAGACCGAACCCGCCGCGTCAGATCCTGCACGTAGAGGACGCTGTTCGGATCGCCGATCGTGAGCGCGAGCTTGCTGCCGTCGGGTGAGACGGCAACGTCGCGGTAAATCGCAGGAGCGGCGATGTCCGTCTGCGTGCCGTCGCGACCGATGCTCATCAGGCGCGCACCGCGCGTCTGACCCGCGGGATACGTGGCCAGCAGGCCCGTCGACGAGACCGAAAAGATCGTGCGCCAGGTTCCGGGGTCGTAAAGCGTTCGCCCCCAGATCCGCGTCACCGGCCCGGTCAGGGTGCGATTTTCCAGCCGCTGTGCGACGAGATGATCGCCGCGCGCAAAAAGAAGATAGTTGCGAAAGGGGATGGCATTGCCGGTCGACGGCATCAGCTGCCGTGAGTTGCCGCCGTCCGTGTCCGCGATCATGATCGCCGTCTCGGAAGCATTTGGATTGCCGTGCGAAGCGGCGAGGAACACGAAGGAGTCGCCATCGGGCAGAACGGCGGGCCATCGATGCGTCGAATGCGGCGCCTTCGGAGTGGTGATTGCCTTCGCCTCTCCGCCAGCCGCGGGGACGCTGAACAATCCGGCCTGCGTCTGTGGGCTGAAGATGATGTCGCCGCTGCGAGTCCACGTGCCGCCGCGTCCGTCGGGTGCATTGGCAATCTCGCGCGGCGCCGAACCGTCGATGTCGATCGTCAACACTCTCCCATCAGCAAAGAAGCCGAGGGAGCGGCTGTCGGGACTCCAGAAGGGAAACATCGCGCGAGCGGTCCCGGGCAGGCGCCTGTTCACGCCGCTCTCCAGCGACTGAATCCACAAGTCGTATGCGCCGGCGGTACCGGCGACGAAGGCCGCCCAACGCCCATCCGGCGAGAGCACCACGGGGCCCGCTGAATCGCCGGTGACTACGAAGCGGGCATCCGGAGGGGACGCGATCGCCGACACGACTCTCTTCGGAGCCGGTGTGGTGGCCCTGCTCAAGAGATAACCGCCGGCGCCGGCTGCTGTCACAGCAAGCGCGATCGCCGCAATCCATGCAGTTGAGTGGCGCTTCCGCGGCACTTCGCCAGCCGGGACCGACGCGACGCCGTCGCGAATCCACTCGAGCTGGCGGCGCACGTCGTGCGCGTTCTGCCATCGAGCCTCGGGATCCTTTTCGAGGCACGTCGCCACCACTCGTTCGAACAGCGGCGGAGTCAGCGGCTGGATGTTCGAGATCGGCGCCGGATCGCGATCGAGGATCGAGGCGATGAGACTCGCCTTCGTCTTGCCTTCGAATGCGCGTCTGCCGGTTGCCATCTCGTAGAGCACTGCGCCGAGGGCGAAGATGTCGCTGCGCGCGTCGGCTTCTGCGCCGTTGAGCTGCTCCGGCGCCATGTACTGAAAGGTGCCGACGATCGTTCCTTCCGCGGTCAGCGGTTTCTGTACGGTCGCATCGTTGCCGCCGATCGGAGCCACCGTCGCGGCGAGTCCGAAGTCGAGAAGCTTCGCGCCCGAGCGCGTGATCATGATGTTGCCTGGCTTCAGATCGCGGTGAACGATGCCGGCGCGATGCGCGCGATCGAGTGCGCCGGCGATCTCCGCACCGAAGCGGAGCACGTCGTTGAGCGGCAGCGGGCCTCTGGCCAGGCGTTCGGCGAGTGATTCTCCGTCGAGCAGCTCCATGACCAGATAGGAGATCGGGCCCGATTCGCCGACGTCGTAGAGGCGGCAGATGTGAGGATGCTCGAGTTGCGAGATCGCTTTCGCCTCGCGCTCGAAGCGGAGACGGAGATGGGCGTCGCCAGCAAGCTCGGCCGGAAGGACTTTGATCGCCACCGACCGATTGAGACGCGTGTCGCGAGCTTTCCACACCTCGCCCATGCCGCCCGCGCCAATCGGCGAGACGATCTCGTACGGCCCCAGCCGTGAGCCTGCGTTGATCATGAGAAAGCGTGATTCTGACACGGGTGACGCCACCCGCCCTGCCCACCGTGACGCCCGCCGACCGACCGCACGTGACGCCGTCCGCCCTCACCGCCGTGACGCCGTCCCCCCGGCCGCCGTAACTGCACCCCCGTCACGGGTGGGCGGATGGCGGGCGTCACGGTGGGCAGGGCGGGTGGCGTCACAGTCGGGGTATCATCGGGTGGCGATGAAATACGTGATCGAACGTGAGATTCCGAATGCCGGTGCGCTGACGGAAGAGCAGTTGCGCGACGTCTCTCTTCGATCGATCGCCGTCCTCGAAGAGCTCGGATCGAGCATCCAGTGGCTCCACAGCTTCGTCACCGACGACAAGGTCTACTGCGTCTACATCGCTCCGGACGAGGCGACGATCAGAAGGCACGCGGAGAAGGTCGGGCTTCCTGCCAACAGGATCTCGGCGGTTCGCCGGCTGCTCGATCCCGTCAACGCGCAGTAGTAGTGGCGAGGGCGTAAGCGATCGCTTCGCCGACGCCCATGCAGCGACCGCATTGATACGGCTGACGTGCGCCTTCGACGGCGAGCGCGGTGCGAGCCCGCTCCAGTTCGCGGTCGAGCTCCGCAAGCTCGTCAGCAGGAAGAGGGGCGCCGATCACGTCGCGGATGCGCGATGCTGATCCGGCGAGGGTCAGCGATTCCTCGTACTGACCGCGATCAGCAGCGAGGACGGCCATCGCTTCCAGCACGCGCGCGATGCCGCGCGTGTGTCCGAGGCGGCCGAAGTGCTCGAGCGATTCGCGGTACGCGGCCGCGGCATCGTCGTCCAGTCCCTTCCTGCGCGCGAGATTTCCGATGTCGGCCAGAGACGTTGCGATCCCCCAGGAATCTCCGAGCTCACGAAAGGCGCGAAGCGCTGAAGAGTAGTGGGCGGAGGCTTCCTCGAGATCTCCCAGCTCGCGTGCCACGTCGCCTCGATGATTGAGCGCCCATGTCGCGCTGGTCCTGTCGTTGATTCGCCGAAAGACCGACTCGGTCTCAATGTACATCGCGCTGGCGGCGGCATGGTCGCCCTGGAGCCTTCGAACTCTCGCGAGATTGGTGAGAGATCGGGCGTAGCTCGCTTCGTCTCCGATCGCCTTCCAGACGGATAGCGACTCCTCGAGGCTGCGCACCGCCATTTCGAGCTGACGGGTCTCCGTCGCGATGACGCCGAGGCAGTTGCAGGTGACGGCGATGCCGCCGCGATCGTCGAGAGCGCGATAGAACGCCAGACTCTCCTCGGCCCGCGCCGTCGCGACGTCGTAATCGTTCTGGATGCAGGCCAGAACAGATGTGGCGAACGAGGCCCTGGCTCGCAGAACCTCGAGCCCGGTCGCCGGAAGGGCGAGCAGAGCGTCGAGGCGTTTGCGCCCTTCGGACAGATGTTCGCTCCGTTCCCAGAACGGGAAGATGCCGACGGCGATGCGCAGCCCCCACTCAGCCATCGCCGCCGCGGTCGTCCATTCAAGCGCGGCGCGCAGATTGTCGTGTTCGCGGCCAAGCCGCGAGAGCCAGACGGCGTTCTGCCCGGATCCAGTCTGCGCTCCCTCTTCGGCGAGGACGAGGTAGTACGCGGCGTGCGCTTTGCGGGAGTCGTGCTCTTCACCGCTCGCGGCGAGCCGCTCGGCGGCGTAATCGCGAACCATGCCGAGCATGGCAAAACGGGGTTCGCCGTCGTCCTCACCTTTCCGCACGAGAAGACTCTTGTCGACGAGTGAGCCGATGCCGTCCTCGATGCCGATGTCGAGCTGTCCGAACGGATCGGCGACGGCTTCCGCCTGTTCGAGCGTGAAGCTGCCCGCAAATACGGAGAGCCTGCGTATGAGCGCCTGTTCGGCGGAAGAAAGGAGCTCATAGCTCCAGTCGAGCGTGCGTCGAAGTGTCTGATGCCGCCCGGGCAGATCGCGCGCGCCGCCGGTGAGCAGCTTCAGGCTCTCACCGATGCGCGCGAGCATGGCCCGCGGAGTCATCAGTCGCGTGCGCGCGGCCGCCAGCTCGATCGCGAGCGGGAGACCATCCAGGCGGCGGCAGATCTCCGCGATCGCGGCGACGTTCGCGTCGTCGAGCGGCACGGTGGGATTGACGGCCTTCGCGCGCTGAATGAACAGCGTGACCGCCGGACTTGCCATCGCGTCCGCCGCGCTCGCGCCGGCCTGCCTCGGAAGTGGAAGAGGCTGTACGGGGATGTTGCGTTCTGCGTAGAGGTGCAGGATCTCGCGGCTCGTCACGAGAATCGTGAGCTCGGAGCAGTCGGTGAGAAGCTCGGAGAGGATCGGCGCGGCGTCAATGACCTGCTCGAAGTTGTCGATGACGAGCAGCGACCGGGTTTCCGTCGAGCGGAGGTTCGCAATCACCGCCGGAAGAGGCGCGCGTGACGGATCCGTTGCACCGACCGCCTGCGCGATAGCCGCACCGACGAGCTCAGGATCCGTCACCGACGCCAACGGAACGAAAAACACACGGGCGGCGAACCACTCGAAGAGCCGCTCGGCCGCCGTCAGCGCGAGGCGGGTCTTGCCGCTGCCGCCCGCGCCGGTGAGCGTGACCAGCCTGGCCCGCTCGTCGATGATCATCGAGCGGATCGCGGCGAGCTCCGCCTCGCGTCCGAGCACTGGAAACTCGAAACGCGGCAGCGCCCGTGTTTTCTGTGTGGGCCTCGAGCCGCTTTGCGTCGACGCAGCCAGCGCGGCGAGTTCATCGCGCAAGGCGCGCGTCGACGCCCATCGCCCAGCCGGATCTTTCCGCATCGACGTTTCGACGATCGCGGAAAGGGCGGAGGGCAGATCGGGGCGCAACGTCGACAGCGAAGGAGGTTCCTCCCGAAGACTCGCCGCGAGAATGTCCATCGGGCTCGACCCTCTGAATGCACGCCGCCCGGCCGCCATCTCGTAGAGCATCGCGCCGAACGAGAAGATGTCGGAGCGAAAATCCGCGGGCTGGCCGGCGATCACCTCAGGCGCCATGTATCCGATCGTGCCGATGGCCGAGCCCTGGAGCGTCAGCCGTTCGTCCGTGGCGCGGTCTTCGTCGACGGCGTTCTGCCGGATCCGTGCGACGCCGAAATCGAGAATCTTCGCGTTTCCTTCGCTGGTGATGAAGACGTTCTCCGGCTTGAGGTCGCGATGGACGATGCCGCGTTCGTGACTCGTCGAGAGCGCGTCCGCGATCTGCGTGGCGAGCCGGAAAAGATCCGCAACGGAGAGCTCATCTCTCAATCGCTCGCGAAGCGACCGTCCGTCGAGGAGCTCCATGACGATGAATGGCTGTTCGTTCGCGTCGCCGATGTCGAAGATGGTGATGATGTTCGGATGCGAAAGCGCTGACGCCGCCCGCGCTTCCTGCTCGAATCGCGCCCGCGCCTGCGGCGTCAGCGGCGACGACCCTCGTATGACTTTCACCGCGACCTGGCGACCCAGACGTGCGTCTTCGGCGACGTAGACCTCGCCCATTCCCCCCGCGCCGAGTGGACGCAGCACGCGATAGCGGCCCAGCTGAGTACCGGTGGCGAGGGGACAGGCGGCGGAGACACGAATTTTCGCAACAGTCTCACCATCGCCACCCGTGGGCAGCTTCTCCGTCAAGGCGCGTTCGTCCGACATGAAAGGGGCAGGGAAACTATACGCCTTCGCCACCCACTCACGCCCCCGTGACGCCACCCGCCCTCTCCGCCGTGACGGCGACCACCCTTTCCACCGTGACGCCGCCCACCCTCCCGACCGCCGTAACTGCGCCCCCCGTCACGGCTGGGTGGATGGCGGCGTCACGGTGGGACGGGCGGTTGGCCTCACGGTTGGGATGGGTGGGCGGCGTCACGGCGGAATGGGGGAAGGCGAACCGCCACGCATCGGTTTCGTTCATCAATGACAACGCCCCGTCGTATCGCCGTCCTTACTGTCCTGCTCGCTCTGGTGGTCCCCGCTTACAGCGCTCCCGGCGAGATGCATGTGACTC
This sequence comes from uncultured Acidobacteriota bacterium, assembly GCA_937870635.1. Classification (GTDB taxonomy): domain Bacteria; phylum Acidobacteriota; class Thermoanaerobaculia; order Gp7-AA8; family Gp7-AA8; genus DATLEX01. The sequence continues at coordinate 31,276 of CALMZP010000032.1, read as the reverse complement.
TCCTCGGCGACTCGCTCGCGTTTGGTGCGGGAGACGAAACCGGGAAGGGAATCGGCGGCAGGATCGAGCCTGAGCTCCGCAGCCGCGGAGTCAAGTCGATCGTCACGACCAACCTCGGCGTGACCGGCGCAACGACGAGCGACCTGGCGGCGGAGCTGCGGAAGCCTGCAGCTCGTGCCGCGATCGCGCGAGCGGACGCGATCGTCATCTCGATCGGAGCCAACGACCTTCGCTCCACACTGCTCGGTGAACAGCCGATGCGATCGCCACTCGTCATCGCCGATGAAGTGCTTGCGAACATCGAGGCGATCGTCGGCGAAGTGCGCCGCGTCAATCAGAAAAGCCGGATCCTCATCCTCGGCGCCTACGCCCCGGTCGCGAACGAACGAGCATCAGCATTCCTCGAACCGCTCGTGGCGATATGGGACGCAGCGCTGACAGCGCGATTCATCGAGGATCCGCTCGTATCGATCGTCCGCCTGTCCGACATCGTCGACCGGCCGGAGCGCCTCAGCAGGAAGGATTCGTTCCATCCGGCAGGGGAGGCGTATCAGGAAACTGCACGCCGGATCGCGGAGGTGCTCACCGAGGGCGCGGCGCAATCGGTTCGATGAGTGGTCACGGGCGGAAGTGATCGCCGCTACCGCGCGGCTTTCCCCGTTTCGAGCAACACCTTTCTCATCGAGGAAGCATGGCGTGCGGACTGTGCGGTGAATCAGCATGCGACGGGTAATGCCGCATGGACGTCGGGCGACCCACTGGGGCCACGGCAGCCCCCGCTGCGGTTACGCGCTGCCGACCCGATTGATGTCCGCCGATTCGAGAATATTCTGCGTCACGATCGAGTAACGGACAGTGGTCCCGTCAATGGTGATCAGCGCGACACCGGTACCGTCGGCATCGCCGGGATTCGGTACCTCCGCGCCTCCGGTCATGACGGCGGTGTACGACTGAGCCGCGGCTGTGGCCGCGAGCAGGGCCACGCAGCGGAAAACGAAAAGGTGTTTCCTCATGATCTCCTCCTGTCGAGTTCCGAAGCCTGTAACAGGCAGGCGGCACCCGCGTGCAGGAAGAGGAGAAGGGATTGTCAGTTTTCCACCCGCCCGCTCCACCGTGACGCCGCCCGCCCCTTCCACCGTGACGCCGCCCACCCAACCACCGTAACGCGCCGTCTCAGCACCGGCGGGGGAGGCGGGAGTTACGGCGGGAGCGGCGGGTGGCGTCACGGTGGAAGGGCGGGTGGATAAACAACTTTGTTTCCAGGAATGCTCGTCTGGCGTGCGGAATCGCCCGCGGCTCCACAAAAACCTCTTGTGTCTGAGATGGTGTTATAGTTAACTACAACACAAGATCAGGATGGATACCGAGTGGAACGACAGTCAGCCCATCTACCGGCAGCTCCGAGACCGTGTCGTCGCACTCATTCTCGACGGCGCACTCAAGGAAGGCGATCCACTCCCGTCCGTCCGCACCGTCGCGGCGGACTTTCGCGTCAACCCGATCACGGTCCTGAAGGGCTATCAGCAGCTCGTCGACGAGCAACTCGTCGAGAAGAGGCGAGGTCTGGGCATGTTCGTGCGGGAGGGCGCGCGCGAGCTGCTGTTGGGCGCCGAACGACAGAAGTTTCTCGCCGAGCAATGGCCTCGCATCGCCGAAACCATCAGGCGTCTCGGTCTGACACCGGCCGAATTGCTGGCAGTGGAGCGCGAGCGGCCTCGCCCGCGTTCGGAGGTGGAGCGCGGGCGACCTCGCCCGCGTTCGGAGAAGGAGTGATGCAGGCATGGCCTCGATAGAAGCGCGCGGTCTTCGCAAGACGTTCGGCCCGACCGTCGCTCTCGATGGTCTCGACGTCAACGTCGAGGAGGGCCGCGTCGTCGGCCTCATCGGTCCGAACGGGGCGGGCAAGACGACGGCGATCAACGCCATCCTGGGCCTCATTCCTTATCAGGGGGAGTTGACCGTTCTCGGCCGCGACCCGTGGACGCAGCGCGAGCACCTCATGCGCGATGTCGCGTTCATCGCCGATGTCGCCGTTCTGCCGCGCTGGATCCGTGTCGCGGATCTGCTCGAGTACGTGGCCGGCGTTCATCCCCGATTCGATCGCGCCAGGGCCGACGCCTTTCTCGCGAAGACCAGCATCAAAACCAGAAGTCGCGTGCGGGAGCTGTCCAAGGGAATGGTCACGCAGCTTCACCTCGCCGTCGTGATGGCCATCGACGCGAGGCTCCTCGTGCTCGATGAGCCGACGCTCGGCCTCGACCTTCTCGTTCGGAAGCAGTTCTACGACTCGCTTCTCAATGACTATTTCGACCGTGCGCGGACGATCGTGGTCGCGACTCATCAGGTCGAGGAGATCCAGGACGTCCTCACCGATCTGATGTTCATCGACCGCGGTCGCATCGTGCTCCAGCTGACGATGGAGGAAGTCGAGGCGCGCTATCTCGAAGTCATGGTCCGGCCGGATGCGATCGGCGACGCGCGAAGCCTGGGGCCGATCCATGAACGGCAGGTATTCGGCCGGAGCATCCTGCTGTTCGACCGCGCCGACCGCGATCAGCTCGCCGCTCTCGGCGACGTGAGGACGCCGCGGGTTGCCGACCTCTTTGTGGCGGTGATCGGCGGAAACGCCGGCACGCAAGGAACCTCGCGATGACCTCGAATACCGATTTCCCTCTCGACTCGGGCGCGGTCGCCGCTCCTCCGATGACCGAGCCGCGACCTCTCTACTGGTCCCTGCGCCGCGAGCTGATGGAGAACCGTTTCGTCTTCATCGCACCGGTGATCGTCACCGCCTTCGTTCTCCTGGGCTCTCTCGTCAACCTCCTCGGACGGATCCACCGGATCGAATCGACGGGGCGGCCCGATTCATGGCTCCTTCATCCCTTCAGCATGGCTCCTGCGCCGATCATGCTGGCGTCGTTCCTCATCGGATTCTTCTATGCGATCGATGCGCTGTACGGAGAGCGGCGGGACCGATCAATCCTCTTCTGGAAATCGCTTCCCGTTTCCGATCGCACGACGGTTCTTTCGAAAGCGGCCATTCCAACACTGGTTCTGCCGGCGATTGCATTCGTGCTGAGCGTGGCAACGCAGATCGTGATGATGATCGTGGCCACGCCATTCCTGATCGCCAACGACCAGAACCCCGCCGCCTTGTACCAGGAGTTCGGCTTCCTCGGCGGGTTCGTGATCATGATCTACGGTCTGGTCGTGCACTCCCTCTGGTTTGCTCCGATTTACGCCTGGCTGATTCTGGTCTCGGCCTGGGTGCGGCGCGCTCCGCTTCTCTGGGCCGTTCTCCCGCCGCTCGTGCTCGTCGCCCTCGAACGGATAGTGCTGAGCACCTCCTGGTTCGGGCACCTGCTCCGTTATCGGTTCATCGGAGCGATGTCCGAAGCTTTTGTGAACGGCACGCGCGGCGACATCAAAGGCTTCTCGCAACTCAGCCCTCTGAAATTCATCGGCGCACCAGGTCTCTGGGCCGGCCTGATCGCAGCGGCAGTCTTTCTGGCCGCCGCGGTGCACCTGCGCCGGAACCGCGAACCCATCTAGTTTTTTCAGAAATGATCCTCCGACGAGCGAGCCGGAGTTCATGAAAGAGCTTTACAGGAAGTGATGCCATGGCAACGACGACGCTGGCTATCCACATCATTGCGGGCTCGGGCGCGCTGATCTCCGGTTATGTGGCGCTCTGCGCTGCGAAGGGGCAGACGGCTCATCGCAAAGCGGGCATGATCTTCGTCTACACGATGCTCGTGATGTGCTTCGCCGGGTTCGCGATCTCGGCGTCGCGCGGAGTTGCGCCGGCGATCAATGTCCCGGCGTCGCTCCTGACCGCTTATCTGGTGATCACCGGGCTGCTCACCCTCCGCCCGCCGGTTGCCCGCTGGATCAACGTCAGCGCCACACTCGTGGCCCTGGCGGTCGGGGTGACGGACCTGATCTTCGCGGCCGAGGCGGTTGCCAATGGCGGGAGCAGGAACGGGATGCCGGCGTTTCCGTTCGTCATGTTCGGCGGCGTCGGACTGCTCGCGGCCGCCGGCGACATCCGGATGATGCGTTCGGGGACACTCGATGGCGCCGCGCGACTCGGACGTCATCTGTGGAGGATGTGTTTCGCACTCTTCATTGCGGCGTTGTCGTTCTTCCTCGGGCAGGCGAAGGTGATACCCGAGGCGATCCGCGTTCCGGGTCTGCTCGCGCCGCCGGTGCTGGCGGTGCTCGTCACGATGTTCTATTGGATGTGGAGAGTGCGAAGGCGGCCCGCGCGGAAGATCGTCATCGCGAACGCGCCCGCGGTGTGAGTGGAGTGCTGATCGTGGTCCATCTCAATTTTCCGGAAGGGTCGATTGCGATCGCGTACGACGAGGCTTTGTGCGGGGCGATGAAATCGGCTCGCGGAATCCGCCCGCGCGTGCGCGGCAGCGACGTGCGAGACCCCCGATGGTTCTGAGGTCTGACTGATCACTCTCGACCGTGTCGCGGTCCTCTCCTTCTCGCCCTCCTCGAAGGTAAGATCCGCGCACCATGGCGAATCTTGTCCTCATCGCACCGATGGGGGGCTGGAGCACCCCGCTCGAAGAGGTTCCCGATCCCGTATTCTCCGGAAAGATCTTGGGCGATGGAGTGGCCCTCGATCCGACTGAATCCGTCCTTCGCGCGCCGTGCGACGGCGAAGTGGTCACCGTCGCGGCGGCGAGGCACGCAGTCGTCGTGCGCGCGCACAACGGCGCCGACATCCTGCTGCACGTCGGCTGCAACACCGTCGACCTCGGCGGCGAAGGCTTCAAGGTGCACGTCGAAAGGGGCCGGAAGGTCAAAGCCGGCGATCCTCTGATCACGTTCGACCTCGACGCGATCGCTCGACGCGTCCTGAGCCTCCTCACTCCCATCGTCGTGGTGGAAGGGGAGAAGTTCGCGATCACGCGGCGCACGCGGCAGAAGACGCTGCGCGCGGGCGATTTCCTCATGGAGCTCCGCGCTCTCGATCACGCAGTGACTGCGTCACCCGCCGCGCCGCGCGCTGAGCTGCGCAGAAACGTGCGCGTTCCGTACGAGCATGGCATTCATGCGCGACCCGCGGCGCTCCTCGTGCGCTCGCTTGCCGGCCTCGACGCCGATGTGCGAGCGCTCGCACACGGTCGTACGGTGAATGCCCGCAGCGCCATCGCCTGGATGCAGCTCGGGGTGCGCCGTGGCGACGAGATCGAGCTCATTGCCACGGGCCGTGATGGCGCAGCGGCCCTGGCGGCGCTCGAAGGCGCGCTCGACGCGCCCGGGCAGCCGGAGGTCGCCGCCCCGTCACCCACCGTAATTGCGCCGTCCCCGAAGATCGGGCCGCGAGGCACGGTGCGCGGCGTGATCGCCAGTCGCGGATTCGCGGCCGGCAAGGCCGCGATGATCGCCAGCGCCGAGCCGGTGCTCGATGAAACGGGCAGCGGCGTCGCCCGTGAGGTCGCTGAGCTCGACCGGGCTCGCGGCGTCGTCCGCGGCGAGCTGGAACGGCTGCGTGCGACTTCGAAAGGCTTCGCCGTCGAAGTGCTCGAAGCGCACCTTGCCCTTCTCGACGACCCGGAGCTGCTGCAGACCGCGCGCGATTCGATCGCAAAAGGGAAGAGCGCGGGTTACGCGTGGCGCAACGCGGTCAGTGGAAACATGTCACTTCTGCTCGATCTCGGAGACGCGCGGATGGCCGAGCGCGCCGACGATCTTCGCGATCTCTCGAGGCAGGTGCTCCGCGCGCTCGCGGGTGAATCGCCTTCGTTCGATCCACCGGCCGGTTCGATCCTTGTCGGGCAGGAGATCCTCCTGTCGCAGCTCGCGGCAGTTCCGGCGGGACGCATCGCAGGTTTCTGCACGGTCGCGGGCGGGCCGACTTCGCATGTCGCGCTGCTCGCAGCGGCGATGAACCTTCCCGCGCTCGTTGCCGCGGGACCGGAGATCCTCGGTATTGCCGAGGGAACACCGCTTGTCCTCGACGCCGAGGAGGGACTGCTGCACATCGCTCCGACCGAGGCGACCTTCGCGTCGGCCGAGGAGGAAGTGATCCGGCGGCGGGCGCGGAGAGAGGCGGCGGAAGCTGCGGCCCGAGCCGAATGCCTTCTGGCCAGCGGCGAGCGCATCGAAGTCTTTGCCAATGTATCGGCAGCGGACGAGGTGCCCGACGCGCTCGAGCGCGGCGCGGAAGGCTGCGGCCTGCTTCGCACCGAATTCCTCTTCCTCGATCGCGGGACGCCGCCCACCGTCGAAGAGCAGACGGATGCGTGTCAGAAGATCGTGGCGGCGTTCGGCGGCCGCCCCGTGGTGATCCGTACGCTCGATGCGGGAAGCGACAAGCCTCTGCGGTATTTTCCGCTGCCGCGCGCCGAGAATCCGGCGCTCGGCGTGCGCGGCATCCGCGCCGGCTTGTGGCGTCCCGAGATTCTGCGCGCGCAGCTCCGCGCGATTCTCTCCGTCAGACCGCTCTCGGCATGCCGCATCCTGCTGCCGATGGTCACCGACCGCGCCGAAGTCGAGAGCGTGCGCTCGATCCTCGATGAGCTGTGCCGCGATCTCGGCTGCAAAGTTCCGCCGCTCGGCGTAATGATCGAGACTCCAGCCGCTGCCCTCACGGCCTCATCGCTCGCTGCGGTCGCGGACTTCTTTTCAGTCGGCACGAACGACCTCGCTCAATACACGCTGGCGATCGATCGCGGCCAGCCCGAGCTTGCGGCGCAGTTCGATGCGATGCATCCCGCCGTGCTGCATCTCATTCATGCGGCCGCAAGCGCGGGTCGCGCCGCCGGGCGCTCCGTAGCTGTCTGCGGTGGGCTCGCCTCCGATCCCGGCGCCGCGGCGCTTCTCGTCGGCCTCGGCGTCAACGAGCTGTCCGCTGTGCCGTCGATGATTCCTGAGATCAAAGCAGCGCTTCGCACCGTGCGTCTCGACGATTGTCACGCGCTCGCGGAGCGCGCGCTGGCCTCGCAGTCCGCCGCCGATGTGCGGACGCTCGTACGCGATCCCCGTGGAGCCCCCGGCGATCCCGCTCGTGGAGCCCCCGGCGATCCCGCCCGTGGAGCGCGGGCGACCCCGCCCGTGGAGCGCGGGCGACCCCGCCCGCGAAAGGATGAATCGATGAGGCGACTTCTGAATGGAGCGCAGCAGCTGGGGCGCGCACTCATGCTGCCGATCGCTGTCCTGCCGGTGGCCGCTCTTCTGCTGCGTCTCGGCCAGCCGGACGTGATCGGCCTCGTGCCGTTCCTGGCACCCATCGGTCCCCCGATCGCCGCGGCCGGCGACGCGATCTTCTCTCACCTCGGGCTGCTCTTCGCGGTCGGTGTCGCAGTCGGCCTCGCCCGTGAGAATCACGGCGCGGCCGGACTCGCGGCTCTCGTCTGCTATTTCGTGACGACCGAGGCGGCGAAGGTGATCATCGAGGTGGAACCGGCGGCGGTGGCGGGTCTCTCCGGACAGGCGGCCGCGCTCGCAGCGGCTGCAAACAAGGCGCGGCAGCTCGCCCGGCTGAGCGTTCCGGCGGGCATCGTTTCCGGGATCGCCGGCGGGATGCTCTACAACCGATATCACACCATCCAGCTGCCGAGCTATCTCGGATTCTTCGCCGGACGCCGCTTCGTTCCGATCATCAGCGGCCTGGTGGCGCTGCCGATGGGGTTTCTGTTCGGCTACGGTTTCCCGATCCTGTCTCGTGGCATGAGTGTGATCAGTGAGTCGGTCGTCCGCTCGGGTGAGGTCGGCCTCTTCATCTATGGTGTGCTCAATCGCCTGCTCATCGTTACCGGCCTCCATCACATTCTCAACAACGTCGCCTGGCAGCTCCTCGGCGAATACAACGGAGTCACCGGTGATCTCAACCGCTTCTTCAAGGGCGACCCGACGGCGGGCGCGTTCATGGCAGGCTTCTTCCCGGTGATGATGTTCGGCCTGCCCGCGGCCTGCCTGGCCATGTATCACACGGCGCGGCCGGAGCGGCGCAAGGCCGTGTCGGGCATGCTCGCCTCGATCGCGTTCACGTCGTTTCTCACCGGGATCACCGAGCCGATCGAGTTTTCCTTCATGTTCCTCGCGCCGGTGCTCTACGGCCTGCACGCGCTTCTCACCGGCGTCGCACTCGTCGTGATGGATGTTCTCGGCGTCCGGCTCGGCTTCGGATTCTCCGCGGGATTCATCGACTATGTGCTCAACTACGGCCTGTCGACGCGAGCGTTGTGGCTTCTGCCGGTGGGCGCGGTGTACTTCGCCGTCTATTACGTCGTGTTCCGCGCCGCCACCGTCGCGTTGAAGCTCGAGACTCCCGGACGCGAGAAAGGGGAGGAGGACGTCGAGGCACTCGTTCCCGCGAGCGGGACGCCGCGCGCGACGGCATTCGTTGACGCCCTGGGCGGCGCCGCGAATCTCACTTCCGTCGATGCGTGCGCGACGCGTCTGCGCCTGATGGTGGCCAGGCAGGACGCGGTCGATGAAGCCGCGCTCAAACGCCTCGGCGCGCGCGCGACGGTGAGGATGTCCGAGAACGCGCTGCAGGTGGTTCTCGGTCCGATCGCCGACCAGGTTGCCGACGAGATCCGGACGCTGGTGCGCACGGGTGCTGCGAAATCACCAGAGGACGATCGCCGGCTGAAGCCGGCGCCACGTCAGGTTGCGCAGGTTGAAGAGTCGGTGATCGCCGGGCTCCTCGCCGCGCTGGGCGGCAGCGGGAATGTGCGCGAGGTCGAGGCCGTCGCGTCGAGCCGCCTGCGCGTGCAGGTTGCAGACGGAAACGCGATCGATGAGAGCGCCATTCTCGCTCTCGGCCTTCGCGGCATGGCCCGGCCGTCGCCGGATCGCGTGCACGTGCTCATCGGCCCCGCCGCGGAACACGCGGCCGAGCGGTTGCGGGATCTGGTGATGGAAGCGACCTGACGCGCGAAGGAGGTCTCAGCCGCGCTGGAGATCGTCGACGTCGGCGAGATCCCGAGGCCTTCCCACTGCTTTCTTGTTGCGGATCAGGTCCTCGCGAGACAGGAACGGGAGTGCGCGTCCCGTCACCTCGAACGTCTCGCGGCGAGACCACGCATCATCGAAGTCGAGACCGGTCAGTGACGTCAGGAGATCGATCCGCGCCGGCACGATTCCGATCTGAAAGACGATTCCCGCGGTGGCGAGATCGTCGACGCGGAGCTCGTCGAGCGGCGCGCCGAACCTGACGAGCGCCTGCCAGACCTTCGCCGCATTTTCGGCAGTCGGCCGTATCCAGAGATCAAGATCGCCGGTCGCGCGGGGGCGGCCATGCGCGGCGAGGGCATGCGCTCCAACGATGAGGAAGTCAGCTCCGGCGACCGACAACGCGTCCAACATCTCGGCGAAGTCGCGGTTCATCCCATCGCCCATCCTTGAACGTCCAGGCATCCCTTGTGAGCTGCCAGACCATCTCCACGCGGCGGCCGGGCGTCAGATCCCTGACGTCATTCGATGTCTCGGAGTCTTCCAGCGTCCTTTTCCGGACGCGCACCTGCTTCCTCTCGACGCGCTGCACGAAATGATTATACCGGCGGGGGCGTCGCGCGATCGTTATCGATCGCCCTTGTCGCCCTGGCCCGACTTCGTGCGAGTCCTGGAAGGGCGGCGCTGATCGGCGGCGAGCGAGCGGCCGACGTCGTCGCTTTCCTTGATGCGGCCTTTGGCATCGCGGCGGATGTAGCGTTTGTCGCCCGGATTCGGCTCGATCATTGTTCGCTTCGACGACATGCGCCGCTTCGTCGATTTGCTGCCGGTCTTCGCCGCAGTCGATTTCGCCGCAGCCGCCTTCGCGCGCGTCGCCTTCTTCTTTTTCACGACGGCCCGTCCGGCCACGACTGCGCCGCCGGCGATCAGCGCCGACAGGGCGCCAAGGACGATCCGGGGATTGGCTTCGGCAAAGGCGCGAAGCCTGGAAACGACGCCCTGCACATATTCGTCGTCGATGCGGTAGGCCACGCTCTCGATCACGACGTCGTCCGCTCCGAGATCCCTGAGAAGCTTGTTGGTCTGTTCGCGTTGCGATGCGTCGTATCCTTTGATGGTTGCCATTGATGCCTCCTCATGCGCTCGCGTGCGAGGGCAGTGCCATGGGCGGTTATTGGCCGGACTCCAACTACCGCACGACCGACACGGCCGGCTTCGGCTCCCCCTGCCAGCGGAAGCGGTACGTTTTTCCTTTTCTCACGTTCATCACGAGCGCGGGGCGGAAGCAGGCCACACACGTACCGCGCGGGCGGCGCACGCTCGGGTAAACCACTCCGAGTGATCCCGCTTTCATCAGCTCCTCGGCAAGTTCCTGGGAAGCGACGTAACTGTCCGGCGCCAGGGCGCGGGCGAAGCGTTTGTCGCGGCGGATGTCATGAAAGCCGGCGCTGAAATCGGCGAGGTAGTCGTCATACGTCAGCTCCTCCTCGGTCCATCCGACCTCTGCCAGCTCGGTCCACTTGTGAAAGGCGATCTCCGCCTGCGACGTCTCGAGCTCGAAGGCCGCGTACCAGGCCCCGCGATCGGGACCATTGAAGCGGCTGCCGAGAGGATGGGGATGGCAGAACGCGGCATTGACAATGCGAAACGAGGGGACGCCGAACACCAGCTCATGAATGCCGATGCCGAGGACGCGATCGTTCTCGGCGAGGAGCCGGTCGTTCGTCGCGTCATCGAGTTTGAAGAGATCCTGGAGGTGTGCGTCATCGCCGGCGATCTGCGCGAGCACGCTGTCACCCCCCTCACCGTACTGGGAGGGGATGAGGCGATGCGTGTCGTTCTGCCGGATCAGCCGGACGGCGGGAAGGATCATCGGCCGCCGCGCCGCGCGTCGAGAAGCCGCCGGACCGTCTGCATGGCCGGCACGCCTCCTTTCATCATGAAGGCGAGCGGTGTCTGTCCGGCGAAGATCCGGTTGCTGTTCGGCAGGCTGATCCACGCGTCGGCGAGCCTTCTCGAATAGAGGATGTTCAGCGCTTTGAAGATGCCGATGAGATACGAGATGCGGAGCAGCCGGTCCGTGTCGAGCACACGATCGGGATTCTTTTTCATCTCGTAGTACGGTCCGTTCGACATGCCACCCAGGAGCGCCCGGGCATCCTCGTCACGGATGCCCCACCGGGCGGCGATGTTGAAGAACGCGCGCACGGCCGACGGGCTCAGGCGCGTTCGCTCGGCCTTCGATGTCAGGTCCACGGGAGGCGACGCCTCGTAGCGGGTCGCCGGGTAGTCCGCGCGCAGTCCCAATCAGCACTCCGTAACCGGAGTATACGCGCTCTCGATCAGGAGGTCGAGCTCAATGCCGGCGGCGCCGCTCCTTCAGCCAGAACAACAGCGCCGTCACAGCCACGGCGAGGCTCGTGTACAGCGCGGCCATGAAGGCAGTCGAGAGATCTTCCGCGCTCGCTACGCGGATCTCCTGCCTTCGCCCGTAGCGGCTCACATGACACGTGGTTCCGGTCAGAGCGACCCATCCATAGATTGCCCACGGGAGGACAAAAAGAGTGACGAGGGTGCTCAGATTCTCGCGCCTGTTCTTCATCAGCTTCCCGCGCCGGACGTCCCCGTTCTGCCGTCTTCCGGCTTCATGTCCTGGAGGGTCTGGCCAATCGACTCTCCCCTGGCATCCGCTGTAACGCGCGACCCGTCCTTGAGAACGATCACGCTCGCGGAGAGAGTGCCCGCCAGGAAAGCGAAGAGCGCCAGCAGAATCAATGGTGGCCGCGGGATGCGCATCGTCCTATTTCCTGATGACGATCTCCACGCGCCGGTTTCGCCGGCGCCCTTCCGGATCGTCGGAGCCGTCGGGTCTGCTGTTCGGCGTCACGGGATTTTTTTCGCCGAGGCCGCTGGCGCTCATCCGGGAGGGATCGATTCCGCCGCGTTCGCGCAGCCAGCGGCGGACGGCCTCCGCCCGCTGCAGCGAGAGGCGCATGTTGTACGCCTCATCGCCCTTCGAATCGGTGTGACCTTCGATGCGGATGGCGCTCTTTGTTTCCTGCTCGAGGTACGCCGCCGCCTTCTGCAGCACCGGCTCGGCATCCGGCAGGAGCTCCGCTTTGTCGAACTCGAACAGCACGTCGGCGTTCAATTCGAGGCGGATGTCGATCGCGCTCTCCCGCACCTGGAAGTCCTCGACCCTCCCGCCGATGGTCTCGGTTCGATAGATGATGTCGAGAATCTTGAATCGATACGCTTGCTCGGGCGCCTCCGGCGGCGGCGATGCGAGGAACAGCGACAGGAGCGCGATCCCGATGCCCATGGCCGATCCTCAATCGCTCAGCGGAACATCGTCCAGAGGAGAGAAGCGGGGAATCACGATCGAAATGGTCTTCACGTCGGGCGGGGGCGCGGGGAACTTCGCCCACAGATTTCGTCTCTGTCCCGGCGGGAGGTCCTTCTGGTCGCGGCTGCAGACGCAGTTGCCTTCGCTGTCGCGGGCGACGAAGTATTTTTTCTTCGCGTTCTGATCGATGAGGTGAACGCCGCCGATATCGCCGTATCCCTTGTTCTTCTCCACGAAGTCGTAGCCGAAACCGACGCTTTCGGTCGAGTCGTTGATGAGCGTGAACTTGAGGTTCACCGTGCCACCGGAGGAGCGGCGAAGCTCGGTCACCTCGGCCCGTACACCTGATTGTTCGCCCTCGGCGACGGCGATCGCCGATCCTGCACCGCCGGCCGGCGGTGCGGCCGAGGCGGCAGCTACCGGCGGCGTGGTCGCGGATGGCGAGGGCGCGGGCGTGGTGGTTGCGGCAGATGTGGGAGGGGGCGTCGATTCGGCTTTCGTGCAGCCGGAAACTGCAGTGAGAGAGATGGCCACGACGAGGCTGAGCGCGAGGATTCGGAAGATCATCGGTTTGCTCTCCATTGCGGGATCGCGCCGCGTCCTACGGCGCGATGGCTCGCAGGTTCGTCCGTTACCAGATTGTAGAAGGTGAGCAAAAGGTTATCACGCCGGCGGTCGGGGCGCTCTGGATCGGGAGAACAGGTTGGAGTGCGGCAGCTCGGAGGGCGTCTCAAAACGGAGGCGATGCGCCCGCGTATAGTGATGCTCACCATGAAAGCTCTTTTCCTTGCCCTCGTGCTCATCGCTCTCACCACTCCGCTCGCCGCTGCCGAAAAGTTCGATGCGGATCTGGCGAAAAGACTCGGCGCCGACGAACGGGGGATGAAGAAGTACGTTTTCTGCATCCTCAAGACCGGCCCGAAAGACGCCGAGGTTCAGGGAGACGCGCGGAAGGAGATCTTCGCGGGACATTTCGCGAACATCAATCGCCTGGCAGATGAGGGCAAGCTCGCCGTGGCCGGCCCGTTCGGAAAGAACGACAAGGCTTATCGCGGTCTCTACATCTTCAATGTGGCGACAGTCGCGGAGGCGGAGCAACTGGTCGTTTTCGATCCCGCCGTGAAGGCGGGCGTCTTCGTGGCTGAGCTGACGCCGTGGTACGGGACGGCCGCGCTGATGGCCGTGCACGAAACCCACCGGAAGATCGAGAAGCCGAGGGAGTAGTTTCATGGCCGGCTCGCGGTGCGCCCACATCGATGCAGTCAAAACCGTGAAACCGCCGCGCAAGCGCGAGCGCGACGAATGCGTCAAGATCGGATCGCGCTGGGTCCACCTGCGTACCTGCCAGGAATGCGGCGGCACGCACTGCTGCGACAACTCGCCTGGTCAGCGCGGACCGATCAGACGGTTTAACCACGGAGACACAGAGTGCACAGCGATCTTCTCTTTGTCCTCCGTGTGCTCCGTGGTTGCATTTCTCCAACTCGCGATCAGGGTCGCGGTTTCGGATCCTCGTCAGTCAAGTCGGATTTGATCTTTCCGTACTCTTCCTGAAGCTTGCCCTTCGCGCGATCGAGCTTTCCCTCGGCTTCCGTGCTGCGGTCGCCAGTCAGCGCGCCGAAACCTTCTTTGACTGCGCCTTTTACCTGATCGAGCTTCCCTTCGTCCTGGTGCTCTTTGCCTGAAGCCATGTCGATCACCTCCATGTGATTGCATTGGATCCAGAGCAAGGGCCGCGCCGCATACGAGGTCGACTCGTGGTCAACCGTCCTCTGCTGCAGCGCCTCTTGTCAACGATTCGGTGCTCTCGGAGACATGGAAACGCTCCATCGTCACGACGGTGCGATGCGCGCGCGAGACCCACGCGTCATGCCCGCAAACGCCATCAGCGCCCCGACGAGGCCGATCGCTAAGTTGACGGGGTCATCCATGTCGCCGATGTACCCCGAAAATCATTCGGGCGTCCACGATCGGATGAGCGCGAAGGAGTACAGTGACCGCACGACGCTCTGGCGTCTGGAGGAAGCATGCGAGGATCGAGCGGTAAAGCGCCCAAAGAGATCACCTGGATCATCTGCTTAATACTTTATGTGGTTGCCCTGGCTGGAACGTTCGGTGTGGTGAGGCTCGACGGCAACATCGTGCAGTGGTCCTGGATCATCGGGTTCGGGCTCCTGCTGCTGGCTGTGCGGTTAAGAGGGCTTTAGAGTTTTTGGAGTGCGGCCTCAGAGCGCGGGCGGGGTCGCCCGCGCTCCAATGGTCTTCCTGAAGCGCGACGTGCCTGCGAGGGAGAAACGAGCCACGTCACCCTGAGGCGCGAAGACGCCGAACGGCCTCAAGATGCGTAACCTGAGGTCCAACGCCCGCGCTTCGCCGGCTCAGGATGACGTGAACAGCGAGCGCCGCGAGCATCCAGGTTTCGCTCGGAATGACACGCTCTTAGCGGCGCTTCGCCCGCGCCCTCGCTAGAACATCGTAGCGGTCGAGGTTCATGACCTTGTTCCACGCGGCGACGAAGTCGCGCACGAACTTCTCCTTCGCATCATCGCTCGCGTACACCTCGGCCAGCGCCCGGAGCTGCGAGTGCGCGCCGAAGACGAGGTCCGCGGCCGTGGCGGTCCACTTCTTTTTACCGCTCTTGCGGTCGGTTCCCTCGTACACGTTCTTGTCGCCGGCCGACGGCCGCCACGCGACGCCGATGTCGAGGAGGTTGACGAAGAAGTCGTTCGTCAGCGTCTCCGGCCGCTCGGTGAAGACGCCGTGCTGCGCCTGTCCGAAGTTCGCGTTCAGCGCGCGCATGCCGCCGACGAGCACGGTCATCTCCGGCGCGGTCAGCTCGAGAAGGTTCGCCCGATCGAGCAGACGCGTCTCCGGCGAAAGCTCGTCGTTCGCGCGCGCGTAGTTGCGGAATCCATCGGCCTCCGGCTCGAGGACGTCGAACGTGTTGACGTCGGTCTGCTCCTGCGATGCATCCGTGCGGCCTGGCGTGAAGGGCACCGTGAGCTTGTATCCCGCTTTCGCTGCCGCTTCCTCCACCGCCGCGCATCCGCCGAGGACGATGAGGTCCGCGAGGGAGACCTTCTTGCCGCCCTTCTGCGAATCGTTGAAGTCTTTCTGAACCTTCTCCAGCGCCTTCAGCACGGTCGCGAGCTGCTTCGGCTCGTTCGACTCCCAGTCCTTCTGCGGCGCGAGGCGGATGCGTGCCCCGTTCGCGCCGCCGCGCTTGTCGGTGCCGCGGAAGCTGGCCGCCGCACACCACGCCGTCGACACCAGCTGCGGGATCGACAGGCCGGCACCGAGGATCGTGCGCTTGAGCGAGGCGATGTCGTTGTCGCCGATCAGCTCGTGATCGACCGCCGGCACCGGGTCCTGCCACAGCTGCGGCTCCGGAACCCAGGGTCCGAGGTAGCGGGAGCGCGGGCCCATGTCGCGGTGCAGGAGCTTGAACCAGGCTCGGGCAAACGCATCGGCGAGCTCGTTCGGGTTCTCGTAAAAGCGCTTCGCGATCGGCGCGTAGATCGGATCGACCTTCAGCGCCAGATCGGTGGTGAGCATCATCGGCGCGTGGCGTTTCGACTTGTCGTGCGCATCGGGCACCGTGTTCCTCGCCTCAGGGTTCTTCGGTGTCCACTGCTTCGCGCCGGCCGGGCTCGTGGTCAGCTCCCACTCGTACTTGAAGAGGTTCTCGAGAAACCCGTTGTCCCATTTCGTCGGATTGTTGGTCCAGGCCCCTTCGAGACCGCTCGTGATCGTGTGCGCGCCTTTGCCGCTTTCGTGTTTGTTCTGCCACCCCAGACCCTGCGCGTGAATCGGGGCCGCCTCCGGTTCCGGACCGACGTTCGGCGGCGCAGGGGCCGCGCCATGCGACTTGCCGAAGGAGTGACCGCCGACGATGAGCGCCACCGTCTCCTCGTCGTTCATGGCCATGCGCGCGAACGTGTCACGGATGTCGCGCGCCGCAGCTTTCGGATCGGGATTGCCGCCGGGTCCCTCCGGATTCACGTAGATCAATCCCATCTGCACGGCGCCCAGAGGCCGCGCCAGCTGACGGTCGCCGCTGTAGCGCTGATCTCCGAGCCAGGCGTCTTCAGGTCCCCAGAAAACGTCCTCCGGTTCCCAGACGTCGGGACGGCCGAAGCCGAAGCCAAACGTCTTGAATCCCATCGATTCCATGGCCACGTTGCCGGCCAGAACGAGGAGATCGGCCCACGAGATCTTCTGTCCGTACTTTTTCTTGAGCGGCCAGAGGAGACGGCGCGCCTTGTCGAGGTTGGCGTTGTCCGGCCAGCTGTTGAGCGGCGCGAAGCGCTGCTGACCCTCGCCGCCGCCGCCGCGTCCGTCGGCGATGCGATAGGTCCCCGCGGCGTGCCACGTCATGCGGATGAAGAGCGGCCCGTAATGCCCGTAGTCCGCCGGCCACCACTCCTGCGACGTCGTCATCAGCTCGATGAGATCCTTTTTCAGGGCGTCGAGGTCGAGAGTCTCGAACTGTTTCGCGTAGTTGAAGTCCTCCTCCATCGGATTGGAGAGAACGGAGTGCTTGTGGAGCACGGATAGATCGAGCTGGTTCGGCCACCAGTCCTGCAGAGTCCTCGGACGCCCCCGCTTGGGTTGAGGCGAAGGGATGACTGGATTTTCACTTTCGCTGGCGCTGTGCGTATTTTGTTTGTCCGGCACGATTGGTTTTTCCTTTCGTTGCATCGATGGTCGACGGTCAATATCCTCCCGAGACTCTGATTCGTCCAAGACAACATTCTATGGATCGTGATAGCTTCTTCCTATGAGTCACCGCTTCTCCCTGCGCCAGCTCGAATACGCCGTGGCCGTGGCGGACACGCTCAATTTCCGCAAGGCGGCGGAGCGCTGCAACGTCTCCCAGCCGTCGCTCTCCGCGCAGCTGGCGCAACTCGAGGAGGCCATCGGCGTGCGGCTCTTCGAGCGGGACCGGCGCCGCGTCATCCTGACGCGTCACGGCAGCGACGTGATCGCGCGCGCGCGCGTCCTTCTCCATCACGCCGACGATGTCGAGTCATCGGCGCGCCATGCGGCGGACCCCTTCGCCGGCACGATGCGCATCGGCATCATTCCAACGGTCTCGCCGTATCTTCTTCCGCGTGTGGCGCCGCTGCTGCGCCGGCAGTATCCACGCCTGCGCCTGCTGTGGAGGGAAGAGAAGACCGCGTCTCTTTCCGAGCAGCTCGAATCGGGGGCCCTCGACGCTATGCTCGTCGCCAGAGAAGCACATCTCGGCGAGGTCGAAGCCGCGGTGATCGCCGAGGACCGCTTCGTTCTGGCGGCGGCGCGGACGCACCGGCTCATGCAGGACCGGAGGCCGCTGCGCGCGGCAGCGCTGCGCGGTGAGGATGTTCTGCTGCTCGAGGACGGACACTGTTTTCGCGATCAGGCGCTGGCCATCTGCGCCAAGGCTCGCGCGCACGAGCTCGAATTCCGGGCGACGAGTCTGCCCACGCTCGTACAGATGGTCGCCTCCGGCGGCGCGGTCACGCTCCTGCCGGAACTGGCGGTCAGTGTCGAAGGCCGAGGCCTGGAGTTGCGCAGGTTCGCCGACCCTGCTCCGCATCGCACGATCGTGCTTGCCTGGCGAAAGACCTCCCCGCTGCGCAACGCGCTGCGAGCGATCGCCGCGACGCTGCGAAGCGCCGTCGATCTCTGATCGCGGGCTGCAAAGTTGCGCCGCCGTCATCCCTATTGCGCCGGACGTGAGGCTCTGCACGATGCGCATCTCGAGGTCCTTCGGCGTCTTTGCGCCTCGGGATGACGTCTCCATCAGCGGCCGGTCAGACCTTCCGTTTGACGAAGGCGAGAATCGCCAGCGCAATCGCAACGACCAGGACGACGTGGATGATGTCGCCGAGGAAGCCGATCACCGAACCGGCGAGCCAGAAGATGACGAGGATCGCCACGATGATCCAGAGTGCCTTGGGCATGAATGGGACACCATTCAACTTCGGTGCCCACACCTGTTCGTGCGGGCAAGAGGCACCGTCATTGCTCCTGAATCGAGTTCAATGGCGAACCATGTCTCCGGCAACAACCGCTCTCGGACTTTCCTGACGCTTCGCGCAGCAGCGGTCGTCGCCGGACTCGCCCTCGTTCTGCTCGTGCTCTGGGAGGTCCGCGCCTTCGATTCTCTTCGGTTTCCTGGGGCTGCTCGTGGCGGTTCCTCTTGCGGCAGCGCTCCTCACGATCGCGCGTGAGCTCACTCCGGACGTCGACGAGGATCTGGCGCGCGACGGGTGAGGGTGCTGGGCGGGCTGGGTGAAGCGATATGGTAATATGGGTCTCGTGAAGACCACCGTGGAGATCTCGGATGCGCTGCTCGACGAGGCGAAGCGAGTGGCGTCGCGGGAGTCGAGCACACTCCGCGAGCTGATCGAGGAGGGCCTCAGACGGTCGCTCGACGAGCGCAGGAGGAGAAAAGGTTTCCGCCTGCGGCGCGCGGCCTTTCGCGGGAAGGGCCTTCAGCCCGGCGTCCCGGGGGAGTGGCATCGGTTGCGCGAGCTCATTTACGAGGGGCGTGGCGGATGATTGCCGTCGACACGAATCTTCTCGTGTACGCGCACCGGGAGGATTCGGCGTGGCACGTCGAGGCGTACGAGGTCATCCGCGATCTCGCGGAAGGCGCGTCGCCATGGGCCATCCCGTGGCCATGCATTCACGAGTTCCTGGCCATTACCACGCACCCACGGATCTTTTCACCGCCCACGCCGCTGGCGAAGGCACTCGACCAGGTCGATGCGTGGCTGGAGTCACCGGGGCTCCATCTCCTGTCGGAGCAGCCGGGCGCCTGGGACTCGCTCCGCGAGCTGCTCGTTGCGTCGAAGACGACCGGACCCGCGGTCCACGATGCGCGCATTGCCGCGCTTTGTGTGCAGCACGGAATTCGCGAGCTGTGGACGGCGGATCGCGACTTTGGTCGATTCCGCCACCTTCGCGTCCGAAACCCGCTCGGCTGACGCGCGTTGACCGATCGGCCCGGTGCTGTGACGACCGTTCCGCCGAACGCGAAGGCGGAACGTTACGCGGGAAGAAGGGTGGCTCATAATCAATCAGTCACTTGACTATTAATCAAGCCGACACTAGATTAGTGTCCATGGCTCGACCAAAGGAAACGCTCTACGAACAGCTGGCCCGCCTCGGCAAGGCTTTCTCCGCACCCAAACGGGTCGAGATGCTCGACGCCCTCGCGCAGGGTCCACGCACGGTGGAGCGACTCGCCGATGCGACCTCCCAGACCATCGCCAACGCGTCGCAGCATCTTCAGGTCCTGCGGCAGGCTCGCCTAGTCGAATCCGAAAAGCACGGCCTCTATGTCACCTACCGGCTCGCCAGCGACGCGGTCGGAGCGTTGCTCGTTCACCTGCGCGAAGTGGGTGAGTCGCAGCTCGCCGAACTGCGGCGCGCGCGGAAGGAACTGCTCTCCGCCGCTCCTGGCGTCGAGGCGATCGACCGGCGAACCCTTCTGGCCCGCGTTCGCTCCGGCGACGCCATCCTCATCGATGTGCGGCCCCGCGAGGAGTACGTGGCCGGTCATCTGCCCGGCGCGCTCTCGGTCCCCGCTGGCGAGCTCGCCGCTCGCCTCGAGGAGCTCAACAAGGGACAAGAAGTCGTCGCCTACTGCCGCGGCCCCTACTGCATGCTCTCCGCCGATGCCGTGCGGACGCTGTCGCGGCGCGGCTTCCGCGCGCGCCGGCTCGAGGACGGCGTACTCGAGTGGCGGGCCGCGGGCCTGAAGGTCGTGACGGGCGACAAGCCCGTCGCGCGACGCTCATGAGCGCCTGGCTCGTGGCGCATGGGGCCGCGTTCCGCGGCGCGGCCTTCGCTTCCGTGTTCCTCGCCATGGCGATGGCGGAGGTGTTTCTCGAAGTACGGCCGCTGCGTGTCGCTCGCCGGCGCCGCTGGCTCCACAACCTCGGTCTCACGCTCGTCAACACAGCCGTACTGCGCGTTGTTTTTCCCATCGGTGCCGTGTCGGCCGCGCTATGGGCTGACCGGTACGGCGTGGGCCTTCTGCATCTCGTGAACTGGAACCCCGCCGTCGAGATCGTGCTGTCGATCGTCATACTCGACCTCGTCATCTACGGTCAGCACGTTCTCTTTCATACCGTTCCATTGTTTTTCCGGTTTCACGAGGTGCATCACGCGGACGTCGATTTCGACGTGACTCTGGGGACGCGCTTTCATCCGGTCGAGTTGCTGCTGTCGATGGCGATCAAGCTCTCAGCGGTGGCGCTGCTGGGCGCCAGTGCAGCAGCCGTCGTGCTCTTCGAGACGCTGCTGGTCGTGACCTCGCTCTTCAATCACGCGAACGTCCGGCTTCCTGACGCGATCGACCGCGCGCTGCGCTGGGTCGTGGTCACCCCGGCGATGCACGCGATTCACCACTCGATGGAGCGTGCCGACCGCGACACGAACTTCGGCTTCAGCATCCCGCTGTGGGATCGGCTCTTCGGAACGTACCGCGCGCGGTCGATGGTCTCCCCGGCCGTCATCGGAATGCCAGATCACCAGCAGGGAGCACTTCAGACGCTGCGGTGGATGGTGATGCTGCCGTTCCGGATTGCGAACGAGCCGCCCCATCCGGCACGGAGCGGAAGTCATCAGGGGGCTGCATGAAGAGTCTGTTCATCCTCAACGATCCGCCGTACGGCACCGAGCGAAGCTACAACGGTCTGCGCCTGGCCTACGCTCTCGCGAAGCGCGAGGGCGAACAAGTGCGGGTGTTCCTCATTGGCGACGGAGCTTCATGCGCGAAGCGTGGGCAGAAGACTCCGAACGGCTACTACAACCTCGAATCCATGCTCAAAGGTCTCGTCGCGCGGAAGGCTGAGATCGCAGTCTGTGGTTCCTGCATCGATGCACGGGGGATCGCGGACGCTGATCTCGCCGACGGAGCCACGCGCGGAAGCATGGAGCAACTCGCGTCATGGACCACGGAAGCCGACCGTGTTCTCGTTTTCTGAGGGGGAGCCGATGAGCAAAACCATTGTCATCGTCGGGGCTGGTATCGGCGGGATCATGCTCGCCAACAAGCTTCGGGAGACGCTCCCGCCGCGGCACCGGATCATCGTCATCGAGCGGACGGCGGAGCACGCCTTCGCCGCCTCATTCCTCTGGCTGATGGTTGGCCAGAGAGAGCGGAATGCGATCACACGGCCTGTGCGCCGCCTGCTTCGGAGCGGTGTGGAACTGGTCATCGGAGAGGCGCGGGAGATCGATGCGAAAGAGCGCGTCGTTCACACCGGTACCGAGGCGATCTCATACGACTGGCTGGTGCTTGCCGGCGGGGCGGAGATGCGGTTCGACCTCGCCGGCTCCGAGACGTTCTTTACGCTCGACGGCGCCGAGCGGCTGTACTCCGTCCTGCGTGAGTTTCGAGGCGGCAACGTGGCGATCGTCGTGACAGCGACTCCGTACAAGTGTCCCGGCGCGCCCGCGGAAGGAGCCATGCTGATCCGTGATTACCTGAGGCAGAAGGGTGTGAGCGCTCAGGTCGACCTCTACACGACCGAGCCGCGGCCGATGCCGGTCGCGGGGCCGGAGCTCGGACAAGCGGTGACCGGGATGCTCGCGGAGCGCGGTGTCGGCTATCACCCGAATCACGTGCTGCGCGGAGCCGGGCAGGGTGCTCTCGCCTTCGAAGGGCGAGACCCGGTGAAGGCAGACCTGGTCGTCTCGATCCCTCGCCATGTTCCACCGGACGTCGTCCGCACGGCCGGCGTGGCGAATGCCGCCGGCTGGGCCGCGGTCGATCCGCGCACGCTGGTGACAAAGGATCCTTCGATCTTTGCGATCGGCGACTGCGCGGCCGTCCAGCTTCCGGGAACCTGGAAGCCCGATACGCCGCTCATGCTGCCGAAAGCGGGTGTGTTCGCACACGCGCAGGCACTCGCGCTCGCGGGGCGGATCGCCGCTGAGATCAACGGCGGGACCGCTCCTGAATTCTGCGGCGACGGATTCTGCATGCTCGAAGCGGGAGAGCATCTCGCCGGCTTCGCGTTCGGCGACTTCTTCGCCACTCCCTCTCCGAAGCTCGAGCTCAGGAACGTCGGCCGGACGTGGCATCTGTCGAAGGTGATGTTCGAGCAGTGGTGGCTCGCCGGACCGGGGTTCCGGCGCTCCGCCCTCGGTGCCGCGATGCAGGCGGGGGCGAAGGTTTACGGGATCGAGATGAAGCTCTGATTGAGACGAGCCTTCGGCGTCTGTTGGGCTTTCTCCGAATCCGCCACCCCCGGGTCCTGCGACGAGGGGTTCACGGGTGTAGACTCGAAACATTCCATGGCCCAGACGCCTTCGCGGTTCCCTCTTGATGAAGGTGAACGTCTCAAGGCATTGCATCGCTATCGTCTGCTGGACACGGCAGCTGATCCGGCGTTCGACCGAATCACAACGCTCGCGGCCTGGATTTTCGAAACGCCGATCGCGCTGATTTCTCTTGTCGACCTCGACCGTCAATGGTTCAAATCGACCTTCGGTCTCGACTTGCAGCAAACTGTGCGTGCAGTCTCCTTCTGCAGCTACGCCATTCGCGAAGTCGACGTCCTGGTCGTGCCAGACGCCCGCCTCGACCCTCGGTTCACGACAAACCCTCTCGTGACGGGCGAGCCGCGGATCCGGTTTTATGCTGGCGCGCCGATCCGCACGCCTGATGGCTTCGCGCTGGGAACACTCTCGATCATCGATCGGGTTCCTCGCGATCTCGACAGCGAGGGGATCGAGAAGCTGGCCGATCTCGCGGCTCTCGCCGGCGACGAGATGGAACTGCAGCTCGCTCTCACCCGCACGCGCGAGGCGCAGGCGCAGGCGCTGGAGTCGCTGGCGCTCTTCCAGGTCCTGGCCGAAGAGGCGGCCGTCGGCGTCTACATGATCCAGGACAACCACTTCCAGTTCGTGAACCGAGCCATGTCCGAGATGTTCGGCTTCACGGCGGAGGAGTTGCGAGCGATGGATCCGCTCGAGGTCGTCGCCGAAACGTCGAAAGCGGCGGTTGCCGATCAGATCGAGAAGCGCATGTCCGGGGCCAGTCCCCGGTCGCGCCATCGCTTCACCGGGATTACGGCGAACAACGACATCAGGATTTTCGAAGTGGACGGCGGTCGCACCACCGTCCATGGCCGCCCGGCCGTCATCGGGACGCTTCGAGACGTGACTGAGGAGGCAAAAGCCGAGCAAAGGCTTCTCGATGCCGAGCAACGCTACCGTGCCATCGTCGAAACGGCCTCGGATGCAATCATCACGATTGACGCCGAGAGCGTCATTCTCTTCGCCAATCCCGCCGCGGAACGGATGTTTGGCTACGAGAGCGGTACGATGGCCGGACAGAGCCTTCTGTCGGTGATCCCGCAGCGTCTTCGCGCACCGCACAAGATGGGCGTGGAGCGGTTCTGTCGCTCTCGCTCTCCGACGATCTCGTGGCGCAACGTGGAGTTTCCCGCGCTGCACCGGGACGGCACCGAGATTCCGGTCGAGCTGTCGTTCGCGCATTTCCTCGAGAACGGCAACGATCGATTCGTCTCGATCGCCCGCGACATGCGGGGTCGAAGATCTCTGGAACGCCAGCTGGAACACGAGCGACGTATCAGCGGGCTCGGCCGTCTCGCGGCGACCGTCGCGCACGAGTTCAACAACGTGCTGATGGGAATCCAGACAGCGGGGGAGCTGCTGTCGAAACGACCATCCAGCGCCGACGACCAACGGGCCGTTGCGATGATTCAGCGCTCGATCGCCCGCGGAAAACGTGTCACGTCCGACATCCTGCTGTACGGCTCTGCGCAGCAGCCGGACTTCTCGGCCGTTGATCTCGCACAGTGGCTGCGGGAGATATCAGACGACGTGAACGCCGTGTTCTCCGATCAGGTCTCCGTCGAGATCAGCGCCCCGCGGGAAGCCGTATGGACGACGGCTGATGCGTCGCAGCTGACACAGGTGTTGCTGAACCTGGCTTCCAACGCACGCGACGCGATGCCCGACTCGGGTACGTTTCGCATCTCTCTTCGGACAGCCGGAGCAGAATCGCCATTCGCGGCCGCCGTCGGGGATGTCACGCGCTTCTGCTGCCTCATCGTCGAAGACTCGGGGGCTGGCGTACCCGCTGAGAACCTGACCTCGCTCTTCGAGCCGTTCTTCACGACGAAACACAGCTCCGGAGGCACAGGACTGGGGCTGGCTCTGGTGCACAAGATCGTCACTCAGCATCATGGATCGATCTTCGTCGAGAGCTCGGTCGGACGGGGAACGGCCTTTCACATCTTTCTGCCGCGCAGCGGCGCCGCCGCCGATTCTCCGCCCCGACCTCGTCCGCCGGCCACGATCAAGCCCGGCCGTCTGCTGATTGTCGAAGACGACGACATCGTAGCGACCGGTCTCGCCGCGGCCTTTGAAGCAGCCGGGATTGCCTGCGACCGCGTGTCGCAGGGAAACCACGCAGTCGAGGCAGTGAGACGCTTCGAGCCGGATGCGGTCGTTCTCGACGTGGGCCTGCCGGATATCTCGGGGCTCGAAGTCCTCAGCCGCCTCCGGCGGGAATGGCCGACCCTGCCCGTGATTCTGTCGACCGGCGTCGACGTCACTTCCCCTGCCGCGACCGCGGACTCGAACGTGGCAATCCTCCTGAAACCCTACTCGACTGATGATCTCCTCGCCTCGTACGCGCGCCTGGTCGAGCGCTGATGCGCTCGGCCAACCACTTTGACGCGGTCCAGATAACCCGTCGTCGAACGATGTCGACCGTCGTCGCGCGCGAGACGAAGACGCCGCCTGCCGACCGGAGAATCTCGCAGGACGAGGCGCCGGTCGCCGGGGCTTCATTTTCCCTCGTTCGCTGAAAGAGTTGCATCAAATTCTCCAACGGTGGAGGACGGGTTCGATCCGCGGGCTCCCGATGGGTTACGCAGCAATGCCCACCGCTCGCAAGAACGTCTGCGCCACGATCGATGCGTCAACCTCACCCGGTAACCGGATCGCGCGGCGGGCGACGCGGAGTGATGGCTGGCGCGCCGATGAACCAGAGTGCGACGAGGCGGCGGGGAAGCGGTGAGAGATTCGGTCCGGACCCGTGAGCCAGGTGCGGATGGAAGACAACCGCGTCACCGGGATCGAGCGGGATGAGCGTTCGACGGCTCTCGTCGAACACCCCTGCATTGGTGTCGGACGTGTCGTAATCGAAGTCAACCGCGCCGTTGACGTGGGTGCCGGAGAGCACCTCGAACCCGCCGTTCACATCATCTGCGCGATCGAGGGCGATCACCAGATTCGCGCCGCCGAATTTCGCGATCGCGTCACGCTGCTGCCAGGCGACGAACGCCGTGTCCTGATGCCAGGGAAAGCCGGTGCCAACCCTCGGCGCCTTCAGGTTGATCTGATCGACGATCCAGCGCGGCGAGGTCACGCCGACCGACTCCACGAGCTTCAGGACCCGCCGGTCGTTGCGGAGGAGGGCCACTTCCACGCTGCCGGACGACGCAAACGTGATCTTTCGCAGCGCGCCGGGAGCGATCGCCGTTTCACCGCGGCGGCCGCTCGCAGTCTGCACCTGATAGCGCGCGCCATCGATCTCGGCATCCGCGGTGAGGTGCGCACCCTTCCGCGCCAGATCGTCGGACGCCCTGCGAAGGGCTTCGAACTCTCGTGGTGTGATGAAGCGCTGAACGAGCGCCCAACCATCGCGGTCGAACCGTTCGCGGACCGTCGGTCCAGAAAGAGTGCCCGATGACGACTTCATCACACGCGATTGTGCCATCACGCCGTTGCGAGCCGGAGGTCGGAAGGTCACTCGCAGAAGGCAGAAGTTGGAAGGCGGAAGGGAGAAGCCAGAAGGATGAAGGATGAAGGCCGTGTCATCCGAGCGTGAGCGAGGGATCTGGAGGGTGGGGGGCTCGAAGATCATGCCTCGTGCCGCCCATCCCCCAGGTCCCTCGCTCACGCTCGGGATGACAGTGGGTCAGGTCGCATCCTTCATCCTTCATCCTTCATCCTTCTGCCTTGTCATTTGCTGCTGCGGCCGCGGCGCGGGCGAGCTCGTCGCAGCGATTGTTCCACCGGTCGTCCGAGTGTCCTTTCACCTTCACGAACTCGACGTGATGCCGCTTCGTCAGTGCCAGGATGCGCTCCCACAGATCGCGGTTCTCGACGGGCTCCTTCTTCGAATTCTGCCACCCGTTGCGCTGCCAGCGCTCGTGCCACCCCTGATGAAAGCAGTTGACGATGTATGCGCTGTCGGTGTGCAGCCGCACGCGCACCGGCTCCTTGAGTGCCTCGAGTGCCTGGATGGCCGCCATCAGCTCCATGCGGTTGTTCGTCGTGTCCCGCTCGCCGCCGCTGATTTCCTTCGCCGCGCTTCCGTACATGAGAACGGCGCCCCACCCTCCCGGTCCAGGGTTGCCGCTGCACGCACCGTCGGTGTAGATGACGACTTCCTTCTTCATTCCGCTCACATCGCGCACTCTACCAACGGCAGGTGCGTTCGGGGGCGGCGCTTTGACTTGGACCCCGAGAAGCGCCGTCCCGACGGCTCTCTACGAAACCTCAGCGACACCCGCTTCCCGCAGGAAAGCATACGTGCCGTCGTAGTTCTCCGGCGGACGGGTGGCGTCGCGGCGATCGCCGCGAGGGACGAAGATCACCATGCCCTGGCGGGCGCGGGTCAGAAGGACGCGGTAGGCGTTGAGGAGATAGCGCTGGTTGTCGAGATTGTTGACGTTCTGCCAGCGGCTGCCGCGGAAGTCGTGGAAGCCCCAGCCGCGGTCGTGATGGCGAAGATCGCCGTCCCACGTGACGCACGTCCAGTCGAGCTCGAGCCCCTGCACCTGGAACTCGGTTGCAGCATCTTCGAGGTAATAGCTCGAGCGTATGTCGTCGCGATCGTTCAGAAACCAGTGCACAGGCTCGATGTCGACGCGGACGTCGATCGCGTGCGGTTTCAGGCGCATGGCTTTCGATGAGGCGACGAGTCCAAACCGTTCCGACCCGCGGGCGTGATCGCGTACCCATTCTTTGGCTGCATCGAGGTCGCGGGTGATCACGAGCGGATAGCGCTCGGCGAGTTGCTCGTAGGTCCGCCGCGCAGTCGGCAACTCACGATCGAGAAGCGCCTTCACGAAAGCCGATACATTCTCGGCGCGGAACGACCGCATGGAGACGGCGAGGTGCAGGCAGTCATCAAAGAGTGTTTCCGGTCGTGTGCGCAACGAGTCGAGCGCGTGCCCGGCCGAGTACTCGTGATCGGTCAGTCGCGAGGAGATGTGCATCCGCCACTTCGGAAACGATGAGCGCACCGCATCGAGCCAGGAGTCGATGCCCGCTTCGCCGGTGTTGATTTCCTGGCCGCCGCCAACGAGGCAGACGACCACGCCCCAGTCATCGTGCCGATCGAGATACGAGATGAGGAACTCCGGCTCCGACTGATCGAAACCTTCGATCCCCTTCTTCCGGCGCATGAAGTTCGCAGTCATCTCGCGCGTCCACGCGCGCTGGGCCTCATCGAAAACCGCGACGTGCTCGACGGGCGCCTTTGGATCCTTGATCGCCTCGTCGCGGAAGTGATGGACGTTCTGGATGAACTGCTTGACGCTGTCCGCGATCTTCCCCTTCCGGGCACGTACGCCCCGCGCGAGTTGCCGCGCCTGTTCGTCTCGTGTCAGCGCCTCGCGCAGCACGGCAACGAGGGGACCGTTGCCTGACAGAAAGACAGCCGGGTCGCTCTTATGCTCTTCGCGCCG
Source organism: uncultured Acidobacteriota bacterium (assembly GCA_937870635.1). GTDB lineage: Bacteria > Acidobacteriota > Thermoanaerobaculia > Gp7-AA8 > Gp7-AA8 > DATLEX01. Next base: position 3,274 of record CALMZP010000032.1, on the reverse strand, counting down.
CCGCGTGGCGACGTTGAGGCCGACGAGTGTCTTCCCCGCACCGGGGACGCCGGTCACGAAGCAGATGACCTTGCGGCCGCTCGCTTTCGCGTCTGCAACGATGTCCTCGATGTGCTGCGAAGTGACACGGAGGTTCTCCGCGCCGGCGTCGTACCGCGCAATGTCCTCGACCGAATGCTGCGCGTAGAGCGCACGCGCCGCTTCGACGATCGTCGGGGTCGGTTTGTACGACGACATGAGCCAACCCTGCGCGTCAATCGCTCCGCCCGCGAACTTCGTCACGGCCGCGTCGAGGATCGAGCGAAAGAGCGCCGGCGTCGCAGCAATCGGCCGGCAGACGCCGTCCGCATCGGGATCGACAACGATCCCGGTCACCTCAGGGGCGGCCGTAGCGATCGCGATCGGCACGATTGGCAGCGCGTGACTGGCCTCGTGAAAGTTCTTGAGGTCGAGCGCGTAGTCCCAGACCTGTTCCAGCGCGGACGCATCGACGCTCGTCGCGCCAACTTTGAATTCGACCGCGAATACGACGTTGCCGAGGAGGAGGACGGCGTCGATGCGGCGGCCCATGCGGGGAATGCTGAACTCGAGGATCACCGCGCCGGCGAGGCCGCGCAGTCGTTCACGGAGAAAGCGAATCTCGGTGAGCCAGGCATCGCGCTGCGTTGTCTCCACCGAGAAGGTGCTGTTGCGCGTGAGCTGCCCGAGAACCTGGTCAGGAGGGGCGACGAGAAATTCGTCGATCGAACTCGCGTACCACGCACGTAGCGAAGCACCGCTACGGGACGTCGGAAGCGCAAGGGTCATGGCCGACCATCATGCCAGGACAGGCGAGGAACCTCGAGCGCCAGTTGACTACGCGGCGCCGAATTGCGCCACGCCTGCCGGGGGCGCTCGATGGATGTCGAAGTGGTTGCGGGGGCAGGATTTGAACCTGCGACCTTTGGGTTATGAGCCGGCTTATTAGTAGTTGCTGGATGAGGCTGGATGAGACGAAAAGCGAATGGAATGAAGTCGTTGCGGCTACGATGACTTTCGTTGATTATCGTTGATTTTCGTCTATTTGCCACCCGCTTAGTGGCAAACTCGGTGGCAAAATCGGGTTTTGACCGTTTGGGTCTTTTAGGGAAATTGCACCTCTCGTTTGCCACCGAAACGCATCGGCAGATGCCACCACCGGAAAGTTCCGGTGCCGTCAGACGTGGGCTTCAGCGTCGCACGTCACGAAGCTACGGCGATCTACTTCGCAGGTTCGTCAGGAGGACGTGGTGTTCGGTCGCGTTCGGTGGTTTTCTCGCCCTCAGGGATCAACGAGCGGTAAGACCGACGACGAGTCGTCATGAGAACGCGGAGGTAGGGAAAGTCGCCCCCGCGTCACTCCCATCATGAGGTCCGAATCAGCTCGGAGACGTTGACGTTCCCGTTTGGTATCTCTCTCCTCGATGATCGTTCGAGAGGAGAGTCGAATGGAAGCAGTCACGTATCAAGTGCGGAACTCGGAATACCACCTCACGCCCGCCGAGCTCGCGCAGCTCGTCAACCGGGCGAGAACGGAGCGCGATCGGCTGATGGTGGAGGTCCTGGCGTACACCGGCATGCGCAGAGCAGAGCTTCGTTCGCTGCGGAAGGGCGACATTGATCTCGAGCGGGAACGCGTCATCGTACGGCGTGGTAAGGGAAACAAGCAACGCGTTGTGTTCGTGCCCCGACATGTTGCGGAGAAGCTAGCGGCGCACGCCGCGCGGTATCCATCGGAGTATGTCTTTGAGGGGCGAGGTGGCCGACCGATGTCGCTTCGAAACATCAACTACATTGTTACGCGCGTTGGTCGAGAGGCCGGCGTTTGCACACCAAACCCGCGCTACGTAGGCGTGGGTCCGCACCTGATTCGTCATTCGTTCGCCAGAAATTGGAAAAGGAGTGGCGGATCGATCGAGTCACTTCAGAAGATCCTCGGCCACGCCAGCGTGAAAACAACTCTCGATTGCTACGGGACCGAAGATCAACGGGAAGTCGAGGCAAACTATCGGCAGCGACACTCCGCACTTGTTGCGGCGGTGGATTGCCCAGTTTAGCCAAAGTGGGAAATGACGGTGAACATCGATTACCTGTATTTCGATCTTGCGTTGCTCGCAGCTGTAGTGTCGTTTGCGTGGCCCGAGGTCACTCTGAAGGACTTCCGGTCTCGTCGATTGTGGGGCGTCGCGGCAGCGCTTCTTGCCCCCTGGTTCGTCATCGATCAAATCGCCCTCTCTGCCGGCATCTGGTACTTCCCTGCGGAGGGAACGCTTCCGATTCGTATCGCACGACTTCCGCTCGAGGAATGGCTCGCGCTCTTCGGCCACACTGTGATCACGCGGCTAGTGCTTCGAAGCACCATCGCGGGAGGCCAACTGTCATGACGCGCTACTCGATGCTCAACATCGGCGTTGCGGTCTTGGCAACGATCACCGCATCGACGTGTATCCGTTCGCGTAAGGAACTCTTTGCCGTGTTCCGAACCGCGACCGCCATTGCCGTGATGTTCTTCCCGTGGGACCACTTCCTGCTGCACTGGCGAGCATGGGGTCACAACGACCCCGGACCGCGCTTTCTCGGCGTGCCGCTGAACGATCCGATCCTCGTTTTCCTTTGCACCGTCCTAACCGCTTCCGTCCTCCTGCGGGCGGACGGGTACGGCGGGCGGATGGCCGGCATGCCGCGATCGCCGTCGAGGGCGTTGAGGAGCGCGGTCTCCTCGCCGGCGACGTAGGCGCCGGAACCCTCCCACACGCGGACCTGGATGCTCGTGTCAGTGCCGAGGAGGAGGTAGCCCGCGAAGTGCGCGTCGGTCGCCTCTGCCACCGCGGTCCGGAGCCGGGCGATGGCATCGGTCCAGTCACGCCGGACCGCCAGGATCGCCTCGGAGGCGCCGATGGCGTAGGCAGCGATCAGGAGCCCCTCGAGCACGATGTGCGGGTTGCCCTCGGCCAGGGCTCGGTCCCCGAGCGAGGACGGGTCGGCGCCCATGAGGTTCGCGACGGCGATGCGGCGCTCGGCCGGCGTGTCGCGCGCGGCGCGCCACTTCGCGGCGGTCGGGAAGCCGGAGCCGCCGCGGCCGCGCAGCCCGGCGGCCTCGACCTCGCGGATGACCTCCTCGGGGGAGAGCCTGGTGACCGCGCGCTCGAGCGCCGCGTAGCCGGAGTGCTCGCGATAGCTCGCCAGGCTGGTCGGGTCGACGCGCCCGATGTCGGTCAGCAGGCGCGGCTCGCCGCCGGGAAGGATCCGGATCTGG
>CALMZP010000031.1 GCA_937870635.1 uncultured Acidobacteriota bacterium | reverse complement strand
AGTCGCCGTCCTGTCGTCTAAACTTCGTCAGAAGCCGCCACCGTGAATAATCCGGGTTAACGGTTAACGGTTAACGGGATCACGAAAGCATCTCCATGATCTCGGACATGGCGGCGCGGGCGCGGGAATGCGTCTGCTCGTCGCTGCCGTTCGCCGTCAGGCGGATGACCTTGTTGTAGTGGTCGATGGCCTGCGTGTAATCGAGGAGATAGCGATGGTAGATCTCGCCCTTCGAAAGCTTCGCCTCGGCGTTGAGCGGGTCGAGCTCGAGAATCTTGTTCAGGAAGATCATCGCCGCGTCGTACTTCTCCTCTTCGAGCGCCATGCGGTAGCGAAGCCGGTAAAGCGCGATCAGCTCGCTGTTGTTGGGATCGATCCAGGCGCCTGGCAGGTAGGTCAGGAGAGTCGACATCAGACGGCTCCTGGAGGCGGGACTCGTGCGTTTCACCTGAAGCCGCTGCCGCATCTTCACACCCTCCCAAGTGTTACGCAATTCGTCCCTATGTTAGGGAGTAAGCCGGCAATCGTCAAGAGGTTGACGAATGCCGCCGGGCCAGCGGCTACAATCTGACCATGCGCAACGCCGTCTACCCCGGCTCCTTCGACCCGCTGACGAACGGGCACCTCGACATCATCCGGCGCGGCGCGCGCCTCTTCGACCAGGTCCTCGTGGCCGTCCTGGAGAACGAGGGGAAGGCTCCCCTCTTCACGGTTGCCGAACGGATGGAGCTCATCTCGGCGTGCACCAGGGACATCCCCGGCGTCGAAGTCCACTCCTTCTCGGGACTTCTCGTCGACTTCATGAAGCGCATGAATGCCAAAGTGGTCGTCCGCGGGATCCGCGCCGTGTCGGACTACGAGTACGAGCTCCAGATGGCGCTCATGAACCGCGAGCTGCGGCCGGAGATCGAGACGATCTTCATGCTGCCCGCCGTCGAGTACACCTACGTCTCTTCCCGCCTCATCAAAGAGGTCTTCCGCCTCGGCGGCGACATCGGGCGCCTCGTCCCCCCACCGGTACTCGAATCGCTGCGAGCACGCCTGGGTGTGTCATCCCCAGCGTAAGCACTCTGATGGTCTCAGGAAGATAACCACGATCTCACGCCCGGGGATCGAGCGCGTCGCGAAGACGGTCTCCGATCAGATTGAACGCCGCCACGGTCGCAAAGATGGCGATCCCGGGAAAGAGGGCCAGCCACCACGCGAACTCGATGTACTCCTGCGCGACCGCCAGAATGCTTCCCCACGACGCCGCCGGCAGCGCCACGCCAAATCCGAGGAACGACAGCGCGGATTCGGCAAGAATCGCGGAGGCGACGCCGAAGCTGGCCGACACGAGCACGGGGCCGAGAGCATTCGGCAGCAGGTGCCTGAAGATGATTCGCGGATCGCGGGCGCCGCTCGCTCTGGCCGCCTGCGCATACTCCATCTCCCGGATCCGGAGGAATTCCGCCCTCACGAAACGCGCCTCCGTCGTCCACGAGGTGATCGCCAGGGCGATGAGAATCGTCCAGATCGATGGTTGAAAGAGAGCGACGATTGCGAGCACGAGGAGAAGAAAGGGGAAGCAGAGCACGAGCTCGACGAGACGCGACACGATCCAGTCCGCCGCGCCGCCGTAATAGCCGGCGATGGCGCCGAGGAACGAGCCCGCGACGAGTGAGAGTGCCGTAGCGAGAAAGCCTACCGCCAGGGAGACGCGCGCGCCGTGAATCATCCGCGACAGAACATCGCGGCCGAGGTCGTCTGTACCGAATAGATGCGCCGGGCCAGGCGGAAGAAGGCGCCGGCCCAGCTCGACCGCGTCCGGCGGGTAAGGCGCCAGGAGCGGCGCGGCCGCCGCGACCAGCGTCATCAGCACCACGAATCCCACGGCCGCGGTGGCGATGGGGCTCCGCCGAAACCGCCGCCATGTCCTCACGCCTCCTCCCTCTCCAGACGAACGCGCGGATCGGCCACCGCGTAAAGGATGTCCGCGACGAGGCTCGCCAGGAGGGTGGCGATGGCCGTGACGACGGTCAGAGCCATCGCCACCGGGTAGTCGCGCGCGCGGATCGAATCGAAGAAGAGGAGGCCGATGCCGTCCCACTGGAAGATCTCTTCGACGATGACGCTGCCGGAGATCAGATATGGAACAGTCAGCCCGAGAAGCGTGATGAGAGGGAGCAGCGCGTTGCGGAAGGTGTGGTGCCACAGCACACTCCCCTCTCCTGCTCCCTTCGCCCTGGCGGTGGTGATGAAGTCCTGGCGGATGACTTCGTAGGCCGCGGACCTCGAGAAGCGCGCGAAGATGGCCAGCTGGCCGTAGGCGAGCGTGATCACGGGAAGCACGAGGTGGCGCAGACGATCGGCGACTTGCGCCGGGGCTCCCATCGAGCCGTATCCGTCGGACGTCATGCCGAAAAGCGGGAGCCACCCGAGGCGAACGGAAAGCCACTGCATGAGGAGGAGCGCGACCCAGAATGACGGCAGCGAATAGAGAAGGAAGAAGGCGACGGCGGTGCCGCGATCCAGCAGCCGCCCCGGCCGTCGTGCACTCCACAGTCCGATGGGAATCCCGATGGTCGCAGCGAGAAGCAGCGCGAGACCGTTCAGCAGGAGCGTGTTCGGCAGCCGGCGGACGATCTCCGGCGTGACGGGCCGCCGGGCTGCGATGGACGTCCCGAAGTCGAGGCGCACGACCGCCCGCGCCCAATGGAGATACTGCTCGGAGAGCGGCCGGTCGAGATGATGCTCCCGGCGGATCGCGTCGAGGACGGCCGGTGACGCGTTCATCTTGCCCGAGTAGAGGGCGACGGGGTCACCGGGAACACTGTGGATGAGCGCGAACGTCGCGATCGTGATCCCGACGAACGTCAGCGCGGCGTAGAGAAGGCGGCGTGCGAGGTACGTCGACATGTCGTGACCGCGCCTCTCACCGGCGGGGAGGAGACGGCGCCGACACAGGCGCGGCCAGCCACCAATCCAACTCTCCCGGATTCCAGAGGAACGGGCCCCACCCTTTTGACTCCCGAACACCGTGCAGACGGCTGCTGAACACCCATTTCATCGACGGCTGTGTCACCCATGTGTACGGCTGATCATCGGCAAGAACGGCGTGCAGCTGGTTGTAGATGTCGGTGCGCGCGGAGAGACGAAGCTCGCGCCGCCCTTCTGCGATCAGCCGGTCGGCCGCGGGATTCGAGTAGTACACGAAGTTCTGCCCGCGCGGCGGGATCTGCGACGAGTGAAAAAGAGCGAATGGATCGGGGTCGGGATCGAGGTCCCATGACAGGTACGCGGCTTCGTAATTACCGGCGAGGATTCGCTGAATCGCCGCCGCGCCCTCGAGCACGGCGATCTCGGCCTCGATCCCGGCCTGACGCAGCGTCGACTGATACGCCTGGGTTATGGCCAGTGACTGGGTGTCGCCCCCGACGACCGTCAAGGCGAAGCGGAATGGCTTGCCGCCGCGATCCAGAATCCCGTCGTCGTTCGTGTCGAGCCATCCGGCAGAGGCGAAGATCTCCTTCGCGCCGCCGACATCGAACTCGAGGAGGGGAACGGCCGGATTGTACGCCCACTGCTCCGGCAGGAAATGCCCATTCATCGCGCGCGCCGTGCCGCCATAGAGGTTCTTGATGATCGAGCGCGTGTCGAGACACATGCCGAGGGCCCGGCGGATGCGTTTATCGGCGAAGAGCGGATTGCGGCCGTTCCACGCGATGTAGTTGTAAGACAGGCCGTAGAAACGCGTGAACTTCAGCCGACCCTTCAACGCGGGATTGTTCTGCTCACGGAGCCAGAGGTCCGACTTCAGCGTGGTTTCGTCCAGTTCGCCGGTCTTGGCCGCGTTCCACGCGGTAGCCTGGTTGGAAATCACTTTGAAGACGACGGTCTCGATCCATGGGTTCGTTCCCCAGTAATCAGGACGACGCTGCACCACCACTTCCTTGCCCCGCGTCATGCGGACCAGCCGATAGGGGCCGCTGCCGGTTGCACTGTCGTTGAAGCTGCCGCGGAAGTCTCCGATGCCGTACACGTGCTCGGGCAGAACCAGGACGTTGTTGAACTGCACGAACTGAGACGCCAGGCGCTCGCGAAACACCACTTGCGCGGCGTGGTCGCCGACTGCGCGCGTTTTCGAAAGATCGAGCAACTCGAAGCCCGACGCGACCATCTGCGCTTCGGTCTCCGGATCGGCGATCTTTTTCAGGGTGAAGACGACGTCGGAGGCGCGCACCGGCCTGCCGTCCGAGAAAGTCGCCTTCGGATTCAACTGGAATGTGTAGACGCGCCCATCCGCTGAAATCTCCCAGCTCTCGGCGAGCCCCGGAGCGGGACGAAGGTTGGAGTCGAGGTGAATCAGGGGGGTGAAGAGGTACGCCGCGACGATCCGGTCGTAGCGGCTGCTCGCCAGGATCGGGTTGAGCGTCGTGATGTCGACTTCGAGGCGCCGGAGGAGCGTTCCTCCCGACCGCGGCTGCGAATCGGCGGCAACGGGGTCTTCTGCGGGTGCTTCGACGGTACCGCCGCCGCATGAGGCCAGCAGCAGCACGACCACCACCCACGCGCCGATCCAGCGAATCACGGCTGCGATTATGACATCGGGCGGCGCGACGGAGCGATCCTTCTGATTTTGGATTTTGGATTTTGGATTTTGGATTGGCCTGAACCCAAAATCCAAAATCGAAGCCCTTACCTCACCGTAACGGACTCGGTGGCGACGTTGTAGAACGCGTCCACGGCGCGGACAACGACGAACTTGCCGGTCACCGCGCTCTTCGGCAGGCGGAACGTCTCCGATGTCGAGTCGGCGATTCCGTCCAGAGGGGTCATGCGCACCCACTGTTCGGCATCGGCCGCATATTCGACCTTCCCTACCGCCGATCCGTCGTCAGCCACTTTCACGATCACCGAATCACCTTCGACGGAAGCGGTGATGCGCGGCGTCGTGTTGTCGACGTCGAACTCGATCCCTTCCTTCGTCTCGCTGAGCGGCATATCAGGGTTGTCGGCCCGATCGCTCGCGACGAGACGGATCTGATATCTGCCGTCCGGCAGCTGTGAGGTGTCGAAGTTGAGCTGCGTCTCTTCCATGTTCTCGCGAAGACGCAGCCAGCGGTCGGTCCCGACCTTGCGGAATGAGATCGAGTAGCGCAGCGAGTCGCCGTTGTCGTCGCGCGCGCGCCACACGATCGTCCGATAGCCTTTGCGGAACGCGCGCTTGCCGGGATCGTTGCGGTCCCGCGCGGCTTCGAGGCTCGTGAAGATGCCGTATTCGTCAGGATTCGTCGCCTCGACGACGCCGGGCGACGCCGGGAAGCCGGAGGTCAGGAAGACGACCGCCGGATCCTGCACGGAGATGTTCTCGATGACCGGCGCCACATTGCGATGGACGAAGGCCACCGTCACCGAATCGACGACGACGCCGCTCGCAGGTTTGGGGATGTTCAGCTTCCACTGAATGTATCGCCCGGGGGGTGAGGGCACGTTGCCTTCCGGGGACGAGGAGGGGACGCTCCACGCGCTCCATGTGCCGTCGGGATTCCGGGTATTGCCTGTGCGGAAGGCGATGGCTACATTGCCGTCGCCGACGCGCGTTCCTTCGATCTTGTAGTGCCCGAACCGCGAGAAGCGATCGACATCCTTCGCGGCCGAGCGGAACTCGCCGCGGCTGTTCGGCGCGCGATCGATCCGGTAAACGGCGCCGCTGTTGGTCGTCGTGACGACGGTCGAGCCCCCGGCGTTGCTGATCGAGACCACCTGCTTCTCCGGAACCGTCGCCACGAGGGCGACCTCGCCGTCGCGGTACTCGTACACCCGTCCCTGCGGCCCGGTCGACAGCAGGATCTGCCCGTCGGCACCCCCGCTGATGCCGTAGATCATCTCGCGGTCGAACTTGCGCACGATCTCGACGAAATTGTCCTTGTCGATCCGGTACAGCTCCCCCGTTCCCGCCTGCGCCGAGACTGGTGAGTCGGGCGTGGTGTCTTCGAACGAGAAACTCACTTCGACATTGGCGGTCGCCTCGTCCTTTTTCGCGTCCGATGACTGCGCACCGGAAGACTGCTGCTGTTGCTGCGCCGGCCGCTGCTGGCGCGGCGGCGCCTGGGCCGGAAGCGTGTTTCCGACTCCCGCTGCCCAGCCGATCCCGTTCCCATCGACGAAGATCGACGAGATCTCGTTCATCGAAGAGTCGTAGAGCGCGTGCGCGGAACCGTCTCTGGCGACGGCGTAGATGCGGCCTTTGCTCGAGCCGCCGGCAAGGAACGACCCGTCCGGACGCGCGGCCAGAGAGCGGAGATGCGTCTCCGGCGAGTCGAACCACACCTTTCCGTCGCCGCCAGGGGTGATGCGGAAGAGCTGCCCCTCCACTCCCGTCGCCGCCACGAGGTCGTTCCCGATGAACTGCAGCGCCCAGATGTAGGCCTGCTTCGGATCGAAGAAAGCCGTCCCCTGCCCGCTCTCGGGATCGACGCGATAGATCTTTCCGTTCGGCGACGATGCAACGTAGAGCGCACCGTCACGAAACGCAACGGCGTAAATCTCCGGCTCGGCCGCGGTGTAGATCAGCTTGAGATCCGAGCCGCGCAGGCGGTAAACCTTCCCGTCGTTGCCGGTTCCGAAAAACAGATCGCCGTTCGGCGCGGTGACCTGCGACAGAACGAAAGGATCGGTGAACGTCGCGATCTTCTGGACCGCGGGCGCAGCCTTCAACTGACCGCGCGACGTGACCGCGAACCCTTCGATCTCCCCCGCCAGAAAATCTTCGGCGGTACGCATCCGCCAGAACTGAGGCGCGACCGCGAAAGCCTGGGCTGAAATTAGAAACGCGAGCAGAGCGATGACGACGGCGATCCTGTAAGGCATGTACTTCCTTTGATTTTGGATTTTAGATTTTGGATTTTGGATTGAAAAGCATTCTGGATTTGCGAGCAAATCCAAAATCTAAAATCCAAAATCCAAAATTGTCACAGCCGGGGCCGCACGTCGATGTCGACCTTCAAGGCGCCATCGATGATGTAGCCGAGCGGACGCGCCTGTCGCACGCTTCCGTGATAACGCACGTTCGCCTGCGGCGCGTTCGACGTATCACCCTTCACCACCGCTCGCATGGTCGGCGGCAGGTTGGGAAGATAGACGCCGGCCGTGACCGCGCCGTCGCTCGTCGCGTAGAGACCGACGGTGAGGTCGGTCGACGGACGGAGACGGCCGAGGACTCCGAGGACGTGCTCGAGGGTGCGTGGATCGGGAGGGACGAGCGTGAAATCGATCTGGTTGGCAACCGTGCCGCTTCCAATGAGCAGGTAGGCCGATCCCGGCGTCTGATCTTCCGGAATCTTCAGCTCGAACGTCTCGACGAACGACTCGCCGCGGTACGGCTTGAGGACCGCGCGAACGCGCACGGTGTCTCCGGGTGAAACTCTCCCGTCATCCGTTTCCACGGTCGCTTCGGTCACGCGCGCGATCTTCAGCTCATCGTCGTGCCGGAGATGGACCTTCACGCTTTCGAGCTCGGTGCTCTGAAACTCGTTCGAGATGAGATATCCGGCAACGACTGCCAGGTACTGCGGGATGGCCTGGCGCGCCTGGGCGCCGGCCCACCCTTCGCGAAGGCGGATCGGTTCGGCAAAACCCTTCACGCGAATCTCGGATTCGAGGACGACGGTCCGCTCGCCTGCTGCGCGCTGCGAGTTCGCGACGACGCTGTCCGCGGCCATGGCGATCATCAGCGGCGACAACTGCGGATGCCGAACGACGTTCACCTTGTAATGCTTGGCGGTGCCGGTGCCCTCGACCGTGAGCTCGACGGGAATCATCGGCGCTTCCGCCCCGAGGATTCCCATGATTCCGGGAGCGCGATCCTGACGGAGCGCGCCGACGATTTGACCGCTGTTCGAGAACTTGAACGATCTCGCCACGCTTGGCAGGAATCCGACGACTTCCGCTTCGGCCATGGGAAAACTGATCTCTCCCATGTCGAGGAAGGGATGGCCGAACGCGTAGACGCGGTCGCCATCGACATGCGTCACCGTTCCGCTCGCGGCGACGCTGAAGTCACCATTCACGAGGACGGCGCCGATGGCATCGCCGGGTTTGAAGACTTTCCGTGTGGACGATGACGCGGGCGAGGTCGCCCGCGCTCCACTGGCGCTGCCGGTGGGAACAGAAACGAAGCCCATCTGATCGAAATGAACGCCAAAGCGCGCGATCGTCTCCGGCGCAAAACTGCCGAGCGAGAGCGGAAGGGCAATGCGCCGCGCGCCGCCGATCGCGCTCACCTGCCGCGCCGTCATTCCCTTGACGAGATCGTCGAATACCTTCGTGTTGTCGCGGTTCGCCATCGATTGGAGGAACGCCCGCGCGTCCATCCGCGGTGCCGCCGCCGCCAGCGCCGGCGCCGCCGACGTCTCCGCCTCGGCGATCTTCAGCATCTCGTGAATCGGCGTGATGCCGGCAACCGGTTCCTTCGAAAAGTCCCATGCATACGCGAGTGCGCCGATGACCTTGCCGTCGATGAAAATCGGCGAGCCGCTCATCCCCGCGATGACTCCGGCGCGGCGAATCGCCGGACCGTCGACCGTTGCCAGGATGAGATCCTGTCCCGGCCCGATCTTGTTGAGGACTCCAACGATCTCGACGTCGAACTTTTCGATCGTGTTGCCGTCGAACACCGAGAGGCCGTAACCCTTCATCCCCTTTTTTACTTCGGAGACGGGCATCAGTTCGGCGGACGCAACCGTGGCTGCGAAAGCCAGAGCAATCGTGAGCAGGAAGCTGCGAAATGGAATGGGCACGCCGGTCGTAACACTCATCGCCACAGGTGCATTTCGACCCTTGTGCCAGCGCAACCTACTCGTAACGAAGGGCCTCGATGGGGTCGAGTTTGGAAGCCTTGGCGGCCGGATAGATCCCGAAAAGAATCCCCAGAAACGCACAGAAACCGAAAGCGATGAGGATCGCCCAGAGAGGGGTGTGCACCGGCGGTAGGGTCACCCACTTCCCCAGAAGCAGACGGATGAGGTTGGCGAGCCCCGTTCCGCCGACGATCCCGACCAGGCCGCCGAACCCCGAGAGAACGACGGCCTCGAGGTCGACGTCATCGCGGTTCCGCACCTGAAGCGCGAGCGGCAGATGCTTCATCCGGTCGGCGCCATAGAGGATCTGCGCCGTCGCAAACGGGATGAGAACCAGATCATCCGAGTCGCCGGTGATCGAGCTGCCCCTCTTTTCCATCACTCCGATCACGGTGAAAGCCGTGTCGTCGATCTGAATGACCTGGCCGAGAGGATCGTTCAGGCCGAGCTTCCGCGCCGATTCGACTCCGAGGACGGCCACGCGCTTCTTGGCTTCTTCGTCGAGCGTCGTGAAGAACCGGCCGTGATCGACCCAGTGATTGACCACGTCCTGATAGGTCTGATTGACGCCGATCATCGTCGTGGAGTGACGGGCGTCGCCGCGCTTGAGCTGCGCCTGGCTCAGGAAGAGAGGCGTGAAGTTGCGGATGGCGGTCGCCCCCTTCTTCACGGCCAGCGCGTCGTCGTACGTGAGCTCGGGCATCTTCTGCAGGAAGGGATTGCTCTGCACGCCGAGGTCGGGGATGACGCGTATGAACGTCGCGCCGACGCTTTCCAGGTCGGCGGAGATCTTCTTCTGAAGTCCCTGGACGAGCGAAACGACGGCGATGACCGCCGCCACGCCGATCATCACCCCCAGCACCGTGAGGATCGAGCGCATCTTGTTGGAGAAGACGGCGCGAAGAGCGATGCGGAGGTTCTCGGAGAACATGATTTCGGGTTCTTCGTCAGAATCCCGAGCGCAGCGAGGGATCTCCGGTACCACCGGCAGGGTCAATGTTGAAATTGCAGATCATCGTGCTATCGACTTTCATCCTGCCGGTGGTACCGGAGATCCCTCGCTGCGCTCGGGATTAATCAATCGGAATCAATTAACGATCTTCCCGTCCCGGATATGAATCACCCGCTTGGCCTCTCTCGCCACGTCGTCTTCGTGCGTGACCATGATGATCGAGTTGCCGCGGTCGTGCAGCTCGCGGAAGAGATCGAGAATCTCGCGCCCGGTCTGCGAGTCGAGATTTCCGGTCGGCTCGTCGGCGAGCAGGAGCGACGGCTTGTTCACGAGAGCGCGGGCGATGGCCACGCGCTGGCGCTGGCCGCCCGAGAGCTCGTTCGGCTGATGGTTCATACGATCCTTCAGGCCGACGGCGGTGAGGGCCTCTTCAGCAAGCTGGCGCCGCTGGGTGCGCGGGATCTTCGCGTAGATGAGCGGCAGCTCGACGTTCTGCAGCGCGGTCGTCCGCGCGAGCAGATTGAACGTCTGAAAGACGAATCCGATCTTCTTGTTGCGCACCGCGGCGAGCTCGTCGTCGTTCATGGTCTCGACCGCGATCCCGTCGAGCAGGTAGCGCCCTGCGCTCGGCGTGTCGAGACATCCGATCACGTTCATGAGCGTCGACTTGCCTGAGCCCGAGGGACCCATGATGGCCACGTACTCGCCCGGGTCGATCACGAGGTCGACGCCGCGGAGCGCGTAGATCTCCTGCGGTCCGAGCTGATAGACCCGCGTCAGCGCTTCCATCTGGATCAGGTGAACCGGTGCGGTCTGGGGCAGGGCACTCATTCGAATCCTCCGTGAATCAGCTCTTCTTCTTGTCGGTGGTGCCGGTCTTGTCTTCTTTGACGACTTCGATGGCCGCGCCATCCTTGAGGCGGCGCAGCACGCGAAAGGGGCCGGTGATGACGGGATCGCCCGCCTTCACCCCTGAGACGATCGCCACGTCGGTGGCGTCACTGATCCCCGTCTGGACGCGGGTCAGCGCCGCTTTGCCGTTGCGCGCGAAGAACACGAACTTTTCCTTCGGAGTGTCGTCGTCTTCTTCCTCTTCATCATCCTTGGCGCCGGGCACTCGTTCCACCACGGCCTGGATCGGAACGGCAACGGCATCCTTCTGCGTGCTCGTGACGATGGAGACCTGCGACGTCATACCCGGGCGCAGGCTGTCGTCGGCGTTGTCGATGGCGACCTTCACCTTGAAGTACCGGATGCCGGAGCCGGCGCTCTGCCGTACGGCGGCGCTGCTACCGATCTCGGCTACGTGGCCGACGTATTCGCGTCCCGACACGGCGTCGACCTTGATCCGCGCAGGCTGCCCGACGCGAATCCCGACGATCTCCGTCTCCCCCACTTCCGCCTCGACGAGGATCTGCGAGAGATCGGCGAGGACGGCGATGACCGATCCCGGATTGTTCATCGTCCCGGTGATCACGACCTCGCCTTCACGCGCATTGAGCTGGACGACCTTGCCATCGAGCGGGGCGACGAGCGTCGTCCGCGACAGATCTTCCTGCGCCTGCCTCAGCGTCGCCTCGGCCTGCCGCACACCTTCGAGGGCTGAGGAATACCCGGCGCGGGCATTCGAAAGCTCGACGCTGGCGCGGTCGAAAAGCTCCTGCGCCTGGATTCCCTGGCGCTGCAGCGACTGCGCGCGGCGGAAGGCCAGCTCGGCGTTCGCCAGCGATGCCCTCGCGCGCTGAACCTCGATGCGGCGGTTGGCCAGCTCGGCCCGCGCGCGGTCGCGCTGCGCGGTGTACATCGGCTTCTCCAGCTCCACGAGCTTCTGGCCGCGGCGAACCGTGTCCCCCTCGTTGAAGTAGAGCCGCTCGATCTTCCCGATCACGTGCGCGCTGATGTTCACTTTGACTTTCGGGTCGATCTGTCCGGATGCCGTCACCACCGATTCGAGCTGCTTCGTTCCCGCCGGGGTGACATAGACCTTCTCGCCCTTCGTCCCTCCGCCGCGGATGCTGGCAAAGATGATGATTGCCAGGAGGAGGGCGGCACCTCCGATGATGAGCGCGCGTTTCCTCACGCGCCCGCTGCCCGCGCCGCGCCCATGGCGGCGAATCCGACCTTGATGACGAGCATCACCACCCACAGCGTCACCACGATCGCCACCGACTTACCGCGGCTCAACCCGGAGACGAAGGAGAACCCGATCACGAAAAGCGCCAGAGTCCACAAAGTGAAGACGTCGATCGATGACAGAAGCGCGTACGCCACGGGGTTCTGCTTCATGTCGACGAGGAATCCCAGGTTCGACATGACCAGGTTGTTCAGCTGATCGGCCGTGACGTTCCCGCGCGCGATCAGGATCACCAGCATCGCGATCCCGGCGATCATCATCGGCATCCATGAATACAGCGTGACGGAGAAGGCCTGCTTGAAGTTGCCCTCGCCTCCGAACAGCCGGAACGCGAGCAGGAAGATCCCCGCGACCGCGGCGAAGAAGATCATGTTCACCAGAGGGGCAACGTAGATCATCCCCTTGGCGAAAGCCGTGCTGAAGCGCACGGCCCGGTCCATGTCTTCCTGCGACATGTTCCGCCCGGCCTGCTCGAACTGCTCTCGCATGGCCGTCTCGAAATCGACGCGCGGCGCGATGACGATCGAGGAGAGGATCGAAATGATGACGATGATGGCCATCGGCACGAGAATGTCGGGCCGAGCCGCGATCTCCCTGAATGTCGAGACCGGCGCAAACAGCACGCCGGTCACTCGTTTCAATCCGTTGGTCGCCGGGGGCGCCTCAGCAATGGTCGGCGGCTGAGACGTTCCTGCAGGCTCGGATGTCATCTGCGTTTTTCCTCCCGCTCAGCGGGGTCCCCGTAGTTCAACCACCCCATGCGGTCGAACGCGGAGAAGATGCGCGGCTCGCTCGGAAGTTCGGGCTCCTCGACCGCGATCCCCCGTACCTCGAGAATGTCGCCCACTTCGCGGTGATAGTTTGCCACCGCCGCGCGATACCCGACCAGCGCCTGCAGCTCGCGGACGCGCGCGTCGGAGAGCTGCTGCTGGATCTGCAGCACCTGGAAGTTCGTGGTCATGCCATTCTCGTAGCGGCGGCGTTCGGCCTCGAGGTTTCGCTCGGCGGCGTCACGTGCCGCCCGCGACGCGACGATGGTCCGTGACGCCGTGTCGATGGCGCGGACGGCGCCTCTTACGGCCACCATCACGATCTGGCGGGCCTGTTCCTGCTCCGTCTTCGAGCGCTCGAGATCGAGCTCGGCCCGGCGCGCTTCCGCGCGCGCGCCGATGTTGGTGAACGGGACCTCGAGGTTGAGTCCGAAGGTCCAGGCCGGAAAGTCCAGTCCGAAGACCTGCTGCAGGGCGTCGCTGTACGGCGTGGTTTCGTAGGTCGGAACTCCCGTTACCGGATCGACGTCGATCAGCGCGCGGCCGGCGACGCCGCTCGCGCGGTAATCGATGGTGAAGTCGACCTGGGGCCGGGTCTGGTTGCGGGCGAAGAGATGCTGCACTTCGCGCGTGTCGGTGAGGAGAGCAGCCTGGCGAAGCTCGGGACGCAGCTCGAGCGCGCGCGTGACTGCCGACTCCATGTCGACGTTCATCGGCGTGTACTCGACCGGATCCGTCGGGATGATCGGCCGGCTCCACTGTTCGCGCGGGAGATTGAGCAGTGCGCGCAGACGGTCTTCGGCATCCCTCACGCTCGCCACCGCGCCGATCAGCTGCTCTTCGGACGTGGCGATGGTGACGCGTGGCTGGAGGATGTCGAGCGGCGCGGAGGCGCCGACATCGATTCGGATCTGGGTGATGCGGGCCTGATCGCGCGCGAGGAAGAGCGATTCCTTCACGACCTCGACGGCACGGCGCGCGTAGACAAGGTCGAGATAAGCCTGCTCGACGCTCTCCGCCGTGTTCATGAGAGAGGTGCGGAAAAGCTCGCGGTTGATGCCGAGCGTGTTGCGGGCGATGAGGATGCCGCGCTGCGTGACGTCGACGCCGAAATCGCGCAGCAGCGGCTGCGTGGCCTGGAACACGAGCGCCGGACGATAGGCCGGGCTGATATCGACGAAGCCGCCGACCGTCGTCTGGCGATTGTTGTTCAACCCGAGAAAGTAATTGCCGCCCGCCGGCAGGTTCTGGTTGACGCCGAGGTTCAGCGTCGTGATGCTCTGCTCACCCGGCTCGAGCTCGGAGATCGTCGCGCCGGTGGCGTTGTTGTGCGCGATGCGGCCGGTCCCGAACCAGTCGAAAAGCCCGTACTGCGAACGGAGGCTGTGGCCCGCCATGCGGTAGTCGTACGACTGCAGCTCGACGCCCAGGTTGTTCCGCATCGCGGTCGTCAATGCTTCGGTGAGACTGAGCTGAAGCGCCTGGGGATCGTTCGCGTCGCGATCGGTCTCGGCGGTCACCGGATCGGTCGTGCGCGGCGGCGGCGTGGTCTGGGCGGTCTGCGCCAGAAGCGAAGTCGCCAAGAGCGACAGGCACAGGATCGTCGTCAGCCGTCGAATAAAACTCATGTTGAAACCCTCCCGGACCGCGGCAACCGTGCGATCTCGCGTCTAAGTACGAATGTGTGCACACAGAGTTTCGGACGCGGTCCGGCATTGTAGTGGAAGGGGACGACCTTCACCGCAGAGACGCAGAGCACGCAGAGGAACGCAGAGAGAGGGGAACGGCTCTGCGTCCCTCTGCGTCCTCTGCGTCTCTGCGGTGAAAGGTCGCTCTTACGACGTGGCCGGCAGCGGCTCGCCCGCGAAGTGGCAGGCCGCGAACTGCCCCGGCTTGTGCTCGATCACCGGCGGCACCACCTCGGAGCAGATCGGGAACTGCGCGATCGGGCACCGCGTATGGAACACGCAGCCGCTGGGCGGGTTGAGCGGCGTGGGAATGTCGCCCGTGAGGATGATCCGGCTCTTCTTCACTGTCGGATCAGGGACGGGAACCGCCGAGAGGAGCGCCTTCGTATAAGGATGCAGCGGATCGCGATAGAGCGCTTCGCGCGGCGCGAGCTCCATGATCTTGCCGAGGTACATCACCGCGACGCGGGTGGAGATGTGCTCGACGACCGAGAGATCGTGAGCGATGAAGAGATAGGTCAGGCCCAGCTCATCCTGGAGGTCCATCAGCAGGTTCACCACCTGGGCCTGCACGGAGACGTCGAGCGCAGATACCGGCTCGTCGAGAACGAGAAACTTTGGATTGGTGGCGAGAGCGCGCGCCACACCGATGCGCTGCCGCTGCCCGCCGGAGAACTCGTGCGGATAGCGCTTGTGGTAATCGGCGGAGAGGCCGACCTTCTCGAGCAGCTGACCGACACGTTCGGTGCGGTCCGAGCCACTGAGATCGCCGTGGATGATGAGCGGCTCGGCGATGATCGAACCGACCGTCATGCGCGGATTGAGCGAGGCATAGGGATCCTGAAAGACGATCTGCATGTGCCGGCGCATGCGGCGCATGTCGCCGCTGCCGAGGGCCAGGACGTCGCTGCCGTCGAATTCGACGGAGCCGGAGGTCGGCTCGATGAGTCGGAGGATGCAGCGGCCGACCGTGGTCTTGCCCGACCCTGATTCGCCGACGAGTCCGACCGTCTCCCCTTTCGAGACTCCGAACGAGATCCCGTCGACTGCTTTCACCTGCGCGACGACGCGCGACAGGATCCCGCGCTTCACGGGAAAGTACTTCTGCAGATCGCGGACGACGAGAAGAGGTTCGCCCTCCCCCATCGGAATGACGGGCGTTTCCTGTGGCGCCGATTTCTCGCGCGGATCGTGCGGCTCCTTTTCGACGCGTTCGCGCAGACGCGCCGTCTGATCGGCCGGTGTCGGCATCCCCCCGCTGATGGCCGGCGCAACCTTGTCGTCGCCGGGAATGAACGGCTGATCAGGCATTCGCGTCCTTCTCAATTCTTTCAGGATCCGCCTCGTCGCCGTGCAGGTAGCAGCGCGCGTCGTGGCCGGGTCCGACGATCATCCGCGCCGGCTCGTTCCCGAGACAGATCGGCATCACATCGGGACAGCGCGGGTTGAACTTGCATCCGGGAGGCAGCGCATAGATTGGCGGGACCATCCCGCTGATTGTCGGCAGACGGCCGGTCCGCATCGTGGTCTCGTCGACCTTCTTGGCGACGGTGGGAAGCGATTTCAAGAGACCGCGTGTGTACGGGTGTGCGGGATTCGCGAAAAGGTCGCGGACCGTGGCCTGCTCGACGACGCGCCCCGTGTACATCACGATCACGCGCTCGCAGAATTCAGCGACGACTCCGAGGTCGTGCGTGATGAGAAGGACGGCGAGGCCGAGCTTCTGCTGGAGTCCGGCCAGGAGCTCCATGATCTGCGCCTGGATCGTGACGTCGAGCGCGGTGGTCGGCTCGTCCGCGATCAGCAGCTCCGGATCGCACGAGAGCGCCATGGCGATCATCACGCGCTGGCGCATGCCGCCGGAAAGCTGATGCGGGTAGTCGTACAGGCGCTTGTGCGGATCGGGGATCGACACCAGCTCGAGCATGTCTCCCGCCTGCGTCCACGCTTCCTTCTTCGATACTTTCCGATGCAGGCGGATCGCTTCGGCGACCTGCGATCCGATCCTGAAAACAGGATTGAGCGACGTCATCGGCTCCTGGAAAACCATGGCGATGTCGTTGCCTCGCACCTCGCGCATCTGCTTGTCGGTCATCGCCGTGAGATCTCGTCCCTTGAACCGGATCGTGCCCCTGGTGATCTTTCCGGGCGATGCGACGAGGCGCATGATCGACATCGCGGTCACGCTCTTGCCGCAGCCCGATTCGCCAACGAGTGCAACGGCCTCACCCCGCCTGACGTTGAACGAAACATTGTCGACGGCGTGAACCAGGCCGTCTTCGCTGGGAAACGATGTCCGCAGATTGCGGACCTGAAGGATTGCGTCCTCGTCGAAGAGGCCGTCGGCGATCGCGGCTCCGGGGAGCCCTATGGGTTGTGTGGTGGGCGGAACTTCCGTCACGCGGGAGGAGAGTAGCAAGAACGGTGCATCCTCCATGAAAGAAGTGGAGCCGCGGGCGATCTCGCCCGCCCGATTCTCCTCTTCTGAACCCGCGGGCGGGATCGCCCGCGGCTCCACTACCGCCGCCGGAAGCGGTTCAGCGTCGCCTTCACTTCGTGGACGCCCAGGAGGGCGGCGACGACAAAATAGACGATGCCGAACACCCCGCTGGCCAGCACCGCCTCGACCACCCGCGACATGGGGAGGCGTTCGGAGATTGCCAGGCCCGCGTACCGGTCAAACGCCACCGCCGCCGCGCCGCCCGCGATCGCTGCCGCCCACAGCCGCGCGTAGAAGCCGGCCAGCGGCTCGACCGCGCCCACTCTCCGGTGAATCCCGCGCCGCAGGAAGAGGAACTCGACCCACGCGGCGATCGCCGAGGCGGCGGTGATGCCGGCCGCACCGAGGGCGACCGCCCCGAGGCTGGGAAAGCCCAGCGATTCGAGCGCGCGCGCGACCCACGGCCGCAGCGGAAACGCGAGCGCATACGCCATGAATCCGCCGACGATCACCCGCACGATCGCGTAACGCATCGGCGTCTTCGTGTCGCCGAGGGCATAGAACGTCGATGAGTAGAGCCGCCCCAGAGTTGCCACGAGGAGGCCGATCGTCGAGCCGATGAGGATGTGCCAGACCACCGCTGAATCGTCCGCGCGGAACTCGCCGCGCTGGTAGAGCGCCGCGACGAGCAGGCGTCCGATCATCAGAAACGCGACAGTCGTCGGAATGACGAAGAAAGCAATCTGTCGCAGTCCGCGGTGCAGCCGCTTCCGCAGCGCCGCCGCGATCTCCTCGGTCGTTCCGGTCTGGCTGGCCATCTGCGGCAGCTCCGCCGCGGCGACCGACATCCCGAACAGCGAGATCGGCAGCATGTAGATCATCTGCGCGTACGACATGCTGGCGACCGCTCCGGTGGGAAGCAGCGTGGCGATCGCCAGGTCGACGTACCCACTGACCTGCACGACGCCTCGTCCCACGACGACCGGTCCGAAATTGCGGAACATCTCGCGCACCGGCTCAAGCGTGTAGTCGAGACCGAGCGAGAGGCGCCGCGCGAACCGCAGCACGAACGGCAGCTGGATCCCGAACTGGAGCAGGGACCCGACGAGCATGCCCCACGCCAGCGCCACGGCGAGACTCGCATTGTGGAGCCGGCTTCCGAAAATGAAGAGCGTGGCGATGGCGGCGATGTTCCAGATCACCGGCGCGACATACGAGAGAAAGAACATGCGATGCGTGTTCAGGACCCCGAGGCACCAGGCCGATAGCACGAGCACGCCAACCGAGAGAAAAAGGATGCGGACGAGAATGACCGTGAGATCGAACGTCTGGCCTTTGAATCCCGGCGCAGTGACCAGCAGGACCCACGGGGTGATGATCACACCCACGAGCACCACGACACTCACCAGGAGCGTGAGCAGCGAAATGAACACGCCGGCCACGCGCCCCGCCAGCTCCTCATCGCCCTTCGCGACAAGCCGTGCATAGACAGGGATGAACGAGGCGGAGAGCACGCCCTCGCCGAAGAGATTCTGCAGAACGTTGGGCGCCTTCTGCGCGAACTTGAAAGCGTCCGCTGCCCACGAGTTGCCGAGGTAGAGGGCGAAGACGGCTTCGCGAACGAGCCCGGCCACCCGGCTCAGAAAAATACCGGCGGCCACGAGCGCGGCATACCCGCCGAACCCGCGCTTGCGCGGCGCTGGTGGCGGTTTCGGTGCCGCCTCTTCAGTCATTGCGAAATTCACGTCCACGGTCGAGCGATACGATACCCTGATGCCGATTCTGGATTTGCGATTTTGGATTTTGGATTGACCAAAAATCCAAAATCCAAAATCCAAAATCCAAAATCAATGACCAGACCCATTCTCATTGCAGGCGCGGGGCCATCGGGCCTCGCGGCCGCCATCGCTCTCGCCCGCAGCGGGCGCGCGGTGGAGGTTCACGAAGCCAAGCCCGACGTGGGCCGGCGCTTCATCGGCGACCTGCAGATCATCGAGGCGGCGTCCGAGCGTGAGCCGGTGCCGGAGTTTCTCGACCGCATCGGCATCGAGCGCAACTTTTACTTCCGCCCCGCGACCTCGGCGACGTTCTACGACCATCGCGGGAAATCGCGCGCGATCCGGAGCGACGCGCCGTTCGGGTACTTCATCCGTCGAGGAGCCGAGGAGACGACGCTCGACCGCGGTCTGCTGGCGCAGGCGCAGAAGCTCGGCGTCAACGTCATCTTCAACAGCCGCCTCAGCGAGGGCGACATCGTTGCGACGGGCCCCGCCTCACCTGACGGCCTGGCGCGCGAGATGACCTGGCGAACGAACGATCCCGAGCGCGTGGAGGTCTTTTTCGATCACACACTCGCGCCCGGCGGATATTCGTACCTCTTCATCCTCGACGGCATCGCCACGTTCGGTTGCGCGATCGTCGCCCACTTCAAACGCATCGACGAGTTCTTCGAGCACTCCCTCGCTTCCGCTCAGAAACGACATGCCTTCACGATTCCATCGGAGACGCGCACCGGCTACTCGTACATGAATTTCCACCTGAAGACCCGCGCGACATCGGGACGCTCGCTCTTCGTCGGCGAAGCCGGTGGATTTCAGGACTACCTCTTCGGCCTCGGCATCCGCTACGCACTCACCAGCGGCAATCTCGCGGCGCGAAGCATCATCGAGGGACGCGACTTCGACGAGCTGTGGCAGGCCGAGCTCGGAGCGAAGCAGGAGACGAGCCTCGTCAACCGTTTCCTCTACGAAGCGGGCGGCAATCGCGGCCTCTCCATGTTCGTGTGGCAGGCCGCGCGCGCGTCGGACTTCCACCGCTATCTCAGCGGATGGCACAAACGCGCATGGTGGAAAGCGATGCTCACGCCGATCGTGCAGCGCGTCTGGCGCCATCGCGGGCGCTGCCTTCACAAGCCGGGCGAGCACTGGTGCCGCTCCCGCGACACGGAAATGAAAGTGCCGCCGCTGGGGCCGGTGCAGACGTCATGACCGTCGACGAAGCGTACGCAGAGTGCCGCCGCATCGCGCACAAGCATGGCGCGAACTTTTCCGTCGGCTTCCGGTTTCTGCCGCGCGTGAAACGCCGCGCGGTCTATGCGGCATATGCGTGGTGCCGCTGGGCTGACGACATCGCCGACGAATCGCCGGGCGAAAACGTCCTGGCGCGGCTCGACGACTGGCAGCGCGAGCTCGATGCGTGCTACGCGGGAGCACCGTCGCATCCGATCACCATCGCGCTGGCCGATGCCCTGCGCCATTTCTCGATTCCGAAGAGCGCGTTCATCGCGCTCGTCGATGGCTGCCGCCAGGACACGTGGAAGAGCCGCTACGAGACCTTCGAGGAGCTGCTCCATTACTGCGATCTCGTGGCGACCTCGATCGCCGACATTTCTCTGTCGATTTTCGGCTACCGGTCGGATGCCGCGCTCGGGCATGGACGCAGCCTGGCCACAGCTCTGCAGCTCACGAATGTGACTCGGGACGTCGGCGACGACGTCGCTCGCGACCGGATTTACATCCCCCGGGAGGAGCTGAAGCGTTTCGGGGTCACCGAAGAGGAGATCCTCGCGCAGGCCGAGAATGACCGCATCCGCAGACTTCTCGAATTCCAGATCGATCGGGCGGAGGGGTATTTCCGTGAGGCGGAGCCGCTATTGAAGGAGCTGGCGTTCGACGCCCGCTTCCCCACCCTGCTGATGGGCGGCGTTTATGCGACCGTTCTCGCTAAACTACGCGAGGATCCTTTGACGGCGATCCGGAAGCGACTCTCGCTTTCGCCGCTTCAGAAGGTGCTGGTGGTGGGGCGGCGTGTCCTGCACCCGCACTTCGTCTGAAACCAGCGGCGGCGGCGGGACGTCAACTGAAGCGATGAGATCTGCCCTGGTACTTTGCATTCTGCTGGCCGCCGGCCCTCTGGCCGCCCAGGAGCCGGGTGACATCTCCACGGTCATCGTCCCCGTGGTCGGCAGCGTCCTTGGCGAGAACCACGTCACTTGGAAGACCGATCTCGAGCTGATCAACGACTCCGCGGCCGAGGTGATCGTCGCGCTCGAGCCGATCGGGTTCGAAGACCGGATGATCGTCGAGTCGATCGAGCCCGGCGGAGTGAGGCGTTATCCCGATCTGGTGGGCGCCGCATTCGGACTCGATGGGGCGCTCGTTCCGCTGGCTGTGAGAACCTCGGGACGCCGGTCCGTGCTGGTCCGGGCGGCCGCATACGGGATGCGTGGCGCGGAGAGCTTTCCGCCACTTCCCATCCCGGTCACCTATACCTATGCGTTCGCGCCGAGCCGGGTGCTGGGCGGCCTCGCCTTCAGCAACGATTACCGGACCAACATCGGCCTCGTGAACCTCGGATCCAGACCGGCCGAGTTCGTCCTCGGTCTGCAGAGGATCGCCGGCCGGACGCTCGCGGTGCGGCGCCTGACGATCGAGCCGAACACGCTGCGCCACATCGCGATCCAGGCGCTCTTTCCGCTGATCACCAAAGGCAACGATTTCTCGATCGTCGTGGAGACGTCGGCGCGCGACACGCACATCTATGCATCGGTCGTGGAAAACGCGACGAACGTGGCGCGATTCATCCAGCCGGCAACGACCCATTCGCTCGCATTTCAGCGACGCTCGCGGTGATATCCTTTCGCCATGAGCGATCCGGAGTACCTCATCTGCCTGCAGTGCGAGACTCCTACGTATCAGTTCGAGTATGACGCCAACGGCAAGCTCATGACGGTGGTCTGCACGACGTGCGGTAGCGACGATCCATCCGAGTTCATGACCGAAGCCGAGCTCGAGGAGCACTCGGGCTGAAAAACCCCATCATCCTCGGCATCGCTGGCGGGACGGGCTCCGGGAAGACGACCGTCGCCCGCTCGATCTACGACCGCGTCGGCAAAGAGCGGATCGAGTGGATCTCACACGACTCGTACTACCGCAATTTCGACGCGCTGACGCCCGAAGAGCGCCACAAGATCAATTTCGATCATCCTGACTCGCTCGAGACGGAGCTTCTCGTGCGGCACCTCGACGTGCTGGCCAAGGGATCCTCGGTCGAGGTTCCGGTCTACGACTTCACGACGCATGCGCGGCGGCATGAGACGCAGCGGGTGGAGCCGCGGAAGGTGATCATCGTCGAGGGCATCCTCGTGCTGGCCGAGCCCGATCTGCGCAGGCGGATCGACATCAAGCTGTTCGTCGACACGCCGGCCGACATCCGGTTCATGCGAAGGCTGACACGCGACATCCGCGCGCGAGGCCGCAGCCTGGAGTCGGTCATCGAGCAGTACATCACCACCGTCCGCCCCATGCACGAGGAGTTCGTCGAGCCGTCGAAGCGCTACGCCGACCTGATCATCCCCGAGGGCGGCGAGAACCAGGTGGCGCTCGACGCGATCATCTCGAGGATCGAGCACCTCGTCAGCGCGTGAGCGTCATGGTGTCAGGTCTGGAAAAAGGACAAACCGGACAAAAGTAGTCGTTGGTGAACGACTACTTTTGTCCGGTTTGTCCTTTTTCCAGACCTGACACCATGACAACGCGGCCCAGGCTGGGACTGGACGATGCGGTAACTGTCCTCCCTGGCGCTAAGCTATTCGAACACAGTAAGTTACGAAATGTTGCACTTTCCCGGAATGCGCAGCAGGCCCGACCGGTTGAACCACGCGCGAAACCACTTTAGAATTAAAAGTGCCCACGAAGTAGTCACCAATCCCGTTGCTCCACAGCTCAAGCCGAAGGGGGGGAAATCCGAGAATGCCTCTCGTTCACGTCAAAGAAGACGAGACTTTTGAAAATGCTTTGCGCCGCTTCAAGCGCAAATGCGAGAAATCGGGGATTCTCTCCGAGCTCAAGAAGCGCCAGCATTACGAAAAGCCCAGCACCAAGAGAAAGAGAAAGGCCATCGCGGCCCGTAAGAAGGTCCTCCGGAAGCTCGCGGAAGAACGCCGCACCGGCTATTGATCCAACCCTCGCAACGATCATTCATGGGGACTCGGGCAACCGAGTCCCTTTTATTTTGGATTTTAGATTTTGGATTTTGGATTTTTTGCAAATCCAAAATCTAAAATCCAAAATCCAAAATCCATGAACGACGCTCTTGCCGCACTCGAGTTCGACCGTGTCCTCACGCTCATCGCGATGGAGGCCAAGAGTGCGCCCGGTAAGGCCGCCGTCGCGCGCCGCAAACCGCTGCCGACACTCGCCGCCTGCGATCTCGCGCAGATTCAGCTCGCGGAGATGCTCCGCTTCTACCAGCGCGACGGATTGCTCCCGCTCGCAGGACTCTCGGACGTCGCTCCCCTTCTTCGCGGTGAGAACGTTCTCGAGCTCGAAGAATCGTGGCGGGTCGTGCGCTCCGTTCGGGCCACCCAGGCCATCCGGGAGACGCTCTCCCGCTCGGAGGACTATCCGCGCCTCCGCGCTCTCGCCGACTCGCTTCCGGATCTCAGCGAAGTCGTGACGAAGAGCGCGAAGTACTTCACGCGCGACGGGAAACTGCGCGAAGAAGCCTCGACGGAGCTGCGCAACCTGCGCGGGCGCATTCACACGAAGCGCAACGCGATCCAGAAGCTGCTCAACGACGTGATGAACCGCAATGCCGAGGCGATGCAGGAGCCGCTGATCGTGATGCGTGGGGAGCGTTACTGCATCCCTGTGCGCGCGGACCATCGCAACGCGGTGCCCGGCATCCTTCACGAGCGGTCGGGTTCGGGCGCCTCGTTCTTCATCGAACCGATGGCTGCGATCGAGCTCAATAACGATCTGGCCGACCTCCTCATCCAGGAACGCGAGGAGATCGCCCGCATCCTGCGATTCATCTCGCAGATGCTCGTCGACGATGCCGATGACATCATCGCCGCCGTCGAAGCGGCAGGAGAGATCGACGCGCTCCAGGCCTGCGCGATCTTCGGCGACACCGTCCGCTCCTCGCGTCCCGACTTCAGCGATGCCCGCGAGCTGAACATCATTGAAGGCCGCCATCCCCTCCTCGACGAACGTCTCGCCGCCGCGAGGGAGGAATCGTTCGGCGAGCATCCCAGCGGCCGCAACGTCGTTCCCATCACCGTCCACCTCGACGGCGGCTCCTCGGCGCTCATCGTCAGCGGTCCGAACGCCGGCGGAAAGACGATCGCTCTGAAGACCGCCGGCCTGCTCGTCGCCATGGGCATGAGCGGCCTCCCCGTTCCCGCGGCAGAGGGAACGGTCATCCCGGTCGTGGACGGTCTG
The DNA here is from genome assembly GCA_937870635.1 of uncultured Acidobacteriota bacterium. Lineage (GTDB taxonomy): Bacteria > Acidobacteriota > Thermoanaerobaculia > Gp7-AA8 > Gp7-AA8 > DATLEX01. Next base: position 127,536 of record CALMZP010000031.1, on the reverse strand, counting down.
CACGCTCTCATCGGCGACGACCAGAGCGTGCTCGAGCATCTCTCGACCTTCTCCGCGTATCTGACGCGGCTCAAGCGCATCCTCGCCAGAGCCACCGACCGTTCGCTGGTGCTGCTCGACGAGCTCGGGTCAGGCACCGATCCGGAAGAAGGCGCGGCGCTGGCCGCGGCGACGATCGAGCACTTCCTCGCAGAAGGCTCGCTGCTCATCGTCACCACTCACCTTTCCGCGTTGAAGGGATTCGCGGTCAACGACCAGCGGATCGTGAACGCGTCGATGGAGTTCGATTCCGCGACGGGCCAGTCGACCTACCGCATGATCGTCGGCATTCCGGGACGGAGCCGAGCGATCGATGTCGCGGAGAGAATCGGCCTCCCCTCCTCCATCATCTTCGCCGCCCGCGAACGCCTCGGCGACCGCTACGGCGAGACGGACCGGATGCTGGCCGAGCTGCAGAAGAGGATGTCCGAGGTGATCGCACAGCGCGATGAAGTGCTTCGGTTGCGTGAGGAGCTGGAACGGGAGCGCCGCGCCGCAACGGAAGCTGCCGAGAAACTCGAAGCGGATCGGAAGAAAGTCGGAGCGTCGTTCCGCGACGAGCTCGAGCGAGTCAAGGACGATGTCTCCCGCCAGATCGCGGCGGAGATCAAGAACCTGCGCGACACCGGTCGCCTGGAGCGGGTCAATGCGGCCGAGGTGCTGCGCAGTGTGACGAAGCCGCTGGAGAAGGCGATCGAGTTGATCCCGTCCGAACAGCGCGATGTCCATGTCGGCGACACCGCCGAGCATCGGAAGTTCAAGATCACCGGCAAGGTGACGTCGATCGACGGCAAGAAAGCGGTGCTGAACGTCAACGGACGGACGATGACGGTGGAGCTCTCCGATCTCGTTCCGAAAGGTGGAGCGCGGGCGACCTCGCCCGCGAAATCCAAGGCGCGGGCGGAGTCGCCCGCGCTCCACTCGGATGCCGTTCCGGTCTCCGCTGAGCTCAATTTGATCGGCCAGCGCGTGGACGACGCGCTCGAAGAATCCGATCGTTTTCTCGATCGAGCGCTGCTCGAAGGCAAGCAGGCCGTGCGCATCATCCACGGCTTCGGAACCGGTACGCTGCGCAAAGCGATCCGCGAACACCTGCGCAAGCACCCCGCCGTCACGTCGTGGCGGCCCGGAGCGGAGAACGAAGGAGGAGATGGTGCGACAGTGGCCATACTGGACTTCGGTTAACGGTTAACGGTTAACGGTTAACGGTTAACGACTCGTCGCAAGTACGATCGTTAACCGTTAACCGTTAACCGTGGCCTTAGTAGACCTCAACGACTCCGTCATCGCGCAGGTGCGCTCCGCGGCCGACATCGTCGACTTCGTCGGCCAGGTCACGCCCCTCAAGCTTGCCGGGAAGAGCTACAAAGGTCTCTGCCCGTTTCATCGCGAGAAGACGCCTTCGTTTCACGTCGACCGTGACAAGGGCCTCTTCTACTGTTTCGGTTGCGGCACCGGCGGCGATGTCTTCAAGTTCCTCACGCTGACCGAACGCTTCACGTTCCCCGAAGCGGTCGAGCACGTCGCGGCGCGCGTCGGCATCGAGCTGCCGAAGCGCCGGCGCACATCGCGCGAGAACGACAGGGACGATCTCTTCGAAGTCATCGACGATGCTTCGGAGGCGTTTCATCAGGCGCTCGGCTTTCCGGATAATCCGGCGTCGCGGTACCTCGCCGGACGCCATGTGTCGAAAGACATCATCACGAAGTACGGTTTCGGTTACGCCCCCGATTCGTGGGACTACATCCTGCGGCGGCTATCCGGCAAACATGGTGAGAAGAAGCTGGAACTGGCCGGGCTGATCATGCCGCGCAAAGGCGGCAGCGGTTACTACGACCGATTCCGGAACCGCCTCATCATTCCGATCCACTCGGAGACCGGCGCCCTTGTCGGATTTGGCGGGCGGTCCCTCGACGGCAGCGATCCGAAGTACCTCAACTCACCCGAATCGGAGGTCTTCAACAAGTCGCGGCTTCTCTACAACCTTCACCGGTCGAAGGACGCGATGCGCAAGATCGACCGCGCGATCCTGGTGGAGGGTTACTTCGACGCGATCGCCATCGACCATGCCGGCGTGCCGGGCGTCGTCGCCTCGATGGGCACCTCCCTCACCGCGGGACAGGCCTCGCTCCTCCGCCGTTTCACACGGCGCGTGGTGATCGCCTACGACGGCGACGAAGCGGGACGAAACGCCACGTTGCGCGCCGCGCCGGTCCTTCTCTCGGCGGGCATCAACGTCGAGGCTCTCGACCTCCAGGGCGAAAAAGATCCCGACTCCCTCGTCCAGTCCCGCGGCGTCGACGGTTTCCTCGACGTCCTCGGCCACGCCGGCGACATCTTCGACTTCGGCCTGAAGGAGTGGGCGGTGGGTGTCGCTCAGATGAGCGGCCGGGAGAAATCGGAGCGCGTCGAGCGCTTCATCCCTCTATTGAGTGCGGTCGTCGACCCGGTCGTCAGGAACGACGCGGCGCAGCGGATCGCCGACGCTTTCCATCTCGAGTTCGAGGTGGTCTGGTCGCGCGTCCGCGGGAAAGCGCAGGCCGCGCCGAGGGAAAAACAGGCCTCGGCGCCGGGCGCGAGCGCGGAGAAGATGCTTCTGATCGCACTGCTTCAGGGAAGGGTGCCGCCGGAGGCGGCCGGGCGGATCCATGAGGAGCTTTTCGAGGATCCGGCGTGCAAAACCCTGTTTTCTATCATAAAAACCGACCTCGAGGCAGGGGAACCTATTGATTTTGCTCAGGTAGCGACCCATCTTAGGGGCGAGGCCGAGCTCACCCTGCTCTCGGAACTGACCCTGAGTGCGGATGTCGACGAGGCGACTCTCCAGCGGATCGACGAAAACCTGCGGCCTTTGGAGAGGAACTATCTCGAGCGGCGAAAGCAGCAAATCCAGCGGGACATCGTGGAGGCGGAGAGAAACGGCGACGAAAGCCGCGTGGCTGAACTGCTGGCCGAGAAGGCTCGTATGTCAAGTTCCCTGAAATAATTATCGTCCACGCCAGATTACGTCAGTGTCCTCTGGACGATACTTTGGCGCACCCGCCGACCTCTGCTTTTCGACTGGTGCGCCGAGGTCTCGTACTGGACGAAGGGCCCCCGTAAGAGCTGCCCGCTGAGGAGCCAAACGACCATGACAACACGCCTACGGACTGCGAATCTCGAAAACGAATCCACTTTTGATGAGGGGGTTGGCGAGTTGAGCGTTGAAGAGAAATATGTCGAGGTCAAGCAGCTCATCGCAATCGGTAAAGAGAAAGGCTTTCTTCTTTACGACGAGATCTACGAAGTCCTGCCTGAAGAAATCACAAGTCTCCCGGAAGAGCTCGATGAGATTTACATCCGGTTCAACGACCTCGGGATCGACGTAGTCGAGGATGCCGACAAGCAGCCCATCACGACCGGCAAGACGATGGTGACGATCGACGGCACGATCGAGGAAAAGGAAGTCGACCAGCGCGAAGAAGTGCAGGCCGACATCGTCGCCGCCGCGAGCGGCATCGTCGACAAGACCAACGACCCCGTCCGCATGTACCTGCGCGAGATGGGCACGGTCAAGCTTCTCGACCGCCAGGGCGAAGTCGAGATCGCCAAGCGGATCGAAAAAGGCGAGCGCCGCGTTTACAAGTCGCTCTCCCAGAACCAGATCATCCTCGAAGAGATCCTCAAGATCTACGAGACCGCGAAGAAAGACTCGCGCGTCATCAAAGAGATGATCGATCTCGCCATCACCGACGACACGGTCGCCACCCCCGAGCCCGTCGTCGACGGTGAGCCCGCCGAGCCGAAACTCGCCGCGAGCACCATCAACAAGATCAACGAGATCATGGTCATCTTCGAACAGATCGCCAAGCTCGACAAGAAGATCAAGGACCTCCGCTCCAAGCTCGCCGACGCGAAGAAGATGTCGCAGCGCACGCTGGCCACGAGCCAGAAGTCGCTCGTCAAAGTGGAAGAGCAGCTCGAAGAGCGGATGCGGCAGATCGATTTCACGCCGCAGACGCGCAACCGCATGATCAACAAGCTGCGCGACATCGACACCGAGCTCTCCCAGACGGCTTCGATGATCCGCAAGGACGACCAGTCGCTCAAGCGCGAGAAGGACAAGACCCGCAAGGACTTCTACAAGCGCCGCCTCCAGAAGTATCAGGAGAAGCTGCGTGAGCTCGAGTCTTTCTACGGGACGACGCACGACGAGCTGAAGAAGACCATCCGCGAGATCCGCTCGGGTGAGGAAGAAGCCGATCAGGCCAAGCAGGAGCTGATCGTGGCCAACCTTCGCCTCGTGGTCTCGATCGCGAAGAAGTACACCAACCGCGGCCTCCAGTTCCTCGACCTCATTCAGGAAGGCAACATCGGCCTGATGAAGGCGGTCGAGAAGTTCGAGTACCGCCGCGGCTACAAATTCTCCACGTACGCGACCTGGTGGATCCGCCAGGCGATCACCCGCGCCATCGCCGACCAGGCGCGCACCATCCGCATCCCGGTGCACATGATCGAGACGATCAACAAGCTCACCCGCACCTCGCGCGCGCTCGTCCAGGAGCTCGGCCGCGAGCCGCAGGCCGAGGAGATCGCGAAGCGGATGGATATGCCGGTGTCGAAGGTCCGCAAGATCATGAAGATCGCGCAGGAGCCGATCTCCCTCGAGACTCCGATCGGAGAAGAGGAAGATTCGCATCTTGGAGATTTCATCGAGGATCGCGGAGTCATCTCCCCGATCGACCACGTCATCGTCTCCAACCTGAAGGAGCAGACCGGCAAGGTTCTGCGCACGCTCACCCCGCGTGAGGAGCAGGTTCTGAAGATGCGGTTTGGTGTGGGCGACGGCGCCGAGCACACGCTCGAGGAAGTGGGCCGTTCGTTCAACGTCACCCGCGAGCGCATCCGCCAGATCGAGTCGAAGGCGCTGCGCAAGCTGCGCCACCCGTCGCGGTCGAAGAAGCTGCGCCCCTTCCTGGACGCCACGTTCTAATGCGCAACATCACGAATCGACTTGCAAAGGGCGGCGTAACAGCCGCCCTTTGCTTTTCCCTCGGCCTCGCCGCCGCTCCCGCATCGGCCTATCACCTCGAGCTCGAGGCTTACCCCGCCGCGGTGTTCCCCTACTTCAAGAAGTTCGGGGCGGTGGATCTGCACGTCTATCCGGGCGGCGTGCGCGCGGACACGATGTGGCTGGACGCCTTCAGCCGCAACGGCGCTTCGTCTGTCACCGTCATCAACCCGCTGGCGCGCATGTACGGCGACATTCCCATCGCGGAGCTGGCGTCGATGATCGGCAAGCTCGGCGACGACAACGAAGTCGAACGCACCGCCGTGGCCACCCTCGGTCCCACCATGCACGGCAAGGTCGGCAAGCTCGCCGCCACGCGTTACCGGCTCCTCTTCGGCGAGGCCTACATCGACTACTGGACCACGAAAGCGATCCCCGAGAATCCGCAGCTGCGCCGGATCGTCACGGAGCTCGTTGCTGGCGTCTCACCCGGCACCGCCGCGATGACGAAGAAGATCCCCGGCACGCCGGTGTACGTCGAGCTGAACTTCCGCCGCTTCAAGAAGGTGGTGATGATGCGGATGAAGAGGCTGACCCCGAACCGCGAAGACGAAGCGGAGGCGCTGGCCGTGGGATCGTGGTACATGAAGGCACCGTTCGTGGACGCGATCTGGAAGTAGGCGGGAGGCCAAGTAGTCCGGCGTTGTGAGTCCATCGCGCGCATTGCGGCACCTGCCGGCCCGGCGGCGTCGCGTGTCACAACGCGTTGTCGCGGCAGACAACGCGGCTTGGCGCGGCTGAGTGCTGAGCCGTTCTCGGTGCGGTTGATCAGCGCAAGACGCGCAACACGACGTGAACGCCATGAGTACGAAAAAGCGATCAAGCAAACGTAGTTCGCCCGAGCTTCGGCCGGAGTACGACTTTGATTACTCAAAGTCGCGCCCGAATCGGTTCGCCAAACGCATGTCAGAGGGCACGGTCGCAGTCGTCCTCGAACCAGATGTCGCGAGCGTTTTTGGCTCGTCGGACTCTGTGAATCAATTCTTGCGCTCGGCTATCCAAGCAATGCCCGAGAAATCCCGAAAGCGGCGTGCCGGCCTAACTGTTGCGTGTCAGGACGTTCTTCCTAACCAGCGACTGATTGGCGCATTGATCTCTTCGAGACCGACCACTTCGACAGCCGCCGCGGATGCTGCGCTGATCCCTCGCTTCGCTCTGGGGTGAACGCCCTTACGCCGCGGCGGCGGCCGGCGCCTGCACGCGGTCGAGGTCGTTGAGCAGCGCGCCGGCGTCGGGGTAGCGCTGCTTCGGATCCTTCGCCAGGCACTTCATCACGATGTCGTTGATCTGCGCACCCACCTCCGGGCGCATCTGGAGCAGCGGCGCGGGCTTCTCGGTGATGTGCGCGGCGAGCACGCCGGTTAGTGACGACGACTCGAACGGGCGATGGCCGGCGAGCATCTCGTAGATGAGGATGCCCATCGAATAGACGTCGCTCCGCGGATCGAGCGGCTTACCCTGCACCTGCTCCGGGCTCATGTAATGCGGCGTGCCGACGATGAGGCCCGCCTGCGTCATCGCCTCGGTCGATTCCGCGACGCGGGCGATGCCGAAGTCCATCAGCTTGACCTCGCCCTTGGAGTCGATGAGGACGTTCTGCGGCTTGATGTCGCGGTGGATGATCCCCTGCTCATGCGCGGCATGCAGGCCGCGGCAGATCTGCCGCGCGATGCCCATGGCCGCGCGCGGCGCGAGCTCCCTCGTCTCCTGCTCGAGCTCGGAGAGGGTGTACCCGCGCACGAACTCCATGCTGATGAAATAGACCCCGTCGGCCTCGCCGTAGTCGTACGTGCGCAGGACGTTCCGGTGCGTGATCTTCCTGGCCAGGCGGATCTCTCTCTTGAACCGCTCGAGATCTTCCGGCGACTTCTGCATGACGTCGCCCGGCAGCGTCTTGATGGCTACCGTTTCGTCGAGCTGCGTGTCGATCGCTTTGTACACGATGCCCATCCCGCCGCGGCCGAGGACTTGTTCGATGCGGTAGCGGCCGGCGAAGACCTGACCTTGCGAGAGGTCGAGACCCGACGCTCCGGCCGCAGTTCCGACCGTGTCACCAAGACGCATCGTGGCCATGCCGCCGGTGGTGAGATCGCGGCGGAGCGTGCCCGTCGTGACGCCGACGAGCGGAAGCGACGCGACCGGCAGCGCGTTGGGCAGCCACTTCAACTTCACTTCTTCACGGGTGGCCGATGCCGAAACCTCGGTTCCCGCTGCCTGCGCAGTTTCATACGAAATGTAGGCGTGGCCGGACGGCGCATGCCAGGCGAAGAGCATCGCCAGCAGCGGAGCGTTGCCAACGATGGCCACGCCGCTCTCGTGTGTGAGCTCGACCGTTCCGCTGACGAAGTCGCCCGTGGCAATGCCGGCGCCGATGCTGATGGGCGCGCCGGGCTCGGCCTGCAGCGCAAGCTCTTCATTGATCGTCCGCGCCGCCCGGATCGCATGAATGATCCCGCGGCTCCCTCGGAAAATGCTGAGGAGACGGTGGCCGACGATCTCGCGCACCTCGCCGTCCTGGCGCAAGACTTCCGCTTCCTGCAGCTTCATGATGCGGACGAGAGCGGCCATCACCGTCGATGCATCGCTCTCTCCGACGGAGAGACCGCGGACGTCGGTGACGAGAATCGTTCCCTCGTCGCTCATCGCCGCGCGAGTCGCGCGCGGTGCTGCCTCGCGCTCGGCCATGCGCGCCGACATCTGTCCATAGAGCGACTCGAGCTCCGCCTTGTCGCGCAGTGAGGAGATCATCTGGGCGAACGAGCGGCTGAGGATGCCCACCTCGTCGTTCCTCTCGACGTCAGGATGCACGTCGTAATCGCCGGCGGTGACGTCCTGCGTCATCCGCGCGAGCTGCTCGATCGGGCGCGTCATCGTCTTGGCGATGAGGAAGGACAGGATGAACGCAAAGAGAAGCGCTGCGCCGCCGCCATACAGCAGCGCGCGCTCGATCTCGCGGAACGGCGCGAGCTCGCGGTCGAGGGACCGGAGAAACACGGCCGCCCCCGTCACCTGCTTTTCGGCAATCAGCGGCAGCCCCGTGAGCAGATAGGAGCTCCCTCCGATCATCTGCGTCTGCGGAGGCAGGGCCTTCCCGCTCTTCATGATCTGCTCGACACCGCTCATCTGGCGCATGCCGATGCTCGGCGCCTGCGACGAGCGCGCGATCGTATCGGGCGAGCCGGCAGGGACGAACATGACGTCCGCATTCGTGGAATCGGCAATGCGATTGGCGAACTTCTGATCGATGGCCGACGCGTTCACGAGGTAGGCGATGCGCTGCCGCGGCTCCCCGACCCCGACCGGCGCGACCGCCGCGTGATACAGCCGGTCGCCGAGCGACATCACTCCCTCGGTCTTCTCGAGCTCAGGCTCGTCGACGATCCTTCGAATCAGGGGAAAGCGTTCGTAGAGATCCTCGCCGGACGGAGCGGTCACGCTCGGCTGATCGGTCCGGGTGATGAGACGTCCCTCTTCATCGAGGAGCATGAGGACATCGCTGCCGAACGTCTGGCGCCGCTGCGACAGCTGATCGTTCAGGCTGACCAGATCGATCGAACCGCCCTGCTCGACGACCAGCAGAACCGAATCCTGAACGTAGGCGTGGAACGTCGAGTCGTATCCGAGGAGCTGGATGGGAAGGCCGAGGCGGGCGAGGCGCTGCTGCTCGAGCTCCTTGAAGAGCTCGGCGGCGCCGGCGATCGATTGATTCACCGTCGCAGACGCCACTTTGTTCTTGCGATCGATCGTGATGGCGATGGCGATGCCGACTACCACAACGATGACCATCGCGGTGGCGACGAAAAGTTTCCAGACCAGCGGCACTCGCGGCCGCTCGATCGGCGGCCTCGCGATGATGGGTCCCGTCGTCGGTTCTGCCGGTGCGGCCACTCCCACCTCAGTACTCGCGCGAGCTGGGCGCCCGGTACGGCCGCCCCTGCTTGTTCTTGTGCTGGACAGCGCGGAACTTCCGGCTGTCGATCGTCAGCAGGACATTGCCCGTGACACCGCTCTCCCGCACCTCGATCATCGACTCCGTCGTTCCGCCCTGCTCATTCCACGCGACCAGCCGGTAGCGGCCCGGAGGCACGTCGACCGAGTACTGTCCGGACTCACGGGCAAACCCGTAGTACGGCGTCGGCATCACGTGGACGACGGCCGACATGTTCGGATGGACGTTGCAGTAGATGTTGACGATGCCCGGCTCGTCGAACTTCCGCGACTTTCCTGCGCCCTTTCGATAGAGCCCGAGATCGAAGGAGTTACCGGGCGACAACGAGAACAGATTGTGTGAGATCGGATCGTCGTTCGGAAAGGTGACCGTCGACCCTTCCGGGACAGCCAGCACGTGCGGCAGCAGCGTTTTGTTCCGGGTGACGACTTCGGTGGACGTGGGAGCCGGCCGGGGAGCGCGGGAGTTGGCGGGCTCGAGCCAGATCACGGTCTCGCTGACGACCGGCCGCTGCCCCCGCTTGGTCACGAAGGCGACCTTTCCCGTCACCGTGACAGCGGCAGCCTCTCCTGCCGCGACGATCACCACGCACCCAATCGCGGCCAGAAGTCGTTTCATATCAATCGGCTCCGAAGAGCGAAAAGTGTAACACAGCGATCTCGAGAGCGGCACGTCGTTTGAACTCGGAATGGTGACTGATTTTTTGTATTGCGATTACGACTAAAAATCGTATTCTATTAACCATGCAGCACAGAGAGAGGGAGGGTCGGCGGGTCGCAATAAAACCCGATGGACTCTGTTTACTCTGATACATCCCGTGCGGCACATGTCCGCATGATTCTTTGAACGATTCAACGAGATCCCGCTCCTCCCTTCCACCACAGGGCGAGTAGGAGCGGCCGATCCGGTCCGCGACAACGGCGAGGTGGGTTACGACCATGGACGTAGCGCTTGTTGCGGGTCCGCCGGAAATTCTTGGGGGAGGAGGTACTAAGTTCGATATGGATTGTTCCAATACACCTGAGGGGGCTAGTTCGTAGCACCCACCCCAAGGGCGCCGGTCCAACGGCGCCCTTTTTGATTTTCCGACAAAGAGAAAGGGCGCCAGAAAAGGCGCCCTTTTTTTGTTTTCCAGACGCGGGCGAGGTCGCCCGCGCTCCACTAGTCCATCCTGGGAATCACGACGCGGCCGGTCTCGTACGGGATTGGCGGCAGCTCCGGCGCCAGGATCAGACGGAGGCGCTCGCGGAGCTCATCGGCCGACTCGAACTCCATATCCAGAAGCCGGTAGAGCTCCTGGACTTCGGCGGCCCTGATCCGGCACGGCTTGCGGTCGAGACACGCGTTCGTCTTGCAGCGATTGGTGCAGTACTTCCTCGTCGCGCGTGTTTTCTGAAACTGGCTGCCGCAGTAATCGCAGGTGCCCATCTCGCCTCCCCCGCCCGGTTTTCCGTCATGCAACTGAATCTGTGCAGATTGTACTCGACCCGCCCGCCCCCCACACGCTCGAACACGTCCGGCGCCGGGATGGTTGATTAACGGCATCGGTTCGATTCGACGTTCGACCTTCGACCTTCGACCTTGTTTGAACCTTGGCTTATCGCACCACCTCGCGCGGCTACCTTTCCGAAGGTCGAAGGTCGAGTGTCGAAGGTCGAGGTGGTGCCCCGGGCCGGACTCGAACCGGCACGCCGCTTTCGCGGCTGGAGATTTTAAGTCTCCTGCGTATACCAATTTCGCCACCGGGGCGCCTCGCCGATGATAACGAGGATGGATCAGTTATGATTCGCGCGATTTCGCCCTCCGGAGGATCCACATGACCACCCAGACCGCCGAACAGACTCCCGGTGTCCCCCTCACCAGCCTCTCCGAAGAAGAGCAGATGTTCCAGCAGAGCGTCCGCGATTTCGCCGTCGAGAAGATCCGTCCCCTCGTCCCGAAGATGGACCACGACGCCACGATGGACAAAGGCCTCATCCGGAGCTTCTTCGAGCTTGGGATCATGGGGATCGAGGTTCCGGAACAGTGGGGCGGTGCCGGGTCGTCGTTCTTCACCGCGGTGCTGATCGTCGAGGAGCTCTCCCACGTCGACGCCTCCTGCGGCGTCCTGGTCGATGTCCAGAACACCCTGGTCAACAACGCCATCCTCCGCTGGGGCAACGACGATCAGAAATCGAAATACCTGGCCATGCTGTCCCGCGATACGGTCGGCGCCTACGCGCTGTCCGAGGGGGGATCGGGATCGGATGCGTTCGCGCTGTCGGCGCGGGCGGAAGACAAGGGCGACCACTTCGTCCTCAACGGCCGGAAGCTCTGGATCACCAATGCTGCCGAGGCGGGGGTCTTCATCGTGTTCGCGAATGCGAATCCGGACGCCGGTTACAAGGGGATCACGGCGTTCCTCGTCGAGCGCGACTTCCCCGGCTTCCAGGTCGGAAAGAAAGAGGACAAGACCGGAATCCGGGCCTCCTCCACGTGCGAGCTGATCTTCGAGGACTGCCACGTCCCGAAAGAAAACGTCCTCGGCGAGCCGGGCAAGGGCTACAAGATCGCCATCGAGACCCTCAACGAAGGGCGGATCGGAATCGGCGCGCAGATGATCGGCGTCGCCCGCGGCGCGCTGGAGCACGCCATCGCCTACGTCAAGGAGCGGAAGCAGTTCGGCCGCCCGGTGGCTGAGTTCCAGGGGGTCCAGTTCCAGATCGCGCAGGCGGCGACCGACCTCGAGGCCGCGCGTCTCATGGTCTACAACGCGGCGCGGCTGAAGGACGCCGGAGCGCCGTTCGTCCGCGAGGCGGCGATGGCCAAGCTCTTCTCCTCACAGGTCTGTGAAAAGGTCACGTCGCTCGCCGTGCAGCTCTTCGGGGGCAACGGCTACACGAAGGAGTACCCCGTCGAGAAGTTCTGGCGCGATTCGAAAGTCGGCCAGATTTACGAGGGAACGTCCAACATGCAGCTGCAGACGATCGCGAAGGCGATCCTGACGGAGAGGCTCTGAACGAACGATGAACGTCATGGTGTCAGGTCTGGAAAAACAACTTTTCTTCCAATAGTGAAGTGCTCGGCACTTCACTATTGGAAGAAAAGTTGTTTTTCCAGACCTGACACCATGACGTTTTACATGCCACGCTGGCGGCGGGCCAGGCGCTGCAGGAAGTCGAACGCGATGCCGCCGCTCGTGCGGCGCAGCGTGAGGAAGTAGACGGCGATCGCGACCGCTCCCCCCACCCAGGCCAGCGCACCGAAGCCGCGGCGCGCCTCGACGAACGGCCAGATCATGAAGAGCAGTGAGCCGATCACGCCGGCGATGAGCATCGCCACGCGCTGCGCTTTCGGGGCGTCGACATCGCGATCGCACACCATGCGGATCGTTCCTTCCGTCGCGTCGTCGGGCTGCCACGTCAGCGTGCACTGAATTCCCCCCGCCGTCGCCACGCCGCGGCGCAAGGGCAGGACGATCTCGCGCTCCCGCTCTCCGCCGCGCGTCACTTCGCCGCCATACAACTCGACGAGCTCGTCGATGGCCTCTTCGATCCCTTCGTAGGGAACCCGGTCCTCGGTGAAATCCACGGCGGCGCTTGTCATCGAATGCGAGTTGTAGCACTGAGTGAGGGCCTGCGGCTAACTGTAGAATGCGGCCAGTGTCCCAGATGTCCCTCGACCGGTTCGCGATCGTCCGCATCCTCGGAAAAGGAGGCATGGGGACCGTCTACCTCGCACGCGATCAGCGCCTCGATCGGGAGGTCGCGCTCAAGGTCCTCAACGCCGATGATCTCGGAGACGAAGGGCGGGCGCGTTTTCAGCGCGAGGCCCGTTCCGCGGCTGCCATTCGCCACCAGAACATCGCCACCATCTACGAGGTCGGCGAGACGGCGGACCATCAGCCCTTCCTGGTGATGGAGTACTGCGAGGGAGAAACGCTTGCCCAGCGGCTGCGCACGCGCCCTTTGACGAGCATGGAGGTCCTCTCCGTATCGACGCAGATCGCAGCCGGGCTCGCGGCGGCGCACGAGAAAGGCGTCGTGCATCGCGACATCAAGAGCGCGAACATCATCATCGAGCCGACCGGCGTCGTGAAGATCCTCGATTTCGGGCTCGCCAAGCTCCTGCCGCGCGAGATGGAGCCTGCGCGCGAGGCACTCTCCTTCGTATCGACGAACGGGCAGTTCTTCGGAACGCTCCACTATCTCGCGCCCGAACAGGTGCGCGGCGGCGCGGCGGACGAACGCACAGACCTCTTTTCCGCCGGCGTCGTCATGTATCAGATGGCTTCGGGCCGCCTTCCATTCGATGGCGACGCTCCCCTGCTCGTGCTCGAGAAAATCCGAGACGCCGAGCCGACGCCGTTCACTGCGCTCGACCCGTCGCTGCCGCAGGGAGTCGTGAAGATCATCTCGCGCCTCCTCCAGAAGAATCCGGCGAACCGCTACCAGAAAGCTCATGAGCTGCTCCGCGACCTGCAGGACATCGATGTGCCGACACAGCGCGGCCGCCACCAGACCGCGTCGCTCGGGCGGACTATGCCGCGGCCCGGGCGCGGACGGATCGCCATCGCCATTGCGGCGCTGGCGATGGTCATCGTCGGCGCGTACTACGTTCAGCGCCAGTCGGCCGCGCCCGCTGCTCCCGTCGCAGCGGCCGCCCCTGCGACCCCCATCCGCTCGATGGCCGTCCTTCCGCTCAACAATCTCGCAAAGTCCGAGGGCGACGAGTTTCTTTCGATCGGTCTGGCGGACGCGCTCGTGACGAAGCTCCAGCAGATCCCTTCTCTGCAGGTCCGCCCCACCTCGGCCGTGCTCGAGTTCGCGAAGGATCAGGATTCACAAACCGCCAGCAGAAGGCTGCAGGTCGAAGGAATCCTCGACGGGAACTTCCTCTCGGCGGGTGACCTCGTCCGCGTCAACCTGCAGCTGACCGATGCGCGCACCGGCTACAACGTCTGGGCCGCCACCGTCGATGGGAATCGCGACAACCTGCTCAAGCTGATCGACGACGTCTCCTCGACGACTGTCGCGGCGCTGAATCAGCGCCTCGGCGTCGAGCAGGTCGCCTCGAACGGGTCGGAGGCGCGCTCGTCCAATCCTGCTGCTTACGAACAGTACCTCCGCTCGCGCTCGCTGAGCGGAAGCTACGACAGCGAACAGTACGAGCGACAGCTTGCTGCTCTCCGCCGCGCAATCGAGATCGATCCGGGATTCGCAGCGGCTCACGCCGAGATCGCGATCGCGATGTCGCTGGGGAACACGCGCGGACTTTCTGACCGGCGCGCGATCCAGCAGGCCGAGTGGCATGCGCGGCAGGCTGTCCGCCTCGATCCCAACCTCGCCCAGGCTCACCTCGCGCTGGGGCGCGTCTTCGTCCGCTATCCGAATCGCTATCGCGAATCCGCGCGAGAGATCCTCGCGGCGCTGCGCCTCAACGCCAGCGATACGCAGGCCCTGCACTCGGTGGTCACCTACTTCGTGTCGAGCGGCGACATGCGAAAAGCCGAATGCGTCGGCAATCGCATCCTTCAGATCGATCCGCTATCGACGGAAGGTGTCAGCCGTGGCTACTGGTACATCAACTCCGTCGATCCAGAGGGAGCGTTCGCGAATGCGAAGTGGGCGCTGGAATCGAAGGGTTCTGAACTGGCCGGTCACGATATCCGGGCTCTCGCCCTGATTCTCCAGGGCAATCTGGCCCAGGCGGAGCACGAGGCGGATGCAGCCAAGCGCATTGACAGCGATCATTACCGCGGGAAAAGCCTGCAGGCGATGATCGCCGCCGCGCGTGGAGATCGTGTGCGCGCCGAGACGTTCCTCCGATCGTTCGAATCCGATGCGCGCGCCACTCACTGGGCCGCCATCCGCACCGCTCACGTCTACGCGAAGCTCGGTGACACCGACCACGCCATCGAGTGGGTCCGGCACGCCATCAGCCTGGGACATCACAACTGGTATGCGATGGTGAAGCACCCATGGTTCGAGCCGCTGCAGGCCGACCCTCGGTTCCAGGAAATGCTCTCGCAGATCAAGGGCGACCTCGACGACGTGCGGGACGACATGGTGGGGGTTTATTCATTGATTTGCCCGTCGTGACGCCACCCGCCCGTCCACCGTGACGCCGACCGCCCGCCCTGCCGTGACGCCCGCCACCCTGTCCCCCGTACGGTGGTTGTGCGGGCGGCGTCACGGGCGGAAGGGCGGTCGGCGTCACGGTGGAGGGTGGGGGCGTCACGCTCCTGCGGGCCGCGAGGCCCGCACGAGCAAGGACGCCGGTGCCGCCGCGATCTGCAGCGGCGGAGCGAGATCGCGCACCTCACCGTCGATGCTGACGCGCAGCTTCGGGCGCGCGACGTCGATC
Organism: uncultured Acidobacteriota bacterium; assembly: GCA_937870635.1. GTDB lineage: Bacteria > Acidobacteriota > Thermoanaerobaculia > Gp7-AA8 > Gp7-AA8 > DATLEX01. The sequence continues at coordinate 112,153 of CALMZP010000031.1, read as the reverse complement.
CTCAGCTTCGGTGTGCGGATCCGCCGAAAGCCTTCCACCTCTTCGATCTTTCCGCGGAAGAATTTCGCCGCCGCGCGGATGAACTGCATGCGGCTCATGAAGCCGAACGAGTAGATCGTCAGGTGGCCGTCGTCGAGGGCGATCTTCGGGGCGGCGATGCCGGCCTGGGTCAGGTCGTACGCGTTGATCGACACGACGAACAGCTGCGTGCGCAGCGTCTCCACCCGCCCTCCCAGCTCGAGCACGAGGGTGACGTGGCGGAACTGGCGCATCGCCAGCCGCAGCGCGAGCATGTACGCGCGCCACTTGCTGTGGGTGCTGCGGAACCGCTCGCGGTACTCGGTGATCGTCGGATAGATACCCACCATCACGCTGTTCAGAAAGTGGATGCCGTTCACGCGGCCGGTGTCGATCTGACGCACTTCTCCGTGAATCGCCACGTCGAACGCCTCTCTCCATGTGAGCGGCAGCTCGAGATCTCGCGCTGCGTGATTCACGGTGCCGATCGGGACGATCCCCAGGACGCCTTCGGTGCCGGCGAGGGCCTGGACGACGTGGTGGATGCTGCCGTCGCCGCCGGCGACGATGAATGACCGGTAACCCGCGTCGAGCGCCGAGCGAACGGTCGCGGGGACATCCACCTTCGGAGTGATCTCGACGACCCGGAACCCTTCCTCCGCCGCCTTCGCCCGAAGCTCGGATTCATCCGCACCGATGAACGACCCGGCCATCGGGTTGAGAAAGAGGATGCCTCCCTTCGCGGCCATCAGGGAAGGGTCATTCTGTCGCTTCGAACATGCGACGCAGCGCCCGTTCCGCGGGGACGCGGATTTCTTCCGGCACGACGATCTCGTACTTCATGTCGCGAAGGGAATCGCGAACGTCTTCGAGCCGGGTGACCTTCATGAACGTGCAGAGCTTGCAACCCTTGACGAAGGTCTTGTCGGGAACCTCCATCGCCAGGCGATCGGAAAGGCCGCATTCGGTGACCACGAGGAACCGCAACTCGGGGCGCTCTTTCGCGAACCGGACCATGCCCGACGTGGAGAGCACCGCGTCGGCGAGATCGGCGACGTCGGGGCGGCATTCAGGGTGAACCATGATCTGCAGCTCCGGGTCGGCCTTGCGGATGCGCGAGATTTCTTCCGGCGTGATCTGCTGGTGCACGTAGCAGTACCCGTCCCACGGGATGATGTTCTTCTCCGGCACCTGCTCGGCGACATGGTTCGCGAGATTGCGGTCGGGGACGAAGAGGATGTTCTTGCTCGACAGCGTGCGGACGACCTTCGCCGCGTTGGCCGAGGTGACGATGATATCGGAGAGGGCTTTGACGGCGGCGGTGGTGTTGACGTAGCTGACCACGGCGAGATCGGGGTGCTTCGCGCGGAGCTCCGCGATGCGCACGGCCAAGTCTTCGGCGGGGGCGGCGTCGGCGAGCTGACAGCCGGCCAGGAGGTTCGGCAGCAGAACGGTGCGCGTCGGATTGACGATCTTCGCCGTCTCGGCCATGAAGTGAACGCCGGCGAATTCAATGACGTCGGCATCCTTGACCTTCGATGCCATCAGAGCAAGCTCGAGCGAATCGCCGACGAAATCGGCGACCTTCAGGATCTCCGGACGATAGTAGTTGTGCGCGACGATGACCGCGTTGCGCTGCTTCTTCAGCGCCCGGATCTCCTCGTGCAGCACCTCGAACTCACGCACCTCTTCAGGCGAGTAGTCGTAGGTGGTGACGCGGCTCAGCTCTTCGAACAGGGTACTCATGTCAGACGTAACAGTAGCGAGATCGGCGCCATTCTGGAATTGAGAACGCTTAACGATTAACTCATTTCTCAATCCTCAATCCTCAATTCTCAATTGGTTTCAACAACACGACGGTAGCTCCCCACCCTCCCCCGGTGTGATCGGCATCGTGAAACGCTTCGACCCAGTCGAGGGTCCGCAGGAGGCTCTGCACCCGTTCGCGCTGCACCCCCATCCCCCGGCCGTGAATCAGCCGGACCTGGCGAAGACCGCGCTTCCGCGCTTCCATCAGATACTCGTGCGCGACGTCTTTCACGTCGGCCGGGCGAAACGCATGGAGGTCGAGAACGTCTTCGATCGGCACCTCGAACGGCTCGTCCGTCACCTCCCGGATTCTATGCGATACTCCCTGTTCTAAATCGGATACGGAGTCTTCGATGGTCCTGTTCAATCACGCAACGCGGGAGATGACCGCAAAGATCGTGTACTACGGTCCCGGTCTCTGCGGGAAGACGACCAATCTGATGGTCATCTTCGACAAGCTCGACCCCAAGTCCAAGGGGAAGATGCTCTCGCTGGCGACGAAGACTGACCGCACCCTCTTCTTCGACCTCCTGCCGGTCGACATCGGCAAAGTCGGCAACTTCAACCTCAAGATCCAGCTCTACACGGTTCCCGGCCAGGTCTTCTACAATGAGACCCGCAAGCTGGTCCTCAAGGGCGCAGACTCCGTCGTCTTCGTCGCCGACTCTCAGCCGGCGATGGTCGAGGCCAATCGCGAGAGCTTCGCGAACCTCCTCGAGAACATGAAGGAGAACCAGATCGACCCCGACGACACGCCGATCGTCATCCAGTACAACAAGCGCGACATCCCCGGCGTCCTCCCCGTTGAAGACATTCAGGAAGCCCTCGGCCTCGAAGGCTATCCGTACGCTGAGGCGGCCGCGATCAAGGGCGAGGGTGTCATGGAGACGTTCAAACTCGTCTCCAAGATCACGGCGAAGCACCTCTTCAACCGTCTCAAGGGCAAGAGCGAGCCGATCGACCGCAAGAAGCCCGAGAAGCCGGCGAAGGCTGCGAAGGCGCCGGCGGCGAAGACCAAGACCCCCGAACCGGAGCCTGAGCCGGAAGCGCCGTTCGGCGATGTGGCCACCCCCTTTCCCGATTCGGTTCCCTTCCCCGAAGCGAGCGCCAATCCATTCGACGCCGGATATGAGAAGGCGGAAGAAGTCTCTCTCGACGAGCTGCTCGTCGGACGCGAACGCCCGACGTTCTCCGGCAGCACACCCATCCCCGTCGACTCGATCGACGACGTCGAGGAGATCGGCGCGGACGCGATGGTGGCCGTCATGGAGGAGCCGGAGCCGGCGCCCGCCCGTGGCGGACACGGCGCCGCCGCAGCCGAGGTGAAGCAGCTGCAGCAGCAGATCCGGGCCATGAAGGATGAGCATCGCAGCCAGCTCGAGAGCATCCTCAAGGAGCTCACCCAGCTGACGAGCCGGGTTCGAAGCCACCTTGATTGATCATGCTGGCGAGCGCTGGCCTGGTTTCCGAAATCGTGTAAAATTCAGCCACAATCTTATTTGGAGGCCGATCCCCATGCGTCGCACACTCACAATCCTCGTCTGCCTATCCGTTCTCCTCGGCGGCTGCAAGGCCAAAGAAGCCCTCGATGCCGCGGGTATCTCCAGGGACCTCGAGAAAAAGGGCACCACCGATCTCATGAAAGAGGTCGCCGACGACACCTATGAAGCTCCCGAAGACGGCAAGCTGACGGACGCTCAGATGCAGATGTATCTGAAGGTCCGCGAAGAAGAGAAGAAGATCGCGCGCGTGGCGAAGGAAGAAGCGAAGCAGCACGCCGACAAGGCCAAGGCGTCGGGCGAGAAGTCGATCGCGGGCATGATGGAGGGTTTCAAGACCCTCGGATCGGTCGCCGATCTCCTCACCGCCGATATCCGCGCCGCGAAGCAGCTCGGTTACAACACCCAGGAATACCTCTGGGTCAAGGAGCAGGTGCTGGCGGTCAGCGGCGCAGCGATGGCCGACAAGATGAACGAGGCCATCAGCGCGCAGATGAACGCCGCCATCGCTCAGGCGAAGAAAGCCCACGACGAAGCGACGGACGAGACGACGAAGAAAATGTACGCCGACATGCTCGCCGCGTACGAGACGAACAAGAACGAGATGAAGAGCAACGAAGCGGCCGACCCGGCCCTCGCGCACAACCGGCAGATCGTCGCCAAGTACGAGAACGAGCTGAACGCTTATGCGTCCGAGCTGGCCAAGTACACCGACAACGAAACCGACGCACAGAAGAGCGTGGAAGACTGGTCGAAGCAGGTCGACAAGGCCGTCCAGGACGCGAGGAAGCAACAATAGTTCGTCCCCGTTGAATCCTCCGAACGCGGGCCGCAAGGCCCGCGTTTTTGTTTCGGGGAAACTTGTCATCCCGAGCGTGAGCGAGGGACCTGGGGGATGGGGGGCACGAGGCACGATCTTCGAGCCACCCGGCCCCCAGGTCCCTCGCTCACGCTCGGATGACAGAGGCTCGAATGCGCCTTCTGTGTCACGATCTCTCTCCCATGCGCCCCTTCCCTGTCCATCTCGAATGTTCTGCATGCTCGGCGCGCTACGAGACGAGCGGCCTTCACAACCTCTGCACGGGCTGCGGAGGACCTCTCCTTGCGCAGTACGAGCTGCAGCGGCGGCCGGCGCTGCGCGAAACGGTTCGGTCACGCGCCGCGAACCTCTGGCGCTACTTCGAGCTTCTGCCCGTCGACAGCGCGGACGCGATCGTGACTCTCGGCGAAGGCGCGACGCCACTGCTTCCATCCCGCCTCGGCGAAGGCGTCTTCATCAAGGATGAGTCGAAGAACCCGACGCGCTCGTTCAAGTCGCGCGGCATGGCCTGCGCCGTCTCGATGGCGAAGAGCCTCGGCGCAAAGCGCCTCGCGGCGCCCACGGCCGGAAACGCCGGGGCAGCGCTCTCCGCATACGGAGCGCGCGCCGGATTGCCGGTGTTCGTGGCGATGCCCGTCGATACACCGCAATCGATCGTGGATGAGTGCCGTCGCTTCGGCGCAGAGGTCGAGCTGGTGCAGGGCGTCATCACCGATGCCGCGAAACGGGTGCAGCGCTCCATCGCGGAGAACGGCGGCTTCGATCTCTCGACCCTGAAGGAGCCGTATCGCGTCGAAGGCAAGAAGACGATGGGATACGAACTGCTCGACGACCTTGGGCGTCTTCCCGACGCGATCCTCTATCCGACCGGCGGCGGAACGGGCCTCATCGGCATGTGGAAAGCGTTCGACGAAATGGAGCGGCTCGGATGGATCGGAAGCGAACGTCCCCGCATGTTCGCCGTCCAGTCCGAAGGCTGCGCACCGATCGTCCGCGCGTTCGATCACTCTCTCGACAGCGCGCCCGAATGGGAGAGACCGCAGACTTCTGCGTGGGGCCTGCGCGTGCCGCGGGCGATCGGCGATCGGCTGATGCTGCGCGCCCTCAGGGATTCAAAGGGTGGCGCGATCGCCGTTCCGGAAGCGAGCATCGAGCACGCCGCGGCAGAACTCCGCCGCGAAGGCATCGACGCCGGTCCGGAAAGTGGGGCGGCGGTTGTGGCCTGGCGGCTCCTTCGTCAGAAGGGCGTTCTGCGCGACGGCGAACAGGTCGTTCTCTTCAACACCGGCGGCGATAAATATCGCTGAAATCGGTTATTTGCTCTAAAATCTCGTGATACCGGTCACGCCAAGAGTTCCTTGAGATACCTACATTGAAAAGGTGTCCACGGGCCGTCTTGCACGCGGCCTTTCCCCAGTTCCTGAAGATCGGTCCAGGCGAGCCGCAGAAAAACGGCCGGAGAACGCATGAGCATCATGAAGAACAGTGTGCGGACACTGCTGGCGGCCGCCGTTCTGCTCTCAGCGTTCGCACTCGATTCGCATGCGCAGTGCGCGACCACGGGAACGAAGCTCCTCGAACCGCGCCAGGACTCCCGTCCAGCAGCAGGCGCCATCACATTTTCATGGGCAGCCATGACGGATGCGGCAAGTTATGACCTGCTGCTCACGCCGGACGGCGGCAGGACCACTACATTCAACACGACCTCCACCTCGCACGTTGAAAAACTGGGCGTCGGGAAGTTTTCATGGCTGGTCCGGACAAACTTCATCAATCTGAGGTGCCCGCCGCAGGACTCCGCCACTTTTACCTTCACGGCGTGCCCGGCGATCACGGTCGGGCCGCCGGCTCTCCCCGGCGGCACCGTCGGTGTTGCCTACAAGCAGGCCCTCGCCGCCAGCGGCGGCGCCGCCCCTCATACATTCGCCCTCGGCGGCGGCACCGTGCTTCCCGACGGTCTGTTGCTCGCGACCGACGGCACGATCTCCGGCACTCCGAGAACCGCCGGCTCGTTCAAATTCATCATCACCGCCACCGACGCGAACGGCTGCTTTGGTTCGAGCACGATCACCCTCGACATCTGCCCGGCCATCACCGTCGGGCCGCCGGCTCTCCCCCGCGGCACCGTCGGCGTCAGTTACAAGGAGGCACTCTCGGCCAGCGGCAGCGCCGGGCCTCATACGTTCGCCCTCGGCGGCGGCACCGTGCTTCCCGACGGTCTTCTTCTGTCGACCGACGGCACGATCTCCGGCACACCGAAGACTGCCGGCTCGTTCAGTTTCATCGTCACAGCCACGGACACCAACACCGCCTGCTCCGGTTCGAGCACCATCCGGATCGACATCTGTCCCGCCATCACGGTCGGGCCGCCGGCTCTCCCCGGCGGCACCGTCGGTGTCGGTTACAAGCAGGCCCTCGCCGCCAGCGGCGGCGCCGCCCCTCATACATTCGCTCTCGACGGCGGCACCGTTCTTCCCGACGGTCTGTTGCTCGCAACCGACGGCACCATCTCCGGCACTCCGAAGACCGCCGGCTCGTTCAAATTCATCGTCACCGCCACCGACGCGAACCGCTGCTCCGGTTCGAGCACGATCACGCTCGACATCGCACCGCCCCGCTGCCCCACGATCACCGTCGGCCCCCTCACTCTCCCGGCCGGTACCGCCGGCGTCGGTTACAAGCAGGCCCTCACGGCCAGCGGCGGCGCCGCGCCTCATACCTTCGCCCTCGACGGCGGCACCGTTCTTCCCGACGGTCTGTTGCTCGCAACCGACGGCACGATCTCCGGCACTCCGAAGACCGCCGGCTCGTTCAAATTCATCATCACCGCCACCGACGCGAACCGCTGCTCCGGTTCGAGCACGATCAGCCTGGAAATTGCGGCGCCGTGCCCGACCGGCATCGCGACCGTTCTCGGTCCCGCCGCGGGAGCCACCTTCGATGGAACACGGCCCATCGCATTCTCATGGACAGCGGTGAGCGGCAGCGTGAGCTATGACGTTCTGGTCTCGAAAGACGGTGGTGCAACATTCTCGATCGCGGCGTCGACGAGTGAGACGAACGCCAGCGCGAGTCTTTCGGCCGGAGAGTACGTCTGGACAGTCCGCAGCAACTTCGGGCCCGCCTGCAGGTCGACCGTCTCATCGCCGTCGAAGTTCTCGGTCGTGGCCGCCACGAGCTGCCCGACCGCGATGGCGGTTCTCGTCTCGCCCGCGGACGGAGCGACAGGTCTCGGCACAATCGTCGTCTTCGAGTGGAGAGCGGTTCCGGGCGCGATCGGCTACACGCTTCTGTTGTCGATCGACGGCGCGCCGCCGGCGAAAGTTGCCAGCACGACGAACACGACGGTCAAGATCGAGGTCCCGCAGGGAGCGATCTCGTGGTCGGTGCTGACGAGCTTTGCCGACTGTCCCGCAACCGTATCGGCCAGCTTCCGGTTCAGCACGGCCAAGTCCACACTCTGTCCCTCGAATCCGCCGGCGCCTTCGCTGGAGATTCCGCCCGACGGAGCCACGGGCCTCAATTCGCCGGTGACCTTCTCATGGAGTCTGGTGAGCGGGGCAAGTGGATACCGGGTGCTGGCATCCGTCAACGGTGGAAGTACCGCGGTCCTGACGACCACGACGGCTACCCGTCATGAAGCGACGTTCGCAAGTGGCAGCTCGGTGGTGTGGCAGGTCGAAGCGCTCTTCGAGGGGTGCGCATCGACGTTCTCCGCGCGCAGAACATTCACCGTTTCGGCAGGCACCACCTGTTCGACGACGGCGCCGACACTGATCAGCCCGGCCAATGGTGCGAGCGCCGTGCTCTCCCCGGTCACGTTCACCTGGAACGCGGCGAAGGGAGCTGTTGCGTACATCCTCTATCTCTCGATCGACGGCAGCGCTTTCGAAGCCGCGGCGAAGACGACTGGTACGACGCACACGCAAATCCTGAACGCCCCGGCGAAGGTGGCTTGGCAGGTCGAAGCCCTCTTCCTTGGCTGCGACCCGGCGCGATCGTCCGTCTCTTCATTCGTCCTCATCGAAGCGAAGACTTGCCCCGCAGGTTCAATCACGCTCAACGCACCCGCTGCGAATGCGATCGTCACGAGCCCGGTGACGTTTTCGTGGAGTGGTATCAGCGGGGCCACCGACTATCGCGTATGGGCGTCGATCGATGGCGCGACGCCTTCCGTCGTTGCAAAATCGACGTCCACCACGGCAACTGCCGCTATCACGAGCGGCGCCGTGAAATGGAGCGTCGAAGCTCTCTTCGGTCCGGACTGCCGCTCGATCATCTCTCCCGACGGCGCATTCACCGTGCAGGCGGCGGACACGTGCGGATCGAACCGGCCGCCCGCGCTCGTTTCCCCTGTTGGTTCCGAATCGGCTCCGGTTGACGTGAATCCATCCGTCGAGCTGCGGTGGTCGCCGGCTCCCGGCGCGATCGGCTACCGCGTCTGGCGCTCGTTCAACGGTTCTGCACCCGAAGACTTCGCCGAGACGAAGGAAACGGCCGTAACGATGACTGGCGATCCGGGGGTGTACGCATGGTTCGTCGAAGCGGTGTTCGCCGGCTGCCGTCCGCTGCTTTCAACCCGTGGATTCTTCCGCATCGCGCAAACCGAACCGCGTTGCAGCACGGACGCGCCTTCTCTGATCACTCCCGTGGACGGCGCCACCGGACTCTCTTCGGCGATCACGTTCCTCTGGAGTGAAGTGTCCGAGGCGGCCGGGTACCGCGTTTATGCGTCGTTCGAGAGCGAAGGGAAGATCACGGACTTCATCCTCATCGGTGAAACGCGTGAAACCTCGCTCGCGCGCGCGATTCCGCCCTCCCGGGTGACGTGGTTCGTGGAAGCGGTGTTCAAGGCGTGTCCCTCGACGAACTCGGCCCGCTTCAGGTTCACGATTCCCGAATCGACGAATTGCCGCGATGAAAAACCGGAGTTGATCACGCCGCCCGACGGCGCGCAGGACATGAAGTCGCCCGTTGAACTGTCATGGAGTCCGGTGACAGGCGCGGTGAAGTACGTCGTGGTCGCGAAGACCGCGACCGGTGAGCCGGCGCCCGTCGGCGAAACGACCGCGGAGACGGCATTGACCCGCCACATGCCCGCCGGGGCGACGATCGAGTGGTGGGTAATCGCCTTCCGCGGCGGTTGCAGCCCCGTCGAATCGAATCACAGGACGTTCTCAGTCGAACTGCCTCCTTCATGCGATGCGCGGCCGCCTGTTCTGCAGGCGCCGCCCGAGCGCGCGCTCGTCACCAATCCCGTGCAACTTTCGTGGACCGCCGTTGCCGGCGCGAGTGCTTATCGCGTATGGGCGGTCCTCGGTAATGACCGGCCTGTGCTCATCGCGAATCCCACCCGGACAGAAGTCGTCGCAACGCTTCCGACCGGACGCGTGGAGTGGTACGTCGAGGCGACGTTCGATCTGTGCCCGCCCGTTCGATCCGGCGCAGGGGTCTTCGACGTGATGGCGCCGGCTGCGGTGTGCCACGCGCCGGAACGTCCGGCGATCAGCGTCATCGGCCAAGCCCTCGCCGATACGCCTTACGGCGTACGATGGGCACCGATCGCTGCCGTCACAGGCTACGAGCTGCAGGAATCAGATTCCCGCAGCGACTTCAGCGCTGCCGCGACGCACCTGGTGCTGGATGCGACATACAGGACGTTCGTATACCCGGCCACCGAGCCGATTCAGAAGTTCTATCGAGTCCGCGGCATCTCCGCGTGCAGCGATGATCGCGGCCGGTTCTCAGATGTCGTCGGCGTGCACATCGTCCCGGTAAACGCCATCGAACAGCGGCTGCCCGGCACCGCGGAGATCGGTGTGCAGCAGAGCGTCGTCCAGACGATGTTCGTCCGCGGTTCCGCGACTCCCGTCCCCTTCACCGCGCGCATGGATCGTTCGTGGCTCCATGTCTCGCCCGAGAGCGGCGTCCTCGGACCCGATGGAATGACATTCACGATCACCGCGGAGCCGGGCACTCTCTCACTCGGTGCGAACACCGGTACGCTTCTGCTCACCTATGGAGCGGCCGGCAAGGGCGCGAAGGGGGGAGCGCAGACGACGAATGTGCCGGTGTCGATCAGCCTCGTGACACCTGTTTCGCCGACAGGCAAGAATACACCCCCCGCGGAGGCGCTCATCATTCCCGCCGTGGGCCATTCGCCGGGTGCCAACAACTCGCTGTTTCAGTCGGACGTCCGACTTGCGAATACCTCGACGCAGTCGGTGACCTATCAATTGAACTTCACACCGACGGGCAGCGACGGCACTGTATCGGGCAGCTCCACCACGATTCAGATCCAGCCGGGCGGAACGGCCGCCCTGAATGACATCCTGGCGAGCTTCTTCGGGACAGGGCCGGGCGGCGCTGCCCTCGGCGTCCTGGAGGTTCGCCCGCTCACGACTTCCACCACATCGTCGTCGCTGACTTCATCGCTTGCGACCGCCACGATCGCCTCCAGCCGCACTTACAACGTGACTGAATCTGGAACGCTGGGCCAGTACATTCCGGCCGTGCCTTTCTCGAGATTCATCGGGAAGTCCCCGAGTTCCGTCCCGTCGGTGCTGTCGATGCAGCAGATCGCCCAGAACACTCTTTACCGCACCAACCTCGGCCTCGTTGAAGGATCGGGCCAGCCTGCTGTCGTGATGATCCGCGTGTTCGATGCGGCAGGACGCCCGCTCGCCGAGGTTCCCGAGACGCTGAAGGCGTTCGAGCACAAGCAGCTCAATGCGTTCCTGGCGAACGCAGGATTGCAGCTTGATGACGGACGAATCGAAGTCGAAGTGACTTCGGCTACCGGAAAGGTCACCGCCTACGCGTCGATGGTGGACAACAAGACGAACGACCCGCTTCTGGTACAGCCCGTCGTGAAATCGGCGGTGCACGGCACTCGCTACGTCGTGCCGGGCGTCGCATACATCGATGGACTCGCCAAGTGGCGCAGCGACGTGCGGGTGTTCAATGCCGGCACGGCCACCACGACCGCGAAGATCACCTACTTCCCCCAGGGGAACACAGCGGGCGCAATGACGAAGGAAGTCACCCTCGCGGGCGGCCAGGTACTGGCGTTCGACAACGTGCTCCACAATTTCTTCGGCATCAATGAATCGAATGCCGGCGGATCACTGCTCATATCGACCACATCTTCGAGCAGCCTCGTTGCGACGGCGCGGACTTACGCGGAGACCGACAATGGCACCTTCGGGCTCTTCGCTCCCGGCGTGACGCCGGAAGAGTCGATCGGCATTGGAGAGAAATCAGCTCACCTGCTGCAGCTCGAAAACTCGTCCGAGTACCGGACGAACATCGGCCTCGTCGAGACGAGCGGCAACGCGGCCAGCGTCGAAGTATCGCTGGTGCTGCCCGATTCGAAAGTGACGCCGAAACTGAAAATCGATTTGGCCGCGAACGGCTTCCTCCAGTTCCCTCTGTCCGGCTTCGGTGTCGGGAGCGCCGTCTACAACGCCCGCATCGCGGTCAAGGTGATCTCCGGATCCGGCCGCGTTTCGGCGTACGGATCGGTCATCGACAACCGCACCAACGACTCGACGTACGTGCCCTCACAGTAGGGAAAATTTCGTCGCTCGAGCGCCCTTCCCTTCCACGATACGTATAATGCCGCCCCTCATCTCTGGGAGGTTTGTTTGGCAGAACAGCAATATGACGTAGTGATCATCGGGAGCGGGCCGGGCGGGTACGTGGCGGCCATCCGCGCCGGGCAGCTCGGCCTCAAAACCGCGGTCATCGAGAAGGACCCATTCCTCGGCGGCACGTGTCTTCATCGCGGCTGCATCCCCACCAAGTCGCTTCTCGAGAACGCCGAGGTGTGGTCGAAGATTCAGAAATCGAAAGAGTTCGGGATCACCGTCGGCGACATCAAGCTCGATTGGAGCGTCGTCCAGAAGCGCAAGCAGGGAGTCGTCGACTCCAACTCGAAGGGCATCGAGTTCTACTTCAAGAAATACAAGGTCGACTCGATCACCGGATGGGGCAAGGTCGTCGACGCGAAAACCGTCGAGGTCAGCTCCGAAGGTGGCCAGCCGAAGACGCTGAAGACGAAGAACATCATCCTGGCGATGGGTTCCGTTCCGAAGGATCTCCCCCACATCAAGTCGGACGGCAAGCGCATCATCAACTCCGATCACATCCTGCAGATCGATCACGTGCCGCGGTCGATGCTCGTCATCGGCGCGGGCGCGGTGGGGAGCGAGTTCGCATCGATCTTCTCGCGCTTCGGCACGAACACGACGATCGTCGAAGTGATGCCGCAGCTTCTCCCGATCGAAGACGAGGAGATCGCTAAGGAGTTCACGCGCATCTTCAAGAAGAAGGGCATCGACGTGTACACGGACGCCAAGGTGCTGTCGTGCGAAGTGACTGAGAACGGCGTGAAGTCGACCGTCGAAACGAAGGGGAAGCAGCAAGTCATCGAGACCGAGGTGGTTCTTTCGGCGACGGGCAGGCGGCCGCTGACCGAGAACTGCGGACTCGACAAGACGAAGGTGAAACTCGACCAGCGCGGTTTCGTGCAGATCGACGAGTTCATGCGAACGGCGGAACCGGGCATCTACGCGATTGGGGACATCGTCCCTACGCCCGCCCTCGCGCACTGCGCGTCGGCGGAAGGCATCCTCGCGGTCGAGCACATCAAGGGACTCGAAGTCCGTCCCATCAACTATGACCACGTGCCGAACGCGACGTACACCGAGCCGGAGGTCGCGTCGGTCGGCCTCACCGAGAAGAAAGCGAAAGAGCGCGGATACGACGTCAAGACCGGCAAGTTCCCCCTGACGGCGAACGCGAAGAACAAGATCATGGGCGCGGACGGCGGTCTCGTGAAATACGTTACCGACGCCAAGTACGACGAACTCCTTGGCGTCCACATCGTCGGACCGAAGGCCACCGAGCTGATCGCCGAAGCGGGCGTCGCGCTCGCGCTCGAAGCGACGAGCGAGTCCATCGCCAAAACGATCCACGCCCACCCCACGCTTTCCGAGGCACTCATGGAAGCCGCCGAAGACGTGGCCGGACATTCGATTCACAAGCCTTGACACACCCGCGACGCTGTCATCCCGAGCGTAGCGAGGGACCTGGGGGAACGGGGGCGCGCCGCTCGATCTTCGAGCCGCCCTTCCACCCAGGTCCCTCGCTACGCTCGGGATGACGGCAGTTCGTACTCGCTCTACCACGCTGAAAAGCCCACTCATGACAGCCCTCACAACCACCAACACGCACGGCCTCGATCGCGAGCAGCTGCTCGAGATCGCGTATTACCTTCGCCTCACGCGCTCGCTCGAGGAGAAGCTCGTCGCGCTCTTCCGGCAATCGAAAGTGATCGGCGGCCTCTATCGATCGCTCGGGCAGGAAGGGGAATCGGTCGCTGCCGCATACGCGCTCGATTACTCGATGGGCGACGTCGTCCAGCCGCTCATCCGCAACATCGGATCGATCCTCGTTGCCGGCGCGAAGCCGGTGGAGATCATCCGCCAGTACATGGCGAAGGGCGACGGCCCGACGCGCGGCCGCGAGCTGAACATTCACTTCGGCAATCCAGCCACGGATGGGTTCATCGGCCAGATCTCCATGCTCGGAGACATGATCCCGGTCATGGCCGGCATCACGCTGGCCGGACGGATGCAGGGCCGCGATCTCGTCGGCCTGGCCTTCATCGGCGACGGCGGGTCGTCCACCGGCGCGTTCTGGGAAGGGTTCAATTTCGCCGCGGTGCAGCGGCTGCCGCTCGTGATCGTGGTCGAGGACAACGGCTACGCCTATTCCACGCCGAGCTACAAGCAGACGGCGGCCCGTACTCTCGCCGACAAAGCTGTTGCGGTCGGTTGCATGAGCGAGACCGTGGATGGCAACGACGTGCTCGCCGTCTATGGCGCAGCAAGCCGCGCCGTCGATCACGCGCGCACCGGCGGCGGCGTCACGCTCATCGAAGTGAAGACCTTCCGCATGAAAGGCCACGCGGAGCACGATAATCAGGCTTACGTGCCGCCCGAGGTGATCGAGGAGTGGAAGGAGAAGGACCCGTTGCTGCGGTATGAGCGGGTGCTCCTCCAGCTGGGGATGGCGGCGACTTCAGATTTCGACGCGATCCAGGCACGCGTCCGTGCCGAGATCGACGCCGCGGTGGACGAGGCGGAACGGTCGCCGATGCCCGATCCCGCCGATGCCGGCAAGGGATTGTTCGGCGGCGACGGGTACTGGGAGACGAACGGTGGCTGAGACGACCTATCTCGAAGCGATTCGACAGGCGATGTTCGAGGAGATGGAGCGCGATCTCTCGGTCTTCCTCATTGGTGAAGACGTCGGCCTTTACGGTGGCGCGTTCAAGACGAGCGCAGGGCTGCTCGAAAAGTTCGGACCGGAGCGCGTCGTCGACACGCCGATCTCGGAGATCGCCATCATCGGCGCCGCATCCGGCGCAGCGTTGATGGGAATGCGTCCCATCGCCGAGATGCAGTTCATCGACTTCATCACCTGCGGCTACGACATGCTGGTGAACTTCACGGCCACGAATCGCTATCTCTATGGTCGGGCATGCCCCATCGTCGTCCGCGGACCGGCCGGCGCCGGCACTCACGGCGGACCGTTCCATTCCCTGAGTCCCGAGGCGATGTTCATGAACAGGCCCGGGCTGAAGATCGTGTCGCCGGGAACGGCGTACGACGCAAAGGGACTGCTCAAGGCCGCCATTCGCGACGACGACCCGGTGCTCTTCATCGAGCACAAGTACCTCTACCGCCGCGTGAAGGAAGAGCTGCCGGCCGAGGATTACATCGTGCCGATCGGAAAGGCGAAGTTGAGGCGACGAGGCAAGGACCTGACCATCATCACCTGGGGGGCGATGATCTACGTCGCGGATGAGGCGGCCGACGCGCTGGCGGCCGACGGCGTGAGTGTGGAGATCATCGACCTGCGCTCCATCATTCCCTTTGATGAAGAGGCGGTGCTGGAGTCGGTCGCCCGGACCAATCGTGTCATCATCCTCCACGAGGCGCCGCTGACCGGTGGCGCGGGCGCGGAGTTCGCAGCGCGGATCGCCGAGAAGGCATTCGATTATCTCGACGCTCCGATCAAACGCGTGGCGTCGCTCGATACTCCGACCCCCTATTCGCCGCCGCTCGAAGCCGCCTGGCTGCCGAACAAGGACAAGGTCGTTGCGGCTGCGCGGGAATTGCTGGCGTATTAAAGTTGCACTTCAGATACAGGAGCGAGGGAACGAATCATGGCCACCGATGTACTGATGCCGCAGATGGGCGAGTCGATCGCCGAGGGAACGGTTTCCAAATGGCTGAAAAAAGTCGGCGACAAGGTGGACCGTGACGAGCCGCTGCTCGAGATCTCGACCGACAAGGTCGACGCCGAGATCCCGTCCCCCGCGGCGGGAACGCTGACGGAGATCCTGGCTCAGGAAGGCCAGACCGTGGCCGTCAACTCGATCGTGGCCCGCATCGGCGGCGAGGGAGAAAGTGGAGCGCGGGCGACCTCGCCCGCGCCTTCGCCTGCGCCCGAAGCAAAGGTGGAGCAGAATCAGGAACCCCCGCCGGGCGAGGTCGCCCACGCTCCACAGAGCGTCCCGAGCGCCCCACAAGCCGAGGCCGCCCCGGCTCCACAGAACGACGACAAGAACGTCGCCTCGCTCGATGAACGGCGCCGCAGCAAATCCTCCCCTCTCGTCCGCAAGATCGCCAAAGAGAACAACATCGACATCCAGCTGATCCAGGGGTCGGGCGTCTCCGGCCGCGTCACGAAGAACGACATCCTCGATTTTCTGCAGCAGCCGGAAGGTGGAGCGCGGGCGACCTCGCCCGCGGAAGCGAAAACTGCGGCCCCCTCGAAGCCGGCACCTCCCGCCCCGCGTCCGGCCATGCAGTTCCCCTCCGGCCAGAACACGAAGGTCGAGCCTCTCTCGGTCATGCGCAAGAAGATCGCCCAGCACATGGTGCTGTCGAAGCAGACTTCCGCGCATGTGCAGACCGTCTTCGAGGTCGACTTCACCGCGATCGATCGCCTGCGCCGTGGGCAGAAGGACGCCTACGCGGAGCGCGGCGTGAAGCTGACGTACATGCCGTTCATCGTCCAGGCGGTGATCGAGGGACTCAAGGAGTTCCCGATCCTCAATGCATCGATGGACGAGAACAGCGTGATCTATCACCGCGACCTCAACATCGGCATCGCCGTCGCGCTCGAATGGGGACTCATCGTCCCCGTCCTCAAGAACGCCGATGAACTGAACATCCTGGGACTCGCCCGCGGCATCAACGACCTCGGCGAGCGAGCGCGGACGAAGAAACTCTCCCCCGATGACGTCCAGGGCGGCACGTTCACCATCACGAATCCGGGCGTGTTCGGCGGTCTGTTCGGCCTCCCCATCATCAACCAGCCCCAGGTGGCGATTCTCGGCGTCGGCGGCGTGCAGAAGCGCCCGGTCGTCGTCGAGTCGGAAGAGGGCGACTCGATCGCCATCCGCAAGATGGCCTACATCTCTCTCACCTTCGACCACCGCCTGATCGACGGCGCCGTCGCCGACCAGTTCATGGCCAGGGTGAAGGAGTCGCTCGAGGCAGGCCAGTTCACGATGTAACAGGAGGGTCACGTCTGCACTTCGCACTTTCTCCACGAACGGTAGATCGACCGCCTGAGGCGTACCATCAGATCTACCGTTCGTGGAGAAAGTGCGAAGTGCAGACGTGACCCTCTCACAACCCAGCATGCGTACCTGTGACCTCCGGCAGCTTCATACCGTGACCTACGAGAACGGGATGAAGCTGCAGCAGAAGCTCGCCGAGATGCGGCAGCGCGACGAGATCCAGGACCAGCTCCTGCTCCTCGAGCATCCTCCTGTGATCACCCTCGGGCGCGGCGGCGATACGAAGAATCTCCTCGCCTCCCCCGACGTTCTCCGCCAGAACCGGGTCCGCTTCTTCGAGACGACTCGCGGCGGCGACATCACCTACCACGGCCCCGGCCAGATCGTCGGCTATCCCATCGTCCACCTCGGCGAAGGCAACCGCGACGTCCGCAGGTACGTGACGATGCTCGAGGAGATTCTGATCCAGACCGTCGCCGAGTACGGGATCACCGCCGCGCGTCTCGACGGCAGGCGCGGCATTTGGGTCGGCAACGAGAAAATCGCGGCGATTGGCGTCCGCATCGCGCGATGGGTGACCTCGCACGGCTGGGCGCTCAACGTGAACACGAATCTCGATCACTTCCGGCTGATCACCCCGTGCGGCCTTCAGGGAACCGGCGTGACCTCGATCGAGAAGCAGATCGGGCGCAGCGTCCCCATCGACGAGGTTCGCGCCGTTCTCGCCAGAAAGTTTTCGGAGATCTTCGAACGCGATCTCGTTACGCGCGAAGAGACCATCCGCCTCGTCAAAGTCGTCGTTCACGATCGCGACCGTGTTCTTCTCCTCCATCGCAGAGCCGAACGTGGGAACTTCTGGCAGCCCATCACCGGCTCGATCGAGGAAGGCGAGACGCCGGCGCAGACTGCGAAACGCGAGATGATCGAAGAGACCGGCATCCCGGTCACACCGAGCGAGGTCGGCCTCAAACAGTCATTCATGATCGAATCGCAGTTCCTCTCGGCGAAACACCCCGGTCCGATCATCGCCAGCGAGGTGGCCTTTTCCGTGGCCATCGACTCGCGCATGCCCATCCAGATGGACCGCGGCGAGCATGATGAATACGGTTGGTTCACCTTTGCCGAGGCGTATGAAAAGATCAGGTGGACCGACGATCGGGAGGCGCTCGAGCTCCTGGAGTCCCGCATCGCATGAGCTCCCAACCTGACAGCAAGCCAATCAACCGCCGGGCCGGACACCGTCCGGACTGGCTGAAGATCCGCGTCCCCGGCGACCTCGATCAGCTTCCCGTCTCGAAGCTGATGAACGATCTCGCCCTCAACACCGTCTGTCAGGAAGCGCGCTGCCCCAACATCTTCGAATGCTGGAACGCAGGCACGGCCACCTTCATGATCCTCGGCGAGATCTGCACGCGGCGCTGCACGTTCTGCGCGGTCGGCAAAGGCAAACCGCTGCTGGCCGACCCCGATGAGCCGCGTCGTGTGGCCGAGGCCGTCGAGAAGATGCAGGTTCAGCACGCCGTGATCACGATGGTCAATCGCGACGACATGCCCGATGGCGGCGCGGACCACGTCGCGCGCACGGTCGAAGCGGTGCGTTCGCGCACCGGCGCGGCCGTCGAGGTGCTGGTCTCCGACTTCGAAGGAAGCCGTGAGGCCCTCCGCACCGTGATCGCGTCGCGCCCCGAAGTACTCGCGCACAACGTCGAGACGGTTCCGCGTCTCTATCCGCAGGTGAGGCCGGTGGCGAAGTACCGCCAGTCGCTCGACATCCTCCGCTGGGCAAGCGAGGAACGGTTCGACGGCATGCTCACCAAATCGAGCATCATGCTCGGCCTCGGAGAAACCGAGGATGAAGTGATCGCGGCGGCGAGGGACCTGCGGGAGTGTGGGGTCGACATCTTCACGCTCGGCCAGTACCTCGCACCCACCGGGAATCATCACCCGGTGCGCCGCTACTACACCCCTGAGGAGTTCGCCGAGCTGGGCCGGGAAGCCAGAGCGCTCGGCTTTCACCACGTCGAGTCCGCGCCGCTCGTCCGCAGCTCCTATATGGCCCATCGCGCACTCCGTTGAGGGTCAGAGCTTCGGTTCTCGGTTTCTCTACAAGCGGAGAATCTGGGAAACGACATCCGTTCTCCCGCTTGTCGAGAAACCGAGAACCGAAGCTCTGACCCTCGAATAGAATCGCCGCGCGCATGCCCCGGGTGACCTTCGAAGACGAGTCGAAAAGCGGTGAGTTCCCCGCCGGCAAAACGGTGCTTTCCATCGCCGGAGCCCTCGGCGTCAAGGTCAGCCAGGTTTGCGGAGGTGACGGCGCGTGCGGGACCTGCAGGATCGAGGTCTGCCAGGGCTGGCAGAACCTGACGCCGCCTACCCCGGACGAAACCTACAAGGAGCTCGAGCCCCCCTACCGCCTCTCCTGTCAGGCGAAACTGGTGGGGGATGTGGTTGTGAAAGTAGCGAAGATCGAGTAGAACGCGACCCGAAAGTGACTTGAAGATGACAACAGTCGAAACACCGAATGCCACCCTGAGCCAGCAGCACCTCGGCCTCCTCATGCAATACACCATCGAGGCGTACAAGACCTTTCAGAAACTCGCTGAGAATCTGCCGAATCCCATGGTCGCGACGATGTTCAAGCAGTTCGCGGAGGACGAGCGCGGAACGCGTGACCTCATCGAGAAGAAGATTGCCGCCATCGGTGAGTCGCGCGTGCGCGTGACCCTAGGCGGCGATCTCCTTTTCCAGGACATCCTCGAAGGCAGCATGTCGTACCGCGAGACCACTGAGTTCCTCATCGCCCGCGAGCGGACGATGGAGAAAAAACTTGGCGAGTGGAGCCGCGCGGCCGGCCCCCGTGACCGTCACTTCCTCGTCTATCTCATGTCTTCGAAGCGCGCCCATGTCGTCGAGCTGGAGCGCGAGCTGGAGTTGATCAAGCTGGATGGGGACTGGTTCAAGCGTGAAGACGCCGAGGACCGGATTGTGCATGGTTCTCCAACGGCATGAACCTGTCCCTTTCCCCGGAAGCCGCGCAGCATCTGCAGTCCAATCTCGATGGCCGGATTCTGCGCATCGCTTTCACGACCGGATGCGGCGGCAGCGGCTACCGGCTGAGCTACGCCGACGCTCCGAACGACGGTGACCAGGTGGTGGACGTCGGCGCGGTCCATGTGGCCCTCGACAACATGGCCGCGTCGCGACTCGACGGGGCGGTGATCGAGTACGACCCCGCCGAGGATGGCTATGTGCTCGACCACCCCGATGCGGTGACCGCGGTCTGGTGCGGATAGGTGACGCCGTTCGGCGGGCGACCTCGCCCGCGTCCTATCCCGCCACGGGCAGATCCTGTGTCAACCGACACATCTCTTCTGGAAGAAACGTCCTATATCCAGACCTGACACCATGACGTACCGGGAACAAATGAGGCCGCTTTCGACATCTGCATCACTGATGAAGCGCGCTCTTGCGTTCGCGTTGCTGCTTGCGGTGTTTGCGCCGCCGGCTGCGCTCATTGCCAGCGCCTGCGCGACCTCGCCCTGCTGCGCCGGCGGAGACGACCGGTTCGCCGCGCCGATGAACTGCTGCGCGCCGACGATCTGCGCGGCACCGTCACCCGCGCGGCAGCCGAAGAGCGCTGACCCCGTTCCGGCCCCGACTGTCGTCGCGGCCGACCTCGAGATCGCTTCGGACGACGTAGCCGACGCCGCAGTGCTCCCCTTCACCGCCGAAGAATCAGCCCCTCCCCCCACCCGCGTCCGCCTCGCCCTGATTGCCACGCTCCTGATCTGATCACCGGGCTCCCCGCCCTTTCCTTCAGACGTCCAAGGAGTGTTCATGAGATTCCCCGGAGCTTTGCTCTTCGTTGCCGCGTGCGCGGTGACCGCGCCGGCCTATGCCGTCGACTGGGCTGACCCGCAGTCCGTCGTCGCAGCGGCGCTCGACAACAACCCCACCATCCTCCGCCTTCAGACCGAAGTCTCGGCGGCTCGCGAACGGATTGGGCCGGCTGGCGCGCTGCCGAACCCGATGGCGATGGCCGGCGTGCAGAACAAGCAGGTCGACCTCTCCGACGACGAGATGATGACGATGTACATGCTCGGCGCCCAGCAGACGTTTACGAGCGGCGAAAAGCGCCGCACGCGAAGGTCCGTCGCTGACCTTGAAGCGCGGGCGCTCGAGCAGCAGATCATCGCGGCGCGCGCGGAGATCGAACGCGACACCCTCATGGCGTGGTACGACGCCGCCGCCGCCGACAGCCAGATCTCGGCTGCGGAAGAAGTGCGAAGCCTGATCGACGCAATCATCGACTCGGCGCGCGTGCGTTACGAAGTCGGGAATGCGATTCAGGCCGAAGTGATCCGGGCCCAGCTGGAGAAGAGCAATCTGGAGCACCAGATCCTGACGCTTCGCGGCGCGCGCAACATCGCCCTGGCGCGCCTCCTCCCGCTTGTCGGTCTGTCCACGGCAACGGAGGTGCCGCGTCTGCACCTTCCGCATACGACCGAGCGCCGCGAGATCGATGTGGTGGGCGCAGTGCCGGAGAGCCATCCGGCAATCAAAGCTCTCGAGCTCGATATCGAACGCCAGAACGCGCTCGTTCAGCTAGCTCGTCTTCAGCGACGACCCGACATCGGGGTCGAGGCATCCTATGGATATCGCCGCACGCAGACCGACATGTTCAGCGTCGTGGCCACCGTCGAGATTCCGTTCCGGCGCAACTCCATCATCGAACCGCAGATTCGCTCCGCGATCGCCGACCGTGAGGTGACCGCGCGTCGCCTCGATGAGCTCCGCCGCCAGCTCGCGGCCGGTCTCGGCGCAGCGGCCGCCGCGCACGAGCAGGCCAATGAACAGCTCGGCCTGCACGAAGAAGTGCTCGTGCCGCAGGCCCGGCTGGCGTTCGAGTCGACACTGTCGTCGTACCAGACAGGCAAGACGATGTTCGATTCGATTCTCAACGCGGAGACGACCTATCTCCGCCTGCAGCTCGACTACTACCAGTACCTCGCCGAGCACATCAAGGCGATCGTCGATTACGAGGCGATCCTCAAGGGTGCCGGCTCGAGTGCCGCCGGAGGATCCGCACCGCGTTCCTCTTCGGCCGCCCGGACAGGGGGCATGTGATGAATCCCAGAATGAAAATCGCAGTCGCGGCGATCGCTATCGTGGCCATCGCCGCCGCAGGAATCTTCTACTACCGGTCCGCATCGGACGATCACGCTCACGGCGACGTCTATTTCTGTCCGATGCATCCGACGGTCACCTCCGACCAGCCGGGCAGCTGCCCGATCTGCGGCATGGCACTCGTCAAACGCCCGCCCGCAACGGCGGTCGATCCCTCTGCGGCGCAACTTGCGGGATCGGGGTCACTCGATCCGTCGGTCGCCGCGATCTCGCTCTCGCCCGAGCAGCGGGTCACGGCGAACGTGAAGACCATTCTCGTGTCGCCGTCAACGCACACCGGCGAGCTGGTGACGACCGGCCGGGTCACCATCGATGAACGGCGCGTGGCGCAGGTGACCGCCTACGCGGCGGGCCGCATCGAACGCCTCTACGTCAATTTCACCGGCGACACCGTGCGGCGCGGCCAGGCCGTGGCCGCGATCTATTCGCCCGATCTGTTCTCGACGCAGCAGGAGTATCTGCTGTCCCTGGCAAACCGCGAGCGCATGCGCAAAGCCGGCTTCGCCGACGCACGCAGTGCCTCCGACGATCTCGTCGAATCCACGCGCCGGCGCCTCCTGCTCTTTGGCATGACCAACGCGCAGATCCGTCAGCTCGAGCAGGGCGGCAAGCCTCTCTACACGACGACGGTGACGTCGCCCGTAGCGGGCGTGGTCACGCAGAAACTCGTCGTCCCGCAGCAGTACGTCACGCAGGGACAGCCGCTCCTCGAGATCGTCGACCTTTCCGTCGTATGGGTCGAAGCCGATGTCTACGAACAGCAGCTTCCCGGCATCACGATCGGCCAGCAGGTGACGATCACGACGCCGGCCGTTCCGGGCATCGCATTCCCCGGCGTCGTGTCGTTCATCCAACCGTTCCTCGCCGGGGAGACCCGCACGGCCCGCGTCCGAGTCGAGCTTGCGAATCCGAACATGCTCCTCAAGCCGGACATGTACGTCAGCGCCAGGATCGTCGGTCCCGCCGCGCCGGCGCACATCATGGTCCCGAAATCCGTCGTGGTCGACCGCGGGCAGCGGCAGTTTGTCTGGATCGAGACCGCGCCCGGCACGTATCAGCCTCGCGAAGTCACGGTAGGCGAGCGCCATGGCGAATCGATCGTGATCCAGGCCGGCCTGACGGGAGGCGAGAAGGTCGTCGCCGAAGGCGGCTTCCTCCTCGATTCAGAAGCACAGCTGAGGGGTGCGACGTCCGGTGGAGCGCGGGCGACCTCGCCCGCGACCGCGACCACTACCGCCGATCCGCACCGGGGACACTGACATGATCCGCAAACTCATCGAGCTCTCCGCTCGAAACCGGTTCATCGTCCTCGTGGCGTACGCGGTGCTCATCGTCGCCGGCGCGATCGCCACGCTGCGCACGCCGCTCGACGCCATTCCCGACATCTCCGATAACCAGGTCATCGTCTACGTTGACTGGCCGGGCCGGGCACCTCAGCTGGTCGAGGATCAGATCACCTACCCCCTCGCCTCGAACCTGCAGGGACTCCCGAATCTGAAAGCGGTCCGCGCGCAGTCGATGTTCGGTTTCTCACTCGTCTACGTCATCTTCCGCGACGACGTCGACATCTACTGGGCTCGCACGCGCGTCTTGGAACGCCTCAACTACATCAGCGGCCTCCTCCCCGAAGGCGCCACTCCCCGTCTCGGGCCCGAAGGCACCGGCGTAGGCCACGTCTTCTGGTACACGCTGCAGTCGAAGACACACGACCTCGGGCAGCTTCGATCGATTCAGGACTGGTATCTGAAGCTCGGCCTGCAGTCGGTCGACGGCGTGGCCGAAGTGGCATCGGTCGGCGGGTTCGTCAAGCAGTACCAGGTCAACCTCGACCCGATCCGGATGGCGGCGCGCGGAATCTCGCTCGACCAGGTCATCGATGCCGTTCGGCGATCGAACAACGACGTCGGCGGCCGCCTCATCCAGGTCGGACAGAGCGAGTACATCGTGCGCGGCATCGGCTACGTGAAGGATGTCGCCGACCTCGAGACGATCGTCGTCGCCGCTCCCGGTGGCACTCCCATCTACCTCTCCTCCCTCGGCACGATCAGCCTCGGCACCGACATCCGACGCGGTCTCCTCGAAGAGAACGGCAACGGTGAGGCCGTCGGCGGCATCATCGTGGCGCGATACGGCGAGAACGCAAAGGCGGTCATCGACCGCGTGAAGGCGCGCCTCGAAGAACTGAAGAGTGGTCTCCCGGCCGGCGTCACCGTCCGGACGGCTTACGACCGCTCCGAGCTCATCGAACGAGCGGTCGACACGCTCAAGGAAGCGCTGATCGAGGAAGGGATCATCGTCTCTCTCGTCGTCGTCGTTTTCCTCTTCCACTTCGGATCCGCCGTCACGGTGCTCGTCGGACTTCCTCTGTCGGCGCTCATCAGTTTCGTGCTGATGTACCGCTTCGGCATCACGTCCAACATCATGTCCCTTGGCGGCGTGGCGCTCGCGATCGGCGAGATCGTCGACGCCTCGATCGTCATGGTCGAGAACGCATACCGTCACCTCGCGGAGGGCACGTACGGGAAAGTGCTCGCCTCGGGCGCAAAACCCGACGAGGACATGCGCGTCAATACGATCATCCGCGCCTCGCAGCAGGTCGGTCCGGCCATCTTCGGATCGCTTCTGGTCATGATCGCCTCGTTCCTTCCGGTGTTTCTCCTGACGGGTCGTGAAGGAAAGCTCTTCACTCCCCTCGCCTACACGAAGACGTTCGCGATGATCGGCGCCTCACTCCTGGCAATTACGCTCGTGCCCGTGCTCATGACGTTCTTCATGCGCGGACGGATGCGCCCGGAGAGCGAGAATCCCATCAGCCGCTTCTTCGCCCGTGCATACGAGCCATTCCTGCGCTGGTCGCTTCGCAACAGGAAGACGATGATCGCCATCAACGTCATCGCCCTCCTCATCACCATCCCCATGATGATGAGCCTCGGCACGGAGTTCATGCCGCCGCTGGACGAGGGGATGCTGTTGTACATGCCGGTGACGCTGCCGGCGATCAACATCACCGAAGCGCGGCGGATCATCCAGGTGCAGGACAAGGTCATTGCCAGCCATCCGGCCGTCGCTTACGTCCTTGGAAAAGTCGGGCGTGCCGAGACGGCCACGGATCCGGCGCCGATCTCGATGTTCGAAACGATCATCGAGCTGAAGCCAAAGAGCCAGTGGCCGGCCGGCACGACGAAAGACTCGATCATCCAGGATCTCAACGAGAAGCTGCAGATCCCGGGCGTCACGAACGCGTGGACGCAGCCGATCATCAACCGCATCGACATGCTCAACACCGGTGTTCGCACGACGCTGGGGGTGAAGATTTACGGATCGGATCTGAAGACGCTCGAGACACTGGCGCTGAAGGCCGAATCCATCCTCCGGACCATCCCCGGCGCGGTCGACCTCTACACCGAGCGCACGACCGGCGGCCAGTACCTGAACATCGAGGTCGATCGCGACGCCATCGCCCGCCAGGGCATTCCGGTCGGTGTCGTGCTCGATGCAATCGAGACGGCAATCGGCGGCAGCAATGTCACGTGGACGGTCGAGGGTCGCGCGCGCTATCCGGTGCAGGTTCGCTACCTCGCCGATTACCGTGACGACCTGGCGGCTCTCCAGAACCTTCTGATCACGATCCCCCGCGGCGAGGCCGCCATTCAGCTTCCCCTCGGCCAGCTGGCGAAGATCGAGTCCGCGCCCGGCCCGGCGATGATCAACTCCGAGAACGGCCAGATCCGCTCACTGGTGCAGCTCAACGTCCGCGGCCGCGACATGGGAACGTTCGTGACCGAGGCGCGGCGCGCCCTCGATCGGCAGCTCACGCTGCCGCCTGGTTATTCACTCCAGTTCTCGGGACAGTACGAAGACCAGATTCACGCCCGCCAGCGGCTGCAGATCGTGCTGCCGCTCGTCTTCGTCATCATTTTCGTCATCCTCTACTTCACGTTCCACTCGGCCGTGGAAGCGTCGCTGGTCATGCTGTCGGTTCCGTTCGCCCTCATCGGCGGCGTGTACCTGATGTGGATCTACGGCTTCAACTGGTCGGTCGCGGTCTGGGTAGGCTTCATCGCCCTTTACGGCGTGGCCGTTCAGACAGGCGTGGTCATGGTCCTCTACCTTCACGAAGCCCTCGACCGGGAGATGATGAAGGGCCCTCTCACGGGAGAGACTGTCTTCAACGCCACCGTGGAAGGGGCCTTGCTTCGTGTGAGGCCCAAGATCATGACCGTAGCGACCACCGTCATCGGCCTGCTGCCGCTGCTCTGGGCGACGGGCACCGGTTCGGACGTCATGAAGCCGATCGCGGTTCCGCTCATCGGCGGGATGGTCACATCGACGATTCACGTTCTGCTCGTGACGCCGATCATTTTTCTCATCATGAAACAACGAGACTTACGCCTCGGCCGGCTCAAACCCTCGGGCCTCCGCGGCGAAGAACAAATCGAAGGAGAAATCTCTTGAAATCACTCATTGCAGTTGCAGCACTCTTCCTGACCATCGGGTGCCATCAGGAAACCGATGGAGCGCGGGCGACCTCGCCCGCGGCCGCCGAAACTACACCGGCGACCACCGAGCCCACGCCCGCTCCGGCCACCACCACCGCCGACGTTCAAACCATCGACCTCAAGGTCAGCGGCGGCGAATATCAGCCGGCATCGTTCAACGTCCAGGCCGGAAAACCTGTGCGCCTGAATGTGACCCGCGACGAGAAACCAACCTGCGGCGACGTGTTGACCATTCCGTCGCAGAACATCTCGAAGCCCATCCCCGTCAACCAGGTGACGACGATCGAATTCACCCCTCAGAACGCGGGCGACCTCGAGTTCACCTGCGGCATGAACATGATGAAGGGCAAGATCGTCGTTCAATAAGAGACGGAGAAATACGCATGCATTCGATTCTGACGGTTGCCCTGCTCCTTTTTCAGGCTCTCTCATTGGGAAACGCCAGGGCCGGCTGCGCTACGCGCACCTGGCAGCGCACCTCACGACCCGCGCCGCGCTGACGCCGCAACAGGTCAAAAAGTACGACGCGGCCCGAGGATATGGGTCAGGCAAAAACGCGCAGACGGGGCATCATTAGCATCATGTCATCCCGAGCGTGAGCGAGGGACCTGGGGGTTGGGCGGCAGGAGGCATGGTGTTCGTGCCGCCCATCACCCCGATCCCTCGCTCACGCTCGGGATGACACCGGATCCCAGCTACTTCTTTGTGCCTCTCATCACCACCTGATAGTCGTGGATCTCGTAACCATCGACGTTGGCGATGGCGGCCACCTTCACGCGGTCCCAGGAAATGTCGTGAATGCTCCCGGTCTCTTCATCGATGAGGTGGTGGTGAGGATCGGTGTTCGGATCGAAGACGACTGAGTCCGGAGAGAGGTGCAGCTCGCGCAACAGCCCCTTCTCCACGAACAGGTTCAGCGTGTTGTAGACGGTGGCGCGTGAGATCATCGGGAACCTCGCCTTGACCGACTCCCAGACCCGCTCGGCCGATGGGTGGTCTTCGGTCGAGAGGACGTACTGGGCGACGGCCACGCGATGGGCCGATGGCTGGATGGCGCGCCCGGTCAGCAGCTGTACGACGTCATGTTTCATCGCGGGGTGTCTCGCACAAGGCTGCGTCGCAGGCTGGACGCTGTCAAGTGGTATATGTTGTGTACCCTCTGGGGCCATGAATACCGTGACCGATCCCGTCTGCGGAATGAAAGTCGACCCCGGCAAAGCGGTCGGCTCCTCGATGCACGAAGGGAAGAAGTACTACTTCTGCTCCCGCGGCTGCGAGGAGAAGTTCGACGCCGACCCGAAGAAATACACCTCGGCTGACTACAAGCCGAAGGGCATGGGCTAGCCCACTCACCTCAGCGCAGCGGCTCAGCCCCTGTACGTCTTCGCGAACTCCGTCGCGTGATAGGTGATGATCAGATCGGCGCCCGCGCGCTTGATCGAGGTCAGGATCTCGTTCGTCACTCGCGGCCCGTCGATCCATCCCCGCTCGGCGGCCGCTTTCACCATCGAGTACTCGCCGCTCACGTTGTACGCAGCGATCGGCAGAGGGAAGTTGTCCCGCGCGCCGCGGATGATGTCGAGATACGACAGCGCCGGCTTCACCATCAGGATGTCCGCGCCCTCTTCGAAGTCGAGCTCGATCTCACGCAGCGCCTCGCGTCCGTTGGCAGGATCCATCTGATACGTGCGCCGATCGCCGAACTGCGGCGTCGATTCGGCCGCTTCGCGGAACGGGCCGTAGAAGCCCGAGGCGAACTTCGCGGAATAGGCCATGATCCCCACGTCCGACAGGCCGCGGCCATCCAGCCCCGACCGGATCGATCCGATCCGGCCGTCCATCATGTCCGAAGGGGCCACGAAGTCAGCGCCGGCCTGCGCGAACGAAACCGCCTGCTTGACGAGAAGCGGCAGCGTCTCGTCGTTGTCGACGTCCTTCGTGCCGTTGCGATCGACGATGACGCCGCAGTGACCGTGATCCGTGTACTCGCAGAGGCATACGTCCGCCATGACCGTCATCTGTGGCACCTGGCGTTTGATCCCTTCGATCGCGAGCTGCACCGGACCGGACGGATCCCACGACGAAGACCCCGTGGCGTCCTTGTATTCGGGCAACCCGAAGAGCAGCACCGCGCGAATCCCGCTGTCGAACGCGCGCGCGGCTTCCTCGACGACTTCGCGCACCCGCATCTGCCACACGCCCGGCATCGCCCCGATCTCGGCCTTCTGCCGGCTGTTGGGAACCACGAACAGCGGATAAATCAGATCCTCGGGGCGCACGATGGTCTCGCGCACCAGCGAGCGGATTCCTTCCGACCGTCGCAGGCGGCGCGGTCGGACGGTCAGCTCGCTCTTCGCTCCTGTCTCAATCGGTTTCTCCAGTGTCTTGGTCGTCGTCATCGATTTCTCCGTGGAAGTAGTAACTCCTCGCGCATTCGGCTGAACAGCATTTACGGCCGCCCAGGGCGCGGAATGAATGGTCGGGACAGAAGTACCGGGCGCAAATGCCGCAGCGTTCCAGCCGGGCCATCTCTTCGGTATCTCCGCACGTCACACACACCCGTTCGAGCGATGACATCTCCTGCTCCCGTGGCGAAATATCCGCCTAAGCGAACTGTTTCACTATACCCCCGGGCCGCCTTCGGGCGACTCCGGCTATAATCCCCCTCCCTTTTGCCGTGGCGGTGTAGCTCAGATGGTTAGAGCGGGCGTCTCATAAGCGCTAGGTCACTGGTTCGACTCCAGTCACCGCCACCAAATTCCTTTCTTCTGATAGCGGCGCATCTGCTTCGTTGTCGCTTCGTCGGGCGGGCTCGACGTAGCTCCGCTCCGCCTCGCATCTGCACCGCTCTCAGAAGAAAGGCGCTTTTCGCGACTACAAGGCAGCATCTGCGCGAAAGGGGTTCCTCGGCAGATCCGGTGGAGCGCGGGCGACCTCGCCCGCGTCCCTACAGCGAATGCCATGGTCGGCTGTTGCGCAAACACGGCGCGGTGACAGTGATCACCCGTACACTAGGGGCGGGTGATCGATCTGGTTCGGCGCTTTTTTGCGGCTCAGGGAATCGAGCCGTGCCACGTTCTTGCCGCGGTTTCGGGCGGCCCTGATTCGACGGCGCTGCTCCTCCTGCTCGCCGAGTTGCGGGAAGACGGGTTCACGGTGACCGCCGGCCACGTCAACCATCACCTCCGCGGCGAGGAGTCCGACGGCGACGAGGCGTTCGTCCGCGATCTCTGCAAACGCCTCGGCGTCGAGATCCACGTTGCCGATGGGACCCTCGACCCCGAGGCGATTCGCGCGTCGGGCCTCGAAGCCGCCGCTCGCGACGTTCGCCACGAAAAACTCGCCGCGATCGCCAGCGAAGTCGGCGCGCGGTACGTCGCCACCGCCCACCAGAAGGATGACCAGGCCGAGACCGTCCTGATGCGTCTTCTGACCGGCACCGGGCTGGCCGGCCTTCGCGGCATCCACCCCCGCCGCGATGACGGGTGGATCCGTCCCCTGCTCGAGGCGACGCGCGCCGGGATCGAGGAGTTCCTCGCGGCACGCGACGTCAGGGCGCGGACCGACCAGACGAACACCGATGCGCGGTTCCTGCGCAATCGCGTTCGCGTCGTCCTGCGCGATTTCGGTCCGGCCGTCGTCGAGAACCTCGCCTCGATCGCAACGCAGGCGCAGCAGTTCTGGCCCGCCGTCGAGAAATCGATCGACGCCGTCGAACGCAGCTGCACGTTCATTACCGAGGATGAGACGCGGTTCGTGCAGTGGCCGCAGGATGCGTGGCTGCGCCAGGCGCTCCTCAACAGGCACATCAGAAGACTCGGAGGGTCGCGCGAGATCTCGTCGGACGATCTGCAGCGGCTCGCGTCGGCCGTCGGCGATATCCGACGCGTGAGCGTCACGCGGGAGCTCGAGCTCGTCCATCAGCGCGGCGCGCTGGTGCTTCGCCGGACGCCCGAACCGGCCATCCCGTTCGAAGTCGAGCTCGACGCCGGCTCGAGCGCCTTCATCTCCGAGATCGGCGCAACGATCTCCGTCGAGCGAAGGACCTTGGACCCTGGACCTTGGACCTTGGGAGGACGTCAAGGTCCAGGGTCCAAGGTCCAAGGTCCATCCGGACGAGCAGCACAACTTTTCCAGCTGCCAGAAAACGCGGCAGCACACTTCACGGTCCGTAACCGCCGCCGCGGCGATCGCTTCCAACCGCTCGGATTGCCGCACGACAAAAAACTGAAGGATTTTCTGATTGATCGTAAAATCGAGGCCGAGGTCCGGGATCGGATTCCGCTCTTGATCTGGAATGGAGAGATCGTCTGGGTCGCCGGAGTCGAGATCGCGGAACGGTTCAAGGTGACCAGCCCCGCAGGAACTGTGTACGAGGTGAAGCTGGAAGATGCCTAAAGCCACGATCCCGAAGGTGAAGCCGGCGTTCGATGCCGCGGCGATCGACGAACGCATCAAGAGGCTCGCCGCAGAGATCCGCGCCGAAGCCGGCGACGGAGAAGTGTTCCTCCTCTGTATCCTCAAGGGTGCTGCGGTTTTCTGCGCGGACCTGATGCGATCGATCCCCGGCCAGGTTGGATACGGCTTCATCGACGTCGTGCGGGATATCGCCGACACCGAGATCGCCACGGCGCTCGAGATCGACTTCCTGAGCCATACCGAGCTCGCCGGGCGCGACGTCTACGTCCTCAAGGACGTCGTCACGACGGGGGTCATCGAGAACTACCTCCTCAGCCAGCTTCGCATGCACGATCCGGCTTCTCTCCGGCTCGTGGCGCTGCTCGACCGCCCCAACCTCCGGACGGTGGACGTCGTGACCGACCACAGGGCGTTCGAAGTGGGCGACGGCACGTTTGTCGGATATGGCCTCGAGCAGGACACCCGGTTCGGCAATCTCCCCTACATCGGCCGCCTGTAGGTGGAGCCGCGGGCGATCCCGCGTCGTCGCCCCCGTTCCTAAGAATTTCCGGCCTACCCGATCCGTTCCAAAGCGCGATAGTGTAGGTGATGGCATGCCCGCAGCATGCCCCGTACACGTGGAGGCCTTTCGTTGAATTCCACCGTTAAAACCGCCCTTCTATGGGTCGTCATCATTGTGCTGGTCTTCCTCCTTTGGAGCCTGTTCCAGACGACCAAGGGAGCGAGCGACCCGATTCGTTTCAGCGATTTCATGAACCACGTCCGCAAGGGCGAGGTCGAGAGTGTGACCATCCGCGGCGATGAAATCCGCGGTGTGTTCAAGGCCGCTGCCGCCGCCGGGCAGAAAGAGTTCCATCTCAATGCCCCCAGCGACTACCCGACCATGATCGACCTTCTCGACGAGAAGGGTGTCAAGACCGATTTCGAGCCAGTCAAGGACGCCCCCTTCATCACCGCGCTCATCACCTGGGCCCCGGTGCTCTTCCTGATCGGCCTCTGGATCTTCTTCATGCGCCAGATGCAGGCCGGCGGAAACAAGGCTCTCTCCTTCGGCAAGTCGAAGGCGAAGCTCCTCTCCGGCAGCGCGAAGAAGGTCACGTTCAAGGACGTGGCCGGCGTCGACGAGGCCAAGCTCGAGCTTCACGAGATCATCGAGTTTCTCAAGGAGCCGCAGAAGTTCACCAAGCTCGGCGGCAAGATCCCCAAGGGTGTCCTGCTCATGGGACCCCCGGGAACCGGCAAGACCCTCCTGGCCCGCGCCATCGCCGGCGAAGCCAACGTTCCCTTCTTCTCGATCTCCGGCTCGGATTTCGTGGAGATGTTCGTCGGCGTGGGCGCCTCGCGCGTCCGCGATCTTTTCGAGCAGGGGAAGAAGAACGCGCCCTGCATCATCTTCATCGACGAGATCGATGCCGTCGGCCGCCATCGCGGCGCCGGCCTCGGCGGTGGTCACGACGAGCGCGAGCAGACCCTTAACCAGCTGCTCGTGGAAATGGACGGCTTCGAATCGAACGACGGCGTGATCCTCATCGCCGGCACGAACCGTCCCGACGTCCTCGACCCTGCCCTGCTCCGTCCGGGCCGTTTCGATCGTCGCGTCGTCGTCGACCTTCCCGATCTCAAGGGGCGCGAAGGAATCCTTCGTGTTCACACCCGCGCGATTCCACTGTCGGAAGACGTCGATCTGGCAGTGATCGCCCGCGGCACTCCCGGATTCTCCGGCGCCGATCTCGCCAACCTCGTCAACGAGGCTGCACTCAACGCGGCGCGTTACGACAAGAAGAAAGTCCAGATGGTCGACTTCGAATTCGCGAAGGACAAGGTCATCATGGGCGTCGAGCGGAAGTCGATGATGATGTCCGATCGCGAGAAGCGGAACACCGCCTATCACGAGTCGGGACACACGATCGTCGCGGCGATGCTCCCCGCGGCCGATCCGCTTCACAAAGTCACCATCATCCCTCGCGGCCGCGCGCTCGGCCTCACGCAGCAGCTGCCGGTCGAGGACAAGTATTCGTACTCCAAGCGCTATCTCGAAGCGATGCTCGCCGTCCTGATGGGCGGCCGGATCGCCGAAGAAGTGTTCCTCGGCGAAATCACGACCGGTGCCGGCAACGACATCGAGCGCGCCACCGGCATGGCCCGCAAGATGGTCTGCGAGTGGGGCATGTCCGATCTCGGCCCCGTGACCTTCGGCAAGAAGGAACAGGAGATCTTCCTCGGCCGCGAGTTCGCGCAGCACGGCGATTTCTCGGAGGCCACGGCCGTCGAGATCGACAAGCAGGTACGCCAGATCCTCGACAAGGCCTACAAGGTCTCACAGAAGATCATCACCGAGAACAAAGGCGCGCTCGACAAGATCGCGCGCAAGCTCCTCGAGCGCGAGACGCTCGAGGGATGGGAAGTCAACGAGATCCTCCGCGAGGAAACCGGCATCGACTACATCAAGCAGAAAGAGTATTACCCGGAGGCGAGCCCCGGTGAGCAGCTGACGATCGCGCCCGGCTCCGGCCCGTCGACGGACGTCAGCGTTCCTCAGCCGTCGCCGGTTCCTGCTCCCGCACCCGAACGCAAAGCCTGAGGCATCGGGGGGAGACCGCCAGCTTGCAGCCCGCCAGCGGTCTCAACCCCGAAGCCGGTCATCACGCGATCACCAGCGATCCTCGTGAGCTCGCTGCGTCCCTGCGGGCATCCGAGCGCACCCGCGCAGAGTTTCCCTATTCAAGAAGGCGGCGCCGAGTCTGTGGCGGGATCGCATTCCGGAGATGGGCTCGCTGCTCGTGGCCGCGGTCGGACGAGCGCAACGGCATCGAGCGCGCCGTCCTCAGCATGGAAGAGTGGGCGTACGACAAAAAGCGCTTCCCGCAGTCGTGGATCCGGGCCGCGCGAAACGCGATCGCGGCGGCGCGAGGCTGAGTGGACCGCGCAAGCTGCCACACTCCATTCCCGTTATCATCCCGTCCGCTCATGCGTAAGCGCGTCTACATCGCTCACACCGGCGGCACGATCGGAATGACCAAGGCGCGGGAGGGCTATCGCCCGGCGCGCGGCAATCTCCAGAAACAGATGAAGGCCATGCCGGAGCTCGCGCACTCCTCCATGCCTTCGTACACGGTGCACGACTACGATCCGCTCCTCGATTCGTCGAACATGACGCCGGTCGAGTGGGTGCGCATCGCGAACGACATCGCCGACCACTATCGCGAATACGACGGCTTCGCCGTGCTGCACGGGACCGACACGATGGCCTACACCGCCTCGGCCCTTCCGTTCATGCTGCAGGGCCTGGGGAAGCCGGTGATCATCACAGGCTCGCAGATCCCGCTGTGCGAGATCCGCAACGACGCGCGCGAGAACCTCATCACGTCGCTGATGCTGGCCGCCAACTACGACATCCCCGAGGTGTGCCTGTACTTCGGAGGAAAGCTGCTGAGAGGATGCCGTTCGACGAAAGTCAGCGCCGATGGCTTCGCCGCCTTCGACTCGCCGAACTTCCCGCCCCTCGGCACTGTCGGGATCGACATCGAGGTGAACTGGGATCTAGTCCGCCGCGACAAGCGCCGCAGGAAGCTTCAGGTGCACGAGCTCGCGGCGCCGGTCGTCAGCGCGCTGCGCCTCTTTCCGGGAATCTCATCCGATCTCGTCCGCAACATCCTGCGTCCGCCGCTGCAGGGTCTCGTGCTCGAGGCCTACGGCGTCGGGAACGGTCCGGACAAGAACCGCGAATTCATCGAGGCACTGGCCGAGGCTACGGCGCGAGGAGTGGTGATCGTCGATTGCACGCAATGCCTCGAGGGCACCGTCGATCTCCATGAATACGCCACGGGCTCGGCGCTCGCGCGCGCCGGGGTCGTGAGCGGATACGACATGACGGCCGAAGCGGCCCTGGCGAAGCTGTTCTATCTCTTCAGCCAGGGACATTCGCCGGCGCGAGTCAAGAAAGAGATGCAGCAGGATCTCCGCGGCGAAGTGACGTTGACCGTTCACCGTTAGGGAACCTCTGCATCAGTCGCCCGACTCCGTGGAGCCGCGGGCGATCCCGCCCGCGGTGCTTTCGTGTGCGCGACGCATGCTGGAGCGCGTCCGGCGTGTGGCATGTCGCCACCGCGGGCGGGATCGCCCGCGGCTCCACTGTTTCACCGCTTGTCGTAGACGGTCATGAAGGATGCGAGAAAATCCACGCGCAGTAGACACACGTACAATCGCATCGTGGCCAAGAAACCAGCCGTCATTTTCTCGTGTACCGAATGCGGCTGCCAGGCATCGAAGTGGCTCGGCCGCTGTCCCGACTGCAACGCGTGGAACTCGTTTGCCGAAGAGCAGCAGGCGACGCCGCAGCCACGCATGGCCCTCAGCGCTTCACAGGCGCCCGTGCCGATCGATGAGATCGAAGCGGATCTCGCGCCCCGCACTTCGACGAAGCTCCCCAATCTCGACAGAGTCCTCGGCGGCGGCCTCGTCGCCGGCGCGGTGATCCTCGTCGGCGGTGAGCCGGGCATCGGCAAATCGACGCTGCTGCTGCAGGCCGCGGAAAAGCTCGCCGCAGAACGGCCCGTCCTCTACGTCTCCGGCGAAGAGTCACCGCGACAGATCGCGCTGCGGGCGCGGCGGCTCGGCACCACCAACAGCAACATCCGTCTCTACAGCGAGACCTCTGTCGAACGCATCATCGCGGAGATCGAGAAGCTGAATCCGGCGGCGGTCATCATCGATTCGATTCAGACGGTCCATACGTCGCTGAACTCCTCGACGCCGGGGTCGGTCGGCCAGGTGCGCGACTGTGCCGGAGTGCTCATGGCGGCGGCCAAGCGGCTCTCGGTTCCGATGTTCCTCATCGGACACATCACGAAGGAAGGGACCATCGCCGGTCCGAAAGCGCTCGAGCACATCGTCGATACGGTGCTCTACTTCGAAGGCGACAAGTTTCAGAACTACCGGGTCATTCGCGCCTGCAAGAATCGATTCGGCCCGGTGAACGAGGTCGCCATCTACGAGATGCATGACAGCGGGCTGGACGAGGTGATGAACCCGTCCGCTGCTCTTCTGGCTCAGAGGAGCAGCTCAGCGGGCTCAGCTGTACTGGCAGCCCTCGAGGGTACCCGGCCGCTCCTCGTGGAGGTTCAGGCGCTCGTCTCGGCCACTCACTTCCCTTCGCCGCGCCGGATGGCCATGGGCATCGACTCGAACCGCGTGGCGCTCCTCCTGGCCGTCCTGGAGCGGAAGGGCGGCGGCAGTTTCGTCACCCAGGACGTCTACGTCAACGTCGCCGGTGGTCTGCAGATCGACGAGCCGGCGCTGGACCTCGGGATCGTGGGGGCGCTCGTCTCCTCACACCGGAACGCCCCCCTCCCCCACGATCTGGCTATTTTTGGCGAGGTAGGCCTGCTCGGGGAGGTCAGGAGCGTCTCCCAGCCGGATGTCCGCGCGAGGGAGGCAGCCACCCTCGGGTTCACGAAGCTGGCGGTGCCGCAGGCGAACGCCGCCGAGATCCGGGCCGACCTGGAGGTCATCCCCATCCGCCGGGTGGACGAGTTCGTGGGCCGGTTCTTCAGATGATCCTTTACAAGCTCAGCTGCCCCTTTTAAACTCATCGCCGTCCGTCCCCGGTAGCTATGAGTCCAACTTTCGGTCGCAGTGGGTGGGTCAGCAGAGCCGGTCTGCTGGCGCTGATCTCTTGTCTCTTGATCCTCACTGGCGGCGCGACCACTACGGCTGTGGCCGCTCCCCAGCCCGCCACGGAAGTCCGGGCCTCCGAAGACGACGATTTTTCGCAGTTGATCGCGCAGCTGCGTTCCGACCTCAACCGTAACAACAAGAGGGAAGCCGAACGCCAGCCGACGGTTCCCGCGCCGCGCTCGGCCCGCGCCCGCGACAACGAGTTCGCCGAAAAGGCTCGGGCGCTCTTCGCTCCCCTCTCCGGCAATTCGCTGCACATGCCTGTGGTCGGGGTCCGGCCGATGGACATCGACGACAGCTGGGGCGCACCGCGCGACGGCGGCCGCCGTCCACACCGTGGCATCGACATCTTCGCCCGCAAGGGAACGAGCGTCGTCGCCGTGGCGGACGGAATCATCAGCTACATCGGCGAGCAGCCCAAGGGCGGTTTCTGCCTGTGGCTGACGACCGAGAGCGGCACGTCGTTCTATTACGCACACCTCGACCGCTGGGCGCCCGGCCTCTACGAAGGCATGGAAGTGTCGAGCGGTGATCTTCTCGGATTCGTCGGCAACACCGGCAACGCCCTCACCACCCCGCCTCACCTGCACTTTGGCATCAGCCAGAACGACGAGATGGTGAATCCGTATCCCGTTCTCGCCCGCGCCGCGGTGGTCAAGCAGGCGTCGCGCCCGGCCTCCCTCAGCGGCGGCTACGGCACGCGGTAGTAACCCGAGGCACGAAGCTTCGCGCCCCCTTCACGCCCAGCTCCCTCGCTGCCCGGCAGATCGAAAAGCAACCGCAGAGAACGCAGAGGGACGCAGAGTCCTGCTGCAGTCTCTGCGTTCCTCTGCGTTCTCGGCGTCTCTGCGGTGAGCGTCGTCCACCTTCGCTACGGCGGTCGGCCGCAAGCGGGAGATGCCTACGCTCGGGATGATGACAGCCGCATCACTTCCCGCAGCGGCGCGATCACGAAATCCCGTTCCATCCACCGCGGGTGCGGCACG
This sequence comes from uncultured Acidobacteriota bacterium, assembly GCA_937870635.1. Taxonomy (GTDB): domain Bacteria; phylum Acidobacteriota; class Thermoanaerobaculia; order Gp7-AA8; family Gp7-AA8; genus DATLEX01. The sequence continues at coordinate 74,636 of CALMZP010000031.1, read as the reverse complement.
ATGAGATCCGGCGTGCGGATGTGGCGTGCGCCGTAGAAGATCAGGTCGAGATCGATGACGCGCGGCGCATTGCGGATCGACCGCCGGCGTCCCAGGCGCGTTTCGATCGCCAGCATCTCGCGCAGCAGCGTATGCGGCGGGAGTGAGGTTCGCGCCACGAGGACCATGTTCAGGAAATCTGGCGACCCTCGCGGCGTGTCGACCGGCTCGGTCTCGTGCATGGAGCTCACTCGAACGATGCGCACGAGGCGGCTCAGCTCACGGATCGCGCGGCGGAGATGCCACGCGCGATCGCCCAGGTTGGACCCGAGGGCGATGACGACCGTGTCAGTGGTGCTCGATGCTGATTTCGTTCGTGAGCTCGTTGACATCGCCATGCGCCCTTGGGAAGAACGCCTTGAGCTCTTCGCCGGCGCTGTGGATCGCGTCGACAATGCCGTCGGTGAACTCGCCCGACTTGAACCGTGCGGTGAGCCGCGCGGCGATGTCGTCCCAGAAGCCGGCTGGAACCTTCTCGTCGATTCCCTTGTCGCCGAGGATGACGAAGCGTTGTTCCTCGCAGGCGATGAAGAGAAGGACGCCATTGCGCAGGACGGTCTTCGTCATGCCGAGGCGCTCGAAGGTGCGCTCCGCGAGTGTGCGGATTTCGGCTCCGCGCGTCGCCGGCTGGATATGAACGCGGATCTCGCCTGAAGTCTGTCGTTCGGCGGTGTCGATCGCGGCAATGATGCGGTCCTGGTCAAGGCTCTTCAGAAACTCCATCTGATTCATCACCAGCCTCCAGTAGCGCCGCCGCCACCGAATCCCCCGCCGCCGCCGCTGAACCCGCCGAAGCCACCTCCGCCGAACCCGCCTCCGCCGAAGCCTCCGCGATGGCCGCCGAAGGTGATACCGCCACCACCGCCCGGGAAGAAGAACAGCGGCAGGCAGCCCCCGCATCCTCCTCGGCCTCCCCGCAGCATCGCCGGGAGGATGAAGAAGATAACCACGAACAGAATGATCATGAAGAGGACGGATCCGACTCCCGCCGGCTCACCCTCTCCCGACCGGGCGCGCTCCATCGGCTCGACCGGCGCCTCGCCCTTGCGGATCTGCGCCATGAGCGCGTCGGCGCCCGCGTTGATTCCGCCGGCCCAGTCCCCGCTCTGGAAGCGCGGCGCGATGTGCTGCCGGATCACCCGTGACGAAAAAGCATCGGTGATCGTTCCTTCGAGTCCGTAGCCGACCTCGACGCGGATCTTTCGATCCTGCACGAACACGAACAGCACGAGGCCGTTGTCGTACTTCGCCTGGCCGACCTTCCACTTCTCCACCGCGCGAATGGTGAAGTCTTCGACCGAATCGCCTTCGAGCGAGGGGAGGATGTAGACGATGAACTGCGCGCCGCTTTCCTGCTCGAACGCGGCGAGTTTCTGATTGAGAGCGGCCGCGTCGCTGCTGCTGATGAGGTTCGCCCGGTCGGTGAACCACTCCGTGGGGGCGGGAGGGACCTCCAGCGCGAACGCGAGGCCTGCAATCAGCAGGAGCGCCGCCGTCAGCGCGGTCTTAAGGATGAAGGATGAAGGATGAAGGATGAAGGGCGCCCTGAGATCCTTCATCCTTCATCCTTCATCCTTCATCCTTGTCTTCAGCGCGTCGCCGTGGCGGCGGTGCTCGTACCGAAGTTGAAGTTCACGTCGGGAGCCTGCTCGGAGCCCGGTGTGCCGCGGAAATACGCCTTCTGTTTGAAGCCGCTCATGTTCGCGACGAGGTTCGCCGGGAAACGGCGGACGGCCGTATTGAAGGCCTGGGCGGATTCGTTGTAGCGGCCCCGCTCGACGGCGATGCGGTTCTCCGTCCCTTCCAGCTGCGACTGCAGCTCGAGGAAGTTCTGGTTCGATTTCAATTCGGGGTAGCGCTCGACGACGACGAGAAGTCGCGACAGCGCTCCGCTCAGGCTCGCCTGCGCGTTCGCGAACTGTTCCATCGCCGCCTGATTGTCCGGAAGACCCGACGCGGTCGGCGGTCCGCCCGCCGGTGAAGCGACCTGGCCGACGCGCGCGCGGGCATTGACCACGGCTTCCAGTGTGGACTTCTCGAAGTCCGCCGCGCCCTGCACGGTGCGCACGAGGTTCGGGATCAGGTCGTAACGGCGCTGGTACTGGCTCTCGACCTGGGCCCACTGCTGATTCACCTGCTCGTCGAGACCGACCAGGTTGTTTCGCACGCTCACGAAGTAGCCGCCGAACACGATCACGGCGAGAATCAGAGCACCTGCACAACCAAGCAGTCCGAAGCGGCCCATCAGTACTCCTCTTCTTCTTCGTCGTCTTCGTCCGCTTCTTCTTCGCGGACCGGAGCGATTTCCTCGTCCTCGTCACCTTCGACTGCAGGGGTTTCGGCTTCGGCCGCGAACTCCGGCTCTTCGGCCGGCTCTTCGACGACGACCGCCGCGCGCCTGCTCGCCCTCGTCGGAACGATCGGCGTGTCTTCAGCGTCACGCTGGTCCGCTCCACACTTGGGGCAAAGTGGGACGGGCTTCCCAAGATCGTAGAACTTGGTGTGGCAGCTGTAGCAGGTGTACTTCTTACCCAACTCTGGCATGTGCGGAGTGCTCCTCCCGGAAAAGCGGCGACACGTATAGCACCCGTGCGTGGAGGTCTGCAAGTCGGGGGCCGGGAGTGAGGGTCCGATCCGCCGGGGAAACGGGGAACGCGGGCGAGGTCGCCCGCGCTCCACCTATCTCGTCTTCGGCGCTGCCTGTGCGGCCTGTGCGGACGCGTCGGGCGACGTCTCGCCGCCGCGGGCGCGGACGTTCGCTGCCAGCGTCGCCAGTTTCTGCGCTTCCGGGAAAAGCTCGAGTGCCTTTTCCACCTGTGCGTCGCCCTGCAGCCTGAAACGATACGACGCGTCGAAGCCGAATTTCGCGGCAACGATCTCCGCCTTCAGCGCCCGTTCGATGTACCGGCGATCCTCAGCCTTGGCCAGAGCATCGCGAATGTCGGCAATCGGTGCGAAATCCTTCGCCGCCGCGAACGTCGCGAAGTCGTCGACGATCGCCGGCGTGATCTCGATCTCCGCGGTGAGGTCGGGATGCTTCGCCGCATATTCGACCGCGTAATTGAAGATCGCGCTGCGCACCTCGAGAACCTGGGTGGTCCGCGAGAGCTCGGGCTGCTTGACGATCACGTCGGGCGTGATCCCGCCGCCGCCGTAAACGACGCGGCCCGTATCCGTCTTGAACTGCTCGCGCTGGCTCAGCGGAACTTCGGCGATGTCGGCGCCTTCATCGGCCACGTAGTAGTCGTAGAACGAGCTGTAGTCGCGCTGAATGTTGCGTCCTGCCGGCGTGTAGTACTTCGAGGTCGTCAGCGCCAGGCCTGCGCCGTACTGCAGCGAGTAGACACTCTGCACGAGGCCCTTGCCCCAGCTGGTCTCGCCGACGACCAGCCCGCGGTCGTGATCCTGGATCGCTCCGGCGACGATCTCCGATGCCGAAGCGCTGCCGCGATTGACGAGAACGACGAGCGGCACTTCCACACGGTCATGCTTGCCCGGCGCGAAGTAATCCTGCGCGGCATCGGGCGTACGGCCCTTCGTGTAGACGATCATCTGCCCCTTCTCGAGGAAATGATCGGCGACGCCCACCGCGGCGTCGAGGAGACCGCCCGGATTCTGGCGCAGATCGAGAACGAGGCGCTGCATGCCCTCGGACTGAAGCTTCTCGATGGCGTCGCCGAGCTCGCGGACCGTGGTCGACGTGAAGTCCTTGATGCGCACGTAGCCGACGCCGGGACGAATCATCAGGACATTGGAGATCGAGTTCGTCGGAATCGCGGCGCGGGTGATGGTCAGCGGAATCGGTTCTTCGATGCCGACGCGGAGAATCTTGATGTTGACGGTGCTGCCCTTCGGCCCTTTCAGGCGCTTGACGACGTCGTCGAGCGGCATGTCTTCAGTGGCGACACCTTCGACCTCGGAGATGACGTCGCCCGCCCGGATGCCGAGCCGTGCAGCAGGAGTCCCCTCGAGCGGCGTGATGACCGTCACCTGATCGTTCCGCTTCGTCACAAGGATTCCCAGGCCGTAGAAGGTACCCTTCTGACGGTCCTGCATGTCGGTGTACTCCTTCGGCTCGAGGAAGGAGGTGTGGGGGTCGAGCGTACGGAGCATTCCGTCGATCGACGAATAGACGAACTTGTCGGAGGTGATGTCTTCGGGAGCCCAGGTGGAAACGGCGCTGAGCAGATCCGTGTACTCCTTCAGCCGTTTATGCAGCTCGGTTGGCGTGGGAGCGCCGGACAGGTGGTTGCCATAGAATCCGCCGAGAAGCGTCGCACCGGCGAGAGCGACCACGAGGGTCAGTGAAAAGGTCCACTTCTCAGTCTTATTGATTTTGGCCATGATGACAGGCACCGCCTCAGTAGGAACTTCAACGCGATTATAAAGGTGGAGTATTCGCCGGGACGGGGGTGTTCACGCTCCCGTCACGTTTCGGGGAAATTTTCGATGTTCAACATGGGGGTTCCAGAGATCCTGATCATCCTGGCGGTCGCCCTGATCGTCTTCGGGCCGCGGAAGCTCCCTGAAATCGGCAAGACCCTCGGAAAAGCCCTTGGCGAGTTCCGGAAGGCCACTGACGACCTCAAGAACACGATCGAGCGCGAAGTCCGGATCGAGGAGCTGAAACAGATCGGACCGTCCATCATGCCGCTGGAAACGGTATCAAGGAGCGAGCCACTGCCTCCCCTGGAACCGACCCCGGGTCCCTTCTCCATGCCGGCCGAGGAGAAGAAGCCGAACGCGAATCCGAACGCTCCGCCTCCGATGACCGAATCGTGATGACCGCCGACACGACCGAGTCGGCGACGGAACAGGAACCCGACCACGAGCTGGAGAAGATGTCGTTCCTCGACCACCTCGAGGAGCTTCGAAAGCGCCTCCTCTACTCCTTCATCGCGGTATTCGTCTCGTTCCTGGTGTGCTGGAACTTTGCGCCCCAGATCTTCGAGAAGCTGCAGGAGCCGTTGGCGCGGTACCTGCCTCCCGGCGACTCCCTGGCCTACACGCGACTGACCGCCCCGTTTTTCCTCTACATGAAGGTGGCGTTCTTTGCGGGGCTGTTCCTGGCGGCGCCTGTGATCCTCTGGCAGATCTGGCAGTTCATCTCGCCCGGTCTTTACAGGAAGGAACGCCGTTACGCGCTTCCGTTCATCTTTTTCGGGGCGCTCTTCTTCGTGGCCGGAGGATATTTCGGCTACCGGTTTCTCCTTCCTTCGACGTGCGCCTTCTTCGTCGAGACCGGCAAGAACTTCAAGCAGATGGTCACGGTCGACGATTACTTCTCGTTCGCCAGCCTGATCATCCTTGCGGCGGGAATCGTCTTCGAGACCCCGATCTTCGTGTTCTTCCTGGCGCGGATCGGGATCGTGACGCCGGCGTTCCTGCTACAGAAGTTCAAGTACGCGGTGCTGCTTGCATTCATCTTCGCCGCGGTGATCACGCCGACCCCGGACATGGTCACGCAACTCGCGCTGGCGATTCCGATGATCGTCCTCTACCTGATTGGGGTGGGAGTGGCGTTCCTGTTCGCGAAGCCGATCGAAGCGTGATGGAGCCGCGGGCGATCCCGCCCGCTGAGAACCCCGCGGGCGAGATCGCCCGCGCTCCACTTTTCTACCGCTCGATTTCGAAGTCGGCGGAGATGTTCGGGACGGCCTCGTTGAAAATCACGACCGTCTCGGCGATCGGAAACAGCACCGTGTGGTTCCGGCTCTGCACCTCGAGCACGATCTCGTAAAAGCCCTCGCTGACGGCGATGAGCATGCCGAGCTTGCCCTTTACTTCGAGCGTGCGGTTGAAAACCGAGACCTTCGACGGAATTTCCATGTGCGGAAACGATACGGGGAGGGAGAGGCGGAGTCAACTGTCGACCCCGCCTCTCAACGGTTCTACTGCTTGGGGGCCGGTGGAGCCGGCGGCGTGGCGGGAGTGGCCGGCGCAAAGTACGCCTCGTTGAAGGTTGCCTTCGAGCTCGTCTTCATCGCTTCGAGCGTTTCCTGCATCTTCTTCTGGCGCTCGGTGCGCTCGAGCTGCTCCTTCACTTCCACGAAGGGCGTGGTCGTGTGCTCGTCGACCTTGATGATGTGGTATCCGAACTGGGTCCGGACTACGGGTGCGATCTCGCCGACCTTGGCGGAGAAAGCGGCTTTCTCGAACTCGTCGACCATCTGACCGCGAGTAAAGGGACCGAGGTCGCCGCCGCGGGCGCCGGAACCCTTGTCGTCGGATTCCTTCTTCGCGAGCTCGTCGAAGTTGGCACCTGCAACGAGCTGTTTCCGCAGCGCCTCAGCCTTCGCTTTGGCCTGCTCTTCGGTCAGCTCCGTCTTCTCCGGGTCGGCTGCGGGGCTGCCCTTGAAAGCGATCAGGATGTGGCGGGCCTTGACCTGCTCGTACTGGCCTTTGTTGGCCTCGTAGGCTTTCTGAAGATCGGCTTCGGTGATGGTGATGCTCTTCTCGATACGGCCGAGCTGGGCGTTGGCGATCAGGTTCTCGCGCATCAGGTTGAGCTGGCGAACGACGTCCGGATCCTTGTCCAGGCCGTTCTTCGTCCCCTCGGCGGCCAGCATCTTCATCCTGAGAAAGTCCTCGGCGAACTGCTTCTTGCCGGGGCCGGAGGCAAACTGCTGGTACTCCTGAGGAAGGGTCTTGATCGCGGCTTCAAATTCCGACTGGCGGATCGACAGGTCGCCGGCGGCGATCACGATCGGGTCCGTGTTGGCCTGCTGCTGCGCGGGGGTCGCAGCAGGCTTTGTCTGCGCGAACGCCACGGTGGCGAACGCAAACACCATGAGCATGGTGATGGTTTTCTTCACAAATTTCTCCTTATGAAACGGCTGGAAACTGGAAGGCGAAACGGAGCGGACGCGAGGGGCATTCCGTCCGTTAACCGTTAACCGTTAACGGTCAAAGCTTCCTGACCGCCGCCTCGATCCGTGAGACACCCTCGCGGATCCTCTCCATCGAGGTGGCGTAGCTGATTCTCACGCCCTGTTCCTGCCCGAAGGCGGCGCCGGGGACGACCGCGACGCGGGCCTCGTCGAGCAGGAATGACGCGAACGTGGTCGAGTCGCGGACCGGCCCGCGGCCGAAGAAAGCATTGATGTCCGGGAACACGTAGAACGCGCCGTCGGGATCGGCGCAACAGAACCCGGCGATGCGATTCAGCGCGGGAACCAGCCATGCGCGGCGCTCGCTGTATGCGTTGAACATCCGCTGGACCTCGGTATCGTCTCCGTTGAGCGCTTCCACCGCCGCAGCCTGCGAGATCGTGCTGGGATTCGAAGTCGAATGGCTCTGGATCTTCCCGAGCATCGAGATGATGTCCTTGTGCGCGATGGCGTAGCCGAGGCGCCAGCCGGTCATGGCAAAGGTCTTGGACATCGAGTTCACGACGATCACGTTCTCGGGATGCTGGTTGAACCACGCGATCGCCGAAGCGTGCCGGCCCTCGTAGACGAACAGCTCGTAGGTCTCGTCGTAGATGAGGAAGATGTCGCGCGCGACGCACCACTCGACAATGCGCGCGAGGTCGCTCTCGGCGATGACTGCGCCGGTCGGATTGTTCGGTGAATTGATGATGACCGCGCGGGTGCGGTCCGTTGCCACCGCGGCGATGTCCTCGAACCGCGGCCGGTACTGGTTCTCGGGATCCGTCTGCGCGAAAACGGGCTTGCCGCCGGCGAAGGCCACCTGGTCGGGGAAGCTCACCCAGTAAGGGACCGGGATGATGACCTCATCCCCCTCTTGAATGAGCGCCAGCATCAGGTTGAAGAGTTCCTGCTTCCCTCCACTGCCGGTGATCACGTTCTCGGTGGCCAGACGCGTGTCGTACCGCCGGTTGTACCGGGCGGCGATCGCGTCGCGCAGAGCTTTCGTGCCGCTGGCGTTCGTGTATTTGGTGAATCCCTGGTCGATGGCGCGTTTCCCGGCCTCACCCACGTGCCGCGGCGTGGCGAAATCGGGCTCGCCGGGGCCGAAATCGGCGACGGCGACGGCGCTCGCCGTGAGGGCCGCGGCGCGGTTCATGACCGCCAGCGTCGGCGATTCCTGGATCGCGTGGATTCGGTCGGCGAACCGGATGCCGGATCGGGCAGCGGTGGACATGAACGCGTTTTATCATGTCATCCGCTCCGGATGAAGACGATTTCCAGCAGGCACAACCCCCTGTTCCAGCGAGTGCGGGACGCCATGCGCGATCCGGAGGACGAATTCGTTCTCGAGGGACACAAGCAGGTCGACGACGCCATGGCCGCCGGATGGCAGCCGCTGCTCCTCGTCACGCGCGGCGAAACGTTCACCGACGAGCTCTTCGACGCCCTGGCCGATACCCGAACGCCGCAGGACGTCCTGGGCCTGTTCGCCCGGCCGAAGGGACAGAAAATCGTCGCGAACAACGGCCCCGTGGTCGTGCTCGACGCGGTGCAGGATCCCGGAAATGTCGGGACGATCATCCGCCTGGCGGCGGCCTTTGATTGCGGCGGCGTCATCCTTCTACCCGGTTGCGCCGACCCTTTCGCGCCCAAAGCCATCCGCGCCTCGGTCGGGGCGGTCCTGCGCGTGCCCGTCGTGCAGGGCACACTCGCCGATCTGGACGGCCTCCCGATCTTCGCCGCCGACGCAGCTGGACAGACGATCGACCCTCCGACGAAGGACGCGATGATCGTCTTCGGCAACGAAGGGAGCGGCGTCTCCGACGAGATCCGTCGCCGCGCGAAGCTCATCGCCATCCCGATGTCGAAGCGCGTCGAATCGCTGAACGTGGCCGCCTCCGCGGCGATCCTGCTCGCGCGCAGCTACGTTCTTCGAGGTAAGTGATGGCGGGCAGGCTCGTCATCGTTGGCACGCCGATCGGCAATCTGTCCGACATGAGCCCGCGCGCGATCGACGCGCTCCGCGGCGTCGATCTGATCCTGTGTGAAGACACGCGGCACACACGCAAGCTGCTCACACATTTCGGAATCGAGACGCCGGCCGAGAGCTATCACGAGCACAACGAAGACGAGAAGGCGCCACAGCTGGTGGAGCGGATCGAGGCCGGGCAATCCTTCGCGCTCGTGAGCGACGCGGGAATGCCTCTCGTCTCCGACCCTGGGTACCGCATCGTCAGGATCGCAAGGGAACGCGGGATCGAGATCGAGCCGATTCCGGGACCGATGGCGGCCGTCCTCGCGCTCGTCGCCAGCGGCATCGCTCCCCTTCCGTTCACGTTCCTCGGTTTCTCGCCGCACCGCCAGGGGGAACGCCTCGACTTCTATCGTCACGCGGCGGAGCTGGGACACACGGTCGTGGTCTACGAATCGCCGGAGCGGGTGGTCGCCTCGCTCGAAGATGCGCTGGGCGTTTTCGGCGACGCGGAGGTCGCCGTTGCGCGAGAACTGACCAAGTTGCACGAAGAGATCATCAGCGGCCCGATTACCTCGGTTCTTCCGCAGCTGGCGTCCAGAGACCGCGTGCATGGGGAGATCACGCTCGTGATCGGCCGCGCTCCCAAAGCGAAGGCCGAAGTTTCGGCCGCGGACATGAACGCCGAGTTCGAGCGCCTGCGCGCATCGGGCATGAGGCGGAATGACGCGGTGAAAATGGTTGCGGAGAAATTTGGCCTGCGGAAGAACGACGTTTACCGGCTGCTGGTCACCGCCGCGGAAGAATGACCGCGCGCGTGAATTTTCCGAAGTAGTCGATCGCCGAGATCAGCGCGAAAAGCATCACCACCCACAGCGCAACCGTGCCGATCAGCCGGAACTCTCCCAGCTCGTGGCCGAGGATGAGGAGGGAGATGGCGACGACCTGCGAGATCATCTTGCTCTTTCCCAGCGGTGACGCCGAGATCGTCACACCCTGCTGAGCGGCGATCGAGCGCAGGCCGGAGACGGCGAACTCGCGGCCGATGATGATCACCACCATCCACGCCGGGACGTGCGTCGGGTCCATCTCGACGAGCGAGATGAAGGCGGCGGACATGAGGAGCTTGTCCGCGATCGGATCGAGCAGCGCCCCGAGCCGCGTCATCTGGTTGCGCTTCCGGGCGATGTATCCGTCGAAGAAATCGGTGATCGCGGCAACCAGGAAGATGGCCAGTCCGGCATACTCGCGGCCCGAGAAACGGGTCAGGAGAACGACCACGAGGAACGGCACGAGGAAGATCCGCAGCAGCGTCAGCGCATTCGGCAGATTCCACACCTCGGCCGACAGGGTCGGCGAGCGCGGCGGTGCCTCGATGAGCACCTTCGGGGCCGTTTCTGGTGGGGAGGACATCGACGATTTCAGGTCAGGCGTGGCCTGTCCAGAATAATCGTTTCGTTGAGGCGTGGGAAGCATCGCTCGCTGGAATATCACCTGAGCAATTGACATTCCTCCCCTTGCATCTAGAATCACCTTCCCACCGATGCAGTGTGCGAAAGTGGCGGAACTGGTAGACGCGCAGGTCTCAGAAGCCTGTGATCACTAGATCATGGGGGTTCGAGTCCCCCCTTTCGCACCAACTCCCTTTTCTGGAACGCCATTCGCAGCAAGGTCTTCCGATGCGGCACTTCCTCGCGCTGATTCTTCTCTCCCTGGCCTGTTCGCGCGCCTCCACGCCGGCTGCCCGGACTGCCGGGCCGCAGGTCTCCCAAATGCAGACCATCGAGTCCGTGGACCCGCGGCCGAAGGTAATCGACCCTCCGCCGATGCTGTCCGACGAGGCGCCGCCGCCGAAGCCGAAGGTCCAGCCGTGGGAGACGCCCACGCCGATCGTCCTCTCGCCGGAGGACGAGAAGCTGCGGGCCTCGCTCCCCTTCTCCCCCGCGATCGCCATGGACCCGGTCGACGGCAGCAAGATCTCGATGAGAGCGACGACGCCGACCTTCGAGTACAAGGGACGGATCTACTACTTCTCGTCCGAGGCGAACAAGTCGGCCTTCGCAGCCAGCCCGCAGCAGTACCTGACGGGCCGGTTTACGAATCTGTAAGGCGCACCGAGTGGAGCCGCGGGCGATCCCGCCCGCTTCTGCGGTTCCCTCATTCACCCGCGGGCGGGATCGCCCGCGGCTCCACCTACCCTGCCAGGAAGGGCGCGAAGGCGCGCATCACTTCTTCGTCCGCGCGCACCGGGCGCCTGGTCTCCTTGTCCAGCCAGAGGTGGCTGCTCGAGCCGGCGGCGTGCAGGGTCTCGCCCGAGGCGTCGCGCAGCTCGTAGGCGAATTTCATCGAACGGCTGGCCGCTTCGCCAACCGAGGTTTTGATCACCACCTCGTCGTCGTAGCGATAAGGAACACGGAAGCGGCAGACCACTTCGGTCACGACGAGGATGAACCCACGCTCCTCGATCATCGAGTAGGAGAAACCCGTCGCGCGGCAGAGATCCGTCCGGCCGATCTCGAACCAGACGATGTAGTTGGAGTGATGGGCGATGCCCATCTGGTCGGTCTCTTTGTAGCGGACGCGGACGCGGCTCTCGACGGTTCTCATGGGTGGATTTCACCATAGATGCATTTTGGATTTTGGATTTTGGATTTTGGATCGGCGTGAATCCAAAATCCAAAATCCAAAATCCAAAATTCACACCCCTTGGCCCGGTCGGTTAAAGTATCAACAAGTGGCCACTCGTCGCCGCAAGAGCCGTAAACGCAAGGAACGCGATCTGGTCATGCCGCTCATCGCGGTGGGCGGCGCGCTGCTCACCGCGGCGGAAATCGCGCGGCGTGTCTATCGGCACACGCAGCTCTTCCTGCCGTCGCCGGAGCCGGTCAAGTCGTGGAATCCGGCCGACTATGGGATCCAGCGTGGCGCCGTCGAAGAACAGTGGTTCGAGACACCGGACGGCGAGGAGCTCTATGGGTGGTACTGCCGGGCGAAGAAGCCGATCGCCTCGGCGCTCTTCTGCCACGGCAACACCGGAAATCTCACGGTGAGCGCGGACATCATCCCGCACCTCCTCGACGCGGGGATCAACGTGCTGTTCTTCGATTACCGGGGGTTCGGCAAGAGCACGGGAACGGCTTCGATCCATGGCGTCGTCTCAGACGGCATCACCGCCGCGCGGTTCCATCACAAGATCCGCCCCAAGAACGTTCCGTCCATCCTTTACGGCTTCTCTCTCGGCGGCGCGGTGGCGGCACAGGTCATCAAGCGTCACCCGTTCGACGGACTCATTCTGCAGTCGACGTTCACCAGTCTTCCCGACATCACCCGTGTGCTCTTTCCGACGATCCCGATGCACCTCCTCGCGGGCAACCTGTTCAACACCCGGTCGGTCGTCAAACGCCTGACGGTTCCCCTGCTCGTGATCCACGGCGCCGACGATGAGGTCGCGCCCGCCTGGATGGCGCACGAGCTTCACGATCACTGCGTGGCCGAGAAGAAAGCCATCCACATCGTCAATGACGGCATGCACAAGGATCTCTACGTCCGGGACCGCGATTCGCTGGTGTGGACGATCAATCAGTTCGCGACCGGGCTGCCCCGCAACACGCGCGAGATTCCTCTGGAGAAGGCGCCGCGAACCGAAGAGTGGGTGGACGCCGCGCTTCGTTTCATCCGGCGATCGGTGAGGCGGCGGATCGCATCGCAACCCCTGTGATAGATTCCGCGCCCGAGCGCGAGCGCTCTTCTGCCATGAAAGCCGTCGTCAAATCCGCTCCGGCCGCTGGTGAATCCGGAACCTCCATTCGCGACTATCCGATCCCGAAACCCTCCGCTGACGAGATCCTGATCCGCGTGGGCGCCACCGCCATCTGCGGCACCGACAAACACATCTACAAGTGGGATCCGTCAATTCACGACTCGGTCAAGCCGCCGCGCATTTACGGTCACGAGTTCTGCGGCTTCATCGAGGAATTCGGCGAGCGGGCTCACCGCGACGGCCTGCAGAAAGGCGATTACGTCGCAGCGGAGATGCATGTCGTCTGCGGCGAATGCCCGCAATGCCGTTCCGGCAATGGCCACATCTGCAACAAGACGAAGATCTACGGCCTTCATGAGGACGGTGCGTTTGCCGAGTTTGTGAAGGTTCCGGCATCGAACGTGATCAAGCTCGGCGCCTACGTCCCGCTGCGCGTCGGCGCGTTCCTCGATGCCCTGGGAAACGCCGTGCACTGCACGCAGGTCGTCGATCTGGCGGGCAAGAGCGTCGCCATCACCGGCTTCGGCCCGATCGGCGCGATGGCAGCCGCGATCTGCGAACACAGCGGCGCCAGTACGGTGGTCGTCACAGATATCAGCGATCAGGCTCTCGAGGCGGCCCGACGCTGGGCTGCCAACCGCAACTTCGGGAACCTCCACGCTTTCAACGTCCGCACGACCGACCCCAAAGACGTCAAGGCCGCCATCCAGACCATCACTGAAGGTGTCGGCGTCGATGTCGTCCTGGAGATGTCCGGTTCGAGCAATGCCATCAACTTCGGGCTGGAGATCGTCCGCATGGGCGGTTTTCTCTCCCTCCTCGGATTGCCGGCCGGCCATTCAGTCACGATCGACGACTACACGCGCAACGTGATCTTCAAGGGAGTGACGCTGCAGGGCATCATCGGCCGCCGCATGTACAGCACCTGGCAGCGGATGCTGGCACTGCTCCAGTCGGGACTGGACGTCGAATGGGTCGTTCAGGCCACGTTCGACTCCCTCGATGAATTTCACGAAGGTATGTCACGTTTTGATCGTCATGAAGCGCTAAAAGTGGTCTTCTTCCCCGAGGGGGAGAAGAACGCGCAGGCGCGGCTCCGGCGATGAAACGGATCGGCATTCTCACAGGCGGTGGCGACGTCCCCGGATTGAACGCCGCGATCAAGGCCTTTGTCTGGCGTCTCGCCGACGAAGGTCACGAGATCGTCGGCCTGCGCCGCGGCTGGGCATCGCTGCTCAACATCATCCCCGAGCCGAACGAAGAGAACTCGGCCTGGATGATGCCCCTGAACCGGCAGAACACCCGGGCGATCGATCGCAGCGGCGGCACGATCCTTCACACTTCCCGGCTCAATCCCTCGATCACGAAACCGGAAGCGATTCCCAGGCACCTCGAGAGCCAGAAGGGAGCGGCCGACGAGCGCGGCCGCTTCGACCTCACCGCCGCGGCGCTCCGCACCATCAGCTTCCTCAAACTCGACGCCATCGTCGCTCTCGGCGGCGACGGGACGCTCTCGTTCGCCCGCCGCCTGCACGAAGAAGGCGTCCCGCTCGTGGCCATTCCGAAGACCATGGATAACGACGTCTTCGGAACTGACTACTGCCTCGGCTTCTCCACCGCGGTCACGCGCTCGGTCATGTTCATCAACGACCTCCGTACGGGCGCCGGCTCGCACGAGCGCTTCCTCGTCGTCGAGCTCTTCGGGCGGCACTCAGGCGAAACGTGTCTGCTCGCTTCCTATCTCGGAGGTGTCGACCGGGCGATCATTGCCGAGGTCCCCTTCGAGTGCGAGAAACTGTACGACCTGCTGGCCAAGGACCGCCGCGACAATCCGAGCAACTACGCCGTGGTAGCGGTGTCGGAAGGGGCAACGGTCGTCGGCGGATCCATCATCGAGCGTGGCGAGGCCGACGCTTACGACAACCGCCGCCTTGGCGGCATCGGCGAAGTGATCAGTGAATTCTTCGAGAAACGCACAGGCGAGAAGACTATTTATCAGCGCCTGGCCTACCTGATGCGATCCGGCGCACCCGATTCACTCGATCAGCTGGTGGCAAACAACTACGGCAGCCTCGCCGCAGATCTGGTCCGGCGCGGCGAGACGGGAAAGATGGTCGCCGTCGTCGATGGACGATATGCCGCGGTGCCCGTTGAGCTCGGTGGAACTGCGAAGAAGCGCGTCGACGTGGCGAACTTCTACGACGAACGGCGGTATCGGCCGAACATCGCCAACGTCATGGGCGTGCCGATGTTCCTGCACTGATTTTGGATTTTGGATTTTGGAAAGCGGGAAATCCAAAATCTAAAATCCAAAATCCAAAATCGCCTACACGCTCTCATACTCGCCGAGCTTCTCCTCGGCCTCCGTGAGCTCGGCCAGCTTCTCGTCGAGAGCGGCGTACTCCTCTTCTCGTGCCGAGCGGAATCGTTCGTAATCGGTCTTCGACGTCCAGCGATCGATCGTGACATAGCCGGCTTCATCGCGGAGAAGATCCGTACCGACGTAACCGGTGCCACGGCGGAAGAGTTCGACCCAGCTGCCGGCCGCTCCGTAATGACGCTCGAACGCGTCGGCCTGCTCGGGCTTCACCCGGTAACGCCAGATGATCACGTACATGCCATGGATCATACGCGTAGAATCCGCGGCATGAAGCGATTGATCACCGCCTCCCTTACCACCGTTCTCGCCTGTGGAGTCGCGCTCGCGCAGAGCACCGACGCGCCGGCGACGGCCCGCGGCCTCGCCCGTCATGACACTTCGATGGACCGTTCCTTAGAGGATGTCGAGCGCCACGTCGACGACGCGCTCTGGTACTTCAAGCTCGGTGACGTCGCGAACATCCAGATGTATCGCATCGCCTCGAGCAAGCCGCGGCGTGAAGCGAGCAAGACCTCCGCAAATGCAGGCAATCCGCTCGTGATCCCGGTGTACGTCTTCTCGCCGAAGAACATCAAAGGCAAAGCGCCGCTCCTCGTCTTCGCGCACGGCGGCGTGCACGGGCGCCTGACTTCGACCTACGCACACATCTTCCGCGAAGCACTCGACCGTGGCTACGTGATCGTCTCGCCCGAATACCGCGGCAGCATCGGACATGGGAGCGACATTTACAACCAGATCGACTACGGCGCGGCCGAGGTGGACGACGTTCATGATGCTCGGAACTGGGCGGTGGAGATGCTGCCGTTCGTCGACGCGAATCGCGTCGGAATCTTCGGGTGGAGCCACGGCGGCTTCCACACGCTCATGAACATCTTCAACTGGCCGAACGACTACAAAGTCGCTTACGCGGGCGTCCCGGTGAGCGATCTCGTTCAGCGCATGGGCTACTCGTCCGAGGGCTATCGCCGAACGTTCAGTGAGTTCATCGGCGGCAGTGCCCAGGAGAACCTGGACGAGTACCGCCGCCGCTCCCCCGTCTACCACGCCCACAAGCTGCAGACGCCGCTCCTCATCCACACCACCACCAACGACGAGGACGTGCGAGTCATCGAGGTCGAACATCTCATCAACGCCCTGAAAGCCGCGGGCAAGAAATTCGAGTACAAGATTTACGAGAACGCGCCCGGCGCGCACATCTTCAACC
The DNA here is from genome assembly GCA_937870635.1 of uncultured Acidobacteriota bacterium. Lineage (GTDB taxonomy): Bacteria > Acidobacteriota > Thermoanaerobaculia > Gp7-AA8 > Gp7-AA8 > DATLEX01. The sequence continues at coordinate 58,409 of CALMZP010000031.1, read as the reverse complement.
GCATCGATACGAAGCTCGCCCGCGACTCACGCCGCGAAATGTGGGACTTCCTCGGGCGGCATCTGCAGTGACGGCGCTCCACGTTGCAGTCGCGCTCGTGCTGCGGGGGTCTCGAAGGTGGAAGCGGGCCGAAGCATCTGGCCTACGTCCACATCGCCGGACAAGGGTGCCTCTACAACGTCTGGTCGGCTCTCGGCGAAGAGCATCTGCTATCTGGTGAGCCAGATGCGGTTCGTCGCTTTGTAACGATTCTGCAGAGGAAATCGTCGTAAGCTCGGGAGGCCAAATGCGACCGGCAATCCTGATGATCTTCGCGCTGCTGCTCAGTGGAAACGCTGTCGCTCAGCAGCAACAGTTTCGGGAGGAACCGCCCGACTTCTCCCGCGACACGCTTCTTCGCCTCTTTGCGGAGAATCCTGACCGTGAGGAAGTCGAGCCGGCTTTCCGCCACGACCTCGGCATGATCGAGTTCAAGACGCGAAACATCCGCTGGCGAGTCGGCTATCTCCCCTTCTTCCTCCCCCTGCATGGGTCGCAGCCATGGCACCAGGATCAGCGCTGGCCCGATCCCTTCATCCTGACGGGTACGGAGATCGCCCACACCTCGCGCACCTGGCGCGACCGGAGAGCGATGACCTCGGAGCTGCGCCGCATCGAACGGAAGGTACGCGATTCGGCGGTAGTGAGGGTCCGGCCGGAGCGTTAATTAACCGTTCACCGTTCACCGTTCACCGTTCAGCGCCCTGCGCGGTAGCCGGCGCCCGAGAGATTCAGGCCCCACGATGATTCCGTCAGCCACGTGAGAAGTTTGTCGGCCGGGACCGGCCGGCTGATCCAGTAGCCCTGCGCGAGATCACAGCCCATCTCGCCGAGCGCCCGCCACGTCACCTCGTCCTCCACACCCTCGGCACAAACCTGTTTGTCGAGATTGTGCGCGAGGTCGATCACTGTGCGGACGATGGCCGCATCGGCCGGGTTCGCCGTCATGCGCGTGACGAACGACTTATCCACCTTGATCTCGTCGACGGGAAGCTCCCGGAGATGTGTGAGCGACGAGTAGCCTGTGCCGAAGTCGTCGATCGACAGACGGATCCCCAGCGACTGCAGTAGCGACATGACTGCGAGGGCATGAGCCGGGTCGGCCATGATGCTGCTCTCGGTGATCTCGATCTTGAGGAAGCGCGGATCGACATCCCATTTCGTCAGGAGCGAGTGAATCTTCGCCGCGATCGTCTGCTCCTGCAGGCTTTTCGCCGAGATGTTGATGGCCATGTGAATCGGCACGTGAGCGTCCTGCCATGCGCGGCACTGCTGGAGTGCCCGGTTGAAGATCCAGTCTGTCAGCGGCTTGATGAGACCCGTCCGCTCGGCGATCGGAATGAATGCTCCCGGAGCGAGCAGGCCGCGCTGCGGATGGTTCCAGCGCACCAGCACTTCCACGCGGGTCACGAGCCCGCTGCGGAGATGGAGTTTCGGCTGGTAATACAGCTCGAACTCGTCGCGCTCGAGCGCAGCGCGCATCTCCACGACAAGGGAAAGATCATCGGGCGTACGCGAGTCGTACTCGTCGCGATGAAAGGTGTAGCCCAGCTGCCCCTGCTTCGCGGCATACATGGCCACGTCGGCACGGCGCAGCAGCGTTCGCGCGTCGGTCCCGTGAACGGGATACAGCGCCACTCCAATGCTCGCCCCCACCTCGAGCACCTGTGCTTCGATGACGAACGGCTGCTCGAGGCTGTTGAGGATTCGCCGCGCCGCGGCAGCGACGGTGTCGGTGTCCGCTGGGTCGGGCACGACCACGGCGAACTCATCGCCGCCGAGCCGTGCCACGGTGTCCTCGAGACGGACCTGATTCTGAAGACGGAAGGCGACCTGTTTGAGGAGGATGTCGCCGAAGTGGTGGCCGAACGTGTCATTCACTTCCTTGAACCGATCGAGGTCCATCAGGAGAAGCGCCACCATCGAATTCGACTGGCGGGCCTTCTCGATCGCCTTTTCGAATCGATCGAGAAGCATCACCCGGTTCGGCAGAGAGGTCAGACCGTCGTGCATCGCCTGGTGCCGGAGCAGCTGCACCTGGTTCTTGGCTTCGCTGATGTCGCGAAGGAACGCCACCCAGTGAGTGAGCTCCCCCCCGTCCTCGACGGGGATCAGCTGCAGATCGAGCTCGAATTCCGTCCCGTCCTTCCGCTTCGCCGTCGCCTCGGCTTCGAACGTTTCATTGTCGAAAACGTGGTCGAGCAGGTCTTCGAAGATGGCCTGATGCCGATCGACGATGCCGAAGATCACCGGCGTCTGTCCGATGACCTCTTCGCGACGGACGCCGTACATCGAGCAGAAGCCGTCGTTCACGAACGCGATGCGCGGTCCGATGGTCTCCACGGCCGGCGTGAGAATGGCGATGCCCTGGCCGGCCACCCGTACGGCGCTGCCGAGAAAGCTGAGTTGTTCGGCGAGGAGACGCGATTCACCGAGCTTGCGTCGAAGGATCTCCGGCGAGTCGGTGTCCGACAGCGACGCTGAACCGAGCGACGCAACGGTTTCCGACCACTTCTCTTCCGACATGGACAAGCTAGTCTACTCCGGTCGGCCCTCCCTCGAATGAGGGAGGCGTCGGAGTGCGCCGCTTGCTGCCGCTGCCGTTCGTCCGCCGGGCTCAGGGGCGCAGCAAGGGCGCAGCAAGCTGCCGCCCCTCCATCCGGGTTCAGTCCGGATTGGTGGCCCAGACCGACATCTCGGTGACGAACCCCCGGTCATCCAGCTCCAGCATGGAGAGGATTGCCTGCGCGATTTCGCGCGATCGAAGCTTGCGATCGCTCTGCGGACGCTCGCGCCCGGCGAAAAATGCCGTCTGCACCTCGCTGGGGTTGATCTGCATCACCCGGATGTTGTGTTTGCGAAGCTCGGCGCGCCAGCATTCAGTCATCGCCGACACGGCGAACTTGCTGGCCGAATAAGCGGTGCCGCCTGCGAATCCGCGCTGCCCGGCCGTGGAGGCGACATTGACGATGTTGCCGCGCGACTGGCTGATGAAGTGCCGCGCGGATTCGCGCGCCACCATCATCGCGCCGAAGACATTCGTGCCGAAGACGCGCTGCATTTCGGTCAGGTCGGTTTCCACGAGCGGCGCGAACGAACCGAATCCCGCGTTGTTGACGAGCGTGTCGTATCCGCCGAATGCGTGGATGACCGTCCGTACGAGGCGGATGACGTCCGCTTCGTCGCTCACATCGGCCGCTATGCCGAGCGCGCCGATCGGATCGGCGGCCTGACGCACTCTGGCCGCATCCCTTCCGCAGATGGCAACCTGCGCGCCGCGTGCACGCAGCTGCTGCGCCGTATCCAGGCCGATTCCGGAACTTCCGCCCGTGACGAGGACGCGCGCAGTCTTCAGGTCCATGTCACATCGCGCGGACGGACTGCCGGACGGTCATGTCGAAACGATCTTCCATGCGGACGATTTTCTGATCGATGTAGCCGGCGAGGACGTCGGCGGTGCGCCCGGTCAGGAGGAGCGACTCCGCCCACGGGTCGACGGAGATGAGGATCTCACCGCTGGCGGCGCGGCGCACGACGAGCGGCAGACCTTCGCTGGCGTCGAGAAAGGCTCGGAGGTCATGCGCAATTTCATCGCCGCTCCGCGTGAAGCGCATCAGCTCGTATTCACCGACGAGAAAGTCGCGGGCGATCGAGCCCGCTTCCCGATTCGTATCGGGCCACCAGTGCAGTCTGAGCGGCATGCTGGAATTGCGGTAAATCATCCTGTACCCCCGATTCTGGTGTTCACTGCGAACGTTGAAACGCACCCTCGAGATAAACCTTCTCGAGACCGCTGGCCCAGTACTCGAGGGCTTCGCGATTCGGCTGGGACGTCTCCTGTCCGGTGCGGCGCACCCTGGCGCCGTCGGTGAACACGACCCGCCCCGCCCAGGTGCCGTCCCCGCGCTGCAGTCCTTCGATCGCGACCTGGTGGGCGCGACCTTCAGCTGTGAGCGGTGTCGGAAGCGCCGTGACGTGCGTCCACATGCGCTCGCGACGTTTCATGATGCGTGCCGCGCGAGCGAGCGGGCGTGACCCGGGTCACTCGGACTATTTCGAAACCACCGTCATGTCGGTCCGAGTGGACAATTTCGACAGGTATTCGCGCCCCGCCGCCTCGTTCTTCAGATAAGCATCCCAGAACGCCAGCGAAACCGTGCGAACGACATTGAGAATCTGGCGGTCGCTGTAGAAACCCGCGTCGACGGGCCGCGGACGGACCGAAGTCCGGTTCTGCGGCACATTCCGATTGCGAGGGTCGCCAGGGTCGCGGGGATCTGCAGGCATCATCGTGACGGTCTGGTCGCGCGGCGCGTCGAGCCGCGGGAGGCGCCCCACGAAAGAGTAGTGTCCGGCGCCCGCGATCGACACGAACCACTTGTCGCCGGCGGGACTGAGCTCGAACGCCTGGCGGCGCCAGCCCTCGTTCTCCTCGTCCGTCAATCCGCGATCGGTGGACCCTGTCATGTACAGGATGGGGATCTTCACCTCGCGCCACGACTCGGACGTCAGGCCGCGCGTTTCGCCCGGACCCTGCGGCGACATGACCAGTGCTGCGCGTACGCGAGGGTCGGCGTACGACTGCGGCGTCGCGCCCGCGAACGTGCGCGCGCCGGAAAGAAGCATCGCGCTGAACGCCCCGTACGAGTGGCCGCTGATCCCGACCTTCGTCGCGTCCACCTTTCCGCTCAGCTCCGGATACTGCTGCTGCAGGGCGGCGAGGGAGTCGATGACGAAGGACAGATCGCGCGCCCTGTTCTTCCAATGTTCGGCGGTCTGTCCCTTCCAGATCTCGGCGAGCTCGTTCACATCTGAACGGGTCTCGGGATGGCCGACTTTCATCACGACATAACCATGACTCGCCAGATAGGAGCTCAGGCCGACATACGTGCGGCTCGGCGGGCCGAAGCCGGTGGAGAAGACGATGACTGGATACGCGCCGGCGCGCGCGGGGTACTCGATCGTCAGGTCGAGCCTCCGGTTTCGCCGCGTGTCGTTCAGGTAGGCCGCGGGGATGACTCCGACCGGAATCTCACCAGCCTGAGACGTGTACGCGGCGGAAGCGGCCGGTGCAGCGTCCGGCTTCGGCGCAGACGAGCACATGGTCGTGAACATAATCGCGAAGGCGCCGAGGGCAGCGGTCGATCTCATGGTTGGAGGACTCTACATTCTGTGGAGCGGCCGTGTCACGCGGGGAAGTGCTGAGTGCTTGGTGCTTGGTGCTCACGTCACCCTGAGCCGCGGAGACAGCGAAGGGCCTCAGTCGACGCAATCTTCGCATTCTGAGGTCCTTCGGCGTCTTCGCGCCTCAGGATGACGTGGGTCCCAGCACCAAGCACGAGGCACGAAGCACCGGGTTTGACTGATAACCTTCGCCTCAATGACGAAGGTTCGTCGTTACACCCTCAAGACCCCGGCCAGGCCGGCAAAACAGTACCGCGTCAAATACCAAGAGGAGCTCAACTCCGAACAGCTCGAGGTCGTGCACGCCGGTGAGGGGCCGATGCTCGTGATCGCCGGCGCCGGGAGCGGCAAGACCCGCGCCCTCACCTACCGCGTCTCCCGCCTCATCGAAGACGGAGTGGACCCGTCAGAGATCCTTCTCCTCACCTTCACCAACAAGGCCTCGCGGGAGATGCTGAGCCGTGTAGAAGAGCTCGTCACCATCGACACACGACGCATATGGGGCGGCACGTTCCACTCGATGGGCAACCGCCTCCTCCGCCGTTACGCCGAGCCCCTCGGCTACCGCTCGAACTTCACGATCCTCGACGACGAGGACGCCAAGGAAATGATGGAGAGCGCCATCTCCTCCCTCGGTATCAAGACCCTGGAGAAACGTTTCCCGAAGGGCGACGTCCTCCTCGACATCTACTCGTTCGTCATCAACACGCGCACGCCGCTCGAACTGCATCTCGAACAGAACTTCCCGCACTTCGCCATGTACCGCGACGAGATGGTGAACGTGTTCCGCCGCTACAAGGAACGGAAGCGCGATGCGAACGCGATGGACTTCGACGACCTGCTGGTGAACTGGAAACTCATCCTCGACGATCACCCGGAGCTGTCCAAAGGACTCAAGAGAAAGTTCCGCTACATCCTGGTTGACGAATACCAGGACACGAATCGCATTCAGGCGGAGATCGTGGACGGCATGGCGTCGGTCCGGCGCAACCTGATGGTCGTCGGAGACGATGCGCAGTCCATCTACTCCTTTCGCGGAGCCTCGTTCGAGAACATCCTCACGTTCCCTCTGCGGTTCCCCGACGCGCGGATCTACAAGCTGGAGGTGAACTACCGGTCCACCAGACAGATCCTCGAACTGGCGAACCACTCGATCGCGAACAACCGCTTCCAGTTCCGGAAAGAGCTTCGCGCCGTGCGCGGCGACGGACCCGATCCCGCGGTCGTCGGCGTTGACGATGTGTTCGAGCAGGCGACGTTCATCGCCCAGCGGATTCTGGAGCTGCGCGACGAGGGCGAGAAGCTGGGTGACATCGCCGTTCTCTACCGCTCGCACTATCAGTCGCTGGAGCTGCAGATGGAGCTCACGCGGCGGCTCATCCCGTACGAGATCCGGTCGGGCGTTCGCTTCTTCGAGCAGGCCCACATCAAGGATGTCCTCTCGTATCTGAAGATCGTGACGAACACCCGCGATGAGCTGGCCTGGAAGCGCGTGCTGAAGCTCTATCCGAAGGTCGGCGAAAAGACCGCCGCGGAGGTCTGGTCGCACATCTCCGCGAGCCCGAATCCTCTCGACCGCTTCCTCTCCTCGCCGCCCCCGCAGGGACGAGGCGTCGCGCAAAGCATCAACAACCTCAAGGACATCCTCCGCGTCATCGGCAACGAATCGATGAAGCACAATCCATCCGAGTCGATCCGCGTGATCGTCGAGCGCGGTTACGCAGACTACGCGCGCGCGAAATTCGCGAATGCGCAGGCGCGGCTCGACGATCTCGAACAACTGTCGCAGTACGCGCTCCGCTATGAGGATGTCGACCAGTTCCTCAACGAGGTCGCGCTCGCCAATCCACTGGCCGGGGAAGACGTGGCGGTCGTCGGGCCGGAAGACGAGAAGATCGTCCTGTCATCCGTGCACCAGGCGAAGGGGCTGGAGTGGCGCATCGTCTTCGTGATCGGCCTCGCAGAGGGGCGCTTCCCGTCCGCGCGCGCGCTTCGCGTCCCCGGGGGCATCGTCCGTTTCGAGCCGAAGCAGCTTCATCCCGCGTTCGAGGTTCCGCTGCTCGCTTCGGCCGAGAGTGGTGGTGCCGGGGAATACGCGGGCGAGGTCGCCCGCGCTCCACTGAGCGATGGCGAGATTCGTGAGATCGTCATCCCTGGTGAAGAAGAGGAACGGCGCCTCTTTTACGTCGCCATCACGCGCGCGAAACAGGAGCTGTATCTCGTCTACCCGGTCATGGCCCGAGACAGGGGTGGAATGGATATTCTGATGGAGCCATCACGTTTCATCAGAGAATTGCCGGGTGACTCGTTCGAAAAATGGGTGATCGGATCTGAATGATGCGCCTACTCCTCATCTCCAGCTCGACTGTCCACGGGTATGGCTACCTCGATCAGCCCGAACCCGAAATCCGCTCGTTCCTCGGCGGAGCGAAGCACATCGCGTTCGTCCCGTTCGCGATCCACGACCGCGACGCCTACGCCGTGAAAGTCCGGGAACGACTGGGGCGAATGGGATTCGAGGTCCAGCAGGTGCGCGGGCCCGCCGATCTCGATCGGGCCGAAGCGGTGTTCGTCGGCGGCGGAAACACGTTCCGGCTGCTCAAGGCCCTCTATGAGACGAAGACGATGGAAGCCATCGGGCGCCGCGTGCGTGCAGGCATGCCCTACATGGGCGCGAGCGCCGGCTCCAACATCGCTGGACTCACCATCAAGACCACCAACGACATGCCCATCGTCTATCCGCCATCCTTCGACGCCCTCGGTTTCGTTCCGTTTCAGATCAATCCTCACTATCTCGATACCGACCCATCCTCCACGCACATGGGCGAGACGCGCGAGCAGCGGATCGTGGAGTTTCTGGAGGAGAACGAGACGCCGGTGGTGGCGATCCGGGAAGGGTGTGCCATCAAGGTCGAAAACGGATCCACGCGCCTCGTCGGCACAAGGGGCGCGCGCATCTTTCGTCGCGGTCAGGAGCCGGAGGAGATCGCGGCCGGAGCCAGCTTCACGGTGTAGAGAGACGCCGGGGACCGAGGAGACGACGCTCACCGCAGAGAACGCAGAGGGACGCAGAGACGGCAGGAAGCTCTCTGCGTCCCTCTGCGTCCTCTGCGTCTCTGCGGTGAAGGTCGTCGCCGTTCGCGGAGAAACGCTCCACTCGAAATGTCTGGCCTCGTTTCCGGCGTTTTCCAACCGATGCTTCCTCCTGACTCACGTTTCGAAGAATCCGCCGTCGCGGAAAGCGCGGAGAAGGTCGAAGAACCGCCCCTTTTCAAGGTCCTCCTGCACAACGACGACTTCACCACCATGGAGTTCGTCGTCTGGGTCCTGCAGTCGGTGTTCAACATGCCGGAACAGCAGGCCATCCAGGTCATGCTGAACGTGCACGTGAAAGGGATCGGCGTCGCTGGTGTTTACACGTACGAGATCGCGGAGATGAAGGTGGCCCGGACCACCGAGCTGGCGCAGGAGCAGGAGTATCCGCTTCTCTGTACGATGGAGAGAGCTTGATCGCAAAAGGATTGCAGGAATCGTTCGAATTCGCCGTGAACGAGGCGATGCGCCGGCGCCACGAATACGTGACGCTCGAGCACCTCCTGTTCGCGCTGCTTCACGACCGTGAAGCGATGATGGTCGTCCGCGCGTGCGGCGGCGACATCGACGAGCTCAAGAAACAGCTCGACGACTTCATGACGAAGACGTACGAGGAGGCGCCGGAAGACATCACCGTGCAGCCGGTGCTCACTACGATGCTGCAGCGCGTCGTCCAGTACGCGCAGCTGCACGCGCAGAGCTCGGGGCGCAAGGAAGTCGATACGGGACAGATGCTGGCCGCCCTCTATCAGGCGGAACGCTCGCAGGCGGTGTATCTGCTGCGCAGCCAGGGCATCACCAAGCTGGACGTGCTCAATTATCTGTCGCACGGGATCGCGAAGGACTCCCCTGCCCCTGGCGGCGAGCCCGCGTTCGTGACGCCGGATGAAGAGGGCACACGCGGCGATCCGCTGAAATCGTTCGCGGTGAATCTCCTCGAGCGGGCCAAAGCGGGCGAGATCGACCCCCTCATCGGCCGCAGCGCCGAGCTCGAGCGGACGATCCAGATTCTCTGCCGCCGGCGCAAGAACAATCCGCTGTTCGTGGGTGAGCCGGGGGTCGGCAAGACTGCTATCGCCGAGGGACTGGCGCTGATGATTCAGCAGAAGAAGGTGCCGGCGGTCCTGAAGGATGCCGAAGTCTGGTCACTCGACATGGGCGCCTTGCTGGCCGGGACGAAATACCGGGGCGAGTTCGAGCAGCGCCTCAAGGCCGTGATGTCGGCGCTGATGGAGAAGAAGGACGCCATCCTGTTCATCGACGAGATCCACACCATCGTCGGCGCAGGCGCCGTCAGCGGCGGGACGATGGACGCCTCGAACATCCTCAAACCGGCCATCGCCTCGGGCAAGCTGCGCTGCATCGGCTCGACGACGTATGCCGAATACAAGGCATCGTTCGAGCGCGATCGCGCGCTGGCGCGACGCTTCCAGAAGATCGAGATCGGCGAGCCGACGATCGAGGACACGATCGAGATCCTCCGCGGCCTGAAGACCTACTACGAAGAACATCACGGCGTGCAGTTCAGCGAAGAGGCCCTCCGCCTCGCCGCCGAGCTCTCTGCCAAGTACATCCACGACAAACATCTCCCCGACAAGGCCATCGATGTCCTCGACGAGGCGGGCGCACGCGTGCGGATGCTCGGCGCGCGAAAACCGACACGCCCGTGGTCATCGGTGAACATGAGGTCGAGCAGGTCGTGGCGCGGATGGCGAAGATTCCGCCGCGCACCGTCGCCGTCAGCGAGAAGGACCGTCTTCAGAAGCTCGAAAGCGACCTCAAAGGCGTCATCTTCGGCCAGGATCACGCCATCCATCAGCTGGTGAGCGCGATCAAGATCTCGCGTTCAGGGCTGGGCAGCGCTGACAAGCCGATCGGCTCATTCCTCTTTTCCGGCCCCACCGGCGTCGGCAAGACCGAGCTCGCCAAACAGCTCGCCGTCGCCCTCGGCGTCGAGTTCATCCGCTTCGACATGAGCGAATACATGGAGCCGCACACCGTGTCCCGGCTCATCGGCGCGCCGCCGGGATACGTCGGATTCGACCAGGGCGGGCTGCTGACGGATGCCGTCATCCGCACGCCCTACGCCGTGCTCGTTCTGGACGAGATCGAAAAGGCACATCCGAATCTCTTCTCGATCCTGCTGCAGGTCATGGATCACGCCACGCTGACGGACAACAACGGCAAGAAGGCCGACTTCCGGAACGTCATCCTCATCATGACGACCAACGCCGGCGCGCGGGAGATGAGCGGCGGCAACATGGGCTTCCGGAGCAACCCCGCCAGCGGCAAGGGCCGCGGCGCCATCGAGCGCACGTTTGCGCCCGAGTTCCGGAATCGCCTCGACGCCTGGATCGCCTTCGATCAGCTGACATTCGAGGTCACCGTGCAGGTCGTGGACAAGTTCATCGCCGAGCTCCGCGCGCAGCTCGCGCCGAAGAACGTCACGCTCGAGCTGCGGCCGGAGGGTCGCGCGTGGCTCGCCCGCCACGGCTACGACGCCGCATACGGCGCCCGGCCGATGGCTCGGCTGATCCAGTCGAAGATCAAGGAGCCCCTCGTCGACGCGGTTCTTTTCGGCAGTCTCGCCGCGGGCGGCACGGTGATCGTGGACGCGGCAGGCGACGAGCTCACACTGGCGGGATTTTAGATTTTGGATTTTGGATTTTGGATTTCCCGCCCGCCCAATTTCCAAATCCAAAATCCAAAATCCAAAATCCAAAATGTTCCCTGATCCTCGCACCGTCAGAGGCGACATCGTCGCCTTCGGCAACGATCTGCGCGTGAAAGTGCTGCGCGACGCCTATCGCCATGGCATCTTTCCCTGGCCACACGACGACCTGCCGATGCCGTGGTTCTCGCCGCGCCGCCGCGCGGTTCTGATCTTCGATGAGCTGCACGTCGGCCGAAGCCTGCAGAAGATCGCCCGCAAGACACCTTTCACGTTCTCGATCGACCGCGCGTTCTCGAGAGTGATCGCGGCCTGCGCCGAGGCTCCCCGACCCGACCAGGACGGTACGTGGATCGAGCCGGCGATCATCGAGGCCTACACGGCGTTGCATCGCGCCGGCGATGCCCACAGCGTCGAAGTGTGGGATGGAGAAGATCTCGTGGGCGGCGTTTACGGGGTCGACTCAGGCGGCGTGTTCACCGGCGAGAGCATGTTCTACCGCAAACCCAACGGCTCGAAGCTCGCCCTCCTGCACCTGATCGATCACCTCCGCGAGCGCGGCGCCACGTGGCTCGACTGCCAGGTCATGACCCCGCACATGGAAGCCCTCGGCGCTCGCCTGATCACGCGGACGAGGTTCCTGGACATGCTGGAAGCGGCGCAAGGCAAAGAGCTCACGTTGTTCTAGGTGACCGATAACCGATAACCCGTTAACCGTTGACCGCGAACCGTTAACCGTTAACCGTTAACCGTTAACCGTTAACCGTTAACCGTTAACCGTTAACCGTTAACCGCGAAGAGGGTAACCCCACATCATCCTGAGGCGCGAAGACGCCGAAGGATCTCAGAATACGATTACCGTAGTTTGAGACCCTTCGCCGTCTTCGCGGCTCAGAGGCTGTGCAGAAATTGAATCATTCACTATTAAGATGCCTAATTAGAGTCTATAATTAGCCATGCGGAAAGACAACAAGCGAGTGTTAAGCCCGAACCGGACGCAACTGCGGCTGATGCCCTTGGATCTGGATCGAATGGTTCGGGAGGGTGACCCGGTGCGAGCAGTGTGGGAGTTTGTAGAGCGGGTCGACTTGTCGGACTTCTACGAGAAGATCCGAGCGGTGGAGGGCTCGCCGGGCCGATCAGCGATCGATCCAAAGATCCTGATGGCGCTGTGGCTATTCGGAACGATCGAGGGGATTGGCTCGGCGCGAGAGATAGCGCGGCTGTGTGAGACGGACTGGCGATACCAGTGGATTTGCGGGGGCGTCACACCTGGCTATCACGTGCTCTCGGACTTCCGCAGTTTGTCGGAGAAAGAGTTCGATCGGATACTGACAAACACGGTTGCGGTGCTCATGGACAAAGATCTGGTGACGCTCGAACGGGTGGCCCAGGACGGGATGAAGGTACGCGCATCGGCGGGATCGGGATCGTTCCACACCAAGGGTGGGCTCGAGGAATGCCGGGAGATTGCACGGCAACAAGTGGAAGACCTCAAACAGGAACTCGAGCGTGACGGGGCAGCAGGGACTCGGAGGCGAGATGCGGCGCGACTTCGAGCAGCGCGTGATCGATCCCAGCGGATCGAAGAGGCATTAGCGGAACTCCCCGAGATCGAGGAGCGGAAGAAGTCGAACAACGGCAAGAAGAAGAGCGAAGCGCGAAGCTCAACGACCGATCCCGAGGCACGAGTGATGAAGATGGCCGACGGAGGCTTTCGGCCGGCACTGAATGTCCACTTCGTGACCGACACCCGATCGAAGGTTGTCGCTGCAGTCGAGGTCAACAACCACGGTACCGATCAACGAATGACGGTTCCTCTAGCCGAGCAGATCGACAAACGCTTCGGGAAGAATCCAATGGAATGGCTTGAGGATGGCGGGTGCGTGACTCTAGCAGGCATCGACTCTTTATCGGAACGCGGCACCCACGTCATCGCACCTGTTCGTCCACCGCGCGCTCTTGAACGAGATGCCACCGAGGTGCGCCCTACCGACTCAGAAGCGGTCGCTGATTGGCGAACGCGAATGGCTACCGAATATGCAAAAACTGCCTACAAGGAACGAGGAGCAACGGCAGAACTCGCAAACGCTCATGCTCGAGCGCATGGACTGACCCGGTTCCTCGTCCGAAGCATCAACAAGGCTCGATCCGTTGCGTTGTTGCTCGCCATAGCAAACAACATGCGGCGTGAGTGGTCACTCGCTTAGGCAAGAACCATCGCGCGACGATGGAAACCCATCCCGCGCCTGACAAGTATGATGAACCGAGGCCCTTAGATCGAATCCGGCGACCTGGCCAAAGCCAAAGAGGCTGATTGGCCGATCGCGGTCTTACGACCGATCGGCCCTGCTCGTCATCGTGTCGCTCGAGAAATCGATACCTGCACAGCCTCTCAGGGTGACGTGGTCACGATCAGCGGCTCACGGTTAACGGTTAACGGTTAACGGTTAACGGTTAACGACTAAATCTCCACCTGCGCCCCGAGCTCGATGACCTGATTCGCGGGCAGGGAGAAGAATGTCGATGCGCTGCTCGAGTTGCGCATCATCCATGAGAAGAGATGCTCCCTCCAGATGGCCATGCCGGGATGCTTTGTCGGAATGAGCGTCTCGCGGCCGAGGAAGTAGCTCGTCACCATCGGATTGAACGCCACCGGGCCGGGGAGCCGCGTGAGCGTCGCGGGGATGTCCGGCTCCTCCATGAATCCGAAGCGAAGAAAGAGCCGGTACACACCGTATCCCAGCTCCTTCCACTCGAAACGTTCCTCGTCGTTGAGGTGAGCGGTTTCCTCGATGTCGACGCTGAGGAATACGACCTTCTCGTGCACGACCTTGTTGTGCTTGATGTTGTGCAGAAGCGTCGTGGGGATGCCCTCGTGCGCCCGGGTCATGAAGATCGCCGTCCCCCGGACGCGATGAATACGGTTCGCGGCGAGCTCGCCGACGAACATGTCCATGGTCATCGCGCTTTCGGCAAGACGCGCGTTGAGGATGCGCCGTCCGCGGAACCACGTCGTCATCACCGTGAATGCGAGAATGCCGATCACCAGGGGGAACCATCCGCCGTCCCAGATTTTCACGATATTCGCGCCGAAGAACGACAGATCCGCGGTCAGCATCGGAATGATGAGCAGAGCGAGCGCCGGTGCGGTCCACCGCCACTTCTGGCGCGCCACCACGGCCAGAAGCGTCGTGGTGATGGCCATCGTAGCCGTGACGGCCACACCGTATGCGGCTGCCAGGTTCGAGGCACTGCCGAAGGTCAGGACGAGCCCCATGGCCGCCACCATCAGGCCCCAGTTGAGCGACGGGATGTAAATCTGCCCGATCTCGCGGGCGGACGTGTGCCAGATGCGGAGGCGAGGCAGGTATCCGAGCTGGACGGCCTGCCGGGTGATCGAGAAGGCCCCCGAGATCACTGCCTGTGACGCGATCGATGCGGCAATCGTGGCCAGCCCCACGAGCGGATAGAGTGCCCACTTCGGCGCCATCTCATAGAACGGGTTGGTAATGCCGGCGGGCGTGTGAAGAAGGAACGCACCCTGACCGAAGTAGTTCAGGAGCAGCGCAGGGAACACGAACACGTACCAGGCCAGACGGATCGGACGCGCGCCGAAGTGACCCATGTCGGCGTAAAGCGCCTCGCCACCGGTCACGACGAGAAAGACGGCGCCGAGCACGAGAAAGCCCGTGGCGCCGTTTTCGATGAAAAAATCGCGCGCGTAGGCCGGATGGATCGCCGCCAGAACCCTCGGCTCGCGCAGAATGTGCCAGATTCCGAGAGCGGCGATCGTGATGAACCACACGATCATGATCGGCCCGAAGACCTTCCCCACCCGCCCGGTGCCGAACTTCTGCACGACGAAGAGCAGGCCGATGATCACGATCGAGATGTAGACGACATAGGGTCCGAAAATGGGCGTAGCCACTTCGAGACCTTCGACGGCCGAGAGGACCGTGATCGCAGGCGTGATCATCCCGTCTCCGTAAAGGAGCGCGGCTCCAAAGAGACCGAGGCTGATCAGCACGATGCGCCGCTTCTTGCCTGACCGGGGACGAGCGAGCGACATCAGAGCGAGAATTCCGCCCTCGCCCTTGTTGTCCGCCCGCATCACGAACTGCAGGTAGGCCAGCGAGATGATGAACGTGAGCGCCCAGAAGATCAGCGACAGGACACCCAGGATGTTCTCTGGCGTCGGCAGCAGCTGCCGCCCGTGATGCTCCATGAAGCACTCTTTGAATGCGTAGAGCGGGCTGGTCCCGATGTCTCCAAACACGACACCCAGCGCACCAAGAGAGAGTGTCAGAAGATAACGCCGACTCTGGCGCTGTTCAGGTGATTCCATCGCTCCGAGGCCGCGACAAGGTACCACAGAGCATTTTGGATTTTGGATTTTGGATTTTGGATTGATGAAATTCTCAAATCCAAAATCTGAAAACCAAAATCTAAAATCGCCCTGCGGCTCGTTCCTTCGGCGGCAATACCTCCAGACAGGTCGTCCACCACCCGGTCAGAACCGTTTCGATGAACTCGCCTGGCAGCCGCTCCTTCTGCATCTCCCCCGCCAGCCGGCGATGGTCGTACTCGACCGGAACGAACTCGGCCGTGACTGCGCCTCCGTTTACTTCCACGACCGCGAACCAGACGTTCGTCCGGCCATCGTTGGCCGGCCTGCCGATGACTCCGGCATTCACGACGTGCCGGCCGCCCGGCAGGGGGCGATGCCAATGCAGCCCCGTGTGCGTGCAGACGATCACGTCGGCTTCCGACTCGACGCAAAGTCTCTCGAGAAACGGATCCGGCGACGTCGACCGCCAGAGGAACTCATTGATCCGCCGTGGAGAGCCATGCACCAGCAGAAACCGCTTCCCACCCGCTTGGAAGCGGATCTCCCTCGGCAGCGTCCCCATCCAGTCCTTGTGCGCATCGGAGGTGTTCGCGAATGTGTAGTCATAGGAAATTTGCGCGTAGTGGCTGTCGCGCGGATCGGTGTATCCACAATGACAGTCTTCCGCTCGCGAAGAGAGCGATTCCTCGTAGTTTCCCTGGATTCCCGGCATTCCGCGCTCGATCAACAGCTCCGGGATGCGGTCGGGATGAGGTCCGAACGCTCCGAGGTCGCCGAGGAACCATACGCCGTCGACACCGCGCCGGGAGATGTCGTCGAGGGTCGCTCGCAGCGCCCAGTAATTCGAGTAGATGCCGCCGATGAACGCGAATCTCATGTTTCAGTGACGGGTGACGAGTGACGGGCATCATCGCTAATCACGTCATCCTGAGGCGCGAAGACGCCGAAGGATCTCAGGATGCGAAGAGCGCGCCGTTTGAGGCCCTTCGCCGTCTCACGCGGCTCAGAGTGACGTGCCGAAGTCACCCGTCACTCGCCACTCGTCACTCGTAACTCGTCACGCTTCATGTCGTGCACGTCACCCCATCCACCCAGCATGTATGACAGGCTCCGTATCGCAGCGGAAATGGCCGCTGCGCATCGGCGAGACGATCGCCCATCCGTGCGCCTTCCTCCTCGATGAGAATCGGGCAGACGTAGACGCCCCTGCTGGTTACCATCCGCCCCGATGCGCACTGCAGTGAACCGGCGTCGCCCGTCTCGAGCATGTCCGAGGAAAGCCGTTCCCAGTCGGCGTACGCACGACTTCTCTTCTCCTCGGCGCCGATGCGGAAGAGCGACAGGACCTTGAGGCGCGGCTTGTCGATCCCGAACGTCCGCATCAGCTCGAGAAAACGCATTCGTCCTTCGCTGGTCTCCACGCCTTCCGCCGCAGTGGTCACCGTGATCACCGGATTCAGCCCGGCAGCGACGAGGTTGGCAATGCCTGTCATCACCCGGTCCCAGACTCCAGGGCCGCGGATGGCGTCGTGCGAGGCGCGATCGAAACCGTCGATGCTGATGCGGATGTCGAGGGAGTAGTCGCTCGCGTCGAACAGCTCCTTCAGCTTCCGGCAGACCGCCGGCGGAAGAAGCATGCCGTTCGTGAGGACCGTCGCCGGGCCCTGCCGCAGCGTCTTTTCGAGAATGGCGATCATGTCGCGATTCATGAAAGGTTCCCCGCCGGTGAAGTAGTACTCGCGCACACCGATCGCACGCGCTTCGTCCAGACGTTCTTCGACATCAGCGAGGGTCATCATCTCGTGCGAATGATTCTGAGGTGAACAGGAGATGAAGCAATGCGTGCAGGCGATATTGCACAACGTCCCCGATACCTGGAACCACAGCGTATCGAGTGATGCCAGAGAAACCAGCGGCGCCTCGGTCATGGCCGGATCGACTCGAGAATCGTCTCGACCTGGGCGAGACCCGTCTGCAGCAGGAACGTCCGCGCGCGGCCGTATCCCCGCGAACCGACGAACCAGTAGTTCGGCTCTCCGCTTTCGAGGTCGCGCGGCGTTACCTGGGGAACGCTCAGGCAATCGGTCACGTTCGACACGGCACGATAGAGGCGCGCGCCGCCTTCGGTCACCGGCGAGATGTCGAGCGTCAGCTCCGATTGAATGGCGTGGCTCGGCCTGAATCCGGTAAACCCGCAGATGAAGTCGCAGACGACGGAGCGATCCGGACCGAGGGTTACGGTGATGCCGTCTTCGCTCTGGGTGAACGAATCGATCGCCGCGCGCCGCTCCACGACCAGAAAAGGGGGCGGATTCTCGGCGAGGGCGTTGGCCTGCGCCACGACGCGCTCGCGCTCCGCCAGCGGATCGTTCGCGATCTCCTCGCAGGGGCGCCGCTTGAGCGATCGCACGGCCCAGATCACGCGCGTGGAGCGGTCTTCCACGGCCAGCGAAGCCAGGACAAGGACCGCGTTCGCTGCGGAGTGACCATCGCCGACGAGAAGCACGCGTTTGCCGCGCAGCTCGGAACGACGATCATCGAGCTCGCCCAGCGTGCGGATGAGGCGGTGCCCGAGGCGGCTTTCGCCTCGTGCGGGAAGGCCGCCGGATCCAACAGGATTCGGCACGACGTAACCGCCGGTGGCGTCGAGGATGGCATCCGCTTCGAGCCTCTGCTCCGTACCGTTCTCCACGATCAGGCGGAACGGGCGTTCGGCGCGGAGGGGGTGGCCGGCGTAGTCGGACCGCATCAGCCCGCGGCGGCCAATCGCCAGGACGCGCGTCCTCGTGTGCACTTTCCCCTTCAATGGCTGGCGCCCTGCCAGTGGGGCCAGCACACGATCGGCCATCTCCCTCCCGGTGAGCAACGCGTCGGCTGGCGGAGCCTCGGACCCGAGAAGCTCGAGCATTCGCGGAGAGACGTTCATCGAGAGCGGCGTGAAAAATCGCGTCGCTCCCCACGAGCGGAGCGACTGTCCCACTTCACCCTCTTCGAGCAGAGTCACGTCGAAACCGCGGTCGGCAGCGCTGATGGCTGCCGCGATTCCGATCGGACCGCCGCCAATGACGACGATCCGCCGCGGCATCAGACGGCGACCTCTTTGCGCTCGACCGTGTTGCAGGCCTGCACCCAGTGCGCGATGCTTCCTCCGCCCCGGATCACGGCGGCCACGTTCACCGCTTCCGCCATCTCCTCGGGGCTGATACCCGAGTCGGTGCACGCGGAGGCGTAGGAGTCGATGCAGTAGGGCTCCTGGATGGCAAAAGCGACGGCGAGCGCGATCAGTTTCTTCGTCCTCTCGTCGAGGGCGCCCTTCTCCATGGTTGCGGCATACCACCTGGAGAAAAGATCGAAGAGTTTCGGATTGGTCTTGGCGATCTCGCCGAAGCGCGCGAGATCTTCGGACATGTAGTAGCTGGGCATGCGTCCTCCTGAGAATGCCGAGTCTACTCCCAACGCTACAACTGTTCGTTGAAGAGGAAGGCCGTTCCATCGCGGAGCTTGTGGAGAACCGCGCGGCGTTTCCACGAATCGAGGCTCTGTTCCTGGCACTCCCGGAGATCGGATTCGAAAACGCGCTCCAGCTCTCCGGCGACAGCTTCGTCGTAGACCACCAGGGCGACCTCATCGTTGATCTCAAATGAACGGTCGTCGAAATTGGAGGAGCCGATCGACGCCCATTTGCCGTCGACGGTCAGCACTTTCTGGTGAAGGAGGGTGCGCTGATACTCGAAGATCCTCACGCCACCCTCGAGCAGGGTGCCGTAGTGATGGTGACTGGCGTGCTGAACGATGGGCGAGTCGGAAGCCGAGGCTGCCGGAAGCATGATTTTCACTTCGACGCCGCGTTTCACCGCGTCGACGAGCGCGTCGCGGGCATCGGGATCCGGCAGAAAATACGGATTCTGGATCAGGAGCCGCGTCCGCGCGGCGTGAATGGCGGCGTAGTGGAGCAGCTTGATCGTGGAGGGATTTCCGGTCGGCGATACGTAGACGACATGGGCCGGACTGGCCCCGGCGTCTTCTAGGACCGGGAAAAGCGCTTCGCCTGCGGCCGCCTCTCCGCACTCCTCCATCCAGTTGTCGAGAAACGCGGCCTGGAGCTGGGCAACGACCGGGCCTTCGACGCGCGCCGAGATGTCGCGGAAGTGTTTCTTGTCCTGCGCATCGCCGAGCCAGTTGTCGACGAAGCAGTGCCCTCCGATGAAGCCTGTTCGTCCATCGATGACCGCGATCTTGCGGTGCGTACGGTTGTTGATCCGGCCGAGATTCGAGAGCTTGATCGGGTGATACTTCTGCACGGTACAGCCGGCGTCGGCAATCATCTTCAGCGCCTTCTTGCCGAACTTCCGCCCGCCGGAGCCGTCGAGCATCAGTCTCACGTCGACGCCTTCACGCGACTTTCTGGCCAGGAGGTCAGCGAGGTCGGAGGTGACTTTCCCCTCTTTCGAGAGGAAGGTCTCGATGCTCACCGATTCCCGCGCCCCGGCGATCGCGGCAAACAACGCCTCGAAGAATTTCCCGTTCTGGACGAGCTCGATCCGATTCCCGGTCACGACCGTCCCCTGCGTGAAACCGCTGATCGACTGCATGAGGGCGGAGGTGTCGCCGAAATGCTCGACCTTGAACTTCGGCCGGCGCCGCCGCTTGACGGACCAGACGATCAAGACCAGCGCGATGATGACGAGGATGGTGAGAACGACCAGCCATACCGGTACGGCGATTTTCATGTCAGTCTGCGCGCAGGCGCATCTCCGTCAGAATCGGCCAGTGATCGGACGGGCCGCGCCGGATCACATCGCTGCTGATGAACTCCCAGCGAGGATCACAGAATACGTAATCGAGGCGCTGGCGAGTCATTGGAAACGTCGGCTCCCGCTGCTCGCCACACATCTGCAGGTGACGGTGCGAGAGGAGGACCTTCATCTCCTCGGCCGCCGGCGCGACGTTGAAATCGCCGACGAGAACGTGCGGAAGTGCAGCGCGCGCGGTGATATCACCCAGTTCCGCGATCTGATGCAGACGCGCCACGCGCAGGAGCCTCCCCCACGCGGCCAGATGCGTGACGAAGAAAGTGAACGCACCGCCGTTCAGCTCGATGTCGGCCTGCAGCAGGGACCGTGGCTCGCCTGAGCCGGGGAGGGCGTGCGTGTGCGACTGGACGACCTTGCCGCGGGTCAGGACGGCATTGCCGTAGTCACCACCGTCCATCGCGCAGCTCTTTCCGAAAACCAGCGTCAGGCCGGTCAGCTCGGCGAGCTGTTCACCCTGGTTGCCTGCGAACGCCCTGGTCCGGCAGTGGACTTCCTGCAGACCGACGACGTCCGGCGACGCCGCCGCGATCACCTGGGCGAGCTTCGGGACGTGATCCGGGCGGCGGGACGCCGCATGACCCTGAATGTTGTACGTCATCACCTTCAGGTTCATGGATGGATCTTTCGAAGCGAAACCGGTGCCCGTGGGTCGGTAAAATGCGCCGCGTCCATGTTTCGTGACCTCGACCCGCTCATGGAATCGCGCGGCATCAGCGCTCTGATCGTGCCGATGCACGAGGCGATGCACGCCTCTTTCCGCTGGCTCACCCGCGGTGCCAAAGTCACGCGAGGATACGTCGTCAAGGTGGCGCAGCGCGACCCTTTTCTGGTCGCCTATCCGATGGAGCGCGAGGAGGCCGCCGCCACGGGCGTGCCCGTGCGTGGAATCCACGAGTTCGGATACGACGAGATCCTCCGCAGCGCCCGAAATCCTGGGAGATCGCGCGCCGGGGAATGATCGAGGATCACGAGACTATCGTTTCGCACGGCCGCGATGCGGGGATTCCCCATTCGCGCGGCGATGCCGGTCAGCTGATCCGTCCTTCGGTTCCCATCGTGATCGACATTTTCCCGGCGGATCGCACGACAGGGTATTTCTTCGATCTCACTCGCACCTTCTGCGTCGGCCCGGTCCCGGACGAGCTGCGCCGGATTCACGCGGATGTCCTGGCCGCATACATGCTCGCTCGCGATGCGATGCGCCCGGGGGGTGCCGCGGCGGTCTCACAGGGTCTCGTCTGCGATTTCTTCGAAGCGAAGGGTTACCCGACGACACGCTCTCATCCCGTCACCAGCGAGGGATACGTCCACTCGCTCGGTCACGGGGTTGGACTCGAGATTCATGAGAAACCATCCTTTTCCCTCAGTCCCGCGAACACGGATCGCATCGAAGAAGGCGATGTCCTGACGATCGAGCCGGGGCTGTACTTTCCCGACCGGGAGATCGGCGTACGGATCGAGGATACGTTCGTGGTGCGGAGTAACGGTGTCGAGTCGCTGTCAACGGGAAGCCGGGCACTGGAGCCGTGAGTGGAGCGCGGGCGACCTCGCCCGCGGGGCGGGGGCGAATGGAGACAGGCAGCGGCAGGCGAGGTCGCCCGCGCTCCACTGAGTTACCCGTAAACTACGAACGCCGGCTCGAGAGCCGGCGTTCGTCAGTCACACGTATCGTTCTTCTTACAGGTTCCGGTCGATGAACTTCTGCAGCTCGGCCTTCGGCATGGCGCCGACGGCACGGTCAACGAGCTTGCCATCCTTGAACATCATCAGCGTGGGGATCGAGGTGATCCCGAAACGCTGCGCGACCATCGGATTGTCGTCGACGTTCATTTTCGCGATGACGGCGCGTCCCTGATAGGACGGGGCGAGCTCCTCGACGATCGGGCCGATGATCCGGCAGGGACCGCACCAGGGTGCCCAGAAATCGACAAGGGCCGGCTTTCCGCTCTGCAGGACGGCCTTTTCGAAATCGCCGTCGGTCACTTGCTGTACTGAGGTGGATGTTTCTGCCATTCGAATCTCCTAACGAGTCAAAGTCAACCTGACGGACACCTTATTCCAAGTGCAGGCCCTGGTTCCATCAGGGACAACAATCGTGTATTCCCATCTGGAAGATGGCGTTCAGGCGAGCTCACGTTGGCACGGCGCTCGCCTAAGGGAGGTCAGAGGATGCCCGAGCGGAGAAAGACACAACGGCCTGAGTCAGGCGACCGGAGGAGCTTTCCCCGCCCTCCGCTGTGGCTCAACCTGCTTCTGCTGGCCCTGGGCCTCGCAGGGATGCTCTTCGCCCGTTTTCATCGCGAGCGTGTCGAAGTGCGCTATGCCGACGTCCTGACGCAGGAACAGCGCACGACGACCGACGTCAAGGCGATGAAAGAGGAGCTGGCCAAGATGAACCTCAGCCAGCAGGAACTCGCCCGTGAGCTCGACGGCCGGATGAAGTTCGTTCAGAGCCTCAAATCCGAGAACTTTTATCTCGCGGTAGATACGACTGCGAAGAAGCTCCGCTTCTACTACGGCGACCAGGTCCTTCGCGAGGGGGACATCACCCTCGGGCAGCAGACGACCATCCAGGGTCCGGAAGGAAAAACCTGGACCTTCGTACCGGTCAAGGGTGCGTTCAAGATCGAAGGCAAGGTCGTGGACCACAACTGGAAGGTGCCGGAGTGGGCTTACGCCATGAACAAACAGCCGGTGCCCGCAGAGGCTGAAGTCATCGAAGGCGGGCTCGGGAAGTACGTGATCTTCCTGCCGAACGGTTACGTCATTCATTCGCCTCCGAGCGAGAGCAGCCCCCTGAAAGGGGCGAAGCCCGGCTCGTTCATGGCATCGGAGGCAGACCTGCGTGCCATCTGGCCGCGCATTCACAAGGATCAGACACAGGTTTACATCTTCTAGGAGAAGAAATGCCAAGGTGGGTCGGATTGCTGGGCTCGTGGGCCCTGCTGGTGCTGGGAATCGGAATTCTCGGATACGCGGTGGCGGCCGAGGCGATCACGGTGACGGATGCCTCGCGGTTGCGCCGGGTGAGGATCATCGATCAGATGATCGCCGAGCGCGTCCAGAAGCAGATCGACGACGTGCAGAAATCGATGTCGCAGGCCGAGACGCAGCTGTCTCAACTGCAGTCGGAAGTCTCCTCGTCCGACCGGGCGATCGAGGAGATGCACGACAGCGATTTCGTGATCACGGTCTCCACCCAGGAAAACAAGGTTTACGCCCGGCGCAACGGTCAGCTCGTCTTCGAAGCGATCTGTTCGACGGGCAGCAACTCGACGCTTCAGGCTCAGGGCCGCACGATGATCTTCCGCACTCCGATCGGACGCTTCCGCGTGAAATCGAAGGAAGAAAATCCGCAGTGGGTGCCTCCCGACTGGCATTACATCGAAGAGGCCCAGAAGAACGGATTGGAAGTCGTGCGGCTCAACCGCGGCCAGTGCATCGCGGACGTCTGTGCTTCGGGGAACAACGTCTTCATGGGCGGATCGACGGCGGAGCCGGGCAGTCTCATCGTGCGCGGCGGCGCGGTCATCATCCCGCCGGTCGGCACGCGCGCCCGCCAGTTCCCCGACGTCCTGGGCACCCACCGCCTGAACCTCGGCGACGGATACGCGCTTCATGGCACGCAGGCCGTGAAGCAGCTCGGCCAGAGCGTCTCGCACGGCTGCGTGCGCCTGAGGAACGAGGACATCGCCGAGCTCTACGCCATGGCCAAGGTTGGCGACGAAGTGATCATTTACTGAGGCGGCATTCGCACTATCCTTGAACCATGCATCCGTGGCGGGAGCGCCTGGCTCGATGGTTCGACGCGCCTGCGCGTGCGTGTCCTCTCTCCCCTAACGCCATCACCGTCATCGCGCTGATCCTGAACCTCGCGGCCGCGGCGGCGTTGGCCGGCGGCGGACGAAGGCCGGTCCTCTTCCTGATCGCGGTCGCAGTGGTCACCGTCGGAGGTCTGGCGGACGCCTTCGACGGCATCGTCGCGCGCGTGCAGGGCAAGAGCTCGAAGCTCGGTGATTTCATCGATCACGTCGCCGATCGCATCAGCGACACCGCCGTGGCCTGGGGATGGATGATGGGCAGCGGCGTCCATCCCTTCCTGGTCGCAGCCGGCGTCTTCGCGGTGATGCTGAATGGCTACGTCGGAACGCAGATCGAGGCGACGTGGCACGAGCGCAACTATGAAGGCGTCGGCCGCGGAGAGTTCGTTCTGGCGCTCGTTGTTTACCCGATCATCTCCTACATTCTCGCGTCGAATGGCTGGCTCGGCGTCCGCCTCGCAGCACTATCGATTCCGGAGTGGCTCACGGTCGTGATGATCGCCACGGCGGTACTGGCGATCGTGCAGCGATTCATTCTGGCCGCGCGGCTGGAGCGTTCGCGCTGATGCCCTCGTTCCGGCGCCACATCATCACGGGCGATCCAATCGTGTTTGCGCCGGAGCGCGCCGGCCGTCCGAATGCCTTCGGGGACGGTGAGGCCGAGTCGTGTCCGTTCTGCGCGGGTCACGAGGAGATGACCCCGCCCGAGATCGAGCGGGTCGGCGACCCCTGGCGGATCCGCGTGTTCCCGAACAAGTATCCGGCCGTCGAGGGGCACGAGGTCATCGTCGAATCACCGGAACATGGGGCGACGTTCGACGGGATCGGTCACGCTGCCGAAGCGATCGAGACCTACATCCGCCGCTATGAAAAGCATTCGCACGGGTCATGGGTGGCGATGTTCTCGAACGAAGGGCGGCGCGCCGGCGCATCGATCGACCACATCCACACCCAGGCCATGCCCCTGCCGTATGTCCCGCCGCGCGCCGCGCGCGAGGCGGCGGCCTTTCGCGAGGCCGCGCAGTGCCCGCTTTGCCGGACGATTGCCCGGCACCGTGACGAGGGACTCGTCCTCGAAGAGACGGCCGACGCCGTTCGTCTGACGCCGAACGCCCCCGGTCACGCGTATGAGCAATGGATCGTTCCCCTCGCGCACTCCAACGAGATGTCACTGACGACGCCTGCGCAGCGGCACAGCATCGCCCTCCTGCTGCAGCACGCCGTTGCCCGGACACGAACGGTGGGGCCGGCCTACAACGTTCTATTCATGAACTTTCCGCGCGAGAACACAGCTCATTTTTACGTATCGGTCGTTCCGCGCAGGTCAGCGATTGCAGGGTTCGAGTTGGCGACCGGCACGTTTATTGACATCATCGATCCCGTTGCCGCGGCCCGCGTGCTGCGCTGAGAACAAAATGCTTCCACTGACAGATCACAACCCGCGGCGGACGTTTCCGTTTGTCACTTACGCACTGATCGCGCTCAACATCCTCGCCTTTCTCTGGGAGCTGTCCCTCGGCCAGGACCTTCAGCGGGCGCTCTTCACGCTGGCTTTCATCCCCGCAAAATTCTGGGTACCGGGCCATTGGCGGTACGACATCTTCGCGACGTTCTTTTCCATGTTCCTGCACGGTGGCCTCATGCACATCGGCAGCAACATGCTCTACCTCTGGATCTTCGGCGACAACATCGAGGACCGCCTCGGCCACTTTCGCTATCTCCTGTTCTATCTGCTCTGCGGCGTCGTGGCGACGCTGGCGCACGCATTCGCCAGCCCCGGCTCGACGATCCCGGCCATCGGCGCTTCCGGCGCGATTGCAGGCGTTCTCGGCGGCTACCTGATCCTCTTTCCGCACGCGCAGGTGACGACGCTCATCCCCATCTTCATGTTCATCACCATCAGGCAGGTGCCGGCGATCATCATCCTGGGACTCTGGTTCGTGCTGCAGCTGTTCAGCGGTGTCGGATCGCTGGGCGTTCCCGATGCGCAGGACATGGGAGGGGTGGCCTACTTCGCGCACATCGGCGGATTCGTGGCGGGAATGATCCTCATCGTGCTGATGGGCGGCCGTCGCTCCGCGCGGCGAGCCGTGGCCACTCCCCGCGACTACGCCGACTGGCGCTAGAGGAGTGTCATGGTGTCAGGTCTGGAAAGAGGACATTTCTTCCAGAACTGATGTGCTGAGCACATCAGTTCTGGAAGAAATGTCCTCTTTCCAGACCTGACACCATGACAGTTACCGGGCGGCCGCGAAGTGCGCGTCGAGATGTTCGTACGCTTTCCGCAGGCTCTCGGACGGGGCGCGGAGCTCACGGAACGCGTCGCGGTACACCATGTTCACGCGCTGGAGGTTGCGCTCGCGGAGGGCATAGAGGACCTCGCGGAGCGCTTCGGCTTCCTGAGGGCTGACATCCGGCCGGGTGATCTCCCGCTCCAGGAGCGTCTGGGCCATGCGGAGGTGGTCCGTCTCCGGGATCTGCACGGCGCGGCGCGGCTCGGCGATCGGGGCGTGCGTCCCCATGTCGACCGAGGCCGGCAGCTCCTTCAACTGCGGGGTGAACTTGCCCATCATCAGGTAGAGCTCTTTCTCGTTCGCGAAATTGCCGACGAGACGCGCCGAGCGTGAGAGCTCGAGATGTTCGGACTCCTGCAGCATGATGAAGGCCTTGGCGCGGTCTTCGAGCGTGATTTTCTTGGCGTGAACCTTCCACGCGGTCAGCGTGCCCTGGATGAAGCACGCCTGCCCGGCCTTGACGCTCACGGCCTCGACGGTCACGTTCTCCTCGATGCGGATCGACCCGTTGGTCGATTCGATCTCGGAGTAGTTGCCCGAGTTCTGGATGACGAGATTACCGGGGGTCTTGATCGAGAGCTGACCGTGCTGGTTCAGCTTGATCTCGGTCCCACGAGGAATGATCATCGTGGGGAAATTGGCGGAATCCGTGGCGGCCGTCGTCATTTCTCACACCCTCCTGCGCCCGATGAAAGCCGATGGAAGCGGATCGAAGTTCTTGTAATCCTTCGAAGCGCGCGCCTGGATCAACAGCGACGCTTCATTGTTCCACTGATGGTTGAGGATGTAGATGCGGGGATCGATCGGAGTGTACGTGCCGGGGTTCTCGAGATCGCTGCGCACTTCGTAATGCAGGTGTGCGTTCGTGCTCCAGCCGGTCGACCCGACAGTGGCGATCGTCTGTCCCTGACGGACGCGCTCACCCTGCCGCACGTTCGTCGTGTCGCAGTGCGCGTAGATGGTGATGAACCGGTCGGCGTGATTGACGACCACGACGTTACCGAAACGCCACCAGTTGACACTCTGCTTGATCGGATAGCGACCCGCGAACGTCACAACGCCGTCCGCGGCCGCGAAGATCGGCGTGCCGCGCGGCGCTGAGAGATCGAGACCTTTGTGGAAGTCGGACGAGCGTGTGAACGGCGAGATGCGATTGCCGAACGGCGATGTGAGAACGAACTGATCGGACGGGACGGGAAGAATCGACGGCGTATGCCGCACGATCTCCGCGTTCGCCCGCTCGTAATCGGCGAGCAGGTTGAGCTGCTCCTGGAGGCGCTGCATCGCGTTCTTGAGCGAGATCTCGCGCAGGCGCGCATCTCCGAGATGCTCCGCCGTCACACTGGCGCGCATCGGACGCGTCGACAAACCACCCTGCCCGAGGCTGCGGTCGAGACCGTAGACGGTGAGGAGCTTCTCGACGCGGATGCGCTGCGTCTCCAGGCTGCGGTCGAGCGACGACATCTGCACCACGTTCTCGCGCAGACGCTCGCGCTGGATCTCTCGCTCCTGTTTCATCGAGGAGAGATAGTTGTTCTTGTACACGCGGCGGATGACGGTGGGCGCCGCGGTCATCGACCCGATCAACCCCGCGAGAATCACCGTCAGCAGAACGATTCCCACGACCACTCGGCGGCGGTCGAGAAAAAAGTATCGCACCTTGCGACGGATATCGCTCGGATGAATCTGAATCTCGATCATGACCGGTCCCCGCCCAACCCCGGCGGGGTCAATCAATATAACACGGGAGACTCAGGATTCGGGGTCGGCCTCAGGGTCGGGAGTGGGGCGCAACCGTCGCTTCAAGAGCCCCGGAATCAACACGATGGCCAGCATCAGCACGCAGACGATCAGCAGGTTCACGACCGCGTCCCCCTCGCTCATCGTGCCGTTGAACAACGCGTCGGCACAGTAGGCGAAGACGTAGATCGACGGCGCGGAGCCCAGGACGGTCGCCAGGACAAAATCACCCAGCCGCACCCCGCAGACACCCGCCCCGTAGTTGAGGGCCGCGAACGGCAGCCCGGGGATGAACCTGAGGATCAGAAGCGACTTGAAGCCGGCGTGATCGACCTGCCTGGCGACCATCTTCCCGACCCTCCCGAAACGATGCAGGAGCCCTTCCCCGAGAAATCGCCCCGCGAAGAAGGATGCCGTCGCCCCCAGCAGGCCGCCAATCACCGACCAGGTGCCGCCGAGCTGCCACCCCCAGATGAGACCCGATGCGAGGACGAAGATGCTCGCGGGCACGGCGAAGATGCAGGCCACCGCAAAGATGCCGATGAAAGCGATCGGACCGTACCACAGCCCGCGCAACTGCTCGACGAAACCGCGGATCTCATCGCGGTTCAGGTGATCGCGCACCGGCGAGAGATAAATGACGGCGATTGCTGCCACCAGCAGCACGCCCATCATGATCTTCGAGATCTTCCGGCGGTCCATCAGTCGTTTCGGGATCCGACGGTCACGACCGAGTTCGTATAAATCCGGGAGTCGAGACCGAGCGAGCGCAGCACGGTGTTCCAGGCCTGCGGGCACGGCACGCCCCTGAAGAGGAACGTCCCCTTGCCCTGCACCTCGGGATCGATCATGAGATTCCTCACCCCGCACTGCTTCTGAAGGTCCTTGAGAATGACGCGTACCTCAGCGTCCTTCACGTCGATCGTGACCTTGCGCTCGGACTGCAGCGAGGTGACCTTTGCACGCTTGTCCAGCCGTTTCTCGGTCGCGGCGGCCAGCGGCACGGCGACGACGAGAGCGAGCGCGAGGAGAGCTCTCCGGTTCACGACGCGGTGTTCTCCACGATCATCGCAATCCCCTGTCCCCCACCGATGCAGGCCGAGGCCAGGCCGTAGCGCGCCTTGCGGCGGCGCATCTCGTAGAGAAGGGTGAGCACGAGCCGCGTGCCCGAGGCCGCGAGCGGATGGCCGAGGGCGATTGCTCCCCCGTTGACGTTCAGCTTCTTTTCGTCGATGCCGAGCTCTTTCGCGACCGCGAGGATCTGGCCGGCGAATGCTTCGTTGATCTCGATGAGATCGATGTCGTCGAGTTTCATCCCGGCGCGCTTGAGCGCGATTTTCGTCGCCGGGACCGGTCCGATGCCCATGATGTCGGGATCGCAGCCGGCGACGCCCCACGACACGATCCGGCCAAGAGGCTTCTTCCCTTTCTCCTTCGCCTTCCCGGCGGAGCTCACGACGACCATCGCAGCACCGTCGACGATGCCGCTGGCGTTTCCGGCCGTCACGAAGCCGTCCTTGGAGAACGCCGGCTTCAACTTGGCGAGTCCCTCCATCGTGGCATCGGGGCGCATGTGGTCGTCCGCGGTGACCATCTCGCCTTTCCGGCCGACGG
The DNA here is from genome assembly GCA_937870635.1 of uncultured Acidobacteriota bacterium. Classification (GTDB taxonomy): domain Bacteria; phylum Acidobacteriota; class Thermoanaerobaculia; order Gp7-AA8; family Gp7-AA8; genus DATLEX01. The sequence continues at coordinate 28,788 of CALMZP010000031.1, read as the reverse complement.
GCACGCCCACGATCTCTTCCTGCAGGCGCCCGCCCTTCACCGCATCGCCGGCGCACTGCTGGCTGCGAAGAGCGAAACGATCCTGATCCTCGCGGGAGATCTCGTACTTGCGCGCGAGGTTCTCAGCGGTCTGGGCCATGTAGAGGCCGCAGTACGTATCGAGCAGAGCGACCATGAGCGAATCTTCGATCGTCCCCTGCCCCAGCTTGAATCCCTTGCGGGCGCCGCGGATGACGTGCGGTGCCTGCGACATGTTTTCCATTCCGCCCGCGAGCACCGCCTTCGCCTCATCGAGCTGGATCTGCTCGGCGGCGTTGATGATCGACTGGATGCCCGATCCGCAGAGGCGGTTCACGGTCAGCGCGGGAATCTGGTTCGGAACGCCTGCCTTCAGGCCGACGTGGCGCGCGCCGTAGATGGCGTCGCCCGACGTCTGCAGCGCATTCCCAACGATGACGTGATCGATCTCATCTCCGGCGAAGCCGCTGCGAGAGAGAGCTTCCTTCGCTGCGATGGCGCCGAGGTCGATCGCGCTGATGTCCGTGAAGTGGCCGTTGTACTCGGCCATCGGGGTGCGTGCTCCGTCAACGATGACGATTTCTTTCATGGTGAACGTTCAATGTTGAATGGTGAATGTTGAATTCCAGCGCCACCGCAGGAGGACGGCGATGGATGCCATTTCGACGACTGTCATCCAGAGGGAGCCCTCGATCCCGAATGCCCCTCCTGTCAGCAGCGGGTGACCACCGCCCCCGACAGTGAGGATCGACTCCGCCGGAGGATATCCGCTCACCTCGTATCCCAGAAAAGGGCCGGACATCATGTTCCAGCCGAGGTGCAGCCCGATCGGAAACCACAGGCGCTGGTAGACGGCGTACGCGAGCGACAGCACCACTCCGCCCAGAAACACGTTCAGAAGGCCGACGGGGGTGACGGACGCGTTGGCGGCATGCAGCGCGGCGAAAACCACCGAGACGCCGATGATCGCCAGCCACGGCCGCCATCGCCACAGCTTCTGGAACGTATAGCCGCGAAAGAGCAGCTCTTCGTGCACGACGGCTGGCAGAAACACGGCAAACGTCTCCGCCACGGGAAACCGCATCTCGAAACCGTGGCGCATCTTCGTCGTGAGGAGGATCAGAAGGTCGGCAATGCCGATGAGGACCACGGCAAACGCCAGGCCCAGTACGGCGTCCCCAGTCGCACGCCCCGGCGAGGTGACGAGGCCGATGTTCCAGCGGCCGCGCTCCCACACGAGCGAAGCGATGGTCGCGACCGTCGCGCTGACGAGTGCCGTCCACTGAAACCAGCCCGGGAACCTGGGCGCCAGCAGGATCATCGTGCCGACGTAAGCGAATCCGAAAATGACGAGCGGAGCAATGATCCGGTCGGCAAAGACGAGTGCGCGGCGGAAGGGTCCGGGGTCCATCGATCGGGACAGGGTACATGGGTGCTGGGTGCTCCGTGCCTGGTGCCTGGTGCTCGGTGCTCGGTGCTTGGTGCTTGGTGCCCACGTCACCCTGAGGCGCGATTACGCCGAAGGGCCTCCAGATGCCCAACCTGAGGTCCAACGCCCGCGCTTCGCCGGCTCTCAGGATGACGTGAATCGCGATTCCCCCAGCACCAAGCACTAAGCACCAAGCACCAAGCACTCAGCACTCAGCACAGGCATTTTTCTGCCGCACTCCAACAAAAAAGCCTTCCCCCCGCGAGGGAGGGAAGGCTGAATGATCGATTCCGTTGCGTGTTACGGCGTCGGCGCGCCCGGGTCTTCGACGATGATGCCGATGTTCTTCGCGCCGCTCGCGCGGGCGAGATCGAGGAACTTCATCGTGGTCTCGTAGTCGACGTCGCGCGCACCGGAGAAGAACACCATCTTGCTCGTGTTGCCGCGAAGGATCTCGCGGATCCGGGTCGGGAACGAAGCCAGAGCCATTTCTTCCTTGTTGATGAACACCCGGTCGGCCGACTGGAGGCGGATGATGATCTGGTCCTGGACCGCGGACGGAGGGACATTCGCGGGCGCCTTGGGAGGAACGCGGACCAGATATCCCATCTGCACGACGGGGGTGATAACCATGAAGATGATCAGAAGGACCAGAACAACGTCAACCAGGGGGGTGACGTTGATGTCCGACCGCATTGTGCCGCTGCCACCTACTTGCATGGGCTTAAGTTCCCTCTCCGGACTTCTTGGGCTGTGTGATCAGGCCGACGTCGTTGAATCCGACTTCACGGCAGGCCTTCAGCACATCGAGGACCTCGCCGTACTTCGTCAGACGGTCGCCCTTGACCGCGACTTCGCGGTCCGGAGTTCGATCGTGAATTTCCTGCAGAGCGGATTGGACCTGTTCACGGCGGACCACGTTCGGTCCGATGTAAACGCTGTTGTCCGCCTTGACCGAGATCTGGAGCTGCTTCTCAGTGTCGGGAGTCGCCTCGGGCTCGTCTGTCACCGGCAGGTTGACCGGCACGCCTTTCTGCAGCATGGGCGTGACGACCATGAAGATGATCAGAAGCACCAGGCAGACGTCGACGAGGGGCGTGACGTTGATGTCCGACGTCAAGGCACCCTTGCTGAGTTTGCCGAGTGAGTTAGCCGACGGCCTTTTCATTGCCGACACCCGCTTCCTTCATGAAATAGATCGCCATCTCAGAGCCGGAATTGGACATCTCGACGGTGAAGCGGTCGACACGGTTCTGGAAGTAGTTGTATGCCCACACCGCGGGAATGGCCACGAGGAGGCCGCCGGCGGTGGTGAGGAGAGCTTCTGCGATACCGGCCGAAACGGAGGCGATACCGCCGCCCGAGGTAGCCATGCCCTGGAAGGCGCGGATGATGCCCATGACCGTTCCGAAGAGACCGACGAACGGAGCCGTGGCGCCGATCGTGGCGAGAACGCCGAGGTTCTCCTTCAGCTCGGCGACGGTGATCATGGCCGTGCGGTCCATGCCCTGACGGGCCGCTTCGACGGCGAGCTCGGGATCGACCGTGCGCTTGTCGCGGCGCGACGCTTCGAACTCGAGGAGGCCGGCCGCGATGACCTTGGCCAGGTGGCTGCTCTTGTATTTCTTGGTCACCTCGATGGCCTGCGCGTAGTCACCCTTGGTGAGCAGGTTCGAGAGCGCTCCGAGGAGCTTGAGCGACTGGTTTTTGGCCTGGGTGTAGACGATGTAGCGCTCGACCATGACCCAGAGCGAGTAGATCGACATGATCGCCATGACGACGACGACCGCTTTTCCGACAAAACCCATCTCGTTCCAGAGATGGCCGACTGACATATCCATGACTAAGTTCCCTCCTAGACGACCAGCGGCCTGCCGCTGACCGCGTCCTTTAATTCAGTTTGAAGTTGACGGTGAGATTGAAAATGACGTCGACGGGCTGACCGTTGAGCGTGCCGGGGCGGAACTTCCAGCGCCGGACCGCGTCTGCTGCAGCCTGATCGAGACCGAACGGCAGCGGCTTGAGGACCTGCACGTTCGTGACGTTTCCGTTCTTGTCGATGATGCACTCGACGATCACGATGCCGGAGATGCGGGCCTTGCGGGCCACTTCCGGATAGGTCGGCTCGACGCGGCTGATGACGACGGGAGCCTTGACGTCACCCCCGACGCGCAGCGGCGCCTGCTCGACCGGCTTGTTGTCGGTGATCACACCGCCGACGACGCCGCCGATCACACCGCCGACGACACCGCCTTCGACACCACCCTCGACGCCACCCTCGACGCCTTCCACTCCACCCTCGACTTCGACGGGCTTGACCTGATCGGGAACCTGAGTGGGTGCCAGATTGGCGATGTCCTTCGGAATGTCTACCGGACGCACCTCGGTCGGCTTGACCGTGGACGCTTTGGGCGGCGGCGGGGGCGGCGGCGGGGGCGGAGGAGGAGCGGAAGCGACGGAGTACTGGGCGACCTGCGCCGGAGAGTTCTCGGGGAACTCGACGTTCCAGACGGCGCCGAAGATCGCACCGGCGATGACGATCGCGTGCAGGGCAATCGACACCGGGAGCGTCATGTACTTCTGAAGTCCGAACTTCTGTTTGCGCGATTCGACGACTGTTGTTTCGAACATGGCTGTGTGTGATCCGTTAGCTGCTCTTCTGGGCCTTCTGAGCAGCCTTCCTCTGTTTGATGATCTCCACAGCCTGATTGCGGATTGCATCAGCCTGGGCGATCAGAGCCTGCTGCTTGACCGGATCGGTCTCGACGAGCGCCTGCTGCCTGAACAACAGGTTCAGGTACGCCATCGATTCGAAATAGTCGGGCTTGAGGCTGATCGACCGCTGCAGCGCGGCTTTCCCCTTCTCGATGATGGCCATGCGCTCGGCCATGTCGGCCGGCGGATTCTTGGCGACCTTCTCATAGCAGACGACGCCGAAGATGTAGAACGCTTCGGGGTTCTTCGAGTCGAGAAGGGTGATCTTCTCGTACCAGTTCAGAGCCTCGTTGAAGTTGCCCTGCTTCGCATAGAGCTGCGCCACCGAGCGAACGGCGGCGAGGTCGGCGGGGTTTCTCTGGAGGTACTCGCGGAAGAAGTTGATCGCGTCGGTGGTGCGGTTGGCGTTGAGGTAGAGGTTGATGAGCGCTTCGCGGGCGATCTCGTCATCGGGCCGTTTGCGCAGGTACTTCCGAAGCTCGGCAACCGCGGCGTCGGCGTTCTGTTCGTTCGCCGGCGAGGTGTCTTCGGGGATGTAGAGGCCGATCCGGGAGTAGCCGATCATCCGATCGAGGTCGGGGAAGCTCTTCCCGTCGATCTGACGCGCCTTGGTGTAATGCGTCAGCGCGGCTTTGTAGTCCTCGCGCTGGTACGCATCGTTCCCTTCTCGAATCTCCATCCGAGCGTTGACCTTCTGACACCCCGCGAGGAGCGAAGCGGAAAGAGTGAGTGCCGCGAAAAGGCACAACTTCGTTTTCATGTACTTAGGAACTCCCAGATTGTGATCGCAGACGGATTCGCAGGACGCTGTCAGGCATTCCGCCGGCCCGCTTCAGGCAATGGCCCGCGAATATACAGATGGCTTTTTTCAGCGTCAAGCAATTGCTTCTTCCTGAAACCTCAAGCGTTAGACAAAAAAATCTCACTGCTAAAAACTTTACGTGACGGTCGTGCCCGCCACGGACCCTTCCCCGTGCGCGACGTCCGTCAATAAGTGGGCTTGAATTCGCTCGTGAGCGTGCTGATCGTTTCCCACAGTTCCGGGAACAAAGGCTCGCGAGACCCCGCCTCCAGCTGCGCCGCAGGCACCCCTTTGAGCGAGAGCACCTTCGATCCGATGATCCGGAATGCCAGGCGCATGTGTGTATACCGCCATTTCAGGAAAGCTTCGTCGTAATCGAGCATCGCCTGCACGAGACGAAAACACTCACGGTTGCGACGTGGATCACGTTCAATCTCGAGAGCTGTGAGTTTGCGGGCCGCCAGCAGCGCCTGGAACGGCTCCCAAAGGCGCTTCCCCGCCTCGAGTAACTTCTTGAATCCCGGCGATTCCTGCCCGCTCCCCCGCCCCAGCGACTGGGTCCGGAACTCGTGATAGGCCACCGGCGCCATCGTCTCGAGCACGATGATCTGCTCGCGCAGCACGTCGATGATCAGCCGGCAGCGGTGCAGCAGGTCGGCCGCCCCCTCCGGATCGTCCATCATCAGGCCGGCAGCCCGTCCGACCTCCCAGTCGACGTGGTGCATCCACAGCTCAGCCGCCTGATGGGTCGTCTGGAAAAGCGCCTCGTCCGGATTCACGAGCTTGTCCTTCGGCTTCTGCAGCTCGAGCAGCTCGGGAACGCGGACGTACCGTTCGTAGTCAGTGGAACCTTTGCCCTCCAGGATGGGGCCGGTGTGTGCGGTCATAATTCGATTTTGGATTTTGGATTTTGGATTTTGGATTTTCGATTGGATTGGAAGTCCCAATCCAAAATCCAAAATCTAAAATCCAAAATCAAACAAGCTCCAGAATATGCCCCAGCTTCTTCTTCTTCGCTTCGAGATATTTTCGAGTCGTGGAGGAGGGGGCGATCTCCAGCGGGACGCGCTCGACGATCTTCAGGCCGAAGCCTTCGATCGCGACGTACTTTGCAGGATTGTTCGTCATGAGCCTGATCTTCCGGACGCCGAGGTCGCGGAGGATCTGGGAGCCGGTTCCGTATTCGCGGATGTCGGGCGCGAACCCGAGCTTCGCGTTCGCTTCGATCGTGTCGTCTCCCCCATCCTGCAGCTCGTACGCTTTCAACTTGTTGAACAGGCCGATGCCGCGGCCCTCCTGCAGCAGATAGAGGATGACGCCCTTCCCTTCCTTCGAGATCAGCTCGAACGCCGTCTCGAGCTGCTCGCCACAGTCGCAGCGGCTGGAGTGGAAGACATCGCCCGTGAGGCACGAGGAGTGAACGCGCACGAGAACGTCGTCGTCTTCACCGATCTCGCCCTTCACGAGAGCGACGTGCTCCTCGCCGGTGATGTCGCTCCTGTAGCCATGGACGCGGAACTCGCCGTACTCGGTGGGAAGGACCGGAGACGCGATGCAGTGCACGTGCTTCTCGGTCTGCATCCTGTACTTGATGATGTCGGCGACGGTGATGATCTTGAGGCCGTGCTGGACGGCGAACTCACGCAGATCGGGCATCCGCGCCATCGTTCCGTCCTCGTTCATGATCTCGCAGATGACGGCGGCCGGCGTCATGCCAGCGATCGCAGCGAGATCGACCGACGCTTCGGTCTGACCGGCGCGCTTCAGAACGCCACCCTTGCGCGCGCGCAGCGGGAAAACATGGCCCGGACGCGTCAGATCCGCCGGCCGCGACTTCGGATCGATCGCGACGCGCACCGTCTCCGCACGGTCATGCGCGGAAATGCCGGTGGTGACACGGCCTCGGGCTTCGATCGAGACCGTGAAAGCGGTTCCGTAAGGCGAGGTGTTGTTCTCCACCATCAATGGAAGATCCAGCTCGCGGCACCGATCCTCCGTCAGCGCGAGGCAGATCAGGCCGCGTCCGTACCGCGCCATGAAGTTGATGGCCTTCGGCGTGACCATGTCCGCGGCCAGGCAGAGGTCACCTTCGTTCTCGCGATCCTCGTCGTCGACGATGATCACGAGCTCGCCATTGCGATACAGCTCGGCTGCTTCTTCGATGGTTGCGAACGGCATGTTCACTCGATGACCCGGAAGTCCTTTGTGAGATTGTAGCTCCCGATCTTCACGAACATCGTGTAGCTGGCGGGATCCATGTCCATCAGCGGCACACCGCCGCGGACGAGATAGCACCCCGGCGAAACCCTGATCGCATCAGGCACGACGTCTTCGGCGGGCGCATTGAAATTGACCTTCTCGTTGTTCACCATGCCGCTGATCTTCAGCGTCACCTGAACCTCTGACAGCGTTCGATCCAGACTCCCCGTGCAGTACTCGAGGACCCACCCCAGCTCCTCGCTGCGACGGAACTCAGGGACGTTGGCCAGCCCGGCGAAGGGGTCTTTGCCGTTTTCGGGCTCGAGGGAAAACGCGTCCCTGACCAGAGTGAGCTTGCCGACGCTCGCGGCTTTCGGTTTCGGGGCGGATTCGACCTTCGACCCTCGACCTTCCACCTTCGGAGTTGTTTCCGGAGCACTGGCGACACTCGCCTCCGAAGGTCGAAGGTCGAAGGTCGAAGGTCGATCCTCGGCCGGAGCCGGAGTCGACGCAGCCTGAAGGGGCTCGTATTGAAGGGCCCCGGCACGAGCCCACTCAGGCACGGCCGTCAGCTCCGGATTCCGGATGTAGAGCTTCGTGGCCGCCGGGATGGCGCTGATGAAATCGTTGCGCTGCGTATCGCGGCGCACCCGGCCCATGTGCCCGTCGTGGAGGAACACCACCTCGATCTTCGGCAGCCCGAACTTGATCGATTCTTCATAGGTGTAGATCCACTCTTCACGCGCGGCGAGAGCACGCCCGCCGGTGGGATCGGCGCCCTCCATATTGCTGGCGTACTGGCTGGTCCGCTTCTCCAGATCCGTCGACATCGACTTCGGAAATCCGAGGGTGACACCGACGCGGCCTCGCTCGGTGAGCGAGCCACGGCGGTTGCCCTCCTTGAAGCGGGCGTCGGCGAACTTCACGCGCTGGTTGAACTCGTCGCGGAACTCGTTGGCGAACGTATTCGGAGTCGGGTCGCGGCGAGCCCAGAAGAGCGCGACCACCTCCGCCGCTTCCTCTTCCGACTTCACGCGTTTCCACGCGTTCCGCTCCTCGGCGGTCATGATCCATTGCGCCGGGCCTTTGGGGAAATCGAGAGCGGCTTCCGTCTGAGCAACGAGAGCTGCCGCCGACAGAAGCACGAGGAAGGAAAGGGAAAGGGAGCGCATGGGAGAAAGGATACGCCCTGGAGGGCGGGCGACCCCGCCCGCCCCCCGAAGCGTGGAAAAACTGCTATTTCGAAGCAGCCGGCGGAGGAGCGGGCGCCGCAACGAGCTTGAGCTTCTGCTCGGCGGTCCAGTTCTTGTTGCCCACCTGGTCGTACACGGTCACACGGAACGTGTAGTCGCCGGGTGCGAGGGGGTTCTTCATCTCTCCCAGCGGGATGCCCGCCATGAGCGCGTACTGGCCCGGTCCCGGAGCGCCGGTGAGCGGAAGCGCGGTGACATCGGCGGGAGGTGCGGAGATCTTGCGACCCGGCTTCCCGTCCTTCCCCGGCGCGGCCTGCAGGTCGATCTTGACCTGAAGCTTCGGCAGGTTCGTTCCCTCGTCCAGCGTCGGGTTGACGATCTCGAGGAAGTAGTTGATCTCGTCGCGGTTGCTGAAGGTGTTGTCGCCCTTCGGCACGATCTTCACGCGACCGAACGCGAACGGCGCGCCCATGAGCGCGGCCTCTTCGGTCTGATGAATGTCGCTGGCGAGGACGAGGCGTGAGACGCCCGACGCGGTCGTCGGAAGATCTTTGATCTCCATCTGCGTGCTGGTCATGATCACCGGCTTGCCGTCGGCGCCGGCGAGGCCAAGCGTCGCGCGATAGGTGCCAGGCTTGATGTTGAGCGACTTGTCGAAATAGAGGTCGCCCTTCGTCGCGGACAGCTTCGCGGGCTCTTCGAAGGTGAGGACCTGGTTGCCGGCGTTGTCTTCGATCACTCCGAAGAAAGTCGTGACGGCTTCGGCGGTGAGGTTGGCGTCCTTCGGGATGTAGAGCTGCACCGGCACGAAGAACTCACCGTTGGGCGTGAGCATCTCGGCGTAGGCGATACTGAGAGGTTTGTATGGATTGGCCTTCGCCGCTTTGAGCTCGGTGACGGCGGCGACGAGGGACTGCGTCGTCAGACCGGTGGTGGCAGGGGCGGCTGGCGCTGCCGGCGCCTGCTGCCGCACGGGCTTGGCCTGCGCGGTCTGCGCCGAGTAGTCGGGCGCCGATGTCAGGTTCGGTTCCTTGATGTTGCTGGCGACGGCGCGCTTCAGCAGATCGTCGACCGGGGTGCGCGCCTGGCGTTCGAGAGTCCAGTCGTTGCTCGCGTACTGGTCGACGAACACGATCTCGGCTTTCGGCTGGCCGAGGTCGATGTTGGTGCGGGCCTGTTCCCAGGTCCAGATCTGGCGGGGGCTGTAGTTCTGAATGGTATCGCGCGCCTCGCCGAGAGACGGCGCCTGCACCGTTCCCTGTCCTTCGGGGTTCATGCGCTGCACGGTGTACGGCGCGCCGAGGACGATGAAGATGCGCCCGCGATCGGTCATCGAGCCCTTCTTGCGGGCCTGTCCGAACTGGGCGTCGGCGGTGGCGACGCGGCGGTCGAACTCATCGCGGAATTCGTTGGCGGGAGTGCCCGGTGAAGGGTCGCGGCGTGCCCAGAACAGATCGACAAACGCCTTGGCGTCGCTGTCGTTCCGGACCTGCTTCCACTTCGCGGTCTCGTCCGCGGTCATGATCCATTTGGCGGGCCCGTTGGCCCAGTCGCGGTACTGCGCCGAAAGCTGCGCGGAAGCGCTGCCGGCGACAATCGCTGCTGCGAAGCAAGCGACGAAAATCCGAGTTTTCCAGTTCATGAAAGCCTTCCTGTTCGAGAGTCTTGGCTGACGTGCTATGTCTAAGGCGCAAACAGGTTTAACCGACCGCTATTCCCGAAAGGAAGAGGCGTTTCACTGCTGGTCGAAGTTCTCCATCTCTTCGTAGAGCCGATCCATTTCGCCGTCGATCTCTTCCTGCTTGAGAATGCCTTTCCGGACAAGCAGAGCTGCCAGGCTGTGAAGCAGAATTCCGTTGTCGATGATCATCTGTTCGATGTGCTCATCGTCCTCGTAGTCATCGCCATCGTCGCGTTCGATCTCATCCATGACTGACCTCCTCACTTGTCGGCGACGGTGTATCACATCTGTCCGTAGACCGTTAACCGTTACCGTTAACCGTTAACCGTTAACCGTTAACGGTTAACGACTAGAATCCCGCCGCATATGAGACACGCAGCAGCCGTGTTGACGCTTGTGTCCCTTGTCGCGTGCGGCCGTGATGAGGCGCCGGCGCCCCCCTCTTCCACCAGCTCTCCCACGCTGAAAGTCGGGCTTCTGACACCGGGGTCGATCAACGACGGTGGTTGGAACGCGATCGCCTGGGAAGGCCTCCAGCGGATCAGGAACGAAATGGGGGCCGAAGTCGCGCATCAGGAAGCGAAAACGCCGGCCGAGTTCGATGAAGGCTTCCGCTCCTTCGGCGCACGAGGATTCGATCTCGCTTTCGGGCATGGCTTCGAGTTTCAGGACGCGGCGCTGGCCGCCGGCAAGCTCTATCCGAAGACTGTCTTCATCACGACTTCCGGAACATCGGTCGCGCCGAACGTCTCGCCGATGGTCTTCGAGCTCGAGAAGGCCACCTATCTCTGCGGCATCATCGCCGCCCGCGAATCGAAGACGGGAAAAGCGGGAGTGATCGGCGGCATCCGCCTCCCCTCGATCGAATCCACCTTCACCGCGTTCAAAGCGGGTGCCCAGTCAGTCGATCCGAAGTTCGACGTGCGGGAGGTGTTCACCGGCAACTTCGACGACGTCGGCGCGGCGAAGCTCGCCACGCTCTCCCTGGCCAACGCGGGAGCCGACTTCATTTTTCATCAGGCGAACGAAGCGGGGCGCGGCGTCTTCCAGGCGTGCAGCGAACGAAAGATCCGCTGCTTCGGATCGAACAAGGATCAGAGCGGTCTCGCGCCCGACGTGATCGTGGCATCCGCGGTCCTCGACGTCCCCCGCGCCTTCGTGCACATGGCCAACCTCGTCCGCACGAAGACCTTCGAGCCCGGAGTCCAATACCTCGGCATGCAGGAAGGCATCGTCGCGCTCGTGTGGAACGAGCGCCTGAAGCCGACCGTGTCGCCCGAAACCGTGGCGGAGGTGGAGCGTGTGGAGAAGGCGATTCGCGCCGGCACGATCGCGGTGCCCAGAGGATTTTGAGAATCATTTTGGATTTTGGATTTTGGATTTTGGATTCGAATCCAAAATCCAAAATCCAAAATGCTCCAGCTTTCACACATCACCAAACGCTTCGGCCAAACCTTGGCCGTCGACGACGTGTCGCTCTCCATTGCGCCGGGACAGATCGTCGGTCTGGTCGGTGAGAACGGGGCCGGCAAGACGACGCTGATGCGGATCGTCGCCGAAGAGCTGCGAGCTGATGGCGGCGCGATCACAAGACCCGAACGGATCGGAATGGTCCACCAGCACTTCGCGATCGTCCCGGAGATGACGATCGCCGAAAACCTCGCGCTCATCGACCGCACGGCGTTCCGCTTCCTCTCTCTCGGCTCGATCGAGCGCGACGCCGAAGCGACCGTCCAGCGTTCCGGGATCGCCCTCGGCGACGTATCGCGGCGCGCGGGAGAGCTCTCAGTCGGAGAGAAATCGAAGCTGGAGCTGATCAAGGCCATCGCCGTCGATCCGACCCTGCTCATCCTCGACGAGCCGACGTCCGTGCTCACGCCGATGGAGAGTGCGGAGCTATTCGGCGTCATCCGCGACCGGACCCGGCGCGGCACGGCGGTCGTATTCATCAGTCACAAGGTGCCGGAGGTCCTCGAGATCGCGCAGCGCGTCGTGGTGATGCAGCGGGGAAAGATCGTCGCGGACACACCGCGCGCCGAGACCACCGCGGAAACCATCGCCGATGCGATGGTGACTGGAGCGCGGGCGACCTCGCCCGCGGGTTCCCCCGCGAGATCGACCGAGCGTTCCACCCCCCTTCTCCAAGTCGACTCCCTCGCCCTGCATCGCAACGAGATCGTCGCGATCGTGGGGGTCGCCGGGAACGGACAGACCGATCTCATTGAAAGACTGCGGGCGACACGTCGGGAAACGCGCATCGGATTCATCCCCGAAGATCGCACGCGCGACGCCATCGTCGCCGAGATGTCGATCGCCGAAAACCTCGCCCTCGGCGAGCGCCGATGGTCGAAGAGAGCCGGGGCCGCCCGTGCGAAGAGTCTCATCGATCTCTACCGGATCCGCGCCACGGGACCGCGCCAGCGCGCCGGCGACCTTTCCGGCGGCAATCAGCAGAAAATCGTCCTCGCGCGGGAGCTCGACCGGCGCCCCGAAGTCATCGTCGCCGCGGAGCCGACGCGCGGGCTCGACATCGAGGCCACGCGCTTCGTGCACGAAGAGCTGCGCAAAGCCGTCGCGGCCGGCGCAGGCCTTCTGCTCATCACGTCCGATCTCGACGAGGCATTCGCGCTCGCGGATGTCCTGCACGTGATTTACCGCGGCAAACTCAGCGAGCCGCTGACGCCGGCAACTGCGGCGGAGAGAGCAGGACGGCTGATGGCCGGCATTTCATGACACGTCTGTTGATCGGAATCGGAGCCGCGGCGCTGGCGATCGCGGTGCTCGCGATGGCGGCAGCGCTGGCGGGCCACTCACCCGCTGATGTGGTGGGCGTTCTGTTCGACGGGGCGCTGGGATCACCCCTCGCCATCCGCGGCACGATTCTCAAGTCGATCCCTCTCCTGCTCACGGGGCTCTGCGTCGTCATCGCCTTTCGCGCTGGCGTCTGGAACATCGGCGCGGAAGGGCAGTTCATCGTCGGGGCAATCGCCGCGTGGATGGGGTCTCCATACGGAACGATCGCGTCGATGCTTGCCGCGGCAGTGGCGGGCGCGGTCTGGTCGTCGATCGCAACGGCGATGCGTCTGTGGCGCAACGCTCCGGAAGTTCTCACCACCATCCTCCTCAACTTCATTGCCGTCCACATCCTCGGATGGGTCGTGAACGGTCCCTTGCGCGAGACTAGCGCGCGCTATCCACAGTCCGACCCCGCAGCGAGTGCGCTGCCGCAGCTCGCCGAAATCCATGCGGGATCGCTGATCTCCATCGCGACCGCCATTGCTGCCTGGTGGCTGCTCTACCGGACGACGGAGGGGCTGCGTCTTCGCGCGACGGGGCTCAATCCGTCCGCTGCACGTCACGCCGGCATCAACGTGCCGGCGCAGATCGCGAGGGCGATGGCCATCTCCGGCGCGATCGCCGGCGTGGCCGGCGGCGTCGAGCTTCTCGGCGTCACGCATCGGTTGTTCGAACGCCTGGCCGTCGGTTACGGCTACTCGGGTATCGCCGTGGCACTGCTGGCCGGACTGCATCCTCTCGGAAGCATTGCTTCCGCTCTCTTCTTCGGAGCGTTCGTCACCGGCGCCGGCGAGCTCCAGCGCACGTCAGGCATCTCGGCCGCGATCGCGACCTTCGGGCAGGCCGTGGTGATCCTGGCGGTCGTTGCGGCCGGCGCGTTGCTCACGTCGAGGAAACCCGCCGATGCTTGAGCTCGTCGCCGCCTCCGTGCCGCTCGCACTGGTCGCGTCCGTTCCGTTACTGCTGGCCGTTCAGGGCGAGCTCGTCGTCCAGCGCAGCGGCATGATCAACCTCGGCGTCGAAGGAATGCTCCTCGCCGCCGCATTCACGGCATCGGTCACGGGAACGCTTCTCGGTGGCGTCGCCGGAGCCGTGGCCGTGGCGGCGATCTTCGGGGTCTTCGCGATCGTGTTCCGCGCCGATCAGATCGTCACCGGGACCGCGCTGAATCTCCTCGCCCTGGGACTGACGGCGTTCATCTATCGCGAAATCGGATCAACCGCTGCCTCCGCGATGCAGAGCAACGTCATCGCGCCGTTCGCGTGGATCGTCTCGCCCCTGCTCCTCGCGCTCCTGCTCTGGCGTACGACCACGGGACTGCGCCTGCGCGCCGCCGGTGAGAACCCGGACGCACTGCGCTCCGCGGGCCATTCGGCCGCGGCCCATCGCTGGCTGGCGCTGGGCATCGAGTCGGTGCTCGTCGGGATCGGCGGCGCCCACCTCGCCCTCGCGCTCTCGAACGGCTTCGCCGAGAACATGAGCGCCGGCCGCGGATACATCGCGCTGGCGGTCGTCATCTTCGGCCGGTGGAGGGTGAAGGGCGCCGTCATCGGCAGCGCGGTGTTCGGAATCGCCGCGGCGTTGCAGTACGCGCTGCAGGCCGCCGCGACGCCGCTGCCCTATCACCTGCTGCTGGCGACACCGTATGTGGTCACCCTCTTGATTCTCTGCGGCGTGACGGGGCGGGTCGTTGCGCCGGAGTCGCTGGGGAAGAGTTGAGTTGATTTTGGATTTTGGATTTTGGATTTTGCGAATCCAAAATCCAAAATCCAAAATTTATCGCCCCCACGGGCCGAGAGCGTCCCACACACAGGTGACGCCGGCTGGCTCGGATTTCACCGTTCGCGGTGTCGAAGCCAGCGCGGCGGCGATGAGCGGCACGATCTCCGGCGTCGTGGCCATGAGAGCGTTCTCGTGCTCGGCGAGGAACCTCGTGCTCACTTTGCCGGCGCGGAACTCTTCGTGCGTCACGACACGGCGCAGCCAGGAGATGTTGTTGTTGAGGCCGAGGACGATGAAGTCGCGGAGGGCGCGGTCCATGCGGTCGATGGCGGCGTCGCGCGATTCCGCGCAGCAGACCAGCTTGGCCAGCATCGGATCGAAGTTCACCCCGACCTCGGTTCCCTCCATCACGCCCGAATCAACACGGACGCCCGGACCCGATGGCTCGCGATAGACGGCGATGCGGCCGCTCTGCGGCAGGAAGCGGTCGGCGGGGTCCTC
Source organism: uncultured Acidobacteriota bacterium (assembly GCA_937870635.1). Lineage (GTDB taxonomy): Bacteria > Acidobacteriota > Thermoanaerobaculia > Gp7-AA8 > Gp7-AA8 > DATLEX01. The sequence goes on along the minus strand of CALMZP010000031.1, from coordinate 13,732 downwards.
CGCGTAGACGCGGACCTCGATGGCGTGGCCGCGCTGACGAAGATCCGATTGTTTCCACGGCAACGGCTTCCCGGATGCGACATCGATCTGCGCGCGGACGAGGTCGACACCGGTGACGAGCTCGGTGACCGGATGCTCGACCTGCAGCCGCGTGTTCATCTCCAGGAAGTAAAACTCGCCATCGGGTGTCACGATGAATTCGACGGTGCCCGCGTTCTGATAGTCGACGCCCCTCGCCGCGGCGACGGCCGCCTTCGTCATCTTCTCCCGCAGCGTTTCCGGATAATTCGGCGCGGGAGATTCTTCGACGACCTTCTGGTGACGGCGCTGCAGCGAACAGTCGCGCTCGAAGAGATGGACGATCTCTCCCCGCGAATCGCCGAACACCTGCACTTCGACATGGCGCGGCTCCTCGATGTAGCGCTCGAGGAGCAGGCGGTCGTCGCCGAAGGCCTTCATGGCCTCGCGGCGAGCCGATTCGAGCGCCCGCTGCAGCTCCGCGGGGTCGCGCACGATCTTCATCCCCTTGCCGCCGCCGCCGGCCGACGCCTTGACCAGGAGCGGAAGACCGATCTTCTTCGCCTCAGCAGTCAACGTGGCATCGCTCTGGTCTTCACCGTCGTAACCTGGCACCACGGGAACGCCGAGGCGTGTCATGAGCTGACGCGATTCGGATTTGGATCCCATGGCGGCGATCGACTTCGACTTCGGACCGATGAAGACGATGCCCGCATCCTCGCAAGCCGCGGCAAGCGCAGCGCGCTCCGAGAGGAATCCATATCCGGGATGAATGGCATCCGCGCCCGACTTGCGCGCCGCGTCGATCACCGCGCCGACATCGAGATAGCTGGCGACGGGAACGATGCTGTCGAAGAAGCGCCGGACGAAGCGCGAGTCATCGCGCTCGTCGTAAGCGAACACGGAGGCGATGCCCATCTCGCGGCAGGAGCGGGCGATGCGGACGGCAATTTCTCCGCGGTTGGCGACCAGTAGCTTTCTCATTTTGGATTTTGGATTTTGGATTTTGGATTCAATCCAAAATCCAAAATCGCAAATCCAAAATCCTTTACCACGGGGCTTTCTTCTTTCCCAGAAAAGCTTTCATCCCCTGCTGCCCCTCTTCCGACACTCTCCGCGTGGCAATTGCGTCGATCGTGTACGGAATCGCCTCGGCCAGATCGTGCGAGGCAACGTGTGCGATGAGCTTCTTGCATGCACGGACTGCTTCGGGCCCGGAGGTTTTCAACTGGTCGATGGTCTCGGCGACCGCGGCATCGAGATCCTCGGCGACGCGATGCACGAGCCCGATGCGCAGAGCGCGCTCCGCGTCGAAGCGCTCACCCGTCAGGAACAGCGCCCGCGCGTGCGACGCACCGATCTTGCCGATGACGTACGGAGAAATGACAGCGGGGAGAATCCCCAGCTTCACTTCCGAAAGCCCGAACCTGCCGGCCGGTGCGCAGATGGCGATGTCACAGACTGCTACCAGTCCGACGCCACCGCCGATGGCCGCCCCTTGAATCCGCCCGATCACCGGCGCCGGACATTCATTGACCACCGCGTACATCTTCGCCAGCTTCGACGAGTCGCGGATGTTCTCCTCGCGCGTGTAGGAAACCATCCGCGACATCCAGTTCAGATCGGCGCCGGCGCAGAAGTTGGGCCCAGAGCCGCGCAGGACGACGGCGCGAACATCCTTTCCGATGCCCGAGAAGAGCTCGATGGCCTCGCCGATCAACTCGTCGTTGAATGCGTTGTGGACGTCGGGGCGGTTGAGGGTGACGGAGAGGACCCCGTCGGATTCTTCCGTGAGAAGCGTGTTGTAAGCCACGGCGGGGATTCTAAAAGCATTTTGGATTTTGGATTTTGGATTTTGGATTGGCCGGGTTTCGCAATCCAAAATCCAAAATCCAAAATCGAATCATCTCCGGACCGCGCGCCGCCTCGACCCCGCCTCGAACGGGTAATCGGCCGTCACCGTGTACGCGCCGGTCACGCCGATCGGACCGGTAGCTTCGATGCGCAGGAAGAACTCTGTCGCACCGGCGGAGTTGTACGGCACCGACAGCGTGCGGGTCTGCCCGGCTGGGATCTCCACGATCGCCGGTGAAGTGACTGTGCTCGTGAGAATGGCGCGCAGTTGCGTATCGCTCGCCTCGACCTGCACGGAGATCGTTCCGCTTTTGTTCACCCCGAAACGGAAGAAGTCGACGTCGCCCGCTTCACAGGTCTTTCCAGCGACAGGGGTCAGCCGCGGTAACGACAAAGCCGTCGTTTCACTCCCGTTCGGCTCGCCGATTTCCGTGCACGGCGGCGCTTCCGCTTCCAGCTCCGCGTTCGCCACCATCACGAATGCCTGCGGCGACTGCGCGGTGATTCTCGTACCGGTCACGATCACTCGGTACGTCCCGGACGCGGCGTTGGCGATCTCGATCACCTCGGTGTTGTCGATCGTGTTCACGCCGCGCGTCGCGTCCTGCGCCGGCTGTGCGCGGTCGAGGATGTACGGCAGGATCGTCTCGCCAGCCGGCGTGACGAGCTTCACGTCGAGGTCGTTGACCAGCGTCGCTGCCGCCAGACCATCCTGCGGGAAGATGATGACCTCCGGGTCGCTCCAGCCGAGGACCACGCGAAGGTTCTGCGTTGCGCCCACTGTCAGCGGCGTCTCGAACGAGGCCCCCGTCGCAATCGCCCCACGCTTCACACGCCGCCCCACGCCGCCGTCGGCGATGATCAGATCCACCGAGTTCTTCGCGTTCGCCAGCCCGAACCCGTATGTGTAGTCAGGCCCCGGCCGGCCCAGGTCCTGCGCACCGGCGATGAAGAGAGTCTTCACAACTGCCGGCGTCGGATTCGCGCCGGCGTAGGTCCGCCGCCATTGCTGCGTGAGCAGCGCCGACATGCCGGTCACCGCGGGGGAGGACATCGACGTCCCGTTCTTGTTCCCGTAAAGCCCGTTGGGCCGCGTGGAGAAGACCGAGACACCGCGCGCAACGAGGTCAGGCTTCACGCGTCCGTCCCTCGCGGGCCCGCGAGAGCTGAAGCTGGCGATGTTTCCGCCGGTATCGACCGCGCCGACCGCGATGATGTTCTTCGCCGACGCGGTGAGGCCGACCGATCCGTAAGGCGCAGGAAGCTCGGCGATGATCTCCGGATGTCTCTTCGTCTCGCAGTACGCGAAACCGCCGGGAGCAACGCCGGCTGTGCACGTCGGCGCAGGACAATCGGTGCCGCTGCCGTTCTGCGAATAGCAGAACGTCCCGGTGATCAGATCCCCGGCATCGTCGGTGTGCCGGTGAGCGTTCGGAACGGCCATCGGGCCGCGCTTCTCCGCGTCGTTGCCCGCCGAATGGACGAACAGGACGTTCGTCGAGCGCGAGATGCGGTCGATCGGCGCCGTATACGTCACGTCGTACGCGCCGTAGTACTCCTCCGTGTCATCCCAGACCCATCCCTCGCAGCTGGGCGCGGTGCACCAGCCGAGGACGTAGCCCCACGAGTTGTTGTCGGACACAGCGCCGAACGTCGGAAGGGCTTCTTTGCGGCTGAACATCGAATCGCCGCGGGCCGAGAACTCGTGCAGCGTGGCCAAAGGCGCCATCCCCTTCGCCGGTGCATTGGATCCGGCGGCGATCATCGTCCCGGCGACATGCGTCGCGTGCTCGACATCGCCGGTCTCCGTGCCGGTGAGATGCGTCGTCAGCCGTCCCCCGAATTCCACGTGAGTGGAGTCGGCCGGCGCGAACTCGAAGAACGACAGAGTCACACCCTCTCCGGTGAGCCCGTACGGCGTCTGCTGAATCACATCGACACCCGACAGCCGTGCCGTCGTGGCGTTGTCGAGAGCCGCCTTCAGTCTGGCCGGCCCTTGAACCATGAGGATTCGCTCATCGCCCGCAAACGTGAGAAGCGACATCGACGGAATCCGTGCCGCGATGCGTGACGGCACATGGAAGCCGAGCTGCAGCGGATCTTCCATCGCCCCGCCGGCCGCGGCGATAACATCCTTCGCCGCCTCGAAGCCCACGCCGTCGTGGAAAAGGACGTTCACCCGCGCAAAAGCGCGCCCCTTGGCGATGCCCCTCAGCGCCGCCTGATGGATCTTCTTCTCCCCTGTCAGCCGCTCGAACGACGCGTCGACGGCGACGCCGGGAGCCACACGAACCAGGTAGCGCCCGTTGCTCAGCGCCGAGGTGATCTCCACTCCGCCGGCGGCCAGCCTCCCCTGCTCAGCGGCCGTCAACACCCGCGGCGGGCTGTAAATGTAGTGGCGCGACCGGCCGATCCGCTCGCTCTCGAGATCGGCGGACCGATCCCACGCCGCGAAAAGGTTGCCGGAGGTAAGCGACAGCACGACGAGGAGCAGGAGAGTACGGCGCATAGTAGGTGTCTGTGATTTTACATTGGTGCCCGAGGCCGGACTCGAACCGGCACTGCCTTGCGACAAGAGGTTTTTGAGACCTCCGCGTCTACCGTTCCGCCACTCGGGCTTCCTGCCACCTCATAGCGCAGGAGTGCAGCTCTTCATCCGTCAACACGCGATTCGTCGATTTCGCCAGCTGGAAAATCTCCTTCGCCAGCGGCTCTTCCTGCGGATATCCGTGCGCGGCCAGCCAGTACACCACGTTGGACAGCCCGCACATCGGGCCGACCTCGATGATCTGCTGGAGACCGAACATTCCCGCGGGTACCCCCGAGTAAACGCGGTCCGCGAGCCATTCACTTCCCTTCTTCCGTGCTTTGATGATGGCCGCCGCGTGCACGCCTGTCCCCGTCCGGAACGCATCCTTCCCGAAAACGGGGTACTGATCCGGCAGCGGGACGTGAACCGCCTTCGACACGAACCGCACGTATTCACCGAGGCTGGAGAGATCGTTGTCGATCCAGCCCATCAGCTTCAGATTCACCATCAATAGATCGATGGGAGTGTTGCCGACACGCTCCCCGATCCCGCCGGCCGATCCGTGCACGCGATCCGCGCCCGCTTCGATGGCCGCGATCGAGTTGATCACGCCGAGGCCACGATCCTGGTGACCGTGCCAGTCGACTTTCACGTTCGGGTTCTCGCGATCGGCGATCTTCCGGACGAAGTGGACGACGTTGCGCACGCCCCAGGGTGTCGCATGACCCACCGTATCGGCGATGCAGATCCGCGACGCGCCCGCTTCGATCGCCGCGACATACAGCTTCTCCACGTCCTCCGGCTTGGCCCGCGTCGTGTCCTCGGTCACGTACATGACCGGGATGCCGTTGCTCACGGCGAAGCGCACCGCCTTCGCCGACTGCTCGATGATCCAGTCGAGATCCCACTCCTCGGTGAACTGGCGGATCGGCGACGAGCCGATGAAGAGATCCGCCTCGATGGCGATGCCGACCCGCTGCGAAATGTCGATGATCGGCCGAATGTCATGCTCGTGCGTGCGCCCCGCGGCCGACGGATAGACCTTCAGTTTCTTCTCGACGATCTCCCGCGCCAGCGCCTCCACGGTCTTCTGCACGTGCGGCCCCGCGCCAGGGAGTCCGATGTCGGCGTTGTCGATCCCGATCGCATCCATGTAATGAAGGATGCGGATCTTCTCCTCGAGCGACGGATCGGTCACCGAGGGCGACTGGAGACCGTCGCGAAGGGTCTCGTCGTCGAACTCGATCCGCTTCCCGCCGGGACGAGGGGCCTGTTCGACGGCCACGTTCCAGTCGTAAATGAGATCTTCGAGGTTTTCGGACATTTTCGTTTGGCGTTAACGGTTAACGCGTCACCTGCCCGGGAACTTCGCGGGCCTCTTCTCCAGAAACGCCGCCATCCCCTCTTTCATGTCCTCGGTGGCACAGAGAAGGCCGAAAAGGGTGGCCTCGAGGAGCTGTCCCTCCTCGAACGGCATGTCGGCGCCGTGGTTGATCGCTTCCATGGCGGCGCGGACGGCGACCGGCGAGCGTGATGCGATCTTCTTCGCCAGCTCTTCGGCTACAGACAGAAGCTCATCGGCCGGAACGACGCGGTTCACGAGACCGATCTTCTCCGCGTCGGCCGCGCCGATGCGGTCGCCGGTGCAGATGAGCTCGAATGCCTTCGCCTTCCCGACGAGGCGCGCCATGCGCTGCGTTCCGCCGTAGCCGGGGATAATCCCCAGGGTCACCTCGGGCAATCCGATCTGCGCCTTCTCCGAGGCGATGCGAATGTGACACGCCAGGGCCAGCTCGCAGCCGCCGCCGAGGGCGAAGCCGTTGATCGCGGCGATGACGGGCTTGGGGAAGCGCTCGATCTGCAGGAACACGTTCTGCCCCTGCTCGGAGACGAACTTCCCGGCCACCGGCGTCATCTTCGCCAGCTCGTTGATGTCCGCGCCGGCGACGAAAGCCTTCTCGCCCGCGCCGGTGATGATGACGGCAAGCACCGAGTCATCGCGCTTCGCCGCTGCGAAGGCTTCCGCGATCTCCTCGACGGTCTTCGCATTCAGAGCGTTGAGAACCTTCGGACGGTCGATCGTGATCCAGAGGATGCCGTCTCTATTTTCGGTTCGTACGTTTTCCATGGGCCCTTTCGATGTTGGATTCTGGATTTTGGATTTTGGATTGACCGTGATCGCAAGGGCCAAATCCAAAATCCAAAATCCAAAATCCAAAATAAACCTGATTGCTACTTTGCTCGATCGAATGCCACCGGCTTTTCGCCGGAGTAGTCATAAAACCCCGCGCCGGTCTTGCGGCCGAATCTTCCGGCCAGAACCATCTTGCGCAGCAGCGCGGGGGCGGCGAAGCGTTTCTCGCGATACTCGTCGAACATGACGTGCGTGATGTAGTAGGTCGTGTCGAGGCCGACGAAGTCGAGGAGCGTGAAGGGACCCATCGGATAGCCGCAGCCGAGCATCATCGCCTTGTCGATGTCCTCGATCGAGCCGACGCCTTCTTCGAAGGCCCGGATGGCGTCGAGGATGTACGGCACGAGCAGACGGTTGACGATGAAGCCGGAGTTGTCGCGGCAGGCGACCGGCTCCTTGCCGAGCTTCTTCGCGAACGCGTACGCGCGATCGAAGGCGTCGTCGCTCGTGACGATCGTGCGGACCACTTCGACCAGCTTCATCAGCGGGACGGGATTGAAGAAGTGCAGGCCGACGAACTGTTTCGGCCGCGTGGTGGCCATCGAGAGCTCGGTGATCGTGAGCGACGACGTGTTCGAAGCGAAGATCGCATCCTTCTTCACGATCGAGTCGATGGCCGCATAGGTCTCTTTCTTGACCTGTGCGTTCTCGGTGATGGCCTCGATGACGATGTCGCAGTCGCCGAGCTCGGCGAGCCTGGTCGACGGCTTGATGCGGCTCATGCAGGCGTCCTTGTCCGCCTGCGACATCTTTCCCTTCTCCACGAACTTGACCAGACTCTTGTCGATGCCGGCCACGCCTTTGTCGAGAAACTTCTGCTCGACTTCGACGACGATCGTATCGAAGCCTGCCTGCGCAGCGGTCTGCGCGATGCCGGACCCCATCAGGCCGCAACCGAGGACTCCGACTTTCTTGATTTCTGGCATGCTGTCTCCTTTGAAGCGGCACATTCTACCGACGAACGGGCGCCTTCCGCCGCAGGTCATCATCCTCGGCCTCGTGTCGCTGCTCAATGACGCGGCGAGCGAGATGATCTATCCTCTCCTGCCGGTTTTTCTGACGGCGACGCTCGGGGCGACGCCGGTCATGGTGGGGATCATCGAAGGCGCCGCCGACGCGGTCGCCTCGATCCTCAAACTGTTCGCCGGAACCTGGTCGGACAAGGTCGGGCGCCGCAAGCCGCTCGTGATCGCCGGCTACTCGCTGGCGGCGGCATCGCGCGCGCTGATCGGCGCCGCGACGGGATGGACCTCCGTGCTCGCGGCGAGGCTCATCGACCGGACGGGCAAGGGCATCCGTTCGGCGCCGCGCGACGCTCTCATCGCCGACGTCACCGACGTCACGCAGCGGGGGCGGGCGTTCGGATTTCACCGGGCGCTCGATCACACCGGCGCGATCATCGGTCCGCTGCTGGCCGTGCTGCTCATCTCGGGCCTTCACTTCGAGATGAGGACCGTGTTTTTTCTCGCGGTGATCCCGGGGCTCATCGGCGTGGTGCTGATTCTCTTTGGCGTGCGCGAGCACCGGGCCGGAGCCGTTTCTGCACATGAGGCGAGCACGGGCCCCCTCACTCGCCCCTTCTGGCGGGTCATGGCGGCCATCGCCCTCTTCGCGCTCGCCAACTCGAGCGACGCGTTCCTCATCCTGCAGGCGCACGCCGCGGGTGTATCGGTGGCGATGCTTCCGCTGCTTTGGGCAGCGCACCACGTCATCAAGTCGCTCTTCTCGACGCACGCCGGGGGACTTTCCGATCGCTTCGGGCGCAAGCGGATGCTGGCCGCCGGATGGATCAGCTACGCGGTCATCTACGCGCTCTTCCCATTTGCGCGCTCGCTCCCGGCATTCATTGCGCTGTTCGTGCTGTACGCGATTCCCTTCACGCTCAGCGAAGGGGCGGAGCGGGCGCTGATCAGCGATCTCGTTCCCGCGAACGCGCGCGGCCGCGGCTTCGGCGTCTACTACCTCGTCACCGGGATGGGCGTGCTGGTCGGATCGACGATCTTCGGGCTTCTGTACCAGAACGTGTCGGCGATGGCGGCGTTCTGGGTAGGCGCCGGCCTGGCCCTCCTCGCGGCACTCTCTCTGCGTCCCTCTGCGTCCTCTGCGTCTCTGCGGTGAACGGCGTCCCCTTACAATCTCCACATGCTGGAGTTTCTGGCCCTCGCCCTCCTCGCCCCCGCCCTCTTCGCCCAGCAGGTCACCGAGACGATCGAAGTGCGCGTCGTCAGCGTCGAGGTGATCGTCACCGACGCCGAGGGCAAGCGCGTCATCGGACTGACGAAGGACGATTTCGAGATTTTCGAGGAGAACAAACCGCAGACGATCACCAATTTTTACGAAGTCCGCGAAGGCGCCTCGGTCGCGGCCGATGCGGCCGTCGCTCCCGCCCCGCCGCGCCATTTCATCTTCTTCCTCGACAACGAGTCGCTCCATCCGACCAACCGCAAGCTCCTCACGAACGCGATCCGCAGGTTCGTCGATCAGGAGTTGCGTCCGGAAGATTTCGCGTCCGTCGTAGCCTGGAACCGCTCGCTGAAAGTCCTCTCCCGCTCCACGAACGACAAAACCGCGCTCAGGAAAGCGCTCGTTGAAACGGACAAGCTCGGCGCACCGGCGGCCGTGGCCACCGATCTCGCGCGCGTGCAGCAGCACTGCAACCGCGCGCTGGAGCGCGCCCGCACCGGGCAGGTTCCCGTCGCGCACGCCTACGAGGACTGCATCAACACCGCGCGCGGCGAGATGATGGCCACAGCGCTGCACTCGCGCCAGCTCCTCAACGCCATGGAGCTGACGATGATGACCGTTGCCGGAGCGGAGGGAAGAAAGGTGCTCGTGCTGGCGGGGGCGCGGCTGCCGAAGAGCCCCGGCGTCGAGATCTACCAGTGGGCCAACCATCTCTTCACTCCGTTCATGGGCGGCTTCGACGCGCCGACGCGGCGCCCCGATCAGGATGACGAGCAGCTGGAGTTTCTGGAGAAGGTCGCTCTCGCGGCGAACGCGCATGGCGTGACGCTCTACACGATCGGCGCGACGATCTCACCCGACGTCAACACCGCCGGCAACAAGAACGCCGTCGACGACCTCGGTGCCACCTTCTTGAACCAGGTAAACACGTTCGACTCGTACGAGACCTTGAGCTCGATGACGGGCGGCGCAACCTTCAAGCGCCCGGCGGATTTCGATGCGACGCTCGCCTCGATCGGAGCGGAGACGGAGGCCTATTACTCGCTGGGATACCGGCCGCGCGAAACGACGGGCGGCCACAAGGCGGTCGTGGTACGCACGAAGAACAAGGACTTGAAAACCCGCACACGGGAAACCCGCGCGCTCAAGTCGGCGGACGAGCAGATGACGGATCGCGTGATCGCGAATCTCTACGTTCCGGCCGCCGCGTCGCCGTGGAAGATGCAGATCGCCACGGGCAATCTCGAGAAAGCCGGCGGCAATTTCAAGATCCCCTTCGAAGTCACGATCCCGGCGGACAACCTCACGCTCTTACCGAATGGCACGATGCGCACCGGCGGATACACGGTGTACGTGGCCGTGGGAAGCCCGCAGGGGGCGCTCTCCACGGTTTTCCGCCAGCCGCAGAAGATCGAGATTGCGGCGGCCGAGGAAGCGGCGTTCCGCAAGGAGCCGCTCACGTTCGGCGGAACGCTGACGCTGCGCCCCGGCGAGAACATCCTCTCGATCGGGGTCGTCGATCACTACGGCGGGACGACGGCGTTCGGGAGGACGACGATCACGGCTCGGTGACTGCACGACAAATGGACAACTTCGCCGAAGCTCTTGCCGCCATCCGTGATCTGAAGAACGAGGGGATCGTGTCGAACTACGCCATCGGAGGTGCGATGGCCTTGAGCTTCTGGGCCGAAGCCGTGCCTACCTACGATCTCGATGTATTCGTCCTCTTCGGGTCGAACGAGCTGATCATGACCATGACGCCGATCTACGAATGGGCCGCTCGACATGGATATGAAGTCAGATCCGAGCACATCGAGATCGCGGGCATCCCCGTTCAGGTTCTCCCGGCGCACGACGCGTTGACCGAGGAGGCGATCGTAACTGCGGTTGATCTACCGTACGACACCGAAACGACGCGGGTCATGCGCCCCGAGTATCTGATCGGGATGTTTCTGGAAAAGAGCGCCAGATCAGCGAAAAGGCTGGCGCGCGTGGCGATGCTTCTGGAATCTGACAAGGTGGACCGTGAGTTGCTGAGTCGGGTGCTGGGGCGGTATGGCCTCAAACTACCGCGTTATGACGATGGGGACTGAAAACACGCTGGACCGCTTGCGAGAAGGTAAGGAGAAGCTCCGTCAGACCCGGCGCGAGATGAGCCTACCCGAGAAAGTGAAGCAGGTCATCGCGCTTCAGAGGATCGAACTGGAGATGATCCGCCGCCGCCGGCCGCTGTCTGAGCGGGAGCGGCTATGGCCGCTTCATCCGGGCAAGTAATTGTCCTGGCGCGTAAGTGGCCCAACGGCCTTCCAATGTTTCGAGCCTGGCCGGGTGGTGAGACGAACGAACAGCGAGAACCACGCCGGCCTAATCTCCTTGACCGCGGCCAGGGCGAGCCGTGGCTCGCCCTGAGCTGGCGCCACTACATGTGCTGGTTCGCCGACATGGAACGGCGTATCACGCGCGGACACGCCGACGTGCGCGCGATGCTGCAACAGGCCGAACAGCATTGGCGGACTCTCGAAGATCGCGACGTTCTCCTCGAAGAGCCGCGCAACGACGGGTCGTGGATCCGGCCGTGGCGCCAGGCGCTTTCGGATTTTCGAAAGCTCCTCGGTTGATGATCCGGCGAAAAAGTTAGCGCTTTTTCGTTTTCCGCGACGGTCGTGTCTGATGCCGGAAGCTCTTCATCAGCGCCGGTGTCAGCTCACGGCCGATCCCGTCTTCACCGATGGCGAGCCACCGCCCATCGCTGAGGCTGTAGTGGATCGTGTGGTCGTGGTGCTCAAGGATCTGGATGTGGCCGATGTAGACCTTCTTGTCCCGTCCCTGACGGAATGACGGCGAAGGAAGGCCGAACAACCCCTCGAACTCACCGATCGTCAACTCTGGCTTCAACTCACCAAAGCACTTTCGGATATCGGCCTGGAGCTTCTTTTCGACCAATGCCTTCACATGCATCATCGCCTGGGAGTGTTCCGAGAGTGGGACGGCCCCCGTCTCCCAACGAGAGATCGAGGTGGTCGTGACACCCATCTCGGTGGCCAGCGCCGTCTGTGAGAGGCCGAGGTATTCGCGATACAGCTTGAACGCTTCTGCGGGTTCCGGTTCCATGGTAACTCTGTATATACACTACGTACATACACAATGTGAAAGGCTGGGCGGAGGAACGAGCCAGCTCCAGAGGGGGAGCACGTCGCTCCGTCGGCGTCGCTACAGCACCTTCCACGCGTCGATCGGCGACGGGGTCAAGGCGGATGGGCGGCGGAGGCCTTGACGCCGTCGACGATCGGCGCGATTCGCCGCGCTGCGGCGCCGACGAAGTGACGTGCGGCATTGCGACGACCGCACGTGCAACCGCGCCGGGGTGGGCGGTGGCCTCGTCCAGCAGCGGGCCGCCGGCGCGGGGGTTGGGCGGTGGCAGCGCCGGCAGGCTCGTAGTTCGCGCGGGACAGGGCGGTGGACCGTGAGGCCGCGACGGAACGAGTCGGCCTAATGCTCGCGTCACGGGCGCGGCACCGCGCGCGCTGCTCTCGACCTCACGACGACTTCGACGCGGTGCCGTGTCGGCCGCAAGCGCGCGATTAGGCCGCCCCACCGGCGATGAACCGATCAGGCGGAAGGGTTGCGCGGGTGGAACGCGCAACCTCGATGAGCCACGCCACTGGCCGGGCGTGAAGCCGCCGGCGCGGCCGTTGCCCGCACGCACGGTCGCACTCCGCTTCGCGGGCGACGCAACGGGCGCGACGGCGGCGAGGGCGGGTGGGATCATTTGGAAGCAGCGGCAGTGTCAGTTCGCACTTTGCGACGCCTCTCGAGTGCTGCGCCGCCTGACGCTGCTAGTCCCAAGACAAGGTAGAAGAGCCACTCAATTGGCAAAAGATTATGTCGCTCCGTGGACGGATCGCCCAGAACGATATCGAGCACAGACCACATCGGAAGAACCGCGATCGAGCACGCTCCGATGACGAGAGGATGAATGCGTGCGATCCGGCTGGACAAGTACCCCGCAAGAATCAGGAGTGGGACGACAATCATCGGCTGAAAACCCTCAACCGCTCGGTATACCAACCCCCCGAAGGCTCCTTTTTCGTCCTCTCGTACGCTGTACTCAAATGCAGGCGTGACAATCGCGGCCGCTCCAAGAATCACGGAAGCGAGAATGGAACTAAGGTTGCGCACTTTGCTCGTCACAGTTTCCAAGGATTAGCGCCCCACGTGTTCGATTGAATCGGCCACGGGCAAGGCAACAGCCTGGCGACTGTTCGATGCGACAGTACCCCCATTAATCCGCCCGCCGGCGTAGCGCTAAACGCGAAGCAGCCTAACGCTTGAATGTTGCACTGCGTGCACGGCGATGGTGGACCAACCGGCGCAGCGAGATATTGCGCAGTTGCAGCCCAATCGGTTGTCGCACTGCAATTGAAGTTAAAGAAGCAGGCGTCGTGGCAACGACAACATTCCTTTCGAACACTGTTCTCACATGCGTCTGGAACACCGTCGCAGCCAATCTTCTGCGTTGCCAACCCTAGCGGATCGATACGTGTGACCGGCGTGTCGTCAGCATAGGCGTAAGTCTGCAGGCGTGTGGATCTCGTCAAGGACGGCTGAGCGACCGCGGGCGCCACTCGCAGAAGATCGATGGAAATCCGAGTGAGTCGGTCTCCAATGGGATCCGCCTGGGTGTACCGCGCCCAACTCGCCCGATACCACCTGAAGATGTTGTACTGCCGATCGGACGTCGGGTCGTACTCCTGCCCCGGTAACCCGAGCGGCTGGTGACGATCGCCACCTGCACGCGTCGCGTACCGCTCGCCGTACGGATCGCGCTCCACACGCCACACGACAGCGCCGGCTGCATCGGTCTGGAGGATGGGAGCGCCGAGGTGGTCGTTGAAGTAGTAGTGGATCGCGCCGGTGGACGTTTCGATCTGCGCCAGTGGCTCGCCGTTGAA